>JAFZLC010000028.1 GCA_017551675.1 Paludibacteraceae bacterium | reverse complement strand
GTCATCGACCGTCGATACTGTGATTGTCACCTCGCCCTCTCCGCTGCAGGTTCCTTGTGTCACCTTTACCTTGTAGGTACCAGTCTCTGTGACGTTCAGCGTCTGTTCGGTCGTTCCGTCGCTCCACTCGAAGCTATCGTAGTTGCTCGTTGCGTCCAGCACGTATGGAAGATCCGCCTTGCAGACCGTCGTGTTCTCGCCCAGATCCACCTCCAACTTGTCTGCCACGGTCACCTTGGCCGATGCGTGAGACTCACAGCCCGCTGCCGTCGTCACCACAACCGAGTAGGTGCCGGCTTGGTCGGTCACCATCGTGTCGTTGGACGAGCCATTGCTCCATGCGTAGGTGTAACTTGCGTCGTATGGTGCCTCTAGAGTAGCGCTTTGGCCAGCGCAGATTGAGACATCAGAGAGTTTTACCAAAGCAGTATCCTCCACTGTATACATAAGAGTAGCTGTATCACTAGCGCAACCCTGTTCAGTGTAGATATAATATTTCTTTTCAAAAGTACCTATTGTCGACAATGACACATTAGGATAGATAGAAGGCACCCCACTTTGGTCATCCACCCATCTATATGTTAATCCATTTTGCAATCCATTTTCAATAGTACTGATCATCTGCGAATACGAAGCATTCTCGTTCAGAGGAAGGTTCACGCAGAGCAGACTTAGATCGAAATGTTCAGCTACTGGACGAAGATTCATCTTCAATTGAACCTTCTTCGTCTCCATATAGCAAGTAGGGTCGACAGGACTCTTCACCACCACATAATATTCACCACCTTCTTTCGCATAGAATGTGGCCTTGTAGGATGCACTACCCAAAGAGACACCATTCAAGAAATATTCACACAAGTAGCGAGAGCCATCCATACCATCATCGTAGAATGCTTTAAGAAGGACAGAATCGCCTTCGCAGAACTCTGTTTCAGCAGCCTCGAGCGACACACTAATAAGTTTGCACTCTTCCTCTGCACCACACTCAATGGTATTAAGTACCTTGAGAGTATCAAGGCCATAGACGGTGGCAAGACCCATGTTGGTGATGTATTTATTGCAGTTGTCCACATCAGCAGTGAATGTGCGAATAATACTATCGCCCGGAGCCAAAGCAGAATTTTTGTCAGAAGCGACAGTAGGCCATGTGATACGTCGTTTGGAAGCATTATATGTACCACCATCCGAGATATTATCAATATTCGCCAGTTCTGTCGGAATATCATCATAAAGAGTGATATCAAAAGCATAATCAAGTTCAGTGATAAATTTCGTCAACTGAGGATCATTATTATTTCTTCCCGTATACACACCAAAATAACCTGGACCAGCAGAAGTCAAACCAGACCAATCCTTCAATGGTGTTGACCATTCATCATCTTCATTGTTACAATATAAATATAGATGGTCGCCTATTAATTTCAACATAAAGGTTGGCTCATCTGAAGAACCTGGGAACTGAACCGCATCACTCCATCCCTGTCTCTTCTCGATTAAGGTTCCATTATTATAAACTGCATATCCCAAATTATGATCTCCATCGTTGTTAATATTCAATTGGACACACACACCTTTGAAATTAGACTCTCCTGGTGTTCCACTCACATAACGTAGGACAGCAAATAACGACGATGAATTAGATGCCTTATTAACAGTAAGATAAACACTACCATCCTTTCCGTATGAATATTTTGGAGCACCACCAGCTGCACCATCCTTAGAAAGGATCAAACCTTTTGAGCCAACAGATGGAAGAGATGCATTTCCAAGAGCCACCCAGTCACTTGTGCTCTTACAATTAGCCTCAACACGAGTACCTTCGGTATTGACGAACTTCAACTTATAGGAAACCGTTTCTCCAATCTCTGCCTTTTTCTTATTTGCAGTCTTAAACAAAGAGGCTTGAGGATCTATCACTGGAGGCAATTCAGAACAAGAAGTCATCAACTCAACCTGAGAAGAGTCTGGAGAATCTGTCTTGGACGAAATCCATGCAACGTTCATATAATACTGATCATCTGCATCTGGGCAACCCAAATCACGAGCTTTACAGATGTAAGATAACTTATCTTCTTCACCGACCAACATAACAGGGACAGTCCATTTTACAATTCCCGTGTAACCTGCACTCTTAGGATTAGAAGCAGGCGTATATGTGGCTTTTATCTTATCACCATTATCATTCTTTAAAGCTGTACTATCTACCCATTTCACCCATTCCAATTCATACGGAATAGTATCAACCACCGTGACATCATAAGCCTCACGACCTGGAAGTGGTCCACGACCTATGATTCGTCGCCATGTATATCCATCAAACTCTTCCACCAACACACGATCGAAATTGTCATTATTCAATGGGTCACAAGCATACCGAGAATGGGTTTTGACTTCATAACCCAAGTTGTTATAATCCGCGAAGTTTGGTGTTATAAGTGTATATATCTGAGCTTGACCATCCAAATTTTTAATATCCAGCTTAGCATCGTACGACCAATCGTCTGCCACACGATTTGGCACCTCCTGTGCAGGATTCGTCTTCAAAACCGTACGGAAGAAACATGGTCCCCAACCTCCTTTATGAAGCAGATATTTTGAATCCAACTTGTCATACACATGCGTTGTCGTTGCCATCAGTGTCTTAGGGAACTGAATCATAATTCGCTGATTCCATTTTCCATGTTCATCACTACCGACTGGCAGTTTTTGATATGTAAATTTAGTCGTTGCACCGTTAGGCATCCAACCATACTTCGCCATATCAATACCATTATCCAACTGGAACGTCCAACCTGTTGGGTTTTCTGTTGCATCATACAAACCGATAGCCGTTCCATCGTTCATAAAGTAAGACATTCGGTAGTTTCCTAAATCAATGTATGCCTCGTGAGCATCATTCCAGAAGCGATAGAACTGACGGAATCCATAAGCTTCCATAACAGTGTTTCCATACGATAGATTGACGTGGTCACGTCCACCATTCAACCATGATGCCTCTCCTCCTTCTGAACTATTAGAGAAATTGACGGTGAATGTCACCACATCACCTGGGTTAAGACATGTTCGACTAGCCTTTTTCTCAATTTTCAACGTTCTATTCGCTAGAATATCCACGCAGTTACGTTCCATCGTATAAGTAGCATGGTTAGGATACTCATTGCTTACCCAATCTTCAAAGTTTGAACCCGAAATGGTACTTGTCAAACAAATACGAGGATTAAGCGTGTCTTTTGCAATCACTTTAAATGACACTGAGTCGATTGTCTCATTCAAATGTCCTGTTTTGAAACCAGGTACCGTTCCAATATTCCAAACGATTTTACCACCGCTGAACGTACCTCCATTGGAAATACTGACCACCTCATAGTTAGGATCTATTTCTGTTTCAATTTTTACGTTTGTTGCGTCAGCTGTACCATAGTTACGATATTGTACCGTATAGTCAATTGCATCGTCAACATAAGCGTATGTCTTATCCACCGACATATATACCTTCATGTTAGCAGCAGACTTCATATCACTTGGTGCGTGCCAGTTACCTGTATGGATCAACAGACCCAAGCAACGGAACCATCCGTGGAAATATTTTGGCATACTATTAATATACCTATCATCATCGGATAGAGAAGAAGACTCTCCTGATGCATCATCCCACATCAACTCACTTTGACGATACAGATCTGCAATAAGATCCAGATCTTCACTCAGTACAACCGCAGGAGCCGAACAACCTAATGCATAGTTGGCACCATAATGCGACAACACTCCTCCATTAATATCATAACACATCTTAATCTGTGAAGGACCAAAGAAAGATGGTTGTCCTGGGTCGGGCGAAGCTCCCAACTTACTACACCAAATACCTCCTCCATTTTGTGCTGGAGGTTCCTTCATAATACCCGCAGCACGAAGGGCCATATCATACTCGTAGCTGTTTGTTCCACTCTCAATCTGATGGGTCTTAGGATTCCAATTATATTCAGGTTCGCCATGCCACAAATAATTTTGTGCCATACGCCACATCGTACGAAAATCCTCTCCCTCACTAAAATTGGTAAAGGTGGGTTGTCCATCCGTAGCCATGTTTGTCGTACCGATACTAGAAACCAACCCTTGTCTATAAGCTTGCCCTATCAACCAATCGGAAGATGCCTCTGCACGCTTATACTGACCAATCTGCCAATCATTCGCCTGTACGTCCCCACTCTCAAACCATTTAGCGAACTCATTGTAATAGGCAGGGGCACAATAGTCGGTATGTGTATTGCCGTCACCGCCACCCCCACTGATATTACTAAACTGAGAGATATCTGGATAGGTCGTTTGGGTATTTCTCCACGAAGAGACCTCATGACCCTTGTTTCCTCCTTTCACATATCCATCGACACCGATGTCACCACTCATATGACCTCCATTGTAAAGTGTGCCGTTGCCATTTACGGAAGTATAAGAAAACGTATCGACAAACGCTTTCAAAAAATCTTCTGCAGCTTCCTTATACGAAATTGGTTTGCCATTATAATCCAAGACTTGCTTGCCATCCTGCATCATAAACTCACCCCATTGTTTGTATGCGATGAGCAGAGCCATAGCAATATCATCATCACCATCAGTTGCCGAACCATGGTTTTCCTCTGTACTTCCCTCTAAGGCATAACAGATAGGCAATCCACCGCCAAACTCATAGTTGGGAAGTCTCACACGACCATCCTGATATCTAACGCGATGGGGAATACGATTGTCATGAATCCACATCCACAATCCATTAAAGGTAGGCTGATCTGCGAAGATAGCCGCAGCCAACAACATATATCCATCACCTTCCGTACAGAACTCTGCACCACCCTGAGGCATCTCAGCATTTCCCAACTTACGGAAGTTGTTGAATGTAATGTATGGCACACCACAATGGGTACCACCATCGTATCGACAGCGGTGACTCATAATCTCATAAGCCTCTCGTCCTGTCTTTTCCATATCCGCATGAGTAACTCCTTCAGCATTGTATTTCGCCAAGGTCTTACCCTTCTTATACTCTAAAAACTGAGGATATGGGAAAGTAGGGTTACCTGAATTAATGGAAATTGGAATGTAACTTGCATTCGACCAACTTCGCTGTCCATACACAGACAACGATATAGTTGACAACAGACATCCAATGAAAATTTTTATATACCTATTCATGTCTTTTTGTTTTTTTATCAATACATCTCACAACTATATGGTTTCCTAAACTCCAACTAGTTGTAATAATGGTAAAACGAAATACTATATCCATTCCGCAAATATATAAAAAAAGTTAAATAAAAAATATTTTGGGGTCAGTAATTTCACAACCCTCAACGCCTCATTTCTATGCTAGGTTCTATAAATCCTATTCAAGCGACCAAAAGCTGAGTCCAACTTAATTTTTCAGTCCTAACACTTGCAAAGTCAAAAAAAATTGCATAGTTTGCACACATAAACGCAAAACACGAAGAACTAACTTTTTATAACGCACATCATGAAAAAAAACAGACTAATACAGATAATCCTATTGATGCCATTATTCCTATTCTTAGGCACCTCTTGCCATGAGGATTTATTGGAAAACGACCATTCCACCCAACATGACGACGAGGGAAATTCAGGAAACAAAGAGAATGAGCAAGGGAAAACAGACGACAAAACGCCTCAAAAAGAGACTCATCTGTTTACAGAGGAAGAGATAGCATACGCCAACACCGCCGCTCACGAAGATTATATGACTGACGACGAAAAACGAATGATCCTTCTATGCAACCTAGCCAGATTGGATGGAAAACGATTCGCGCAAGAGTACCTCACCCCTTATCTAAAACAAAAAGGGATAGACAACCAATATACTCAATCTTTATACAGCGACTTGGAGAAGACCAGAAACATGCCAATGTTTACCCCTCTCAAAGAACTTTATGACGCAGCAACCTATCATGCAGAAGAGATGATAGCCAACAAACAATTCTCACACAACTCTCCTAACGGAGAATCATTCTCCACGAGAATCAAACGATTTGTCAAAAACACTCAATACGTGAGTGAAAACATCTCTGCAAGAACCTCTACCAAAGATGCTGCATTAGACTTTCTAATTCAATTTTTGGTGGATGAAAATTCATCAGAATTGGGACATCGAAAAGCCATCATCGGACAAGAAGGAAGAATCGCTGATAAAATTGGAGTTTCCATAAAAGCAAACTCCTCTTGGGAATACAAATATGTGTGTGTGCAGGATTTTGTTATTTTACAATAAAATCTTGTTGG
Organism: Paludibacteraceae bacterium; assembly: GCA_017551675.1. Taxonomy (GTDB): domain Bacteria; phylum Bacteroidota; class Bacteroidia; order Bacteroidales; family Paludibacteraceae; genus UBA1181. Next base: position 19,242 of record JAFZLC010000028.1, on the reverse strand, counting down.
TTATTTGTCGAAATGGAATTAAAATAGGATAACAATATATATATCGCGAGTCAAAGAACATAACATACTTACAAAAGCGCATACAACCATCAATTTCTTCAACAACGCATTGTCTACGAATTTGACATTGATTTGATAGAATAAGTAGAATACCAATACGCTGAGGCCACCTCGTAATACCATTTCAAGTGCCATGAGTCCAGTCGGCCGACTCCAACCAATTCTGGAAATAGTCGATATTATAGGTTTAAGAACTTCTATCAATGGTACCGACAGCAAGACAGTAACAATTGCAACATAAGCATTCTTTTTCCATGTATCGATATTTTCCCAGATTTTATTGTCTGGATCTTCCACCACTTGCACTCTTGCAAGGTCATCGCCCAGTTTTTTATGTGGTCTAAAACAAAATAGGATAAGATTGAAAACCGCGAAGATTAGAAGAACTATGTTTGCAAAGCGATCATTCGATAAAACATATATCATATATATGAAAATCACCAAGCAACCAAATAAATTTCTAAGTCGAAGATTGGGTGTGCTGTTGGGATTCGGATTTTTCACCGTACTCTCCAATTTCAAGCCCAGCAAGTGTTTCCCAAGGCTAGCATCACCGAAGAACGTGTCTTTAAAAACATATAAGAAACCAATTATCACATATAATACAATGGCTAACAGGAGTTTGCTGCCTCTATCTTCTACAACTCCTATTAAAAGATTAGCTATTCCAATTAAATTCATCAGAATAACAAAATCGATGTACGACGCCAACAATCGGCTATATTTATTTAATTTATTCATCTATATCATTTTTTGATTAACGTACTTTATCACCAACGAAGTCTAGTTGTAATTCTAACAAACAGCATTCCAAATTGTACTAAAAAAAACAAGATAATAGCTGTCCTCCTGAACGCCTTTGGTTGAATCAGTTTGAAAAACAAGTATGAGAAGGCAATTACTTGAATCAATGCAGGAATAAAAAACACTAACTTTTGAAGTGATTCATGTAAATGATTTACTGCAAAATTAGGCAAAAAAAAGTTCGGATACATTGCAAATAAGATGCAGGTAACAATTAAGCAATTAGTACGATTGTTAATCTTACTAGGAACAAAGTTCTCGTCCCTTACCAATTGTAGTTGGAAAATGTTATCTCCTATGGTTTTATTGGTAAATTTCACACACACCAATTCAGCAACACAATAAATGAAAAATATATTTCTCGAAAAATTACCAATGTTTACTGGATCGCCAGTCAGGGTAAAACATCTCATGAAAAATACCGCAAGCAGCAAATTGCGCAGCAAACAGAATGCCATACCTACATCATTTCCCTCTCTCTGTAGTTTTATACCCATAATGCGTTTGCCCAAGCATATTCCAAAGGCATCCTTCGTCAACAGATATACAGCTGACAGGACCATAAGAATAAGAGAAATTTTATTGGATAAGACGGCATCCACAGGATTATGCCATGAACCTTCCCCAGTTTTAAAATAGGAACTATAAGAAACCGCAGTAATAATATTATACACTATATGAGGAAGGTTATTCAAAATGGCTATTGGCAAAAAATCAATCAACGCTGCGCATAGCCATTCCGCCTTACTAACATTTATGTTATTCATCTTTTACTTTTTTGTTTTTCAATGATTCCACAAATTCGGTTTAAACTCTCAAATCCTCCTCCGTCACATTAGGTGGGAGGAAACAGGTAATGTCCTTACCATATTTCAGCACGTCACGAACAACAGTGGAGCTTATGAAAGAGTGTTGTGGTTCCGTAAACAACAACACAGTGTCGATGCCGGATATATGTCGATTGGCATCCGCGATGGTTCTTTCATACTCAAAATCCTGAATGGAACGACTACCTCTTAATATAATAGTTGCCCCTATCTGTTTTGCAAAATCCACTGTAAGGCAATCATAGCTCTTCACAGTGACGCGAGGTTCGTCTTTGAACACCTTTCGAACAATCTCCTCACGTTTCTCAACGCTAAAAAGTGTCCTCTTGGCTTCGTTCACACCTATAGAGACAATCACCCTATCCACGAAAGACAATGCTCTCATTACTACTGAATAGTGACCAATCGTAAAAGGATCAAAACTTCCTGGGAATATTGCAACCGACATGTTTTATAAATTTTACACTGCAAAGGTAAAAAATATATTTATTTCTCCCAAAAACATTTTCATAGCCTCAACCTACGAAAAAAAAAACAATAGAGCCGATATGTATCAATTCTACACATCGGCTCTACCCTTTCCGCTTAACAAGCATTCTGCCTGCAAACTTTTTCAGGTGGATTCTATCAATGCACCCCATGGAATAGAACTCACCTTTACTCCATCCAAAAGAGTTCCTCAATTATATAATCCGAAATAAAAATTCCATCTTCCGAAAAATAATAGTGTTGTCCTTCTTTTATCACCTTTTCCTCCTTTATATATGCATCAATCATCCGAAGAAAATAGTCTCTCAAATCCTTTCCAAAGAGGGTTTCCAACACTGCAATATCCACTCCCTCTTTCTTCCTTAACCCTGTCATGACATATTCATTGTAACGAGTGAAGTTATCAAGCATCTCCATATTATAATAGGTATCACCATCAGCCATCTTTGAAATGTATAGTCGACTGTTTGCTATATTCCACCTACGACTTTGCCCATCAAACGAATGGGCAGAAGGGCCCACCCCTAAGTAAGGCACATAATTCCAATACGATGAGTTATGTTTCGACTCATAGCCAGGAAGGGCGAAATTAGAAATTTCATAGGGCACATATCCGTTCTCTGAAAGAGTTTGTCTCAACAGTTTAAACATCTCAAAACTCAACTCCTCATCCGCCTCCATGATCTCCCCCCTATCGCGCATTTTCGTCAGCATAGTTCCCTCCTCAAACGTCAAGCTATAAGCCGAAATGTGTTGAACATTCAAATCTATCGTTTGTTGAATATTCTTCTTCCATCCCATCAACGTCTGTTGGGGCAATCCATAAATTAAATCAATACTTATATTATCAAATCCAATTTGTTGTGCTAATTGAACAGCCTCAATAGCCTTTTGTGCAGTATGTCTTCTATTAATACGTTTCAAATCTTCATCGTCAAAACTTTGTACACCGATACTCAAACGATTCACGCCCAATGATTTCAAAGCCTGCAAATAGTCAGCCGCAAGATCTTCCGGATTCGCTTCTAAAGTCAGTTCCTCAACCCTACAATCATAGTTATCAAAAATCGTTTGCAAAAGAGAAGATATCTCTTCTGTTGTAAGTTGCGAAGGTGTACCCCCTCCGAAATAGATGGTTCGAACAGGTTCCTTTATATACTGACGTCTCTCTCTTAACTCTTTTTGAATAGAAGAGAGCAGGAGGTCTCGATTCCCCTTAAATGTAGAGGAATAAAAGTCACAATAGTAACAGCGACTTTCACAAAAAGGAATATGAAGATACAAGCCTGCCATAGGTGCAAAGTTATCAAAAAAGAGGCAAAAATGGTTTATTTCCAATCAGATGTAAACTTTTTAAGTATATTTAGGACAATTATGACATTGCAAACTAAAAATATTTCATTAAATTTGCGGTCGTTTTGTGGATTATGAGGAAGGCATCACAATCCTAAAATGAAGGTTAACATGAGAGGGAAACATACTAAAAAGCCCTTTTTTACGTTACCCCTTTAAACGTTTAAAGAGAGTATAATGTACATTAAGAGACAATTATTTAAGATTCATATTCTAATTGCTATATGCACATGCTTCGTGATGCAAGCAAATGCACAGACCCATTTTTTAGGAGAGATAGGCGTACTTGGCGGTGTATCCTATTATAATGGAGATGCAAATTCCACGAAAATATTCAAGAACAATGATTTGGCATTCGGTGGACTCATACGAGCACACATCACAGATCGATTTATGGTGAAGGTCAGTGTGATTCGTGGAGAGGTACATGGCAACACGAATGATTTTTCTGACGTATATCCATATCATCAACAAGCCTCTTTTGATCAGAGATTTTGGGATGTTGGCTTACATTTCGAGCACAACATGATAAAATACGGAATGAGTTATTGGGATCGTGAGATGAAACGCCACACACCCTACTTTTTAATTGGACCAGGATTGACAAACTATCGTCAATGGAGTGGCAACCAGATCACATTCAACCTCACATTCGGTGTCGGCTATAAGTTTAAGATCAGCGAGCGATTGAATTTCGGAGTGGAATGGTCTATGCGTAAGTTGTTTGTGGATGACTTCGATGTGACAACAAGTAAGAACACTATATTGAACAATCCATATAAGATGGAGCGTTCATGGCTTAAAAATAACGATTACTACACATGCGCATTTGCATTCCTTTCTTTCGATTTGTTGAAGAGGAACGGTGCTTGTAGGACAGTTAAATTCTAGGTAGGATATGTCAAAGATAGAATTGATTGATAAAAATAGAGTTCCACGTCACGTAGCCATCATCATGGATGGAAACGGAAGATGGGCAAAGGCAAAAGGACACGACCGAATTTTCGGACACCAGAATGGTGTTGATTCCGTCGATAAAGTCACCGAAGCCGCTTCTGAAATCGGAGTGGAATACTTAACTCTTTATGCATTTTCGACGGAAAACTGGAATCGTCCGGCTGCCGAAGTGGATGCCCTAATGGATATCTTCTCTTCTGCGTTGAAAGCACATATCGAAAAAATCAGCAAAAACAATGTAAGATTCATTGTTATCGGTGATTGGGATCGCCTGTCTGAAAAGACACGCACCAACATGCAAGACGCGATGAAACTGACAGAAAAAAACACTGGATTAAAACTTATCTTGGCAATCAGTTATTCCTCTCGTTGGGAAATCATCAATGCCGTAAAAAACATCACGAAAGATGTTCAGAAAGGAGCCATCAACCCATCAGACATCAATGATGAACTTTTCTCCAACTATCTGACCACCAAGGGCATCCCTGATCCAGATTTATTAATCAGAACCAGTGGCGAGTACCGTATCAGCAACTTCCTGATGTGGCAACTCTCCTACTCTGAATTATATTTCACAGATCTATGCTGGCCAGATTTCAAGAAAGAGGAGTTCTACGAAGCCATATTGGATTATCAAAAAAGAGAACGTAGATTTGGAAAGACGAGTGAACAGTTGTAACACCCAAGTGATGATGAAACGATTTATATCATACATATTTTTTTCTCTCTCCTACTTGTGCCTATCAGCCCAAGAGGTTCCTGTAGACTCTGTTGTATCCGCAATAGCAGACACAATCATCGCTACTCCTGTGGAGACAACTCCTCAGGTTCCCAATATCAACTATTCTGACGTAGCAAAGGAATATGAAATCGCAGATATTAAAATAACGGGAAACTGCACATTTGATAAATCGGTGATCATCAGCTATTCAGGACTCTCTGTCGGACAGAAAATCAAACTACCAGGAGACCAAATAAGCAAAGCCGTCAAAAAATTCTGGAAACAAGGTCTTTTCTCTGATGTAAAGATATTTGCAGACAAAACAGATGGTCAGAAAGTGTGGTTAAGCATCCACTTGAAAGCTAGAAATCGTATTTCTGAAATCAATATCACTGGAACAAAAGACAAAGAAAAAGAAGACTTCCTTAAAAGCTTACCTATTAAAAAAGGAGGTCAGATAACACCTAATTTAATTGTCCGCACCCAAAACTCCATAAAGAGACATTATTATGGTGAGGGTTACAGAAACGCCAACGTCAATGTCTTCTTAAAAGATGACGAGAGTCAGCCAGGTTATGCCAAAGTGAACATTGATATCGACAAAGGTAAAAAAGTTAAAGTCCACAAGATATTCATCTCTGGAAACAAAGAGATGTTACCTCGTAAAATTAAGCGAGGCATGAAGAAGACGAAAGAGAGTAGTCTTCTCACCATCTTCAAATCAAAGAAATTCATTGAAGATGAGTATCAAAACGACAAAGGTTTAGCCATCGACAAGTTCAACGAATATGGATTCCGCGATGCAACATTGATTAGCGACAGCATTGTTCAGTGTCCTAAAAAATCGAATCGTATAGATATCTATATGAACTTTGAAGAGGGTAAGAAATATTACTTCAGAGACATCACATGGGTCGGCAACACCATCTATTCAAGTGAAATGCTCTCCGCAGCATTGAACATAAAGAAAGGTGACGTCTACAATCAAAAGTTACTAAACGACCGACTTTCTGCAGACGAAGATGCCATGAGCAGTCTCTACCTAGACAACGGATATCTATTCTTCAATGTAGAACCCGTTGAAGTAAACGTAGAAGGAGACTCCATCGATCTGGAACTACGCATATATGAAGGCCAGCAAGCTGTCATCAACAACATTGTCATCATAGGCAACGAAGCCATTAACGATCACGTCATTCGACGTGAACTTCGAACCAAGCCAGGCCAGTTGTTCAGCAAATCAGACCTTATGCGTTCCGCACGAGAATTGGCAGCAACAGGACAATTTAACCCAGAGAAGATGGACATTCGTCCTGAACCAGATCCAGAAAACGGAACGGTGGATATCGTATACAACTTGGAGCAAAAGAAAAATGACCAAGTGGAGATGTCATTCGGATGGGGTCAAGCAGGACCAACTGGATCATTGGGTCTGAGATTCTCCAATTTCTCCATGAGAAACATCTTCAACAAGAAAGCCTACAATCCTCTTCCAGAAGGAGACGGTCAGACATTGTCTCTTTCATACTCAACCAATGCGCGCTACTATCAATCGGCTAGTCTTTCATTTATGGAGCCATGGTTGGGAGGAAAACGACCTACCACCCTATCAACCTCCATATACTGGTCTAGACAGAGTGGTATAAACAGTCAGTACTATAGTGAAAACGAGTACCAAAGTTTATATTACGACAACTACGGATACAACTACGCTAGTGCAGCAGACCCTAACAAGTATATTATGACATTAGGAGCATCCGTAGGTATCGGAAAACGTCTCACATGGCCAGACGACTACTTCTCCATCTACGGAGAATTGGCATACCGCCACTACTCTTTGAAAGAATGGTATTACCTTGAAATTGCTAATGGACACGCCAACAATCTAAGCGTATCGGGAACATGGAGCAGAAACTCATTAGACAATCCATACTATACTCGTAGAGGTTCAAAACTGTCATTGACAGCACAGTTGACCCCTCCTTATTCATTGTTCAAAGACAATAACAGATTAAAAGAGTTGGTCGACAAATATAACAGTGGAAACAAAGGTGTTCAATACCATGGACTATCCCATTCAGAATACGATGAAATGCAAAAGGATTTGTACAATTGGGTTGAATATTATAAATTAGAGCTCAAAGCACAAACATTCACGCCACTTACGCCTAATCAAAAACTAGTTTTGATGACACGTATGGAATATGGCTTCTTGGGATACTATAATAAATATAGACGATCTCCATTCGAGCGCTACTACGTGGGTGGTGATGGTATGACAGGAACAAGTAGTATCTATGCAACCACAGCCATAAAAGTTCGTGGTTATGAGAATGGTTCCTTGTCAAAAGATCCGAACTCAGAGCGTCGTGACGCTAACATGTATTCAAGATTATCACTTGAATTGCGTTATCCTCTCATGCTCGAGACTTCCACAACCATCTATGCGCTTGTTTTTGCAGACGCGGGTAATTCATGGAACGAGTTCAAAGACTTCAATCCATTTGATTTAAAGAGGTCTCTTGGAGTGGGTGTACGTATCTTCTTGCCAATGATTGGATTGGTCGGAGTGGATTACGGATATGGATTTGATATGTCCAAAAAAGATGGTGGAACAAATAATTTCCACTTTGTTATTGGACAAGAATTTTAAATAATATATCTTCGTAGGACGAAAATAAATAACAATATAAAATTAGAATTAGGTATGAAAAAGGTAATTGTAGCAATAATAGCATTAGGGGTTGCTTTTTGCGCATCTGCACAGAAGGTCGCAGTTATTGATATGGAATACGTATTGAAAAACATTCCAATGTACGAATCCGCCAACGAGCAATTGAAGCAAGTTTCCGAGAAATGGCAGAAAGAGGTGGAGGCAAAGAACGAAGAGGCAAAGACCTTGTATAAGAATTACCAGACGGAAGTTGTTTTCCTATCTGATGAAATGAAAGTCAAAAAGGAGAATGAAATCGTCGCAAAAGAAAAAGAAGCAAATGAATTAAAAAGAAAATACTTTGGACCACAAGGTGAATTCTACAAAAAAAGAGTTTCTCTCATCCAACCTATTCAAGATGAAGTATACGTTGCTGTAAAACAAGTAGCTGATGCAAAAGGCTATCAAGTTGTTTTGGAGAAATCCAGCAGCACCAACATCATCTACTACACCCCTAAAATTGACATTAGTGACGAAGTGTTGGAAAAACTTGGACATTCAGGTAATAATTCGAAATAATTTATTGTCTATTTAGAAAAAACATAAACTTTAAATAAAATGCGTAAAAAATTATTTTTATTATTTTTTCTGGTTGCTCCCTTTGCAACTTTTGCACAAAATGCAAACGTTAAATTAGGATACATCGATATCCAAGCTCTATTCATCTCCATGCCAGAAACTGTTGCTGCAGACTCTGCCATCAAGAAAGCTGCTGCTAGCCGCGAAGCTGAGGTTAAACGTTTGGAAGACGAATACACACGTAAGTTACAAGACTACAAAGAGAATGAGCAAAAGTGGGATGATGTGATAAAGCAAAACAGAATGGAAGAATTGCAAACTCTTCAATTGAAGATGCAACAATTCTATCAACAAGCTCAAACAGACCTTCAAAAACAACAAGAAAAATTACAAGTTCCTATCTTGGAGAAACTTCGTAAGACTATCAATGAAGTAGGTGCTGAAAATGGTTTCTTATATATTTTCGATCTTAACACACTTCAATTCAAATCAAACGACGCCATCGACGTCACTCCATTTGTACAAAAGAAGTTAGGTATCAAAGAATTGAAAACCATCACTCCTCAAATGCTAGGAAAATAATTTTTAAGACATACGATACGAGCAGTGTATAGATTTTCATCGATAGTTACACTGCTCGTTTCCCTTTTTTATCCGACAACTAATTTCACCCCATACCAATTTCAATGCTTACGTTTCCCAACACAGCAGGTCCCATCGGACTCTTTGATTCCGGCTACGGAGGGCTCACCATCTTAGAAAAGATTAGAACCCTTCTACCTCAATATGACTACATATACTTGGGAGACAATGCTCGTACCCCATATGGAACTCGTTCATTCGATGTCGTATATGAATTCACGAGACAATCCACTGAGAAACTTTTCTCATTAGGATGCCCGTTGGTTATTCTTGCTTGCAATACAGCTTCTGCCAAAGCATTGAAATCCATCCAACAAAACGACCTACCCAACTGGAATCCCAACAGAAGAGTTCTAGGTGTCATCCGTCCCACAACCGAAAAAGTAGGACAAATCACCCAAACTCGCCATGTCGGTGTTTTAGGAACCGTAGGTACCATTCAGTCTGAATCCTATCCTATTGAAATAAAAAAACTCTTCCCTGATATTATCGTAACAGGACAAGCATGTCCGCTCTGGGTGCCCCTCGTGGAAAATGAGGAATATGCCAATGATGGAGCCGACTATTTCGTCAAAAAATACATTGACCAACTGCTAAACAAAGACCCTCTTATCGACACTATCATTCTAGGATGCACTCACTATCCTTTACTTTTACAAAAGATACAAAAATACCTTCCTTCTCATATACAAGTTATCGCCCAAGGAAATATCGTTGCCGATAGTCTTAAAGATTATCTTCACCGCCACACTTCCATCGAAAATCTACTAACCAAAGGAGGATCTTGTCGTTTTTACACCACCGAGTCTGTGGAAAAATTCAAGCATTCCGCCTCCATTTTCTTGCATCAAGACGTCGACGTCACACATACACAATTACACCTATAATCTATCGTTTAAAAAGAACCTTTTTAAGGGGGAAATAGAACTTTTCAACTATACAGATTCCTCATTCTTATCACATTAAACATTTCGATTTAACAATTCTTAATACAAATTAAGACAAAGTAAATTAGGAAAAAAAAATATTTAAATGTACCTTTGCCGTTGATTTTTTTTAAGGGGTTCTGGTTTAATTCTGTAAGTCAATTATAGGAAATTACTGATAAGAACTGAGAAGTGTTACGTAAAATATATAAATAACAGGCAAGGAAAATGAAATTTTCACATTCGCTTACATTGAAAAGCATATTATTATTCGTATTCGGTTTATTGTGTTGCATTCAGACTAACGCACAATCAATTAAGGGCCCAAATGATGCATGTGTAGGAGACCCAGTCTTTTTCACAGTTGACACATACACTGCAAAAGACACTTTGCAATGGTGGATATCATCAAATGGCTCTTCTTGGGAAAAGTACAAATTGACAGCAAACAAATCATTGACTGTCAACGAGATGCCAAGCCACGATTTATATGTAAGTGTAACAAAAATGGGTGTGAATCACTCGTCAAGTTCTCCTTCCAAAAGAGTTAGACTCCAAACAGAACATTGTAACTCCACGGTCTGTAGACAGACGTCCACAGGAGAATTCTTCTTCGGTTCAGATTGTGATCCTAAGAATGGGCAAACAGGAATCGTATTTCATGGATCAAATAATAGCAACAACATTGTCGAGTACTTCCCCGACGATGTGACCATCTATTCAAGAGACAATTTTGAAGGTATAATCTACAATGGAAAGCAACTAAAAAGTCAGGGATTTTTTTCTGATAGTGTGCCTGGAGGCGAAGCGAACTACTTCTTCAAATTTGATCCTAAAGAAAACAACATCCGTCCTTTTGAGTTGCAATTCAAATCGTACCAAGGTAAATCCTTTAGTATCCTGATGCGATATTATGTCGAATGGACCTGCGGCAACCACTCTGACGGAACCCCGCACAACAGTGATCCTATTGACATCAAACTAGAAGGAACTTATGGTAGTCAGGTTGCCAATCAATGCCTTAATATAAATATAAAAGAGGTAGGTGGAGAATTCCAAACTTACACTAAATGCGAGTCAAACCAACCTGAGATAAGAATTCCTGGAGGACGTTTCACAAAGGGTAAACTATATGTTGTCGACGTAATCTTTGATGGAGTTTTCACTACCGACCAAGCCAACAACACACTACAACCAAGGCTCAATATTAATGGTGAAAACTGCTATCATATAGCGATGGACTTCATCAGTTTTGAGAACCAACAGGTCTGCGTTACGCCTCGTAGCGTTTGTGCCGGCAACACAATACTTGTCAACACTGCAGGTTTCAAATACAACACTGCATTCATTTGGAAAAAAGAATCTAGTCCAGGTTCAAACAACTTCGTAGAGATTCCAAGCAGTGAGGTATCTTACGAAGACAAGAACAGAAAGCAAGCAAATATTCTCATTAAAAACCCAGGAGAGTACAAATACAGGGTTGTAGATGCAAGCAACTCTAAATTCTATGTAGACTTCACCCTTATCGGAGAAGATTGTGAAAACATTTTAGGTCCTCAAATCACTGGAGAGAGAAAACTTTGTAAAGACAAAACAGCACTCGAGCAATCATATACATTGAAAGAGACTGAATCACTAACATGGTTGACGGGAACCGTCTCTTATAAATGGAAACTCCTCGATCCAACCAATGCCGACGTAAGTTCGTACCTTTCTTATTCCAACGGAAAGAAAACAGCAAAAATCACCTTCCCTGCGGCTGCAAAAATAAGCGATGACTACAATGGCAAGCCATACAGACTTATTATGGTTCCGACTGAAAATGACATCGAAATAGAAGAATACCCTGACACATTCGAAATCATACTTCATCGAGTTCCCGATTTGTCTGGTCTTACTCCTTATGCTGAAGACATCTGTCCAAGCAATCCTGGAAAAGACACGGTAGCCTTCCTTGGATTCCACAACTTAGGTCTCGACAAAATGGGCTACACCTACACTTGGAGATCTGCGCAGAAATTACCAGGAGATAGTGCTGCCACACTCAGTATCAACCACAGCAGTTATTGTAGTCTTACAGCTGATCGCTCTCAGACCTTTACAATGACAGCTAACAATGATGGATGTGAAAGTAAAATCAATGGTAAAATCAACATCCTTGCCATGAAGGATCCAAAAGAAGAGGGAGGTCCCGCATCTACTAAGTCAACTGTTGAATGTGAAAATCAAGCAGTAGAGCCTACTCTTCCTGTTGTAAAAGATTTCTGTGGAAACATCATTCCTGCTCCGGCCCCAACAATAACAAGAAACATAACCAATGGTAATGGAACCATTAAATATACATATATATATAAGGACTGTGGTGACAGATCCTTCACATGGGTCTACACCTACACAGTTAAACGTACTCAAGGTCCAAAAGAAGAGGGAACTGCCGTACAAAGAGAGAGTCAGGTAAGTTGTGAAAGTGAAGCAACAGAACCTACCAAACTCCCTATCGTTGTCGACGCTTGTGGTAACACACTGAAAAATCCTTCAATAGAAGTCGGAGGCAACTTTGACGGATGTTCTGGTACCAAAACATATACATATACCTATACCGACGAAGCTGGATTAACATTCGTTTGGACCTACACCTACCACATCAGTACGCCTGCCACTCCTGCTTTAAAAGTGGCTAATTCATGGCCTGCTGACCAAACAAACGTGAATGGTTGTTACTCCGAGATTCCAGCATTCCCATCCGACAACGATATCAAAGCACTCTTCGCAGCTGCTTGTGGAAAATCACTGACAGTTACTTCCGTTGAAACTGCAGGCACAAGAAGTAACGACTGCGATTGGAGTAAGACTTTGAAATATACCATTACCGATGGTTGTACCTCTGTCGACAAGACCATCACCTACAGTGGAGGTGATAAGACGGCTCCAAAGATGAAGACAACCATGGCATGGCCAGCTAACGTAGGAAACATGAACATCTGTTTCCCTACATCTGACTACCCTGAACTCAGAAGCGACCTTCAAATAAAATCTATGTTTGATGATTGTGGCGAAATAAGCGTGAGTCATAACGATATAAACAATAAAACAAGTGACTGCGACTGGTCTATCACTCGTAAATATGTCATTGAAGATGCTTGTCACAACAAAGTGGATAGCAGCATGATAATCAGCGGTGGTGATGTCAGTGCACCAACTTATACAGGTACGATCAAATCCATCACTCAAGATGGTTGTGATAAAAATGACCTTCCTGCAGCTGCAACAACAATCGCAGCATTGGAATCTGCCACAGGACTTACCTTCAGCGACAATTGTACCAACCACAGCGAGTTGAAAGTAACTCACTCAGACAGCGAATTGAGTGGAAACTGTGCCAAGACAATGACTCGTACGTATACCGTAACAGATAAATGTAACAAGTCTGTCAGCGTTGAACAAACCATTACATTAACAGTTGCCAATGCAATCGTAATCACAGGAACCGATCACAGCACAGTAAGTTGTCCTGCTGATGCCATTGCACCTCACGAGGCAGGTATCATGCCAACTGTAAAAGATGCTTGTGGAAAAGACATCAGTGCGAACTACACACTGAAGAGTTCTCCAACCACATCACCTTGCAATGGTACAATGAAATATGTATATACCTTTACAGATTGTGCTAACAACACAAAAGACTGGACATATACATATACAGTTGATCTTCCTAGCTTGAAGATAACTGACGGTACAGCAACTGCCGTATGTGCCATCGATGCTAAAAAGCCAACGGCTCCTACTTTAAAAGATGCCTGTGGTAGAGATGTAGTGCCAGTTTATGTGGACAGTACCGCTTCCATCGACATTCACGGGAACGGAACCGTAACCCACACATTCACATACACCGACTGTGAAGGAACTGATTATACATGGAAATACATCTATACAGTTACAGCGGCTACATTCCAACCAATCGCAGACGGAGAGAAAGACATCTATTGTGCTACGGAGGCTACCACTCCATCAACACCAAATGTCACCATCTGTGGTACACCAATCACATTCACAGCAAAAGGTAAAACAGACAATGCAACAACTACTGGTTGTGGTGATATTGCCTATGTTTATACATACACCGTCAATGGTAACGATTATGAATGGAGATACACTTACCACGTAAGTCCTGAACCATTCACAATTCCAACCATCAAGACAACCGAAACGGTAGAGTGTGTTGCTGAAGCTGTTGCTCCAACCACCCCTACTGTAACCAACAGTTGTGGTAAAACCATTACTCCAACATTGAAGAGTGGTTACCCAACTTCATTGAGCGGTAATGCAGAAGAGGGTCAAATCATCTACGTATACAACTACACGGATTGTGCAGGATACAGCAAAGACTGGACATTCACCTACACCATCAAACGTACAACAAAACCAACTGAGACAGGAACACCAGTTGCCACTAGCAAAACTGTAGAGTGCGAAAGTGAGGCAACCGCTCCTACTCAACTTCCTGTTGTTAAAGATGTCTGCGGTAAGACATTGACTGCTCCAGACCCAATCATTGGTGGAACATACGCCGACTGTGAAGGAACAAAGACATACACATACATCTATAAAGATTATGTGGACTCAACATTCACATGGACATTCACCTACAACATCAAACACTCAACTAACCCTTCACAAGTGGGAACTCCAGTTGCCACTTCAAGCACAGTAGAGTGTGAGAGTGAGGCTACTGCACCTACCACTCTTCCTGTTGTAAAAGATGTCTGCGGAAATACATTGACTGCTCCTGCTCCAGAAATCTCTGGCACCTACACAGATTGCGAAGGTACAAAGATCTATACCTACACCTACACAGATTGTGCAGGTTTGAAATATGTATGGACATACACCTACACAATAAAACGTACAACAGCACCATCTGAAAGCGGTACACATGTTGCCAACAGCAAGACCGTAAACTGCTTGAGCGAGGCTACCGCGCCTACCACTCTCCCTGTCGTAAAGGATGTTTGTGGTAAGACATTAGAGGCTCCTACTCCATCCGTAGTCGACAACTACGAGAAATGTGAAGGAACACGTACATATAATTATCTTTATAAAGATTGTGCAGGTCTCACCTTCACATGGTCATACGTCTACACAATTAATCACCCAGACCTTACAGTCCCTGCAAACGATACTGTAAACATCGTCTGTGAAAAAGATACTGTTCGCCCTACTCCAGCCAACTGGACTGACAAATGTGGAAACTCCATACCTGCCGTTCTTAATGGCAGTCAGGTATCCACTGTTGATCAAACGGGTAACGGATTTGTCACTTACAACTTCATCTACGAAGATTGTACAGGTAAAACCTATCCATGGCAATATGTATTCAAAGTAAGTGCAGACACCTACACTCCAAAACGAAATGACACGACGTCTGTTCACTGTCTCTCTGAAGCTACACAACCAACAGCTCCATTTGTAACCATCTGCGGTGAGAGAATAGACTTCAACTTTACAGATAAAAATGATAAGACAGCTGAGGGATGCGGCTTCGTTGATTACAACTATAGCTACACTGTCAATGGTACAGACTACAGTTGGACATACGTATACAAAGTATCTCCACTCGACTTTACAATAGCAAAGGATAAAGACACCGCATACATAGCTTGTAAGGCAGAACTTAAAGAGCCTACCTTACCTGTTGTGAAGGATGCCTGCGGCAGAACACTAACACCAGTCAGTGGTCCTGAAATCAGCGCAGTTCCTAATTGCGACGGTTTCGTAACTTATAAGTACACCTACAACGACTGTACAGGCAACCATCCACACGATTGGACCTATTATTATAAGATTGAGACACCAGACTTCACATTACCTGCAGCCAAAGGCGAAACAATCGCTTGCCGTTCTCAGGTAGTTGAACCAGATCCTTCTTTGTTGCCAACGGTAACCGACTACTGCGGAAACCAATTGACACCAAGCGCACCTATCAGAAGCGACATTCCTGATTGTGAGGGTCAAGTAACCTATACATATACTTATACAGACTGTGCTGGTCATTCTCATGATTGGATCTACACCTACACTATTAAGAAGGAAGCTCCAGTTATCGCAAGCACAGGTGTTCAAAACACACAAAACATCTCTTGTATCAATGATACAATCGCACCTGCTACAGTTCCAACTGCCACTAACAGTTGCGGTGAGGCAGTCGCTCCAACCTACGTTAAAACAGAGGATTGGACTGCAGGCAAAGAGAATTGCCAAGGTACAATCACCTATACATATACCTATACTGATTGTAGATTAAGTAGCACTTGGGACTTCGTTTATGTACTCAATGACAACATTGCTCCCGTATTCGATTGTCCTTCAGACTCTTCATTTAAGGTTCACACAAGTTGTGATACAATCATTACAATCAACGCTCCTCAGGTGACAGACAACTGCAAGACAGGTTCTCTCTACTATACAATCGGCGATGGCACAGAGACACTTTACACTGCACCATTCCAAAACAAATTCGAACTTGGTAAGACTACCATCACATGGAGAGCTATCGATGCTTGTGGTAACATCGCTACTTGCGATCATGATTACACCATCAGCGATAGTACAGGTATCACCATCTCATGTCCTACTGAGAATAGTGCTATAATAGATACTTGTATCGATTTAACATGGGCTGAGGTAAAATCATTGTTGAAACCTACACAAATAGCAACTGCAAAACGTATTGACTGTAAGAATAACATTGACGAGGAGATTCAACCTGAACTTTCTTATAGAATGTTAAGCGGTCCATCCGTTCCTGTTATGGGTATAGGATTCTTACCTAACTTTACCGAGTTGACCGATGAGTCTATATTAGAATACGACGCCACTTATGAAATCAAATGGCTCTTCATAAAGAGTGGTGACGACATGGAGACAATGAAAGACTCTTGCTTCAGCACCGTATTGTTACAAGACACAAGCGTTCCTACAGTAGATTGTAGCGCGATGGTCAATATAACTCTTGCTCCTGTTAATTCATGCGACACACTTTATACGCTACTCAAACCTGAAGGTGTGTTTAACGACAATTGTGGCGAAGATGGTTTGCTTTACCTCTACAAGATTGGTAACGGCAGATTCACCCCATTCGAAGAAAACAATTCAATTGTTGACTTGTTATATGGAGACACAATCATCACATGGAGAGTAAGAGATCAATATAGTCAAAGTGAATCTTGCGAACAACACATCACTGTCGTAGATAATGTCATTCCTACGACCACTTGTCCTAACGACACTGCAATCAATGTACTCGCAGATTGTCAGATTGACGTAATGTTAACTCCAGCGACTGCTTTCGATCACTGTGGAATCGACAGCATCCAATACTCAACAAACAATGTGACATTCAACAACTTCACGGGTACAACACTCGACACCACATTGATCGTTGGTAATCACACTATCTATTGGAGAAGCGTTGATGTTCACGGATTACGTTCACAAGTATGTTCTACTAATGTAACCATCTTCGATACTATCGTTCCAACTATCACTTGTCCTGCCGACATTGAGGTTGCCATCGATAATGGTTGTGAGACCGATGTGAAATTCACACCTGCAACTGCCAACGACAACTGTCAGGTGGAAGGCATCTACTACTCATTCGACAACATCACATTCGACAAGGTTACTGATGCTGATATCGTAAAGAATTACCCAGTTAGCAAGAACAATGTATACTGGTTCTCTAAAGATATCCACGGAAACAATTCTGACACTTGCGTTCAAACCGTTACCATCTTAGATAACCGTAAGTTTGATATCGATTGTCCTGAATGGAACAATTCTGAATCATTCATCATCGAAACTTGCGACGACCTTACTTGGAAAGAGTTGAAAGACTCTTTGGACAAGTTGAACATGTCGGCTTCTGCTTCTTATACAGATTGCAACACCAACACAGTAACCGTTATTGACAGTGTCAATATGGAATATACAGAAAAAGGTGTTGACAACTGGGCTCCAATGTTGAACGATACTAAATTATATTACAATAAAGATTACACAATCCGTTGGATCTTCACAAAGGCAGGTGAAAACCTTGTTACCTTAAAAGACTCTTGCGAATTGCCAATCTTACTAAAAGACACCACCAAACCAGTGTTCGACTGTGCTAACATCGATCCTGACTCTGTAGTTCAAGTATTGGAAGGTGTTTGCGAAATCGAATTCGAGAAGATTGTCTTCAACAATTACGAAGCTACTGATAATTGTGATGGCAAAGTAAAAGGTGTTCTCTCTTGGTCTGAAAACATTGCTGACACGGTTACTGCTACCACTAAGTTTGAAGTGGGTAAGGTATACGAGCTAAAATGGATCTTCCGTGACAAAACGGGTAACCAAATCACTTGCGATCAAAAGTTGATGCTCAACTCTGACATCGAACCAATCTTCGATTGCGACTCGCTTAAGAACACGCCTATCGACACCGTACTTCACGATGCTTGTGAGATTTCAGCATCCGATTTGAATATCAATATCCCATTTGCCTTAGATGCATGTACCGCTGATACTATCTGGGGTCAACCTACACGTCGTAGCGGTGAACCATTCGACGGTATCTACAAAGTAGGCCGCGACACCATCGATTGGATCTTCGTTAGCATCTACTCAACTGATACTGCTAATTGCGAGCAATATATCTACATCAAGAGCGACAAGAAGCTCGACTTCGATTGCGACTCGCTCAACAAGGCTGTTATCGACACTGTGCTTCACGGTGTTTGCGAAATCACTGCTGAAGGTTTGAACGTGCCTACTCCATTTGCCATCGACGTCTGCACCCTTGATACCATCTGGGGCGTTGGCGCTCGTCGTAGCTTGGCTGCCATGACCGACGACTACAAAGTGGGTCGCGACACCATCGACTGGACATTCATCAGCGAATACTCTACTGACACAGTAATCTGCTGGCAACCAATATTCATCCAGAGCGATATCAAGCCAGTATTCAACTGCGACTCACTCAATGAGGCTACCATCGACACTGTCCTTCACGGCGTTTGCGAAATCTCCGCTGCCGACTTGAAGGTGGTTACTCCATTCGCTATCGACTACTGTACGAAAGACACCGTTTGGGGTATCGGTACGCGTCGTAGCGGTGAACCTGTGGACGGTATCTACAAAGTGGGTCGTGACACAATCGATTGGAAGTTCATCAGTGAATTCTCAACCGACACT
>JAFZLC010000027.1 GCA_017551675.1 Paludibacteraceae bacterium | reverse complement strand
TTTCTGTATATTCTGTTCCATACCATGTAAATGACTCACATGCGGATGCCGTAGTGTCGGCTTTGACCTCTTTATTAATCGTCAATTGCAAGGTGACGATGCTGTCGCAACCTGCTACTGTAGTGAATGTTTTTTCATATTCACCACTTTCTGTATATTCTGTTCCATACCATGTGAAGGACTCACATGCGGAAGCGGTAGTGTCGGCTTTGACCTCTTTATTAATCGTCAATTGCAAAGTGACGATGCTGTCACATCCTGCAACTGTAGTGAATGTCTTTTCATAGCTTCCACTCTCTGTATATTCCGTACCGTACCATGTGAAGGACTCACATGCAGAAGCCGTAGTGTCGGCTTTGATTTCCTTATTAATCGTCAATTGCAAGGTGACGATGCTGTCGCAGCCCGCAACTGTCGTGAAGGTCTTTTCGTATTCACCACTCTCCGTATATTCTGTTCCATACCATGTGAAGGACTCACATGCGGATGCGGTAGTGTCAGCTTTGATCTCTTTATTAATTGTCAATTGCAAGGTAACTATACTGTCGCATCCTGCAACTGTTGTGAATGTCTTTTCGTAGCTTCCACTCGCTGTATATTCCGTGCCGTACCATGTGAAGGTCTCACATGCAGAAGCGGTAGTATCGGCTTTAATCTTATCATTGATTGTCAAATGCAACGTTACAATGCTGTCGCATCCTGCAGCTGTTGTGAAGGTCTTTTCATAATCACCACTTTCCGTGTATTCCGTTCCATACCATGTGAAGGTTTCACATGCGGCTGCCGCAGTATCTACAGTAATCTTATCATTGATAGTCAAATGCAACGTTACTATGCTGTCGCAACCTGCAGCTGTTGTGAATGTCTTTTCATAATCACCACTTTCCGTGTATTCCGTTCCGTACCATGTGAAGGTTTCACATGCGGTAGCAGTGGTATCGGCCTGCTTACTAACCATCGTTGTGTTAGGCAAAATACGAACGGTTCCCGTGGTTCTGTTACTATGGTCGCTAACGATTACCGTCACATCGGTCTCATCAGTGATCAGCTGACCAGCAGCTGGGGTTTGACTTACCATATAGACCTCACAATTATCGGTAGTATGTTCGACGATAAATTGAGAGAGGTCTGGTATCATACTCTGATTACAAGCAGAGTCTGCCGCTGTCTGCAACCCACTTTCGATAACCGGTGCGGTTTCGTCGACCACAGCAAAGGCCTTCGTGTCGCAATAATCCACCATCTCACCATCTACATAAACATTGGTGCGCACAACGTATGTATGGTTAGGGACGAAATGCGTGTTCTCATTCGCTGGTTTGAAATCACCACCATCCTCAGTGAAATAGTAAACCAAGCTGGTGATGTTAGAACCACCATCTTGTGTTGGATGGATATAACTTGTCACCTGATCGAGTGTCACATAGCAACTGTTTGCTGGCAAAATAAACGATGATGGCAAATTTTCCGAACAATTGATGGTGATAGCACATCTGGAAATGGTGAAAGAACGAACAGCCTTGTTATTTTGATACAAGGTGAACGTCTGTGGTTCCTGTGACGTACCTGTAAACTGTTCTGTAAACTGATAGGAAGTGGAACCTGAATGGGTCACACCATTAGGACCCACCTTGTAAGACATCGTCGGACATGCATTCTGCACTTCGAAGGTGAATGTGGATCCCGTCGGTGCACAAGTTGGCACATTGAGGATCTCTGGTATACATAAAGTCAATGTCGCAGAGGCAGCCTCTGTCTCACCACCCGTCACCGTGACAGTCACATCCGATGTGATATTTGCAGGAATCGTTATTTCATATTCATTTGCATTTCCCGTTGGAGTAGGTGTCAATACACTTGTATGATTATCTCTATCGATACAAATCCACTGCAACGTGGTATGGTTAAAGTTCTCCGCAAGGATAGTAGTCGTCGAACCCGGACAGACACAATCCTGCGATGCACGCAAGACTGGCTGATCAGTATGCACATTGATTGTTATCTGACCTCCATAGGTATAGCTTACATATTTAAGACAGAGTGTGAAAAACACAAGATTGACCTCACTACCCCCTTTAGTACGGGTTCCATAATAGAAATCAAAAGTAGGCTCACTGTAATCTGCAGGAATTTTTACCGTAATTGAATGAGTTGTTCTTGTGAGAGGTGCATATACTTCACCTGGATTGCTTGGTTGCGGATAATCGCATCGACTGGTGAATATATTCGAATTATATTCTGTTGCGTCTGATAACTTTTGTTTATTGAACTCATAATTCGTGATATCTTCATCGAAAGTGACCGTCACTATATCTCCCGGATCAGCCGTCATCTTCCCCTCAGGATATGTCACGACAGCAGCCGCAGAGACATTCCCCAAACCGACCAATGACAGTGCTAACACACACAGCAGTTTATAAATACAACCTCTTGCAAAGAGTCCTAAACGTTGGTTGGTTGCGTTATATGTTTTAATCATGTGCATATTACTCCTCAATTAAAAGCTCGAACACAATTCAAAAAACGACAAAGAAAGCAAGAATGTGGCGTTCTGTTCCACACCCTAGCTTTTCATTTATCATGAAAAAACTCCCAAAAGAGTTCGTTCCTATTCCGTTTCATTTAATAATCTGTTCGTAATCAATACTATGTTTCAAATTACAAATATAGAATTTTTTTTCTTTAAGTACCAAGAAATCTGTCAAATATATTGTTTTAAATACAATTATTTTTTTGTACGAACAGAAAGCAAAGAGATTTTCTATTGAAATATTCGCAGTGAATCGATGCATTGAATCAGGCTTTCAGCCATCTGTGCATGGGTTCCTGCTGATGGATGGTAATCTTCTCCAAACGGCTCTGTTTGAGGAAGATACTCGTGATAATATACCAATGTGTCACCTTTCTGTCGGGTCAAATTTATAGCTTGACGGACATAGTTTCTGCAACGTGAAAGGAAACGCGCACCTGCTGGATAATCATCATTCAACATAGGTCCCACCGCACAAATCATAGGTGCTGAAGGGTGTATTTTCCGCAAATGGCAAAGAAAATCCACATACTTATTGACAAACAATAGGGAATCTAACGACTTACCTGTCGTCACCTCCGAATTCATATCATTCGTGCCTATGTTGACAACCAACAGGTCGACAGGCAAATAGCCTCCCTCCGCAATACGCGTCGTGGAATCGTCGGCTATCCATCGGTCGTAGAAATCGGGCAACAATCCGATCTCACTTCCGTCATAGTTGCGAACCAATCCTCTTCCTGAATAGGCTGTGAAATAGGCTCCTGCTTTATAGTGCTCAGCCACACGAGAACCGTATGTCTTCATCACATTCTCATTGATTGCATGGAATCCCGCCGTATTCGTGGTAATTTCATTGCCATACCCGCAAGTGATGGAGTTGCCGATGAACTCAATCGTACGTTCATAAGAATAGCTTGGTTTGCCAATTGCCACCTGATCTCCAACATTGGAAATCACAACAGAATCTACACGCAACATACCTACCTGCGACTCCGTCAATTTTATTACTTCAAACGTATGAGGTCCCTCCCCAAAAGATTTCTCATATAGGTTTCCACCAGGCATGAACTGCCACTTTCTCGTCTCTTGTTGATCTATCACCACATAAACGCAGTCACCCAACTCTTCCGCTTTGGGCAATGAATCATAAAAGGCAATCGAAAGGTCACACGCGCCATTCCATTCAAGTTTCATCCTTGTACCAGGATAGGCCATCCAACCTTGCGGAGAGACTCTTCCGTAATATTCCAAATCGGAACCGGGTATCACTATTGCATTTTTATCCCTTCCATCATGAGTACAAGATGAGAGACTCAAAAGTACGATAACTTCAATTAGGATTAAAAGATTTTTTCCCATAAGCATTTAATCAATAAGTTGCTATTCTCTTTAGGTGAGTGCCACAAATTCATCAATTCTAAATCACAGAAGTTGATTCCACCAAAGTGGCTACTCCATTTAAACAAAAAAAGCGGATATTCATCCGCTTTTATGTGAGTACCGCAGGCGGGAATTGAACCCGCACAATCGCAATGATTACAGGATTTTAAGTCCTGCGTGTCTACCGATTCCACCACTGCGGCATCCTTAGAGCGAAAAACGGGACTCGAACCCGCGACCCCAACCTTGGCAAGGTTGTGCTCTACCAACTGAGCTATTTTCGCATCTGATGCACGCTTGCATCCTCATCTGCGCATTTTTCCTAAAATGCGGTGCAAATTTATGCTATTTTTTCTTCAATGCCAAACTTTCTCTTTTCTTTTTTTCGCTTTTTCACACTGATCTTTCTACTTTCCCGTGATGATCCTTTTAATATCATTCAACTTGTTCAGTGCCTCCAAAGGAGTGAGATTGTTGACATCCAAATCTAATATCTCGTTTCGCACCTGCGACAAAACTGGGTCGTCCAATTGGAAGAAGCTAAGTTGAATGCCATCTTCACACTTCTCTTTTACCGCCTTCTTACTCTTCTTCTTCTCCACCTCCACAGTTGAAAGTCCCTCGCGGGAATTATTCTGCTCCAACTGCGCTAATATCTCATTCGCGCGATTCACCACATTGCATGGCAATCCTGCCAACTTGGCCACATGGATACCGAAACTGTGTTCGCTACCGCCAGGCACCAATTTACGCATAAAGATCACTTTGCCATCCACTTCCTTGACCGAGACATTGAAATTCTTGATGCGTGGGAAAAGTTTCTCCATCTCATTCAACTCATGATAATGGGTAGCAAATAGAGTCTTGGCTTTTGACTTCGGATGCTCATGGATATACTCCACAATCGCCCATGCGATGGAGATACCATCGTAGGTACTCGTGCCTCGTCCTAACTCATCAAACAGAACCAGACTACGTTGCGACAGGTTATTAATAATGCCAGCCGCCTCGTTCATCTCCACCATAAAGGTGGATTCTCCCATCGAGATATTGTCTGAGGCTCCGACACGGGTGAAAATCTTATCCACCACTCCTATCGCAGCCGACTCAGCCGGCACGAAGCATCCTATCTGCGCCATCAGCACAATCAGGGCTGTCTGTCGAAGCAAGGCTGATTTACCTGCCATATTCGGACCTGTAATCATCATGATCTGTTGCGAATTACTATCCAAATAGAGATCATTCGCTATATAACACTCGCCTATCGGCAACTGCTTCTCAATCACTGGGTGTCTTCCCTGCTTGATATCAATCACCTCCGAATCATTGATCACCGGACGTACATAATTGTTCTCCTCCGACACACAGGCAAACGACATCAACACGTCCAACTGCGCTATCAGATTGGAATTGACTTGAATGGCAGGAATATACTCCGTTAGCTCCATCACCAAATCAGTGAAGAGTCGTTGCTCCAACATTAGAATCTTCTCCTCTGCTCCTAATATCTTCTCTTCATACTCTTTCAATTCCTGTGTGATATAACGTTCAGCTGCCGTCAACGTCTGCTTACGAATCCAATCCTCTGGCACCTTGTCCTTATGGGTGTTACGCACCTCTATGTAGTAGCCAAAAACATTGTTGTAGCTAATCTTCAAACTTGGTATGCCTGTCTTCTCTGACTCTCGCTGCTGTATCTGCAACAAGTAATCCTTTCCTGAATAGGCAATCTTACGCAACTCGTCCAACTCCTCGTTCACACCCGTTGCAATCACACCGCCTTTGTTGATCAATGCTGGCGGATCGGGTTGAATGGTCTTTGCTATCTTCTCACGGATGTTCGGACATGGGTTCAACTGCTCTCCCGTTCTACGCAAGCCATCATTGTTGGATGCCAAGCATGACTCTTTGATTGGCAATATAGCGGTCAGCGCATTTTTCAACTGCACCACCTCGCGTGGAGAGATACGACCGACTGCCACTTTCGATATCAGACGTTCCAAATCACCAATCATAGACAATTGTGTCTTCAACGTCTCTTTCAATTCCAAATCCTTAAAGAAGGACTCCACCATCTCCAATCGCTCGTTGATAGGTTTCACATCCTTCAATGGGAAGGCGATCCAACGTTTCAGCAGACGAGCCCCCATAGGGGTGATGGTCTTGTCGATAATATCCGCCAAGGTCTTACCCTCTTCGTGCATAGAACCATAAAGTTCCAGATTGCGGATGGTGAAACGATCCAACCACACATAACGGTCCTCCTCGATTCGAGAGAGATGCGTGATGTGTCCGATTTGTGTATGCTGTGTCTGATCCAAATAGTAGAGAATGGCACCTGAGGCAATAATACCTAAGGTCAAATCTTGTACGCCAAATCCCTTCAAACTTTTGGTCTCAAAATGTTTAAGCAAGCGGTCGGTGGCAGATTCAATTGTAAAGACCCAATCCTCCATTTCGAAAGTGAAATACTTGGAGTTGAAATGTTCCTCGAACTCGGCACGTTTGCTACGCTCGAAGAGGACCTCCTTGGGCGACATGCTATTGAGTAGCTTGTCCACATAATCATAAGTACCCTCGGCAGTGAGGAACTCACCCGTAGAGATATCCAAGAAAGCGACACCCGCTCCCTTTTTGGTCATGTGAACACTTGCTAAGAAATTATTCTCTTTGTAGTTAAGTATATTATCATTGATGGAGACGCCTGGGGTAACCAGTTCGGTGATACCACGTTTCACCAGTTTCTTTGTCAGTTTAGGGTCTTCCAACTGATCGCAAATAGCTACACGCTTACCTGCGCGCACCAGTTTAGGAAGGTAGGTGTCTAATGCGTGATGGGGGAAGCCTGCCAACTCAACCGACTGTGCCGAACCATTCGCACGACGGGTCAGGGTGATACCCAAAATCTCGGAGGCAGTCACTGCATCCTCTAAAAAAGTTTCATAAAAATCACCTACACGAAATAGCAGTATAGCATCGGGATGTTTTTTCTTAATCTCGAAATACTGCTTCATCAAAGGAGTCTCAACTACATTGGCCATGTCTTGTTTCTTTTTTCACAAAAAGGATTCAGCAGGAACCCTATAAAAAGTTGGGCGAGGCATACATCTTAACATCCTCTGCCGATATGGTTTTTCCACAAAGTATGATAACACGCTCCACCACATTACGAAGTTCACGAATGTTACCGCTCCATGTGAACTTCTTCAGTTCTTCAATAGCTTGCGCATCAAACGTCTTCAAAGGAATACCTTGTTCTTCGCAAATGATCTGGCTGAAATGTTCCACCAGCAATGGAATATCTTCCAAGCGGTCGCGCAATGGTGGTACATGAATAGGAATCACACTCAAACGGTGATAGAGGTCTTCGCGGAAATTACCGTTTTGAATCTCTTTTTTCAAATCTTTATTGGTGGCAGCAAATACACGAACATCCACTTTAATGCTCTTATCGCTACCGACTCTGGTCAGTTCCTTCTCTTGCAAAACACGAAGCACCTTTGTCTGGGCAGGCAAACTCATATCACCTACCTCATCCAAGAAGATGGTTCCGCCATCTGCTTGTTCGAACTTACCAATACGTTGTTTGATGGCTGAAGTAAATGCACCCTTCTCATGACCGAACAATTCACTCTCGATTAGTTCGGAAGGGATAGCTGCGCAGTTGACCTCAACGAAGGCGCCAGATGCTCGGTTACTCAACTCATACAAGGTACGAGCAACCACCTCCTTACCGGTACCATTCTCGCCCGTGATTAAGACACGAGCATCCGTAGGAGCCACACGCTCTATCACATCTCGCAAATGAATCATAGCAGGAGACTCTCCCACCATCTTCATTTTCTGAGCCACTTTCTTTTTCAGCACTTTGGTCTCCTGGACAAGTGTTTTATGATCCAACGCATTCTTCACGCATACCAAGAGGCGATTCAAATCCAATGGCTTCTCTATGAAGTCAAAGGCCCCCTTCTTGATACATTCAACAGCAGTGTCGACAGAACCATGTCCGGAAATCATCACAATTGTCTGATCAGGTATCTCCTCACGGATCTTTGTCAACACCTCCACACCATCCATGTTAGGCATTTTTATATCGCAGAAAATCAGGTCATATTTGACGGACTTTACCATTTCCAACCCCTTCATACCGTCTTCTGCCAATTCGATGACATATCCTTCAAACTCCAACACATCCTTTAATGCGTTTCGGATACTTCTTTCATCATCTATAATTAGAATCTTTGCCATTCTCAACTCGTTTATGCTTACTTACTTTATTTGTGAGGTAAAAGGATATTTCGTATTCTTAACTGAATTCAACATCACCTTTACCGAACCCACTTTTATTTTCGCCTCAATATATAATGGAACATGGTTTTCATCGTTAGAAACATAGATTACCATGTCATCCTCTTTTTTAAACAAATCGCCCGTAATCAGTTTAGGCATAAACTTCAGGGCATTGTGTTTCGTTTTATTTCTCAATTTGATATTCTCAACCCCTTTATACGTCAAACCCAAATTGTAGGTATCCTTGTCATACAACATTTTAAAAGGGAACGAGTCACCCACCTTCACCTGCGACATATCCAGACTTCTAAATCGATAGCAGATTGTCAACAGATCATAAACACCAGCGGCTATGTCGAGGGTATCCTTGGACTTAACTCCCTTGCGGTTGAAATCGCAATACACCTTAGGTGTACTATCAAAATTATAATGATAGCGTCTGTCGCAGAAGTAGGTATCCTCATGTTTCACCTCTCGGTAGTTGCATGGAAGCAAGCTATCCTTTGTGACGGAGACATGAAAAGTGTCTCGAATGCGATAGAAGCTATCAAAACTACGAATCGTATAGCCAGCCAACTGCAAATAGAAGTGGTCTTCTCCGTTTTCATTAACGTTTTTCACAGAGAATTCCACATCACCTGCATGAATCCATACAAAGCCCAGGTTATAGTAGATGTTATAAACAGCCACCTCCCCTACTTTGAAAGCGGGTTCCTTGAAAGTCTGAGCACTCACTTCCATGAATAGAATCAGACTTAGGCATGTATATATGATTCGTTTCAACATAATTCAGTATCAATCTGGATGAACTTTCGTGAAGATTCTGCTCCATCGAATATTGCGAGGGAATGACTTATCCTCATCCAATGACAACCAGATGAAAATAGGTTTACCCACAATATGATCTTCAGGAACGAAGCCCCAGAAACGAGAGTCGGATGAGTTATCACGATTATCTCCCATCATCCAATAATAATCCATTTTAAATGTATATTCCTGTGCAGGTTGGTCATTGATATAGATGACCGAATCCCTAACCTCCAACTTATTATTCTCATATTTGTGAATAATTCGCTCATAGATTGGGAGATTATCCATATTCAAAGCAACTGTTGAACCTGCCTTAGGCATCCATATCGGACCGTAGTTGTAACGATCCCATCCATTCTCTTTGTTCAGAGGATATGTTTTACCATACAATAGAGGATCTCGTTTAATAGATACGACAGAAGATTCAGCGGACAACTTTCTGTACGACTCACTCGTCAATGGCACTTTGTACACATAATTTACACTACCCAATGAATCACCATAGCCCATATTTCGCAAGAAATCCTCTCCTGTGATTCTTTGTCCAGCAGGTCCCTTATAGGATTCTCTGTTGATTAGTCGCACATCTGCCTTACGCATATGAAGTTTATCAATCATTTTCTCGCTGAATAGCAATGCTGTGGTCTCAACAAAGTAGTTGAATTGCAATCCTTCTATATCCTCTGCTGCTTGTCCATCAATATGAACAACACCGTCGATAATCTGAAGCGTGTCTCCCGGAATGGCCACACAACGTTTCACATAGTTCTCACGGCGATCCACAGGTCGGGTGATAATCTTTCCATATTCCGGGCTTCCTGAATTAACAACATCACGTCCGAAAGTATAGACCAAAGAATAGTAATCAGACTGTTGGAAATTTGATGCTACCGTATCACCTGCAGGGAAATTGAAGACAACGATATCATTACGTTTCACATTGCCAAATCCTTTCAGACGTTTATACTCCCACTGTGGTTTTTCAATATATGACTTACAATTCAGTTTTGGTAAGGTGTGTTGCACCAATGGGAAAGACAACGGAGTCATAGGTTCTCTTGGTCCGTAGCTTACCTTGCTAACGAGCAGAAAATCACCCACCAACAAAGTTTTCTCCAAGGAAGGAGATGGAATCTTATAGTTTTGGAAGAAATAGAGGTTAATGACATAGACAGCCAGCAAAGCAAAAACGATGGCATCCACCCAGTCGGCGATAGTTCTTAGTATTGGATTCTTCGCCTCTTTCCATCTATTCCAATTGACATACTTTGTGACAAAGATATCAAAGGCTAATGGAACCAGCAACCATAACCACCAAGCACCAGACCACACAAAAAAGAAGATGATCAAAAGCAACACAAGAATAAACTTCACCCATCTCTTCACAGTCATCATCTGAAGTCTCTCTTGAAAGCTCTTACCTTTCAACTCCCTATAACCAATCGTTTTTTTCTTCTTATCTTCTGACATAGTTATGTATATTACGAGATTTCTACAAACACTTTAAGAAGTCAAGCATGTCAGACATACCCAACAATCCCTTCTTTCCAGCAGTAAACTCTGCAGCCATAACAGCACCCAAGGCAAATCCATCACGACTCTTCGCATCGTGCGTGATGGTGATGGAATCCACTTCCGACTCATAACGAATCGTATGGATGCCTGGCACTTCTCCTTCACGAATGGATTTAATGGCCAAATCAGATGATTTACCTTCCACCTCTTTTGTCCATGCCTCCTTGCGGTCCAATTGTTTTAGGATACCCTCTGCCAAGGTAATGGCTGTACCACTAGGTGCATCCAATTTATGAATGTGATGAACCTCCGTCATCTCTACATTGTAGTTGTTGAATCGATTCATCAACTTCGCCAAATAACTATTGACAGCCATAAAGATATTGACGCCAATACTAAAGTTAGAAGAGACGAACAATGTATGATTGCCAGCCTTCAATTCATCCTGTACCTCAGACAATGCCCATCCAGTTGTGCCCACTACAACAGGCACATTTGCCTTGAAGCAGTTACGGATATTTTGGACGGCTGTGTCAGGACGTGTAAACTCTATGGCCACATCCGCACTCTTAAATGCAGGAGAATCAAAATCGGAAAGATTCTCTATGTCTATAATGGAAACGATCTCATGTCCCCGACTCCTCGCGATACGTTCAATGATTTTTCCCATTTTCCCGTATCCAATCAACGCTATTTTCATTTTCTATTCATTTGTGGGGCTCTGCACCCCCGTTTCTATTCACTAAATCATCAGCACTTTTCTAAAAAAGCCTCAACCATTATAGGCTGTTATATGCAGGAGAGAAAGTATCTCCCTCATTGATATCACCACGAGTGGCACCCTTCTTCAACCAACGAGCACGTTGCTCAGATGTACCATGGTTGAACGATTCAGGAACGGCATATCCTTGTGCTTGTTTTTGAAGATAGTCAT
The DNA here is from genome assembly GCA_017551675.1 of Paludibacteraceae bacterium. GTDB lineage: Bacteria > Bacteroidota > Bacteroidia > Bacteroidales > Paludibacteraceae > UBA1181. Next base: position 16,626 of record JAFZLC010000027.1, on the reverse strand, counting down.
CACCAATCTTAGAAGCAATGTCCAATCCCTCTTCGATATCACCATCCTCCAAAGAGTTAAACATCTTGTTGTCTTGATAAGCCCATACACCAGCGAAGAAGTCTGCCTGCAACTCAATACGAACACTAATCTGATTAGCTTCTCTTTCTGAAAGGCGATTCATCTGTTGATGTGCCTGTGACAATATACCCAACTCATTTTGAACGTGGTGTCCCACCTCATGAGCAATCACATACGCATAAGCAAAATCGCCAGAAGCACCAAATTGTTTTTTCATGGTGGTGAAGAACTCCAAGTCGATGTAAACTGTTTGGTCTGCTGAACAATAGAAAGGTCCTGTAGAAGAAGTAGCAGAACCACAACCTGAATTAACAGCACCGTGGAACATCACCAATTTAGGTGCATGATAGGTTCTATTCATTTTCTTGAACTCAGATGTCCAAACATCCTCTGTTCCAGCCAAAATCTTCTTAGTGAAAGAAGCCAATTCCTCTTCTTCTGCAGTTGGAGTATAGTTACTACCACCTCCTGTCGAAGTCTGAGTGGTTGCAGCTTGGAACCCTGTAGAAAGGGCCTTGCCCAAGTCACCCGTTGTGAAATACGTGATGGCAGCTACTAATAATATACCACCAATACCTAAACCAGCCTTACCTGTGGTTCCCATTCTTCTGCGATCGTCCACATTAGAACTTTCTCGTCTACCGTTTAATCTCATTTCTTTCTATGTTTTATGTTTATCCTTATCCTTAATAAAAACGCATAATTGTACTAAAATATTGCAATATTCGCATTTTTTATCGTTATAACCAAAAGATGAGAGGGGAAATTACTAACAACAAATAAAACTAAAGGCGCTCTGAAACGTCAAACAGACTTGTCAGAGCGCCTACTTTCTTTCATATAGAACACTATTATATTTGCTGGAATTTTATGGTGGCTTTTTTTTCTACTTCTATCGTTTTAAAATTTTACCACGCACATACTGTTTTTCAGAAGTAGCCTCAACGAAATAGACACCTGGCAAGAAAGAGTCCATCTTTATCGGTTGCGTCTCGTCATCAATAACTTGAACGGACAACACCTTACCAATCTGATCGTAGATCACCACCTTAGTCTGTTCTGTACAATTCGTCAAGAAGAGACTCGCACTGGTTGGATTTGGATAGAAGTGAGGTGTAGTCGATTTGGAGACTGGCTCCTCAGAATCTGAATTATCTTCTACATAGAGTGTTGCCGAGAAGGCTGTATCCAACTCTACCGTGAAGGTCTGTGCATTCGTGAAGTTATTCATGTAACGGGCCTTCACGTTGCAAGCGAATGTCAAATCGGAACTCTCCGCATTAAACTGATGTACCTCAACGGCAATCACGTTTTCTCCCTTTTTCAAATCTGAAGGGAAGATGTTAATCACCTTGGTGACATCATCCTGATAATCTGGAGTTGTGTCGGAATAAGCAATAATGGAATCGCTTGGCATATTGTAACGTTTCAACTCCTTACCATTCACATAAAAGACAACTCCATCATCGAATGTTAAGTTTGCCACTAAACGTTCCAAGCCTGTCGTATCTTGCAAATTGAATACATTTCTAAAGTAAGCAGTGATGTATCTCTTACCCTTATACTTCAATTTTGTTTGATATTCTCTGGTGCTATTTTCCTTCTCATCATAGCCGAAGCGACCGACACCAGAATCCCAAGCAGAAGTATAATTGAGTGTCTTCCAGTTTCCACTTGGTGCGGAATCGGCATAGTGGTAGAACCATTTTGATTCTTCCGTCAAGATATCTGTGTATGACTCAATTGGCACAGACAATTTCCATTTTACGAAACTAACCTTATTAGGCAAAACTGGAGAAACGGTCAATGTCTTTCCTTTCTTCACATAAGCAGTCGCATTTCCTCCAGGATACTTAATGCCATTCACATCGTAGCTTACATTGTTGGAAGCACATGTGAGCGTAACCTTATTCGTAAGCGTCTGCAAGATGGTTGCGCAATCATATTTACCATTCTCCTCACCTGGTGAAGCTGATGAATATTCCGCATTGTTTTGACATCGTTCATATATGGCCCATTTGTTCAGATCAGTAGGTGTACGACCGAAACTGTTATTCTCTCCAATAGGACCAAATGAAACCACATCAACAATGATTGTAGAGTCGCGAACTTTCTTTGTTAACGTAATCATTTCTCCCTGATCGCTGATCTTGAAGTCTAAGTGCTTGGCACCACTCTTTCCTCTATCATCCGCCCACAAGAGCAAATATCCTTTTGGAGGAATGTTCGTATAACCATATCCACTTGGTATCTGTACCGTTGTGTCATTATCTGACAAATAGTAACCTGCCACGTCTATATAATCATCACTTATATTGTACAACTCCAACCAGTCTGAGGTTTCACCCGACTCATCGTCAACAAATATGCTGTTCTTAGAACATATCTCATTGATACGGATTAGTGGTCTCGCATAGCCTTCCTCCTTCAAAACCAGTTTCACCTTATGAGCTGCTTTCATTGTTACAGTCACAGATGAGCCCGTCTGAGCAACAGAGTCGACCATCCATTTATCCACGATATAACCGCTTGGCAAGATAGGTCTGATGGTCACCTCCATATTAGTCATGCACTTCAACTTATAAGAGTTTTTGTTGACAGGCACATTATTGACGTAGAATCCGGCACTTTCATTCGAACAAGAAAGTTCCAAATTAACACCCTCTTTTTCCACCTTGAAGAAGGATGCCAAATGATCTTTGAAGATGCCGTTTCTGTCTTTAGCGAAATTGACCATTGCCTCTCCTGTTGAACTCAAACTTCCAGTAGACGAAGCCACTGTTTTGTTGACGCAATGTTCCTTTTTGACTGTCTCTTTGAACGAATTCCATGTGTTCTCAATGTTATCGCCAGACAAAGTGGTTGAGAGCAACATCAACGCTTTGGTCAGATACATTTTGCCGAACTCCTTGTTCTTCATCAAACTTCTGAAGAAAATCGTCTTCCATTCATTATCCTTATCGATCTGGTATGTTTCAGGATTTGAGTTACCCCAATTTCGTTCGTCACCCGTACCCATGCACCATTTAATCATGTTCAGATTCTTGTTGCAGTAGTTAGGGCTCCAATCATCATACAATCCGAAACCAAAATCAGTGTCGTACAAGATCCAGCGGAACTTACCACCCACATGTTTTCTCCACATCTTCTGATTATTGGCAGGCCAATCGGTATTGACAATAAACTGCTCGAATATCATGTAGTTCAGATACTCCTCCACATCCATATAGTTGCTTAGACGGAGCAAATAATCATCTCGCTTATAGTTGTTGCTGTCCGTCACAAAACGAACCATTTCACGATAGGCTGCATCATCACCTGCACATACTTCTGGAGACTTCTGATTGAACTCGATAATATCCACTTTATCCTTATCCAATCCATAATTAGCTGAGATAAAATCCTCATTGGTTCTTTCTCTCAATCCCATAAATCCCATGTATGTACCATTCAGATAATAGCTGACTGGTTGATATGCCTGATAATCGATGTTACCCATTTGTTTTGCAATGGTTTGCATAAAACCATCTCGACATCTAACTGACTCGTAAGCATTACCACCATTACGCAACTGCAAACTTGAATATACATTGTTTTCCTTTCCCTTCTCACTAGCAAAGAAATTGTATCCAAAGTTCTCATTTCCTGTTCGTTTGCTAGTAGTGATTTTTAATGATTTAACATCATACTTACGGGAGCATCCTCCCATTATGGCAATCATTGTCTCTTGTGACACCTTCTGACCACCCTTTACGAAATATTCAAAATTGGCAGCTCTATGCCAATCTCTATTGTAATTTGCATTATTGGAAACGCAAGATTTTTCACCAGGAATACCAGCATCTCCTATGGTATGGATACCAATCTGGGCGTCGGTCAGGAACTTTTTATCTGTCACGATTGAAACTACTGGAGCATCCGTACCCTCACAATCTTTTCTATTCTCATATACAATGAAAGAACCCGTCACGATATCACTCGGCAACAATCCCTTCTTAAAGGCACGTGCCCGCAAACACAATGTGCTGGTGAACGAGATTTTTGTCGTTTCAGGATCATACAAATCACTAGTACTGGTTGGTTCTTTTCCGTCTGTTGTATATCGAATCTCAGCATCTTTTGTCGCACAAGACAATGTCACTTTACGTTTCACCTTGTCGCCTTCCGATGGTTGTTCTTCAAAGACACCAGGCTGCGTCTCTCCAAAGGTAGGAGGAAGACACTGACACTCTTCAAACGGAACGTCCCCGTAACTTTTGCTGTTACTATCTGCAGGAGTAGGCAGCATATAACCTAGTCCTGTTTTATAGACTCCATAAGAGATATGCGGCTTCATAGTAGGATAATCAAAAATAGCATAAAGAGTACCATCCGGAGCATACAAAAAGATATATCCTCCATCCACATCTAGATTGTATGGCACATGAGTAGAGCCTTCCGCATTATCAAACGACATGACTTTATACCCACCAGCAGAGATTTTGAAATCCTTGACAAGCTGATAGGTCCACTTCACTACCAATTTATTTTTCTTTATAGTTTGATGTTCAATAGTCCAACCATTAAGATTGACATTCTGGCTTCCTTCGTTATAAAACTCAATCCATCCGGTAAAATCCTTCTTGTCATTAAGGTATGATGATATATTACACGGCATAATCTCATTAATACTCAATGAGAATGCGTATAAACAACAAATCCAAAATAAAAATACACACCATATCTTTCTCATCAGCTCACACATTTTAGGGGGAAAAATTCAATTTCCCAAATTACACGACAACAAAATACAGCACACTAAAAACACTATCACTCAACATATTAAATACGAATTGCGCAGGTATCCCCACGCTCTTTTTTGTGTTTTTCATGAATGCGATGGCTAAATTATTTTTTTTTAATCACAAAACAAAAAAAATCTTAAAAAAAAATGAGGGTGCATCACTATGACGCACCCTCATCACTTATGCTAATCTAAAATTATTTTATCAAGCATTTACCTGTCATTTCTGCAGGTTGAGGAATACCCAACAAAGATACGATAGAAGGAGCAACATCAGCCAACTTACCATTCTCCACTTTAGCGTTCTTGTTATCGCTCACATAAACGAAAGGAACTGGGTTCAATGAGTGAGCTGTGTTAGGTGTACCATCTGGATTAACTGCATTGTCGCAGTTACCATGGTCTGCAATGATGATGACATCATAACCATTTGCCTTGCAAGCCTCAACTGTATCTTTCACACAGTTGTCGATAGCAACAACTGCTTTTTCAATAGCTGAGTAGATTCCTGTATGACCCACCATATCACCATTAGCGAAGTTAACAACGATCCAATTGTATTTCTTGGTTCCGATAGCCTCCACCAATTTATCTTTTACCTCATAAGCACTCATCTCTGGTTTCAAATCGTATGTAGCCACCTTTGGAGAAGGTACCAAGATACGGTCCTCATTCTCGTATGGTTCTTCACGACCACCGTTGAAGAAGAATGTTACGTGAGCATATTTCTCAGTCTCTGCAATGTGCAATTGCTTCATACCTGCCTTAGAAACGATCTCACCCAAGGTGTTCATCACATTCTCTTTATCGAAGAGGATATGTACGCCCTTGAAAGAAGAGTCGTATGGAGTCATACAGTAGTATTGCAAATCCTTGATTGTCTTCATACCGTTTTCTGGCATGTCTTGTTGAGTCAAGACGATTGTCAACTCTTTTGCACGGTCGTTACGATAGTTGAAGAAGATAACAACATCACCCTCTTGGATTGTACCAACTGGTTTGCCATTTTCAACTCTTGCGATTGGTTTTACGAACTCATCTGTCACGCCGTCTGCGTATGACTCTTCCATCGCCTTCACCATATCGGTAGCAGGTTTACCCTTACCTTCGATCAACAAGTCGTATGCCTCTTTGATACGCTCCCAACGTTTATCACGATCCATTGCATAGAAACGTCCTATGATGGAAGCAATCTTTCCTGTGTTTTTAGCCAATTGAGCTTCCAATTGCTCAATGAATCCCTTACCACTCTTAGGGTCTGTGTCACGTCCGTCCATAAAACAGTGAACGAATGTCTTGTCCAATCCATAAGACTTAGAGATTTCAATCAATTTGAACAAATGATCCAAAGAAGAGTGCACACCACCATTGGAAACCAATCCCATGAAGTGGATCTGTTTTCCTTTTTCTTTAGCGTATGAGAAGGCGCTCTTTATCTCTGGATTTTCCATGATGGTATTTTCACGACATGCCATGTTGATCTTCACCAAGTCTTGGTATACGACACGACCAGCACCGATATTTAGGTGACCCACCTCTGAGTTACCCATTTGTCCGTCTGGCAAACCTACATATTCGCCAGATGCTTGCAATTGAGAATATGGATAATTCTTCAACAAAGAGTCCCAATAAGGAGTTGGTGTTGAAGTGATCACATCAGACTTTGACTTGTCTCCGAATCCCCATCCATCGAGGATCATCAATAAAACTTTCTTACTCATCTTTTTATTTTATTTAATTTAATTATTTCTCTCAACTCGTTCATACTCAACCGTTCGTTGAATCGGTTCTTCCTTCATTTCCTCGTATTCTGTTTCCTCCGCCAGGTTTTTAAAATTACGCATACGGATGGCACCTTTTTCCGACTGAACAACATCACCATTGTCGTATTTGTTTTCCGAATCATACGAATCAGAGGATGTGCGTCCTGGTCCCTGTACGCCACGGAAAAGGCGAAATACAGACGACAACACCCTACCAGCAGTTGACAGCACAATCAGTACGACAGCCAGAAATATGAATAACAAAAAACTAAACATTTACATTCTAACATGAAGATGAAACTACTGTTTCTTAATAAACGTTCTTTGCAATTGTCTTAATGCTTTTCGCACTAGACATTGAATAGAAGTGAATGCATGGAACGCCACCAGCCATCAACTCTTTTGATTGCATAGTGCACCACTCCACACCCACATGACGCGCCTCTTCGTCGGTCTTGCATTTACGCAATTCAGCAGCCAACTCCTCTGGCATATCCAAGTGGAATGTCTTAGGCAGACTGGTCAGCTGATTCATTTTGGTGATGGGTTTCAATCCTGGCACAATTGGCACATTGATACCCTCCTGACGACAACGCTCTACAAAATCGAAGAATTTCTTATTATCAAAAAACATTTGAGTCACAATGTAATCGGCTCCGTTTTCGATCTTTTTCTTCAACCAATAGATATCCGATGCTACGTTAGGCGCTTCATCGTGTTTCTCTGGATAACCTGCCACACCATAGGTGAAGAGGTGAGTGGATTTATGTTTCTTTTGAGAGCCATCCAAGAAGAAGCCCTCATTATAACGCTTGATTTGCTCTTGTAATTCAATTGCATGAGAATAGCCCTCTGCATCTGGCATATAGGCATTTACATGTTTCGCCTTATCACCACGAAGCAGTAGCAAATCGTAGATGCCCAAGAAATCCAAATCGATTAACACATATTCAGTCTCCCACTTTGAGAAACCACTGCATAAGATGTGGGGCACCACGTCGATATTGTATTTATTCTTGATAGCCGCAGCTACGGCAACAGTACCCGGACGTTGGCGTACACGTTCGCATTGGTAAAGACCATTTTCCAACGTGCGATAGACCAACTGACTTCGGTGAGTTGTTATATCAATATACTTAGGATCAAATTCTCGTAACTCATCAATCGTGTTGTAGATTTCCTCGATACCATTTCCCTTCAATGGTGGTAAAATCTCAAATGAGAATGCTGTTTTTTTACTATTTACTATTAAATCCTTTACACTCATATAATTTCTTTGTTTTGCTTCATTCCACAATCTCTTTCGGCTCCTCTTTCTGGCACTCTATCAACATGCCATTTTCACAGTTCATCACTCTAGCAGGGAAGAGTTCCGTCCACTTCATATTATGCGTCGACATGATGACCGTGGTTCCCTCTTGGGATATCTTGTAGAACAATCTCATCAGTTCCTCTCCCATTTGCGCATCCAAGTTGCCCGTCGGCTCATCCGCCAGCAAAATCTTCGGATGATTCAGCAATGCTCTGGCAATCACCACTCTCTGTTGCTCACCTCCCGACAACTCATGCGGCATTCGATAGCCCTTAGTCGAAAGTCCCACATACTTGAGCACCTCCTCAATTCGATTTTGCATATCCTTTTTCGGACATTGCTCCGTTGCCTTCAATACAAACATAAGGTTAGCCTCCACCGAACGATCTGGCAACAACTGAAAATCTTGGAAGACAATTCCCATCTGACGTCTCAAATAAGGAATCTGACGATTCTTAATCTTACACAAGTCATAATCCAAGACAGTCGCCGAACCCGAATCAATCGGCACCTCACAATAGAGCGATTTCAGAAAGGTACTTTTACCACTACCCACCTTTCCCAAAAGGAAGACGAAATCACCCTCATTAACAGAGACCGTCACATCCTTCAAGATCATCTGCTCTTGGCGAGTTACACGAACGTTCTTATATTCAATCAAAGACATAGGCGATGCTTTTACTCATTTTTTTCTCCCCAACAGGTGTCTGTTCCCGTATGACAAACGGGTCCTACAGGATGCACCTTAATCAACAATGTATCTTGATCACAATCCTCTTTTATAGATACTACATTCAAAAAGTTACCACTTGTTTCCCCTTTCGTCCACAAGCGGTTTTTCGTACGGCTAAAGAAGGTTACCTTACCTGTCTCCATCGTCTTCTGAAAGGCCTCCTCATTCATGAAGCCCAACATCAAGACAACCCTTGTATCGGCGTCTTGTATGATGGCAGGAACCAACCCATCCATTTTTTCAAAATTCAACTTCATAACGAATAGATTTAATGTGCGAATGTACAAAAAAATTACGACAAAAAAGAGGCGATTTCCTCCATTTTTATTCTTCCCTCATAGATTGCCTTTCCTGTGATGACAGCTGGCACATTTGCATCATTCAATTCCTCTATATCCTTCATGGAACTAACACCGCCACTGGCAATCAGATACAACGAAGGAATCTCAGCCAACATTCTCTTATACAAATAAATAGATGGTCCTTTCAACATTCCATCCTTGCTAATATCCGTACAGATAACTTTGTCCACCCCTCTCTCCACAAAATCTTTCACGAAAGGCAACAGTTCCAAGTTGGTACTCTCAATCCATCCACTCACTGCAATCTTCTCATCCTTCACATCAGCACCTAAAATGATACGCTCCGCGCCAAACTTATCCAACCACGAGAGGAAAGTGTCTGGCTCTTTCACCGCTATACTACCGCCTGTCACCATTTGTGCACCCGATTCAAACGCAATGCGAAGGTCATCGTCGCTCTTCAAACCACCTCCGAAATCAATGGTCAGATCCGTATGTGTCGCTATCGACTCCAATACTTTGTAATTGACAATGTGCTTCGCCTTCGCACCATCCAAATCGACTAGATGCAGACGACGAATACCCGCTGTCTCAAACTCTTTCGCCACCTCCAAAGGGTTCTCGTTATAAACTTTCTTCTGTGCATAATCGCCCTGCGACAAGCGAACGCACTTACCTTCGATAATATCAATTGCAGGAATAATCTCTATCATACATATACTTTTTAAGGGGATTCATTCCCCGATTTATTTTACAGACAATAACTTTCGACACGCTTCATCATCGAAAGTTGCATTACTCATTTTCAATTTCATTTCACCCTTGTTGTAAATCAAAATCAGCGGAACATTGTATTCCGTGATCGGCATCATATCAACTGGGTCCATGAAGAAGTGGGACTGAGGAGCCACACCCGTCTCCTCCTCAAATGCTTGCAGTTCCTTTTCATCGCCCCACACAATCCACTGAATGGCAGGTTGCACCGTGGCATTTTTCAAACAGACCTCCAACTTACGCATCGCCATCTTGCAATGCTTACACTTCACACTGAAAAAACAGACTACGGCTACATCCTTCTCCTTTAACTCCATCAGTTCCGGTTTCGTCTGCTCCAACTGAGCATACGCCTCCACATTGAACTTCGTCTCGCGTGGTGTGCCCCACCCCAAAGGCAGTTTCACAAACGCAAAGACCAATGACGAAAGCAATATTAAAGCCAAGACAACACGTGGATACGGAACATTGAAAGGCTCACATTTAACAGCAAAGAAAAGAAGGAGAAACAGCACTCCGTTCTTCAACAAAGAAGCGGCAGGAGAGAGACTGAAGGTCTCCCCCATGCAATGACAATTACCATCCTCTCCGATAAGCAGCAAATAGAGCAGCAAACCGGAAAAGCCAATCAGCATGAAGAGGGTTAATAAATCCACCACCCTTTTGTATAGAGTGGAAATCAACAGACATCCGAGAGATGCCTCCGCAAGCAATAAACACCGAGAAAGATAAGACGACACCGTCAGGTTAAAAAAATCCAGGGAGAAAACATACGATTCAAAAGCACCAAGTGAGATAAACTTCAGAACCGCGGAGAGGATGAACATTAAACCTAACAAGCACCGACATACGTAAAAAATCTTATTCGATGTTTCTCTTGTCATTTCAATTCGTACGTTTTACTTTGCCACGCATGTGACATTCTCTTCCTCTTCGTTCAATTCTGAACATGAGCCTTCATAATCATAGTGTGGAATGGATGTATCAGAACCATCCACCTTGCACTCACAATCATTTACGGACATACATCCAGAAAGAGAAACGATCGTCAGACAAACGAAAAATAATTTCTTTATCATATCTATTATTTTAATAATGGCTTTGTCACTCACTTTTTCTTAATCAACCACAATAACTAAGCCATTTTTATTGTCTATTAAAAACATGCAAATATACACATAAATTTTACATTCCACAAAATCTTCATTTTATGCACTCTCTCACCTCATGAGAGAACTATCAATGGGAAAGTTGTTGTTAAATGGGAATAGGCAGAAACAGCGGTTTTCGAAGACATAAAAAAAAGAGGTTAACGGAGTCGTGCTCCATTAACCTCTATGAGAAAAGATATTTTACAATAATACACTTGCCAATTCAGATAACTTGCTTCGTTCACCCTTAATTAGGTTTACATGAGCAAACAAATCTTGTCCTTTCATTTTGTCTATCATATAGACCAAACCATTGGATTGCATATCCAAATAAGGGGTATCAATCTGTTGCACATCTCCTGTAAAGACGATCTTACAACCCTCACCAGCACGCGTGATGATGGTTTTTACCTCATGAGGAGTTAAGTTTTGAGCCTCATCGACGATCAAGTAGGTATTACTCAAACTACGACCACGAATGAAGGCCAATGCCTCGATTACCAATTGTTCGCTCTTCTGCATATCATCCAACAGACGAAGTTCCTTGCTACTTGCGCCAAACTGATGTTTGATGACATTCAAGTTATCGAACAAAGGTTGCATATAAGGAGCCACCTTTTGTTTCTCATCACCTGGCAAGAATCCAAGATCTTTGTTAGACATAGCAACGATTGGACGAGCCAATAAGATTTGCTTGTAAGTCTCATGTTGTTGCAATGCAGCAGCCAAAGCCAACAATGTCTTTCCTGTACCTGCACGACCTGTGATAGCCACCAATTTGATATCTTCATTCAAAAGAACATCCAATGCGAATGTTTGCTCTGCATTTCTTCCCTCGATACCAAAGGCTTTTTCTTTCTTCACCTTCTTTACGGTTTGTGTGGAAGCATCATATTTAGCCATCACAGTGGAGCGACAGCTCTTCAGAATAAAGCATTCATTTGGAGCCAAAGAGGCTGGCAGTTTACAATCGCTTACAGCAACACCGCCTGCTTCTGCATAAATACGGTCTACTAAATCTGGATCCACATTATCGTAAGTCTCTTGAGCCTTATCGAAAAGATCCACGTTAGTCACCTTGTCATTGATATAATCTTCAACATCCAACCCGATGGATTTAGCCTTCATACGAAGGTTGACATCCTTGGTCACCAAAATGGTACGAGTCTTCTTAGCTTTCTGTTGAATATCCAATGCCACCGCCATGATGCGATGGTCTGGTGTCTTCTCAGAAAATGACTTTGACAAAATCTCAGGGTAAACAGGATTGGTAACAATAAACAACTTACCCAAGCCCATACCCAAAGAGGCTCCATTCTTAAAGAAATCAGCATCAATACTCAAATTGTCCAATTCACGCACGAACTCACGAGCATTGTAATTAATCTGTTCATTTCCTTTCTTGAATTTATCTAATTCTTCCAACACTACGATTGGAATATAAATGTCATTTTCTTGAAAATTGTAAATACACTTATAATCGTGAAGGATCACATTCGTATCCAAAACGAAATTCTTCTTTGCGCCCATAATCAATCTTTTTTTAGTGTTAAGGGAATCTCTACCAATTCCCCAATTATAAATTATCAAAAAACACGAATGGAATGTCCTTGAAACTCTTGTGAACTTTTAATGTTTCATCCTTATTTCACTGATTTTCTATCAATTGATGTCTTTCATGGTTCACGTTCAACCTTTGTTCAAATCAGCAATCAGTCTGAGAAAACCGTCAAAATCCCTGCAAAGCAATTTTTCAGAAATCCCATTAATCATTAAATTTAAGGCGAAAGCAAATATCTTTCTTTGTCAAGACAAATTAATTCTTTACTTTCGTTGTTGTAAAAATAGTTTTTTGAATTGAAATATAAAAATTAAACGAATAATTTTTTTTAGGAAAAATGATGAATTACGAAGAGACGCTGGAATACATATACAATCGTATGCCATTATTCCAGATGGTGGGAAAATCAGGGTATAAAGAAGGATTGGATAATATGATTGCCCTTAGCGAACGTTTGGGTTCCCCCCACCGCTCGTTTAAAAGCATCCATGTAGGCGGAACCAATGGAAAGGGCTCTTGTTCTCACACGTTAGCCTCACTGCTTCAGCAACATGGTTTTAAAGTGGGACTTTTCACCTCACCTCACTTGAAAGATTTTCGCGAGCGCATCCGCGTGAATGGAGAGATGGTTCCACAATCATTTGTCATCAACTTCATCGAAAAGCACAAAGCCTTTTTCGAAGAGTGTTATCCATCTTTCTTTGAGGTCAGTTTTGGTATGGCCATGGATTATTTCCGTCAGGAGAAGGTGGATTATGCGGTTATCGAAGTGGGATTAGGTGGTCGGTTGGACAGCACCAACATTATCAGTCCGATTTTAAGTGTCATCACCAACATCAGTCTCGACCATCAGAATATACTTGGCAACACCGAGCAGGACATAGCCAGGGAAAAAGCAGGAATCATCAAACAAGCAACACCGGTTGTCATTGGTGAATCACAAAGTGAAATCAGACAAATCTTCCTTGAAAAGGCAGAAGCCATGAATGCTCCTATCTTTTTTGCAGACGAAACATCTGTTCAGAAGTTAGGCGAGGAAATCATAGCCGATGTTCCTTATCAGCTATTTAAAATCGGCGAGAAGAAAGTTCAGACTCCTTTGATGGGCGATTATCAGATGAAAAACATGACCACTTGTCGGATTGCATTCGACCTCATCCGTATCATAGAACGATTAGACATGACGGAAGAGGAAATCCAGAAGGGATTTATGAATGTGATTCCAAACACACATTTGTTAGGCAGATGGCAGATTTTAAGCAGAAAACCATATACAGTATGCGATACTGGTCATAATGTGGGTGGTATCACCTATGTGGCTAAGCAACTACGCAACACACCACATGAGAAACTTCATATAGTATTCGGCATGGTGGGAGACAAAGATGTTTCGCACGTTTTAGAACTATTACCGAAAGAGGCCACCTACTATTTCACACGCGCCTCTATCAAAAGGGCAATGGAACAAGACAAACTGCAAGCCTTGGCTGCCGAGAAAGGGTTAAAAGGCAATAGTTATCCAACCGTCAAGGAGGCATTAAGTGCGGCTCAGAAGAACGCAGGCCCGAACGACCTCATCTACATCGGAGGAAGCACATACGTAGTAGCGGAAATCCTATAAAAAAGGATTTCCGTTTTTCTTATAAGTAAAATTGGATTTATAGAGATAAAATTTACTTGCTTTTCAATTCAGGGTAAACGATTCTCGTATGATACAAAGATTTTAGTTTCTCTTTCAACACTCCCTTTATACGCTGAATCTGTTCCATGGTGATAGGTGAATCGTTGTAGAGACCTTCATTCAACTGAGTATTGATGATCTTTTCCACGAGGTCGTTGATGCTTTTATCGTTATACGAACTCAGACTTCGAGAGGCTGCCTCTACGGCATCACACATCATCAGGATCGTCTGCTCTTTTGTAAACGGATTAGGTCCCGGATAGGTGAAGAGCATCTCATCCACCTCCTTATCAGGATATTTGTTTTTAAACGTGTTGTAGAAATAGGTAGTCTTACCACGTCCGTGATGGGTCTTAATGAAATCCTGTATTTTCTCTGGCAAACCATATTTCTTTGCTATTTCGACACCATCCGTCACGTGACGAATGATAATCTGAGCACTCTTCTCCTCGTCATTCAATTCCTCATGAGGATTGACTCCATTCTGATTCTCCGTAAAGAATGTTGGGTTGTTCATCTTGCCTATATCATGATAGAGAGCACCCGCACGCACCAACATAGGATTGGCTTCTACCTCTTTAGCCGCTGCCTCTGCCAAGTTAGAGACTTGCATACAGTGGTTGAAACTAGACTGAGCCAACTCGGAAAATCTGCGGAATAGTTCGTTATTGGTATTGGCCAATTCCACCAATGTGGCATCTGAAGTGTAACCGAACACCCTTTCGATGATATACATCAGCGGACTTGCGAAAAGTAGCAAAACGCCATTGATAAAGAAATATTGGATAGGTTCGAAACTCATCTGTTCCATACTTCTCACATGAATCAGGGAGAATCCATAAAACAACACAATATAGGATAAGAAAATAATTGCGACAGAACGAATCAAATGTGAACGTTGATAGATAGTCTTCAACGTACAAATGGAAATCATACCCACAAGTGTCTGAAGGAAAAGGAACTCAAACTCGTGAGGCACCACAAACGAACATAGCAAGACTGTCGTCAGATGGGTGAACAATGCCGTGCGCGTATCAAAGAACGAAGATACCACGATAGGTATCAACGCATAAGGTATTACATAAGGAGTCACATCATGACGAACAGCCCATGAAGTGAGAATACAGAAAATTGTCACAAAAGATAACATGAATGCCGTATCACGCTTTCTCTCCAACAAATTTTGTCTGAACAAGTAGAAATAGAGGAAGAAGACGAATAAAGCGAATACAATCACCACAGCCTGACCACAGGCCACTTGATGTGTGTTCTTGAACTGATTATTTGCTTCAATCTCTTGTTTGTATGAATTCAGAATATCAAATTTCGCATCCGTAATGATATCACCACGATCGATGATTTTTTCGCCACTTTGGATTTGACCTTTGGTTAAAGAGATCGTGTGGAGTAGTTCTTTCCGCATAGACTCCGTAATATCAGCATCATATTTCACATTTTCCGTGATGTAGTTACTGATATTATAATCTCTCAATGTGTTACGATTGATTGTGGTTGGAGCCTCATTGATCACCTTTTCATAGGCCGTCTTTGTTGTAAGGAAATTGGAGATGGCGGTCTCTTTGGAAACCTTATCGTTCACCAATCGAATGGTCGTAGTACCAGCTTCCACGTAAGCATCCATTTCACTTGCTGAGATGATTCCCTTTTTATAGATAACATTTAATTGCGACTCTATGTATTTAAAGTAGGGCGCGGTGGCATCATCAGTTTGACCGAACTTTTCCCTCAGTAATTTTTTGTTCTTTTGCAAGACCGTCGCATCATAGTTATATACAGGAGCGAACTTCTCCAACAACTCTTTCTCCTCACGTTCTATTTCATCCTTAGACTTACGAATTTCGAAAGCGAACGGTGATGTTATCTCCTCATATTTCCACGGACTTCCCTTCTCGTAGGCGTATTGGAAC
Source organism: Paludibacteraceae bacterium (assembly GCA_017551675.1). Classification (GTDB taxonomy): domain Bacteria; phylum Bacteroidota; class Bacteroidia; order Bacteroidales; family Paludibacteraceae; genus UBA1181. The sequence goes on along the minus strand of JAFZLC010000027.1, from coordinate 578 downwards.
TTATTGATATTTGGGAAAGACTCAAATATCACGACACCCGCCACAATAAAAGCGGCTGTAATAATGAGGAACTTGATCAAGTTTTTTTTATCAAAAGACGAAGATGATATATTAAATATGCCTTGTTTCATAACAATTCGAATTCTTATACGATGTTTTCTTCTACTTTTCAAACGATGAGATTATAAAAATTCACCGTATGACAAAGATAAATAGAAATTTGAAAATGGAATAATCCTCATACAAAAAACGCACAATTTCACCACTCATAACGATGGATGACAAATCAAGATGAGGGCAAAACTATTTTGTCCAACAATGCTATTCATAAAAAAAAGAGATTGTAACAGGATGTTCTTTTGTGTAATTGGAGTGGTCCCACTAGGATTCGAACCTAGGACCCCCTGCTTGTAAGGCAGGTGCTCTGAACCAGCTGAGCTATAAGACCGAAATAAGTTTGTTTGTTATGGAAACCGGCCGCTTCCGATTTCTCTTGGGGTGGTCCCACTAGGATTCGAACCTAGGACCCCCTGCTTGTAAGGCAGGTGCTCTGAACCAGCTGAGCTATAAGACCAAGA
>JAFZLC010000026.1 GCA_017551675.1 Paludibacteraceae bacterium | reverse complement strand
GGCCTATCGTTATCGTGGATATCTAAAAGGTGATATGGAAGACAATGAAGGTGCGCTGAGTGATTTTAACAAAGCCATCGGATTAGATTCTACTTATGCTAAGGCCTATCGTTATCGAGGACGTATAAAGAAGGAAATGAGAGATACACTTGGTGCATTGAGAGATTTTAACAAATCCATCGAATTAGATTCTACGGATGCTGAGGCCTATTTCTATCGAGGAAATTTAAAGAAGAAAATGGAAGAACCACATGATGGACTGATGGATTTTGACAAAACCATTAAATTAGATTCTACTGATGCAGAGATTCGTTATTATTTATATTTTGCTTTCATTAAGATAATGTCAGATACGCTTGGTGCATTGAGGGATTTTAACAAAGCCATCGAATTGGATTCTACTGCGGCTGGTGCGTATTGCAATCGCGCTGATTTATGGTTGAAGATGGGACAGTATGATAATGCCATGGCTGATGTAAATCGTGCCCTTTCTCAGTGTAATGAATATTCTGATGCATTTGTCGTGAAAGGTAAAATCTATATGGTTCAGAGTGAACGTTTTAAGGCAATTGAAGAATTTAGTCGTGCGTTGGCAATTGATGATACAAATGCTGAGGCGCATGGACTTCGGGCTTGGTGTTGTGAATGGCTAGCCAGGATTTTAAGTGATCTTTCTGTGGTTGATGATTTGAGGCATAAGGCGGAAGAAGATAAACAAAAGATGAAATCATTGAGGGGGAAAAAGAAATAGTAAAATTCAATTTGGGCCAGATACGAAAAGAGGGCATATCAATTTTGATACACCCTCATTCTTCAATTGCTTTGTCTATTCTGAATAGGGTTGATACTCAACGGGGTCGTGTATTGGATTCTCTCCGTTGAATCCTCTTGGTCGTTTTACCTTGTCATCATATTTTGTGCGACTAAAGATTCTGAAATCTCCTCGCTCGTAACTTTGGAAGGAGATGTGGCAGAAAATAGGGCCTTCTGGTAAATACTCGCTGTTCGAGAATGTTCTTGTCCCTGATGTGTACAGATAGTTGTAGTATTTGCCATTTAACATGATATGAAGTGCAATATTACCGACCGTAAACCATCTGCCTTTTGCTAAAATGTTTTCTTTGTACGTGTCGTCATAATCCATTACAACAAATTCGGCATCTCCGTTACGCGACAGATGGAACCTGTATTTGTGATTTCCTCCACAGCATCTTCCATCCATAAACCATGTATATCCATCATCTGCCATAATTCTTGGGTCCCGAACAGTTGTGTCCGGATGTGCCAATTGCTCTGCAGTGACAAATCGTTCTGGTTCTACTGCCTCGATTAACTTCTCTAAAGCAGTAGGATTTGTTATTGTCGGAATCGTCGGCAGTGATTTGGATTCTGATTTTGCTTTTTTGTATAGTCGGTATGGCATACCTGCGTCGTTGATCATTGTAATCTCGTCTTCACTAAACACGTAGTATGCATAGGTCGTAGTGACACCTTTGCTGGAGACAATGTTCAAAGAACGGTTGTTTAATGTGTACCATTCTCCTGACACCACGGGATACCCAGATATGGCAGCTGCTCCATCTTCCTGCAAGAGTAGGGTGGCACTTTCTCCTACCCATGCTTCATCTTCTCCTGTAATCAGACGACAGTCGCGATATTCACTTCCGTCGCACTTGTTTGCTTGTGGATTGGCTGCTACACAGGGTTCTTTCATACCATCGATCGTAGTTGTAGATAACCCTAAACGAAGTCCCATGCCAGCAGCTCCATCTCTTGATCGAATGGCGCGACGACTCACTCTGGCAAAATCTTCTGGTTCATCATAACTTCCACCTCTCCTCGTCTTATTGCCTGATCCTGTGAGTTGCACGGGATTTGTCTTGGCCTCTTCTGTATAGCCAATCAGCCAGTCATAGACCCATTCCCATGAGTTGCCACTCATGTCATATAGACCTAATTCGTTAGGCGCTTTCGTGCCCACTTCGTGCGATTGTCCGCCACTATTGTCGGCATACCATGCCACTTCATCAATATTATCGCTGCCTGAGAATTTGTGATTCTTGGGTATGCCTTGGTTTCCTCCTCGTGCGGCAAATTCCCATTCTGCATCTGTGAGCAGACGATAGTTCCTGCCTGTCAACTCATTAAGCTTACAGATGAACTCATTTGCACCAAACCAGTTGACACCAATCTTAGGTGCTTTTTTCTTTTCCCAGAAATTGGAGGTAGTTCCCATTACGGCATTGTATAATTCGTTGGTTACTTCGTATTTGGCGATGTAAAAGTCGCTAACTGTCACTTGATGACTGGGCGACTCATATTTCTTATCCACTTCTGCACAATTGTCACAACCACGAATGTATGTGCCTCCTTCAACATATACCATGTCTATGATAACTCCATTTACCGTATCGGAGAAGTTTTTTGCTTCCATGTTCTGATTTCCTTTTAATGTAAAGGTGGCGCTGTCAATACTTGTGATAGTGTAATTCCTTCTTTCCTTACCTGTCACATTGATCTCTCCAATTGGGAAATGTATTGTATCAATGTCTGTGATGTTAATACTCTCTTTTTTACCATTGTTGAAATGGAAATTCATGCAGTTTTGTGCTGAGGCTAATGTAATGATACACATAACAATAGCAAATGTTCCTAATTTTTTCATTGTTTAATAAATCGAAGGTTTTGGTTGTTAAATTTAATTTCATAAATCCCTGTAGCTAAAGATGCTACATTGATAACTTCTCCTGTTCGACTACGTCCGGAAGAAACTAATTTTCCATCAACTGTATAGATGGAATAATAGAAATCCTCCTCTTCGTCAGAGAGAATGGTCAACTGCTCTGTTGCCGGGTTTGGATAAATCCGGTTTGATAGCCTTTGCACATCATTTATGCCAGAACTATTGAGGGGTGAAAACTGCAGATTTTGAATCTCTGCCAACTTGACCTTTTTCAGATTACTGTCACCCAAGGGGTCTAATATTAAGTAATCTTCTGAAAAGTACATTTTTCCTGAATCGTACATGTTGTACTCTGTCGATTCTTTCTCTGTTTTTACGATTACTTTGGTGGTTGCTGTGTCACTCGCCCAGATGGCTCCTGTGCACAATAAAATTCCTCCAAAGAAAAGAGTTTCTTTGTTTTTTAACATGGTTCTCAACGGTTTATAAAAATTAATAAAAAGTTTTGCAATTTACTCTTTTTTTTTGAAATATAGAATTTTTATAAAAAAACTTACTAGCTTCTCGTTGTTATGGTTGTTTTTATGATAAGGATAGAACATTCGTATTGAATATGTTCAAAAAAGAAATAATCTCTCTCGATTTTTATGCGAAAAGAACTACCTTTGCTATTGATAAATCCCTCTCAGAATATATAAAGTTTATTAGAAATGAAATATTATTTTGCCCCTTTGCAGGGTTATACTGATTCAACTTTCCGTGAGATTCATGCGAAACATTATTCGGGTGTTGATGCCTATTATACGCCTTTCTGTCGTGTAGAAAAAGGTGATGTGCGTTGGCATGACCGTAAAGATCTTCAACCAGAAAGAAACTCTCTTCTAAGGGAACAAAATCGATTGGTGCCCCAAATCATTGCCAATACGGCGGAGGAAGTGGATGTCTTGGTGAACCGACTGATTGAGATGGATTATCATCGAATTGATGTGAATTTTGGGTGCCCTTTCCCAATGATTGCAAAGAAGCAAAAAGGAGCAGGTATCCTCTCTTCTCCTGATATGGTGGAGAATGTATTGTCTGCCTTGAAAAAGTATGACTCATTTGAGTTCTCTGTGAAGATGCGTCTGGGTATGAATGAAGAGAATGAGTGGGAGGCTCTTATCCCATTGCTGAATGCTTCAAATTTAAAACAGATAACTTTACATGCGCGAATAGGCAAGGAACAGTATAAAGGGGAAGTGCATTATGAGGCGTTTGCAAACTTTATGAAACAATGTGAAATTCCATTGGTGTTTAATGGTGATATTGTGGACCTGCCATCTTATTTGTCGGTGTGCGAGAAATACCCGTCTATAAATGGTGTGATGATAGGAAGAGGATTGCTTCAAAATCCTTTTTTGATAGAGGAAATTGTTTCGGGAAGTGTTGTCCCTACGAATGAAAAGGTAAAGCGCCTAAAATCATTTATGAGCGACCTGACGGATGGATATGGAAACGTGATGAATGGGGGAGAACTGCAACTGGTTCAGAAACTGACCTCTTTCTGGGAGTATTTGCTTCCTGAGTTGGATCATCGTTCGAGAAAGAAAATTTTAAAAAGCCGAAAACTATCCGATTATCAATCGAATGTGGAGGAGGCATTGAGGAAATATAAGATGGACATGGAGTAAAAAGAAAGAAGGTGGAGTTTCCCCCACCTTCTTTTTTTGTGTGAATTATCTATTACAAATTCTTTACTAAGTAAGGAATGGCAGTCTCGAAGTCAACGCCATAAGTATTGTGGTCGTCGTGCGCCAATGTAGCTTTGATGGATTCAACCACAAAGTTAGCTGCAAGAGAGTAGGACTCCTTGAATGATTTGCCACGTACCATAGCACCTGTGAAGACGCTGGCAAAAATATCTCCTGTGCCATGGAAACTTTGATTCATCTTTTCGTGGAAGTACCAACTGAATGTATCGCTCTCCTTGTCGTAAGCAATGATACCGATTTTGCCTTTTACATCACCTACTTCTGGTTGAGTTTCATCAAATACGATTCCTTTAAGAACAACTTTCTTTGCGCCGATGTTTGCTAATTGCATTAATAAGTCTTTGACGTATTGCAAATCATAGCCATTGGCTTTGTATGGAATGCCAAGCATGAAGCTTGCCTCCGTCATGTTTGGAACGATGATATCAGCCTTGCTACAAAGGTCTTTCATGGCAAAGGCGAATTCTTGTGTGAATCCAGGATATAATTTACCATTATCGGCCATGCAAGGGTCAACAATGGTTAGGGTATCTTTACCACCAAAGTCGTTGATGAGCTTCTTCATCAAATCTAATTGTTCGAAAGAACCTAGATATCCTGTGTATATAGCACTAAATTGAAATTTTTCTTTTTTCCAATGTTCACATATTGGGGTGATGTCTGAAGTCAGATCTCTAAATGTGAAACCATTGAACATTGTGTGTGTGGATAATACAGCTGTTGGTATGATGGCAGTCTCCACACCCATTGCGGAGATGATTGGCAATGCCACTGTAAGTGAGCATTTTCCAACGCATGAAACATCTTGAATTGTTACAATTCTTTTCATAATTTATCTTTTATTTTTTTAGTCGCGCAAAGGTACTAATTTTTTTGAATGTAACGATAATAAGTTTTTTTTGTGTTGTTTTTTGTGGTGATTTTTTTGAATCGATATCAGTACGAATGATGGGTGAAGGGGTGGGGCAGCGTGTGTGCCTATCCAATAAGGGTAGATATTAGATTGATAGGGGCGATAATCATCAGTAATGCACCGGTTACTTTATTGACGATATACAGACCGCGGACATTGAATTTGCCTCTGAAGAAGTCCACAAGGTAAACAAGGAAAGTCCACCAAAATGCAGCCCCAAACATAATGAAAACGATGCTTAATACACTTCGTATAAAGGTGATGTCTTCGTTAATGTAATGGAATTTGGCAAAAAGGAACATAAATAGGACGATGACAATCGGATTGGAAATGGTAAGTCCGAACGAAGTGATAAAGTCATCATAACTATTTTCTTGTTTTAATTTCGTCAGTTTCTTTCTGGGGTCGTCCATAAATGTGTAGAGGCCAAAGAAGAAGACTACGATTGTTCCGATGATTTGTAGAATCAGTTGGTGGGTCTCGATGAAGTTGACCACGATAGACATACTAAAAACTGCGATACAGGCATATAAAAGGTCGGAGGTGGATGCACCGAGTGCTGTGGCGATACCTCTCTTTCTTCCTCCATTTAATGTTCTTTGAATGCATAAGAGGCCGATGGGACCAATTGGAGCTGAAACAATCACTCCAATTATCAGACCTTTTATGAACATTGTTAACATCGAGAACTTTTGTTTTATTCGTTATATGCAGAAAGAGATGTTTCTATTTTTCTTTTCAATAAGGACTGTGGCGTAAGCGGCAATGCCCTCTTTTCTTCCCACAAATCCTAATTTTTCAGTTGTAGTGGCTTTTATGCTTATTTGGTCAATATCTATACCCATCACATCGGCAAGACATTTCTCCATCTGGTCTATGTAAGGATTTATCTTAGGTTGTTGGGCGCAGATAATAGAATCGATGTTGCCTATTTCGTACCCTTTATCCTTGATTAGTTTAATGGTTCTTTTTAACAGAATCTTACTGTCAATGTCTTTGAACTCTGAAGAGGTGTCAGGAAAGTTGTATCCGATGTCGCGTAGGTGTGCGGCACCTAGTAGTGCGTCGCATATTGCATGAATAAGTACATCTGCGTCAGAATGGCCTAATAATCCCAGTTCATACGGAATCTTAATGCCTCCTAACCACAGATCTCTGTTTTCTGCAAATTGATGTACATCGAAACCTTGTCCTACTCGAAAATTCATATTCTAAAAAAAATTAAAAAATGATGGAGCAACCTAAGAAGCTCCATCATTATACTTTACATTGTCTATTTGATTATTCCTCCTCAACAGGATCGGAAGATCCGAACAATGACTTGATGCCTCCCATATCGAATCCAAGAGAAAGACGAAGTGTTCTATCCAATGGGTTCGTTTGAGCGATGGAAATCAAATAAGCTGCATTCAATTCAAATATCATCAAGTGGAATCCAGCACCTACAGAGAAGTATTTTCTGTTTCCTTTTTCGGCACTTTCGTTGTAATAACCTCCACGTACCATGAACTTTCTTGCGTAAGAGTATTGTAAACCGACAGAGAAGTTAAACTCCTTCATCTCCTCTTTGAATCCGCCAGGTGCGTCACCTAATGAACGGAAGATACCTCTGATGGATTTACACTCTTCGTACTCTTTCTTTGCCTCGTTATATTCTTCGTCAGAAGCATAAAGACTACGAGAACCATAAGGTGTTGGAACCAACAATTTGTTGAAGTCTGCTGCAATTCCGAGACGGTTGAATTCGTCAAATGCATATTCAAAACTACCTCCGATACGGAAGTTGGTAGGAATATACTGGAAAGTGGCATCATTGTCATAAGATACTTTGTTACCAATGTTTGTAATGGCAACACCGAATCCTACAGTTGACTCTTGTTCGTTGATTTGAACAGGTTTTCTATATGCGAAAGAGATGTCGGCACCAAAAGCTTTTGCTTTAGAATAATCTTCATCGTCCAAACCATTGAAAATGTCGGAGTAGATGAAACGCAAAGCAACACCTGCAGACCAATATTCAGACAAAAGCATAGAGAAGCTAGCGTCAACGGCGAACTCGTGAGGTTGTGCGACACCATTTTCTACAACATGTCCTGATGCATCAGGTGGAGCTGTTAAGTTAATCTTTCCCATGTCGAAATAGCGGAGAGATGCTCCGATTGCAGTACGTTCGGTTGGTTTGTAGTAACCTACTAAGTATACTAAATCGATATCATCAACAATCTTTCTCAACCATGGAGTGTATGACAATGAAAATCCGCCCTTGCTTTGTGCTAATGCATATTTTGAAGGATTCCAATACTGTGAGTTGTAATCAGGGGCAGTTGCTGCTCCTACATCTCCCATACCACCTCCAATTGCATCTGGAGAAATAGAAAGCGAAGGGATTGCGGTTTGTAGTGGATTGTAGGTTGCTCCACTATTGTCTTTAATTTCTTTTGAGTCTACCGCAAGCACAGATGAAATACTCGCGGATAATAACGCTGCTAACGAAATAGCTCTTAATTTATTTTTTCTCATTATCTATATTTTTTTCTTGCAAGATGAACGACTGCAAATTTACTAAATCTAAAACTAATTATACAAGTTTTTATTGTGGTAAAATGATTACTTTTTTCGTTTTTCCCACATATTTTTTGTTGTTAATCTTAATTTCGGCCCTTCCAATGTAACATCCAGCGTCAATTCTTCTGCCTGTTTGTGCGCATAAATCCCATGTCCATGATATCTGTCCATCGTTTTTTGATGTGATGTCATCCGACTTGTATACAATTTTTCCATTGATGTCATACAAAATGAATCGGAATGATTGGATGGTTTGGGGGTGATCGTGCATTAATGTCAGTGTTATGTCATCTTTTGCAGGATTGGGATAGACGATAAGATCTTCCACTTCGATATCCAAATCATTATCTACAACAAATTGGATGCTCTTCGTTGATGAGTTATTCATCAAATCCCAAGCTTTGATTGTAAGTGTATATGTGCCATTTTCTAAGTTTTTCAGTTGATAAGCAACGTTACCTTCTTTATAACTGTCTTGAATGAAAGAAAAGTAATCGTTGAGGATGATGGGTTCCTTCGATTCATTTAGCGTTAATGTGATGTCGTGACCAATACCGCATCCGGATGCGTTGATGCCACTCTCGTCAAACAGATTTGCATAGAGTACTGGGGAAGAGTTTACTTTATCACCCGAAACGAAATTCTTTGTATTTAAATAGAGAGAAATGGTTGGCCCATCAGTCTCATAGTCGATATCCTCGCAACTGCCTCCGATAATGAAATCTTCGTATACGCCTTGTGCCTCATATTCGTTTTCTTCATCAAATGCGTAGTAGGAGAGACGACCTTCTCCGTAGTTGTAGTTGATGCTTTTGGGAATTTTCATGAGGATGGAAAACTTTCCGTTGGTCACCTCTGCCATACCAGTGTAAAGAACGTTTGGCCGATCTTTATACTGGTGTCTCTTTTGATTGATCATCATTGCATTAGTGTAGATGTTTGCTTTGGTATATAGTGTCATTTCCTTGTCATATAGGGTGACGTGTATTGTTCCATTAAAATCGGGCATGAAAGCAGAGTCTTTGTCGGTTATGTGGCCGTATACTCTGATTTCGGACAATGCCCTTGCTGTGTCGATTCTTCCTTTGTCAATCTCTATAATTGAATCTGTTAAGATTTTATTGTTGGGATAAAATAGACGCAGAGCAGGATCGCCTAACAAGACTTTTTTCATTTTGTTTCGGTTCTTGTGATGAGTAGAGTCTTTCGCTATCCGAACAATCTCACCAATACGTAATGGTATGCCATCTGAGTCTCTTAAAAACATATTGGAATAAAGAGATAAATCAATCTTTTCAGATAGGTTTGCGTGTGCAACTCTGGTATAACCTAATAAGGTAAGTGCCCCTCCGTTAGGATTAAATAAAAGATTTTCGCCACCTGAGGTGCTCAAATCGTCATACCTTGCAAATTCACAACTGCTGGCAATCCAAAGTCCGCGCCTTTCGTTGTGTATGGTTCGTGCTTGGTTTTGTGTGAAAACCATCTCGGCAGAGAGTCCGAACTTACTGCTATGGCCAATGTAATTGAAGATCATGACTCCTTTGTCTATCTCATCTTTGATGATGTTTTCCACCTCTGGATAGCGGGAACCATTGGCTCCTGTTACTCTTGTGTAGGCATCGAGGTACACTTTTTTCACCTCCATTGCGTTGTTTTTCTCGTGAATTACGTCGGAAACATTATCGGCGTGTCGCATGAATAGTCGAAAATTGTCACTGGTTTCGTTATCATCGCCTAATAGTATAATCTTGTTTTTCCATTTTCCGTAATTTTTGTTTTCAATATGACTCTTAATCTTTCCGATGAATCCATTAAGTTCTTCTTCTGTGTTGCATGGTATGCGGCCTACAGATATACATCTTGGAGCATCTTCGTCTGCTGGAAGCTCGTCGGAAAGGCAACAGAAATAATCATCGGATACATACGTGTCAGATTCATCCACACTACTTCCGCCTTGATAGGTGACGATTAAATTGTTGATCTTCGTTTTTTCTGTTGCTAAAATGCCTCTGTTGTCAAAACAACCGTCACCAATCAAAAGAAGAAAGAATGGCTTCTCTCCGTTCTCTTGGTAGAGTTTCTTCATAAACCATCGAATTGCTGTGGCATCGGGTGTTCCTGAAGAGAACTCATTGAATATCTTTTCTTGTGTGGTGATGAGTGTGCTGAAATTATCTATTTCCTCATGAATCTTTGCGATTTCAATAGCACCAGACATGAATTTCGGGTGAGTGATGATGACATAATCGACAGGTCGCTCTGCATGTAAGTTCTGGTTGGTGACAGTGGAGACAAATTCGGCAGAGATGGTGTTGAGATTATTTATGTTGAAAGCAACATATTCGCATGGAGAGGATGCGTAACTGTCGACAAAGGTAAGTTTGGTGCCTTCCCGTTCGGTTGCCATTTGCTTAGGCTCTATAGGGTTGGAAATATCCCATATTTGGGTTTCAGAAGGACAATTGTTTAATATGTAGCGATAATTTTTGTTGACGTTGTTGCAGGAAGGATTTCTAAAGTAGAGCGTGTTTGTTGATTGCATGTCCAATAATTGGTAAGCCAAAACGATGATGCGCTCTACGGAAGCATAGTCGGCAATGCCAGTTCCTCTATATTTGGCAGAAATGCAGAAATTCGATCCCTGTGGTTTTAAAACATTCCATAGAAGGCTTTCTGTTGCAAGGAAATCTTTTGTGCGTTGTGGATGTATAATTGAATCAATAAGATCTGTGCCTCCAAAATTATATGATAGATCGATGACGGATTTCTCAACGGAGGTTGCAGCTGTTTTTGTTAAAACGGATGCGTTTTTAGTGGTATCAATGTATGGGAAGTTGAACGAAGTGGAGAAGAAATTGCCATTATAAAATTTGTCACCATACCAAACATTGCCAGATGAGACGTAGTTGAATTCCTCTTTTTTGTAGATCTGTCTTTCTTGGTAGTTGTGTACGTCTATGGTGTCGGGAGAAGAAAGTTGACACTCTTTCTTCGTTATTCTTCTTTTGGACCCTACATCGTCTGATAGGAAATAGTAACCATAGTTGGAGTAGGGGTTGATGCTATAGTCGTATTCTGTGGTTGTTGAATTTTCTTTGTAGTACCAATTCTTAGGACCTTGGGCGTAAAATAGAAAAAAGTTGTCGCCTTGATAGACGGGTAGTTCATTTAGATCGTCTGTCTTCCTTTCAAGAATGTTCTCACTCAAACCTGCACCACCATAACCAAATATACGAACTTCGGCTGGGTTTTTGAATCCCATCTGTTTTAGTTGTTCATAGGAAAGTTTACACACTCCAGTCTCCTTAACTCTGATCTTAACCCAATTGCCTGTGGCAAGAACGGATTGAGATCTGAAGTTGTAGGAGAAAGAGGGTGAAACTTGTAAAAGTCCAACAATAAGTAAGATGTATAAAACCCAATGATTTCTCATGAGATACCTATTTATACTATATAGATAAGACGTGAGTATATAGCTGTTAAAAGATGGAAACTAAATCCAATTAGTAGAGGAACTCTCCCGTGAGACTAATTGTTATGGGTGTTATTGTGGTAAAATAATTAGTTTTTTTGATTTACCCACATATTCCTTACCATTGATTTTGATTTCGGCTCTTCCCACGTAGCTTCCTGGATCAATTCTTCTTCCGGATTGTGCGCAAAGATCCCACGTCCATGTGAATTGTCCATCATTTTTAGAAATGATGTCATCCGACTTGTATACAATTCTTCCATTGATATCATACAATATGAAACGGAATGATTGGATGGTTTGTGGTTGGTCGTGTATAACCTTCAATGTTACGTTATCTTTAGCTGGATTTGGATAGATAATCAAGTCTTCCACTTCGATATCCATTTCATTGTCGACAACAAATTGGATGCTTTTTGTCGTGGAATTGTTCATCAAGTCCCAAGCTTTGAATGTCAGTGTATACGTGCCATTTTCTAAGTTTGTCAATTGATAAGCAACACTTCCTTTTTTGTAACTATCTTTTGAATAAGAGAAATAGTTGTTCAGAATGATAGGTTCTTTAGAACCGTTCAGTGTCAGTGTGATGTCGTGACCGATTCCGCAACCAGAAGCGTTGATACCACTCTCATCGAACAAATCTGCGTAGAATACAGGGGATGAGTTCACTTTGTCTCCAGAAGAGAAATCTTTCGTGTTTATGTAGAGAGAGACTGTTGGTCCATCAGTCTCGTAGTCGATGTTGTCGCAACTGCCTCCGATAAGGAACTCTTCGTATGCACCTTGAGCTTCGTAGTCTTTTTCTTCATCGAATGCGTAGTAGGCGAGACGACCTTCTCCGTAGCTGTAGTTGATATCTTTAGGAATTTTCATTAGGAAAGAAAATTCGCCATTGGAAACCTCAACCTGTCCGGAGAAGAGAATGTTCGGACGGTCTGTGTACTGATGTCTGTTTTGGATGATTTGTTCCTTGTCCGTATAGATATTTCCCTTGGTATAGAGAGTCACCTCTTTATCGTACAAGGTAACATACAAAGTGCCATTAAAATCAGACAAGAAAGCGGAGTCGTTGTCAGCAATGTGTCCATAGACTTTGATTTCGGACAGAGCTTTTAAGGTGTCTGTTGGATTGCCATTAATTTCCACGATGGAGTCTGTCAGTACTTTATTGTTTGGATAGAAAAGACGTAGAGCAGGGTCTCCAAATAGGGTAAATGCTAATTTGTTGGAATCGTTTTTTAATGGGTATTTAGCAAGTCTGTTGATCTCACCAATGCGTAAAGGCAATCCCTCATCGTCTCTTAAGAACATTTTAGAGAAAAGCGCTTGGTTTAAATTGTCATTTTTGTTGTCGTATGCAACTCTGGCTGAACTCAACAGAACGAGGGCTCCACCATTAGGATTTAGAAGTAGATCTTCGCCTCCGGAGATGTCCAGACCATCATATTGTGCAAATTCACAGCTGGCGGTGAACCAGAAGCCGCATCTGTCGTTATATATGGATCTCGCTTGGTTTTGTGTGAATACATGTTCGGCTGAGAAACCAATCTTGCTACTATGACCAATGTAATTGAAGAACATGACACCCTTGTCAATTTCCTCTTTGATGATATTCTCCACCTCATAATAACGACTACCATTGGATCCAGTTGTTCTAGTGTAGGCATCAAGGTACACTTTCTTTATTTCCATGGCATTGTTATAGGCTTGGATCTTTTTGGCAATGATATCTGAGTAACGACAGAATTTATTGTAATCGTTTGATGATTCGTTGTCATCAGCCAATAACATGATCTTATTTTTCCATTTTCCGTAATCTTTATTTTCGATGTGTCTTTTTATTTTTTTGATAACAGCGTTAAGACCATCTACTGAGTTGCAAGGGATACGACCTACTGAGATTTCCATTTGAGCATCTCCATTTGTTACGTTTTTGTCGGAAAGGAAACAGAAATAATCGTCGGTTACATACGAAGCAGATTCCTCTACTGTGCTACCTCCCTGATAGGTGATCATGAGGTTATTGACCTTTGTTCCGCTGCTTGTTAATATACCTCTGTTGTCAAAACAGCCATCACCAATTAAAAGAAGGAAGAAAGGCTTTTCTCCATTATCTTGATAGAGTTTCTTCATAAACCATCGAATAGCAGTTGCATCAGGTGTTCCAGAAGAAAACTCATTGAATATTTTTTCTTGAGTGGTGATGAGAGTGCTGAAGTTATCATACTCTTCGTGGATTCTGGCAATTTCGGTGGCACCAGCCATGAAATTAGGGTGTGTGATGATGACAAGGTCAACAGGTTGCTCTGCGTGCAGGTTTTGATTGGCAACGTTAGAGACAAATTCTGCTGAGATTGTCTTTGGATTATTCAAGTTGAAAGCCACATATTCACGAGGATTGATGGAAAAAGACTCATAAAAGGAAACCTTGTTGTCGGTGCGTTCCGTTACGAGTTGTTTGGGCTCTATAGGGTCGGAGATGTCCCATATCTGGGTTTCAGAAGGACAATTATCCAATATGTAATGGTAATTTCTGCTCAAGTTGTTGCAAGTTGGATTTCTAAAGAAGAGAGTATTGGTTGATTTCATGTCCAATGACTGGTAAGCCAAAGCAATGATGCGTTCTATGGATGCATAGTCAGAGACGTTGTACCCTTTGAATGAAGCAGAAACGGAGATGCGAGAACCTGAAGGTTTTGAAGATTTCCATTTTGTGATTTCGTTTGCGAGGATATGACCTGCACAAACAGGGTATTCAACCGATTCGTCAATAGAAGTTCCTCCAAAGTTGCAAGACAGATTGATGGTGGATTTTGTGTTGGAGGTGGTCGCTATTCGTGCTAAAATTGCTGCGTTTTGGGTAGTGTCGATGTTTGGAAAGTTGAATGAAGTGGAGAAGGAACTATTGTTGTAAAATTTGTCTCCGTACCACACTTTTCCAGATGACACATAATTAAATTCCTCATTCTTATAAATGAATCTTTCTTGGTAGTTATATACATCTATGGTGTCCAAAAAGGTAAGAGCGTTTTCTCTCTTTGATATTCTTCTTTTAGTACCCACGTTGTCCGTCAAGAAGTAGTAACCATAGTTGGAGTAGGGGTTTATGCTGTAGTCGTATTCGTTGGTTGACGAGTTTTTCTTATAATACCAGTTTTTAGGACCGCGCGCATAAAATAGGAAGTAGTTGTTTCCTTGGTATACGGGTAGTTCGTTTAGGTCGTCCGTTTTACTATTAAGAATATTCTCGCTTAGAACAGCACCACCATAACCAAATATACGTACTTCGGCTGGGTTTTTGAATCCCATTTGTTTTAATTGGTCGTAAGTAAGTTTACACAATCCGGTCTCCTTCACTCTGATTTTAACCCAGTTGCCAGAAGCAAGTACGGATTGCGAAGTGAAGTCGTAGGAGAAAGATGGTGTGATTTGAAATAGCCCTACTATAAAAATGATACAGAATAAAAAAGTTTTTCTCATAAGATTATCAAATTTGCTTAAATCAGATTTTGTTTTTGTTAAGAAACGTAAAAATCTAGCATTTTATTGTTCTCGATAAATCCTTCGAGGTGATCACCGATTTTCACGGGACCGACACCTACGGGAGTACCAGTAAATATGATGTCTCCGGTTTTTAGTGTGAAGAATTTGCTGATGTATTCAATAATATCATTCACTTTGAAGATCATATCTTGAGTGTTTCCTTTTTGAACGAGCACATCATTCAGTTTCAAAGAGAACGATAGGTTGTCAATATTGAAGTTTTCTTTTGGTAAGAAATCGCTAATAGGGGCAGAGTTGTCGAATCCTTTGCAGATTTCCCAAGGAGCTCCTTTCGATTTGAATTCATTCTGTAAATCTCTAGCGGTGAAATCGATACCCAATCCGATGGCGTCGTAGTAACGATCGGCGAATTTAGAGGAGATGTTTTTCCCCATTTTAGAGATTCTGACGATTATTTCTGTTTCGTATTCGATTCTATCAGAGAAGTCGGGGAGGAAAAAAGGCTTGTTGTCTTTAAGAAGGGCCGTTTCAGGTTTCATAAAGATGACAGGATGATCAGGGATGCTAATGCGGTTTAATTCCCTATTATGTTCTGCGTAATTCCAACCGACTGCAATTATTTTCATATCAAAAAGCAATTAAGAACAAATGTTAAAATGCAAACTTACGTAAAAAAAACGAAAATTTAGAAGAAGAAAAGAGAAGTATTTGACAAAGAGAGGCGAAAAACATTTTTTTATTTAAAAAATATGTCGTAATTTTGCGCCCGATTTATTATCCAAAATAGTCAAAAGTCAAATGCTGGAAGGCTTGCCCGAAGTCGGAAGGCAAAGTGAAAGATTAATTAACTAATTAAAAACGTTTAAAGTGGATACTTTAAGTTACAAAACAATTTCAGCTAATGCGGCAACAGTGAACAAAGAATGGGTTCTTGTTGATGCAACAGATCAACCATTAGGACGTTTAGGATCTAAGGTTGCAAAGCTATTAAGAGGTAAGTACAAGCCAAACTTTACTCCTCATGTAGATTGTGGCGATAATGTGATTATTATCAATGCAGACAAAGTTAAGATCACAGGAAAGAAGGCTACAGATCGTATTTATTTGAAGTTTTCAGGTTATCCAGGAGGGCAAAAAGAGTATACTCCAGGAGAATTGTTGAAGAAGAGTCCTGAAAAATTGCTAAGAAAAGTGGTTAAGGGAATGTTGCCTAAGAACCGTCTTGGCAGTGCAATACTCGGAAATCTTTATGTCTATGCAGGAAACGAGCACAAGCATGAAGCACAACAACCAAAACAACTCGATTTAAACTCAATTAAGTAAGCACATGGAAGTAATAAATGCAATTGGTAGAAGAAAGGCCGCAGTTGCGCGCGTATACCTAAGCGAAGGAAATGGTGAATTCACCATCAATGGCAAGGATTTAGCTACTTACTTTCCTTCAGGAATTTTGCAATATGTTGTTAAACAACCGTTGAATCATCTTAGCGTAGCAGATAAGTTCAATGTAAAAGCTAACTTGGATGGTGGAGGTTTCACCGGACAAGCTGAGGCTTTGAGATTGGCTATCGCACGTGCTTTAGTTAAGGTTGATGTTGAAAACAAGACTGCATTGAAGAGCGAAGGATTCTTAACTCGTGACTCTCGTGAGGTTGAGCGTAAGAAACCAGGTCGTCCTAAAGCAAGAAAGAGATTCCAGTTCAGTAAACGTTAGTCCTTGGAGGAGTTATATATTGTATTATATCGACTCTTTGAGAAGACGTTTAGTATCTAAATTATCCAGACTTTGGCGTGAGTCGAACTACTGGGTGATTGATTTAAAAAAAAGAATGTAAACGATTAAAATTAAAAGAAAATGTCAAGAACTAATTTTGATGAATTATTAGAAGCAGGTTGTCATTTTGGACACTTGAAAAGAAAGTGGAACCCAGCAATGGCTCCTTATATCTTCATGGAACGTAATGGTATCCATATTATTGATCTTCACAAGACTGTAGTTAAAATAGATGAGGCTGCTGCTGCTTTGAAGCAGGTTGCAAAATCGGGCAAAAAGATTCTTTTTGTTGCAACAAAGAAACAAGCAAAGCAAGTAGTTGCTGATAAGGCATCTGAAGTTTCTATGCCATACGTTACTGAGCGTTGGGCTGGTGGTATGTTGACCAACTTCCCTACAATCCGTAAAGCGGTTAAGAAAATGGCTTCTATCGATAAGTTGACTAATGATGGTACTTACGATAACTTGTCTAAAAGAGAAAAACTTCAAATCTCTCGCCAACGTGCAAAATTGGAGAAAAACTTGGGTAGTATCGCTGATATGACAAGAACTCCTGCTGCTCTTTTCGTTGTTGACGTAACAAAAGAAAACATCGCAGTTAAAGAGGCTAAGAGATTGGGTATTCCAGTATATGGTATTGTTGATACAAACTCTAATCCTAACGACATCGATTTCATTATCCCTGCTAACGATGACGCTACAAAATCTGTAGAAGTTATCTTGAACGCTCTTTGCGGTGCTATCAAAGAGGGATTGGATGAGAGAAAAGTAGAGAAGGAAGAGTCTGAATCTGCTGAAGGCGTTGAGAAGAAAGAGCGCAGAAGAGCTGCTAAGAAAACCCCTAAGACTAACTTGGATGGTGAGGCTTTGAACGCTAAAGTAGCTAGCAAATTCAATACTACTGAAGATTAATTATTAACGTAAATTATTTTAAGAGATATGGCTGTTTCAATGGCTGATATTAGCAAATTGCGTACTATGACCGGTGCGGGTATGATGGATTGCAAGAAGGCTCTTACTGAGGCTGAAGGCAATTTCGACAAGGCTGTAGAGCTTATCCGTAAAAGAGGTCAAGCAATTGCTGCTAAAAGAAGTGATCGCGACGCTGCACAAGGTTGTGTGTTGGCTGCTGCTAACGGTGATTTCGCTGCTATCGTTGCTTTGAAGTGCGAAACTGACTTCGTTGCTAAAAATGCTGATTTCGTCGCTTTGACTAAACAAATACTTGATAAAGCAATGGAAGTTAAACCTGCATCTTTGGAGGCTTTGAACTCTTTGATGATTGGTAATTCTTCTGTTCAACAGTTGATCACAGATCGCTCTGGTGTGACTGGTGAGAAAATGGAGTTGGGTGCTTACGAATTCGTAAACGGTCCTGCTACCTTGGCTTACATTCACCCAGGTAATATGTTGGCTTCTATCGTTGCTTTCAATGAGGCTGGCTTGGATACCCAAGTTTATAAGGATGTTGCAATGCAAGTGGCTGCAATGAACCCAATCGCTGTTGATGAGGCTGGCGTTCCTGCTGAATATGTTGCTAAAGAGCGCGAAATCGCTACTGAAAAAACAAAGGCAGAGTTAGTACAAAAACAAGTGGATGGTGCTTTGTCAAAAGCTGGTATCAATCCTGCTCATGTTGATTCTGAAGCTCATATCGAATCTAACATCGAAAAAGGATGGATCACTGCTGAGCAAGCTGCTAAAGCTCGTGAAATTAAAGAAACTGTTGGAGCTCAAGCTGCTGCTAACTTGAAACAGGCTATGATCGACGGTATCGTTAATGGACGTATTCAGAAGATCTATAAAGAGCAAACTTTGTTGAACCAAGCTTTCATTAAAGAGGCTAAGATCAACGTTGCTCAATATATGGCATCTGTTTCTAAATCTTTGACTTGTACTTCTTTCAAACGCTTTACTTTGAATCAAGAATAATTCATTGATTTCATTCATATAGAAAAGCCATCGGGATTTCCCGGTGGCTTTTTTGTTTTTTCCTCTCTGCTCATCGTATGATTAATGTAAATTGTCAAATTCCATAAAATGAATTTATAGAACCTGTAATACAATTTAAGAATAAGAAAGAATATGCTGAGCGATTGCGCTGCTTGAATTTATCTGAAATATCGGTTCTCTGCTTTTGTGTGCTATTACAGGGTTCCTGCTGTTGTTTATTTATATGTTAGCGTAAAATAAAAGTCCCTAGTTCGTGAGAACTAGGGACTTTCCCAAAAAGTAATAATCCTTAAACTTATTATATAAAAAACAAACGCTCTTCTTTTATTTCTTTATGAATGGGTATGTCGCATTGCCGATTCTTACAAGATACTTGCCTTGTGATAAACCGTCTACATTGAGTGTGTTATCGTCGGCATCAACTTTAGCCTCCATAATCACATTTCCGTTGATGGATATGATTTGAACTTGCTCGCTAGAGGATAGTCCGCTAATGCTAATAGTCTCTTCTGCCAAAGTTGGATATACTTTTACTGTATTTGCTATTTCATCATCCATTGATGACATGCCAGATTTTTCATAAACTCTCACGTAGTCTACAAGCATTCTTTGTGGGAGTCTCCAATCTTCGATTCCTTGTTCACCTCCCCAGCTTCCACCAACGGCAATGTTGAGAAGCAAGTGAAATTTTTGATCAAATGGCCACTCTTTCCAGGTTCTGTGTTCGTTTTGGAATGTGAAAACATGAGTGTCGTCTACGTAGTAGTTGACGCTTTCTTCATCCCATTCAATACGATAGACATGCCAGTTTTCGTATGGTAGGGATACGTTAACGGAATTACCTTTGTTGGTTCCGTTTTTATGGTTGTATGCTTCTGTGTGGATGTTGCAGTGTATTCTGTTTGGATCAAATCCTACATTCTCCATGATATCCAACTCACCACTCTGAGGCCATCCTCCGTATACTTCATCTGTTGGCAACAACCAAATGGCTGGCCACATTCCTTTTCCTTGAGGAAGTAATGCACGAACTTCAATCTTACAATAACACCAATCTGCTTTTCTGTAAGTGCGAAGACGGGCTGACGTGTAGTTCTTTGTCTCTCCATCTCCATACCACCTATAGCTCTCTTTTCGGGCTTCAATGATCAAATTGCCATTTTCTACCCATGCGTTTTTCATTTCTTCTGGGGTGTAATTTTGTTGCTCGTCATTTCCCCAGTTCCAATTATTTCCTTCTGTGTCAAACGACCATTTTGAATTATCAGGTGCTCCGTTGTAATCAAATTCGTCACTCCAAATGAGTTTCCAACTTTCTTGTGCGTTTGTATGAAGCGTTAAACAACACACAACACTTGCAATAATGATTCTAGCTTTCATAACACTTAAATTTTACATAAACTTCATTTTTAACTTAAGCCAATAAGTTTAGTTCAAAAATAATATTTCCTTTTCTATTGCTATGTGATTATTATCTCAAATCATGGTATTTTTGTTTCAGTGATAAAACGTTTTTTGTTTCATTGAAATCTTCTACTTTCCCCTAAAAATCTATTGTTTTCAATGTGAAACAATTCGTGATTCTTCTTATGAAATAGAAATAAAAGCATTAATTTTGCATCAAAAATTCAAAGAGATGAATATTCAAATTAAGAAATATCTTTTTATCGCGTTAGGATCTTTGTGTGTGGCATTGGGCGCCATTGGTGTTGTTGTGCCTGGATTGCCTACAACTCCATTCTTACTTTTAGCATCATGGCTTTTTTATAGAAGTAGTGAGAGGTTACAAAAGAAATTGCTCGCTTCTTGGTTGGGAAAATACATTCGTGAGTATGAGAGCAACAGGGGATTGTCCGTACGTGGAAAAATTACAGCAATTGCTATGATGCTTACCATGTGTTCTATCTCCACCATTTTCTTTATACCGAGCATGGTGGTGAAAATAATAGTGGCTTGCGCTGGTATTATTGGTACAGTGGTTGTTGGTTTCGTTGTTCCAACTACAAAAAAGAAATAAAGGTGGATTTGTAAAACCCACCTAATTTTTATTTTCGTAATTCTACTTTGCTGAATTTCTCAAAGTGTATCTTTATAATGTGAACTCGATTCCACTCTTTGGCAAATTTTAGGTAATCGTCTCGTTGATTGGTGGAGTAGATAGAATGTCCTAACAAATCGTATACATCGATTCGTAATATGTCATCACTCCATAATAAAGAGTTCTCAATTTCGTCTACTGAACTGTCTTCTCCGCAATTGGCTTTTGGAAATTGTTTGCCTAAATCTATTTCAACGCCTGCTTCGTATTGCACATTTTCTACATATACAACGCCATCGTGCTCGTCGGTTAATCTGAATGTGTAAGGTCCACATTTGGACGGGTCTTCGTCGATGCCTTGCTGTGCAACAAAATAGTTGTACATTTCACGTTGAATAGGGACGAAAGTGCCGTCAGAACGTTTGTATTCTATGCTTTTTATCCTATGCCTTATATCGTAAAATATAGCTTTGAAGTAGAACGGACTTGTGCCCTTGGCAAACATCACTTTGATGTTCTTATCTTCTTGGCATGGTACAAATTGCCATCTGATTGGTACTCGTCCATCTTCCAATTTAGCAATGGTGGTGAAGGCGTCTGTTGAAAAATCTATATCGCCCATTTTACATTCGGGACAACGATCCACCACTTTTACTGTGATTTCGCCAATAGGACCATATACTTTTACACAGGCTCCACATGCGTAACTGCTATCATACTGGATGTGATTCATAGCACAGTGGTAGAAATCACCCTCTTCTACAAAAATACCGCAGTTTCCTCCATTGGTGCCTGCAATACCTCCATACTGGGTGCCTTCGCCTGTAAACCATGTGGTGTCGCAAGCTATTTTCTCCACAGACGGTGTTTCCTCTTCTTCATAAGTCATGTCTTTCGAAATGGTGACATTGGCAGGGAAGCAGAACGAAGGGTCTTTTCGATGGTATATTGATTGCTTCATGCTTTCTTCCGTTCTTTCTACCACTTGTTTGAAGAGGGTTCTTCCGTCGTATTGAATGGTAACGGGTTGGGAGAGGTCTAACATGTCATCGTCCAACCAAATGGTGATTTCATCATAATCCATCTTGTCGATTGTGATGGTGTTTTCTTCAATCGTTGCTTCGAAAGTGTTGCCACGAACAGGTTTGATGGAGGAGGGGAGAGAGACCCAGTAGAATGCGTCTCGTAAACATTCCTCTTGTGTCCAGATAATCTGCTTAGGGTGAGCGTCGCGTGTGTAACGGTTCATCCAACTGATAGCCGCTGTGTCTACTTGGTCCATCCAGTGACTTTTCCCTGCAACAATATTGTTTTGGTGAATGTATTTCCCTGGAACGGTCTGACTGAGGGAGTCCATTTCGTAACCTCTTTTTTGTACTTCTTTGTTGCGGTCATAGGCAGAGTCGAGCGCACCTACCCAAATTGTAAATGGCGTGTTGATTAGATTGCGTAGACCGACATCTCCTGGATGTCCAGCCATCATAGAGGCGGCAGCCCAATGGTCGGCAAGACGAGGAGCCAATCGCCAAACACCGTCACCACCAGCAGAATATCCAAGAATATACACTTTGTCAGGATTGATGTTCTCTTTGACAATCATCATGGTGATTAAGTCCTGAAACAGAGAGTCAATGGGTGCTTTGAACCACATATCCCAATCATCCCATGGTGCTCTAGGTGCCACGTATATACCTTTGGGTTCGTAAAGGTATATTTGGTTCTCCCACTGTTGGTCGTTTGTCTCTTTAGGAGCATTTCCACCACCATGCATGGATATCCACAAACTACGTCCTCCAGTTGGTTCCGAACCTCTGATGACGTATGCCAATGCCAATTCCAATCCATCACGTCGGATGATGTGTTCTTTATAAGCATTGTCATAAAGTTTAGACATCTGTGATTTCCACTCAGATATAACCTGTTTCTTTACAGATTCAGATTCTTGTTTGTCTAATGGTTGAGCAGATAGACTGCAACCAATAAGAGCAAGGATAACTAAGATGATGTTTTTTTTCATGGATGAATGTTTATGTGGTCAACGTTTGCAAATGTAATAAATAATTCAAATGGAAAAAGAAGAGTTCTTGAGAAATGCGTTTTAAAATAAAATTTATATATTTGCACGACTTATTGTTCGGATAGAAGAAAAGAAGATAGACCGAAAAGATAAACAAAGAACTAAAATACGTATCATTAAAATATAGTATAATATGAAAAATTACAGAATTATTTATTGGGTAAGCATTGTACTAATGGTTACTTTAGGGCTGAGTTCTTGTGATACAGAGTATACTGATGAGGATTATATAGTGGGAGATGCCTGGCATTTAGTTAAGACAGTACATTATGTGGAGTCTCGTTCTCATTGGAAAGAGGATTATAAGGAGTATGAAAAAGATGATGTTTCATACAAATTTTTCAGAAATGGAGATCTTCGTATACGAACGACTCGAGTTACACGTTTTGATCGTGTGTATGCTGATTGGATTGATGGTTCTTGGAGTTTAAGAGGCAACGAGCTAGTGATGCGTACGCGTGATGGTGTATGGTATTATGAGATAGGAGAATTATCCGATTGGAGAATGATTCTAGTATATTATGAAGATTTGGAAGATGGCGGAGTGGAACGAATAGAAGAGGTGTTCGAAAGATAATCGTCAAGTTTCAGATATTTATCATACGAAATTTTTGATAAAGATAATTAGGGGAATTAATAGTTAGTTCCCCTTTAATAATTTAAAAAATGGCAAAGGAATTGGAATTAAAGTATGGTTGTAATCCCAACCAAAAACCTTCTCGTATTTTCATGCAAGAGGGAGAGTTGCCTATTCAGGTGTTGAATGGGCGTCCAGGGTATATAAATTTCTTGGATGCTTTTAATAGTTGGCAATTGGTGAAAGAATTGAAGGAGGCAACAGGACTTCCTGCAGCTGCATCATTTAAGCATGTGAGCCCAGCTGGTGCAGCAGTTGCAGTAGAGATGTCGGAAACCTTGAAAAAGATCTATTTTGTAGATGACGCGAAACTTTCTCCGTTGGCAACTGCCTATGCTCGTGCTCGTGGTGCCGACAGAATGTCATCCTATGGGGATTTCATCGCATTGTCTGATGTGTGTGATGAGGAAACTGCTTTCTTGATAAATAGAGAGGTGTCTGACGGCGTTATTGCTCCTGGATATACTGAAGCAGCTTTGAATATCTTGAAAAACAAGAGAAAAGGTACGTATAATGTGATTCAGATAGATTCAAATTATCGTCCGGATCCAATAGAAAGAAAACAAGTGTACGGAATCACATTCGAACAGGGCCGTAATGAAATCAAAATTGACGAGTCATTGTTTAAAGAGTTCCCTACACAGAGCAAATCATTTACGGCAGAGGCAAAACGTGACTTGTTGATTGCTTTGATTACATTGAAGTATACTCAATCAAATTCTGTATGTTATGCCAAAGATGGACAAGCCATCGGAATTGGAGCAGGTCAACAATCAAGAATCCATTGTACCCGTTTGGCAGGAAACAAGGCTGATATCTGGTTCTTGCGTCAACATCCAAAGGTGATGAATCTGCCATTCAAAGAGGGTATCAGACGTGCAGACCGTGATAATACGATAGATGTCTATATCTCGGAAGATGAACATGATGATGTTTTGCGCGATGGCGCATGGCAACAGTTCTTTACAGAACGTCCTTCTGTATTGACAAAAGAGGAGAAGCAGGCATGGTTGGCAAAAATGGACAACGTGTCATTGGGTTCAGATGCTTTCTTCCCATTTGGCGATAACATCGAACGTGCTCACAAAAGTGGTGTGAAATTTATTGCACAACCTGGCGGTTCCGTTCGTGATGATAATGTGATTGAAACATGTGACAAGTATGGTATGACAATGACCTTTACTGGCGTTCGCTTATTCCATCATTAATATGCATAGAGGGTAAACCATTGTGTTTACCCTTTTTCTCCTATTTCGTTTATGAAGAAATTTCTCGTTTTTCTACTTCTATTGCCCCAATGGATATGGGGTGCTTCTTCTTATCGTACGCGTGCGTATGATGATAAAATACAAACAGTCCAATTGTTTTTAAATGATAATCAGTTGGATTACCCTGTTTTGGATAAGAACTCTTCAGACTATATTACAGTCGCGTTTGATTATATGTCATCCAACTATCCTCATTTAGCCTATAAATTAGAGCTTTGTAATGCAGATTGGACTCCTTCTGCATTGAATGAAATGGAGTATTTGGAAGGAATTAACGAGGTTGTTTTTGATAATCCTATTGTCTCAACCAATACAAAGTTCGATTATGCTCATTTCTCGGCTCGTTTCCCAAATGAGAATTTAACGCCAACATTATCAGGAAATTATGTTATTAAAGTGTATAATACGGATGAACCTGATAAAATCTTGATGACAGGATGCTTCTCTCTCTGTGACTATCAGCTATCTTTGAATGGTAATGTGTCTGGTAAATCTGTATATGGCGTTAATAATATTTATCAGCATCTGACATTTGAACTGCTGTTCAGTGATAAATTAAGTCCTATGCAGGAGGAACTGAAAGTGGTTGTTAGACAGAATGGACGTCATGACAATGAGGTGTTTGATTTGAAACCAACTTATATAAAACCTTCGTCTATGATCTTTGAAGATGAACGTAAGTTGTCATTCGAAGGCGGACGGGAATATAACGTACTTGATTTCTCTCATCGTTTCCGTTATAGCGGAAGAATAGAACGAATAGCTTATTATGAGCCCTATTATCACGTAGAGGTAATGCCAGGAAAGTACGTGGAGGGAAAAGGGTACACCTTTGATAAAGATGTGAACGGACATTTCAAAGTTCATGCACAGGATATATGGAGTGAAGCGGAGATAGATTATTCAATCGTCCATTTTGTTTATCCTAGGGAAGATCCGTGGTTGGATGGCTCTGTCTATGTGATGGGAGGCTTTAATGATAATTGGTTGGAAGAGAAAAACAAGATGGTATATAATTTTGAACGTCACCAATATGAATTGGCACTTATTTTAAAGAATGGTGGATATAATTACCAATATGTCTTTCTTCCTTCGGGATTGAAAGTTGCCTCGAATGATCGGACGGAAGGCTCTTATTGGGAGACGGAAAATAGCTATCAGATATATGTTTACTATCGCCCTTTAGGTACTAATTATGACCATGATCAGTTGGTGGGCTTCTATGAAATATCTTCACAGAAATAAATAGCCAACAATCTTATTTACGTTTCTTTAAGTTGAATTTAATGATTACACCTTCGTTTTTAGGAACGGAGATGAGGAATTGTTTGTCTGATGAAAGCGCAGATTTTCCTCTTTTCTTTGTGAGCAGATTTTGATACGGACGCTCATCTCCATTTTCAATGTTGAGATATTCAAAGGCGTGATAAGGTATGTTGATACCTAGTTTGACGTTGTTGTCGTCGAAATTGGCTGCGATAAGCAATAGCGCGTCGTTACTTTTGCGGAGGTATGCGTATTGCTTATTTGTGTTGAAGTTTGGATTGTTGAAATTTGCATATTCCAAATCAAAGAAGAGCCCTGATTGTATGGCCGATTCTGACTTGCAAATGTTTAATAGTCTTGTGTAAAAATCACGAAGTTCCAATTCAGACTTTTCTGCTTTTCCCCTTAACCATCGGCTAACGGTAGGAATGGACCAATAGTCAAATATGGTTGTCCTTCCATCTGCACCACTGAAGCCCTCTTGGTCCATCGCTTTTTCACCCAATTCTTGTCCGTTGTATACCATAACGGGACCTTGACTGATAGTGCTTGCTATAATCATGCCAGCTTTCCCTTTCTCTGCATTTCCAGCGAAATCAGGGTGGGCGATACGTTGTTCGTCGTGATTTTCGAGGAAGTTGAGCATGTTCCCTTCGATGCCGTTGAGACGTTGCCAGCAATGAGTTATGTTATGACAAGCATTTTCGTTACGCATGATACTGCGGAGAGTATCGTAAAGTCCAACCTTGTCATATAAGTAATCAAATCTACCTTCTTGAATATAGCGATGGTATTGGTTCGGATCGTACGTTTCTGCAATGAAAATGACGTTTGGATAAAACTCCTTTATTTGAGGAATGACCCATTTCCAGAAATCGACAGGAACCATTTCTGCCATGTCGCAACGGAATCCGTCCACCTTCTTTTTGCACCAAAACAATAGGATATCACGCATTTTCATCCATGTGTCTGGTAAAGGGAAAAAGTCGTGATACCGATTGTTTCTGTAATCTACGCCATAGTTTAGTTTAACGGTTTCGTACCAATCATAAAGTCCCGGATTGTTGCAGAAGCAATCGTTTCCGGTTGCTTTGCAAGGGTTTTCTTTGTAGGGCTCTTTAAAAGAGGAGATGTCGAATCGAGGGGCAAAGTCCTCACCTGGAAGATAGTAGAAGTTGTTTTGGTTTGAAAAAAACACTTCTTTCACATCATTTTCGCCTAGGTCTTTGACTCTTTTGGGTTTAGCATCGGAGTGATATTGTCTGGCAACATGATTAGGGACAAAGTCGATGATTACTTTGAGATCCTCTTTGTGAGTACGATCGACCAGGTTTTGAAATTCCTTCATTCTGTCAGGCACGACTTCAGCTAAGTCGGGGTCGACATCATAATAATCTTTGATAGCGTAGGGAGAGCCAGCGATACCTTTGACGACTTCTGGGTGGTCTTTTTGAATACCATACTTAGAATAGTCGGTTTGAGTGGCATGTTCGATGATACCTGTGTACCAAATGTGGGTGAATCCCATCTCTTTGATGTCTCTCAAACGTTCGGTTGTGAAATCGTTAAATTTACCACATCCGTTTTGCTTTAGTGTTCCGTTGCATTTCGGTTTTTCTTTTATGTTGCCGAAAAGTCTTGGGAGAACTTGGTATATGATGGCTTTCTCCATACGAATAATGATCAATCAAAATAACTAGAACCATCGAAACAGTGTGTACAAACCTGTTCCTTAGGAAGACCGATGGCTTCAACTAGGTCTTCGATCGGACTGAATTTCAATGAGGTCAAATCGAATTGTTGACGAATGTCTTCCACCATTTGGTTGTATTCTTTTGAGTTTGTTGTTTGGTATTTATCGAGTTTGATGTCGTGTCTACCTTCGAATTTTTGGATGATTCGACGAGTGATCAAGTCCAATTCGTTGTTCTTGGAAGCGAAGTTCAAAAACTCACAAGGGTAGATGAGAGGAGGGCATGAAATACGCATGTTTACCTCTTTAACACCATATGAATAAAGAGCGCTTACGTTGTCAGACAACTGAGTACCACGAACGATGGAGTCGTCGCAGAAGATAACACGGCTGCCATTAAGTAGTTGTTTGTTAGGTATCAGTTTCATTTTAGCGACAAGCTTTCTGATTTCCTGAGTGGCAGGGGTGAAGCTACGAGGCCATGTTGGAGTATATTTGACGATAGCTCTTTTGTATGGGATACCGCTACCATTGGAGTAACCGATGGCGAATCCGATTCCGGAATCAGGAACGGCAGCTACATAGTCAGCATCGCAGTGGTCTTTCTTACCCATGAGGCAACCGGCGCAGTGACGGGCGCAGTCTACGTTGATGTCTTCGTAGGTGCTTACAGGATAACCGTAGTAAACCCACATGAAGGAGCATACTTGCATTTTCTTGCCCGGTTTGCGAATTTGCTCAAAACCGTCAGCTGTGATTTTTACGATTTCACCAGGACCGATGTTGTAGCAAGGTTCGTAGTTTAGGTTGTGGAAAGAACATGATTCGCAAGATACGGCATAACCCTCTTCACTTTTAGCGATGACCATAGGGAGACGTCCGAGTTTGTCGCGCGCAGCGATGATTTCATTCTCGGTCAACAATAGGATGGTGCAAGAACCTTTTATCTTTTTGTATACATTCTCGATACCCTCTTTGAAGGTCTCCGCTTCAGAGATAAGAAGGGCGACAAGTTCTGTTTGGTTGATTTTGCCAGAGCTCATTTCAGAGAAAGGCATTTTTTTCTCTAAGAGTTCATTGCCTAATTCTTCGATGTTGTTGATGCAGGCAATGGTAGCGATGGCGAATCGTCCTAAGTGAGAATTGATGACGATTGGTTGAGCATCAGTGTCGCTGATGACACCGATACCAGCATTCCCTTTGAATTTAGGGAGGTTAGGTTCGAATTTAGTTCTGAAGTAAGAACTTTCAAGGTTGTGGATGCTGCGAGTAAATCCAATCTCCTTGTCGTACATGGCCATACCACCACGTTTTGTGCCAAGATGTGAGTTGTAGTCGGTTCCGTAATAGAGATCCCATAGACAACTGCTTTTTTTAATAATTCCGAAAATGCCTCCCATACTTTTGTTTTTTATATTTCCTGTGTAGGAATTTTATTGTTTTTATTTTTGAAATTTTCTAATTCAGTGTAAATGCGTCTGGTAGCCCATGCGTCTAATGCCGCATAATTTTTCTGTTCGATGGTCAGAAAATCAGCTTCCCAGTTGCTGAGACGTTGCCGTTTAGATATTCTTTTGTCGAAGATGTTCGCGTAAATTTTAGAAAGGCCATTGTCTTTTATGCCAAATTGTTTTACGTAGGTTTGCAGTTCGACAAAGTTTTTAGGTTTAAAAGCTCCGCTTTTGTTTAGACCTCTGAAGTCATCTTTCAGAGAGAGACCAATTTTTAGAATATGCTCGTCTTCAAGGATCGATTTCACCAGTTGGAGAATCTGTTTGTTCATGATGCGAAATAGAAAACAAAAGGATTCGGTACTAAGTTGAATCAAACTGATGTCATGTTCGTCTCCTTTGAATCGAGAGGGCTTGGTCTCTGTGTCAAATCCCAATAGAGAACACTCTTTCAATGCTTCGACAGCTTTTTGAGCCTCTGTGATACTTTGAATCACGTAAATCTGACCTTCATACGTTTCGGTGGGAAGCTTTGCTAAATCTTCCTTAGTGATACTTTCCCTATGCCAGATCGCGTTAGTCATTGAAAAAATCTATTTCTTCTTTGTTGATATTTGTTTCAAAATCAGAATCGTTGAAGTCGCTTATCGATTGCTCATTGTCATCCCAGTCGATGTCTGCGTATAGGACGTTGTGCATCGCACGAAGGGTGTTTAGTGCTTTTTGTCCCCAGTAGGCTTGAAAATTGTCTTTGCAATCCCGCAACGCGTCATTCATGATTTGAATGTCTGCCGATTGAAAATTGGAGATCATATCTTTCAAGTCTTGGTATACATCAGCAAGACCTTCGGAGATATACGCTACGATAGGCGTGTCGCTGTATTGCATATCTTCTTGGAAGACTTCTAAGTATTCGTCATATTGTCCGGTCAAACAAGTAATGTTTTGACGTAGGTTTTCGTAAGATGCCTCTGTGACGAATTGTTGGAGATCAGAAAAAGAACTATCCTCCAAGTTGGGTAATAATGATGTCTTTAAGTAGAGTAGGGATAAAAGTTTGACAGATTTGTCAAAAAATGATTTGCTGTTATATCTTCTGCAACTTTCTAGAAAAGCGCAGTATTCAGCAGCGACAGTGACAAATTCTATTGTATTTTTGTCATAGACGGGATGTTGTGGATATGCCTCTTTGTCTATCATTCTAGCGATTCCTTTTTTCCGAGTGCAAAATTAATAACTTTTTTGTTTTGATAGGGAAAAGGAGACTAACTTTTTTTCGGAATTTTATGAACAATGAAATTAACAAAATGTCTTGCCATTTGATTGAGAAAGTGATACCGAAAATACAACCATGAGCAAAAAATAGGGATAAAAATAGAGATATTTCATGATTCCCGTTAACCATCTTCCTGTGAGTAAATTTTGTTGAAAAAATGACAAAAAAACTTCATTATCAATAAGAAAGAAGTATATTTGCACCGGTTTACAAAAAAGAGAACGTATATTACATTCGGATTAGTATTACACATAAGTCTCTAATATAAAGTATATTTGTCATGAGAAACTATTTTAAAAAAGTATCAATGTTTCTGTTCTTCGGAACTTTGTTCTCGCAAATTACAACTGCGGAACCTGTATTTGAAAATGAACAATACCAAAAAGCATTGTGGATGACCACTCGTTTTTATGGTGCTCAAAGGTCTGGTGTGGGACCCAATTGGCTATTGGCCAACTATAGTCCTACTAATGTTGCTTCTAAGTATATTCAGTATGCCAATGCTGCTGTTGAGGGGCAATCCTACATAAAGGATGCTGATTCGGATGGCTATGATTTGACGGGAGGTTGGTTTGATTGTGGTGATTATGTCAAGTTCGGTCAAAGTCAGTACTATTCTGCTTATGTATTGTTGTTGGGCTATAGTGAGTTCCCTAATGGCTATCAGGATTTATATAGTGCAGATTATAATGGCTATGTCGGTGGCGATGATTATACATGGGAGGGTAAGAAAGGCGTTCCGAATGGAATACCAGATATCCTTGATGAGGTGAAATATGCTACTGATTATTTCATTAAATGTGTTCGTAGCGATAGACAATTCTACTTCCAGGTGGGTAATGGAGGTCCTGACCATAAAGTATGGTGTACATCCGTCTTTAAATCATGCTTGCCTAATGATCTGGGAGGAGAGGCAAATGGATCAAGAAACGTTTATAGTATTTCTGAAAAGGGAACTTCCATGGTAGCTTTTTGTGGAGCTACTTTGGCTGCCATGTCTCGCCTCTATCGTGTATACGATGCCAATTATGCTGATTTGTGTTTGATGAAGGCAAAACAATGTTTGGATTTTATCAACAATGGTGCAAAAGGTAACATCGCTGCTGCAGAGAATCAGTTCTATGGAGCTAAGTCGAAATACGAACCAGATGTTTGTACATTCTTGGTGGAGTTGTACAGAGCGACAGAAGACGAGAGCTATTTGGCACAGCTGAAAAATTACAATAGCTTCTCTCTCGGTGCTAGAACATGGAACCATGGATATACCTTGTGTTATAATAACACGGAAGATTTGGCATATTATACAATGGGAATGTATGCGGGCGACACCTTAGCTCAAAGTCACTTGAAACACTTCGTGGAGAATCTGTACAAACCAAAGGATGGTTATATTCTAAATGTGAAATATGATAAGTGGGGATTGTTGCGTTATCCTGCCAATCAAGCATTTGTATATGGATTGTACAAAAAAATGACTGACGAGTTGAATGAGGTAGACCCATATTCATTGGCTACCATCGAATACATTATGGGTAGCAATAATAAGAAATATTCATTTATTGTTGGTTTTGGAGACAATTACCCTAAATTCCCACATTATAGAAATATTTATTTGGATGATTCTGATAGCATGGCATTGTGTAGAATGTCAGAAAAACATCTTCAGTTAGGATACATGGTTGGAGGTAGTTTCAATCCGGATGACTATCCAGATAATATCAATAATTATCAGAGTGCGGAGGGTGGAATAGATTACAACGCAGGACTTGTTGGTGCTTTGGGATACATCAACTCCATCATCAATCCAGTTCCGACATCATCAGAGAAATGCATAGCATCTACAGAAGTGCAATGTTATCTATATCCAAATCCTGTTGTCAATTGTATAAAATTGCAATCCAATGAGTCGGGAAGTGTGAAAGTGGTGATTTACAACTTGGAAGCTGAAGTGATGAGAAGATTCGATAGCACATGGGAATCGTTGGCGAGTGAAGGTGTGAATGTATCCAATTTGACAAATGGCTCATATATTTTGAGTGTTTCGTCAGGAAGTGCGTCTGCAACCAAACAGTTTATGAAGAAATAATAACTGATAGAGATTAGAGACGAAGAAGGCGGAGAGAATTCTCCGCCTTTTTTGTACAAATAAGTCAGGTTATATGCAGTGATTCTCTGTGAGTTGTGATTTTATTTGAAAAAATATTTCTTTTAATGAAAATTATTGTATATATTATAGGTATATTTTTTATTGTTTGTATAATTGTTAATTTTTCATAAAGATATAATTGAATAATGTTATATTAGTTTTGATTTAATTTAAAAAAGTTTACTTTTGCATTGCTATTATCGATAATAATAATCTATTTTGTAGTTGTTGGGTTCTACTGCACTTTGGATTTTTGTATTATTAGGACCTTATAAAGAAAGAGAAAAAATGAAAATGAGATTTATGTTCGCAACTCTTTTAGGTGTTGCGATGACGGTTAATGTTAATGCACAAAGTTTAAAAACAAACAGTTATGGTTCATACCTTGATCCTTCTGCGGGAAATCTTGGTAAACTTTCGATTGGTTATGTGCCAACGACAAGCACAGCAAGTTATTCATTATATGTAAAGGGAGCCTCATTTTTTAATGGAGCGGTGACTACAACATCACTCAAAACGAATAGTGGATTGACGGTAGGAGGTACTGCTACATTAAAAAGTGTTTCAGCAACAAGTTTAACAGTATCAGGTTCTGCTACTATTAATGGAGATTTCTTGGCAGCAGGTAGTAGCAACAGAATCTACAATGGTTTGCAGATTTATTCCACCAATGTTAATAATAGAACAAATATGTTTCTTGGCACAGATGGAGAATATGGTTTGATGATTAAAGCAAACGGTTACAGAAGCTATACTAATTTGAAGTTTGTCGCTACTGATTACACATTCATGGGAGGTACGGGTAGCACGTTGTTCACTTTGGACAATAGCATTATGAAGTTAAACACATCATTGGATGTAACAGGTAAAATCACATGCCACAAAGAGATTGAGGTGGCAAGTGTGTTGAAGGCAGATCAAATCAAGACAAATGATCTTAATGTGGAGATGAACAATGCAGCTGATTATGTGTTTGATGATGAATACAATTTGCTTTCATTGAGTGAGGTAGAGGATTATGTAAAGGAGAATAAACACCTTCCTGGAGTTCCGTCAGCAGCAGAGATGGCTGAGAATGGAATGAACGTTGCCCAAATGAGTAACCTTCTGTTGGAAAAGATTGAGGAGTTGACACTTCACATGATTCAATTGGAGAAGGAAAACAAGGCATTGAAAGAGGAAGTAGAATCATTGAAGAAATAAATAGATGGGAAATATGAATAAATTAGTATTGTTATTTTTTTCCTTCCTCTTGTATGCGTCAGGAATGTATGCTGCAGTGACACAATCTGCAGCAATGGAGAAGGCATACAATTATGTAAAGGGGAGTTTGCCATCAGAGTATACCTTTATGTATTATCCTACAAAAACCAAGACGATTGAGATAGCGGGAAATAAAAAGATTTCCTTGTCAGAAGATTGTTGGTGCTTTTTTGTAGATAAGGCTCCGAGAGCAAACTGGGGACATCCATGTGAATATATATATGTAACGGTATCAACCGGCAAAGTGAAATCGGCTGTTAAGTATATTCCCCCAAAAGAATTAAAAAACTGGAAGTCGAGTTCATATACGAAAATTTCGAATAACGCTGTAAGTAATTCTGTCACGAATAAAGTCAGTGCGATGCCATTTACAGATAGTAGAGGTTTGGTGTTGCCTAATTTGTATTCTAATCTGGCTGCAGGTTCGAGAGTTACAAAGGACAGAAAAGGAAAATCGTATGCGGTAATTATTAGTGGAGGAGCAGATGATTTCAATAATCATATTAGATATTGGAATGATTGTTCTATTCACTACCAAATATTAAGGCGATTGTATAGCATACCAAGGGAAAATATATTTGTGTATATGTCAGATGGAACTGATTCAGGACATGATCTTCATTTAGGAAGTTATTGTGAAAGTTTCTATGTTGCGGAGAATTACATCAACTCACCAGCGGATTTGGATGCAGATGGAAATGATGATATCAATGGAGATGCATCATTCAATTCATTGTACAATTGTTTTTCTAAATTAAAGTCTACTTTGAAGGAAGAAGATCATCTGTATATTTTTACCACAGATCATGGAAGTTGTGATGATGCGAAAGTCGGAACAGGTCTATGGTTGTGGAATTATAATATATTGACAGTGTCGGATTTTGCAACAATGTTAAAAGGAATAAAGGCACCAATTGACATTGTTATGGAACAATGTTATAGCGGATGTTTCATACATCCCGTGGAATCATTGGGACAAAAAATAACAATTGCTACGGCAGCTCATAGAAAAGAGGTGTCGGATGGAGATGTCTATTATAATCCATTTGCATATAAGTGGGCATGTGCTATTTCCGGATATGATTTTGTGAACAAACGAACAGTGAATGCGGATACTGACGGAGATGGAGAGGTTTCTATGGTTGAGGCTTTCCAATATTCGAAAGATGCTAGTCCTAACGATGTGGCGCAGTATTGGTCATTTGGTGGTATTGACTATGGAGCGGAAACAGTAGATGTATTTTCGGAAAACTCTTCGTATTGGTTAGTTGTTGGACAATTGGGCAACTATCAAACAGCAGATGAAACAGTTGGCTGTGATTACAGATGTGGTCGTTCTCGTGCGCCTGTAAAATGTGTAAATCTTACAACGGCTATCAATAATCAGAATAATGTTTATACAGCAGGACATAATCTGACTGCAAATTGTAAGATCACTAATTCAACGGTAAGTTTTCAAGCATATGACAAAATTCTATTGACAAAAGGTTTCCGTGTGGCGAAATCAGATTCGAAATTTAATGCGGAGAAATTAATATGCGCAAGTTCGTCAACAAAAAGTGGAGAACTTCGACAAGACGAGTTTGAGTATGAATATGCTAATAGAGAACAGATTGAATATGTAAACATGTCAGAAGATCCATTGGTAGAGTGTGATATACAACTATATCCTAATCCATCAAGGGGAATGGTTACTATTACATTTGAAAACATGGATGGAGAAAAACAATTGTCTGTCATTAACGCTAGAGGAGAGATTGTTTATAAAAATACGTATGAAGGTGAATATGCGGAATTAAATTTGAGTAATCAAATTCAAGGTGTGTATTTTGTTCAAGTAGTGTCTCGGAATAACTCGCTTGTGAAGAAGTTGATTTTGAGATAATGTAAATAAAAATTTGTTTATTGGGAAGGCTGGGTTTTTCAATCCAGCCTTTTCCTTGTTTTTTTTATGATTTAAATTGCTATTATGCTGATTTTTAATCAGAATTAAGACGAATAGTAGAGTTTTGAACATTGTATTTCTTTGTAGATAATGTTTTTTTTTCATTTATTGTGCTATTAACAAAAAAATGTTGTATATTTGCGACTGAATTTTTATACACTATAATGTCTAACGACTAAAGTAATTTAATTATTAACAATTTAAAATGAGTGATTTAACTAACAAAGTGACTCCCGTTGAAGGTTTTGATTGGGACGCTTATGAAAATGGTGATGTTGAGACAAACATCAGCCACGAAGAATTGGAAGACAAGTACAGCCAGACATTGAATGTCGTAAAAGACAAAGATGTTGTAATGGGTAAGGTCATTTCCATGAACAAAAGAGAGGTTGTCGTAAACGTTGGCTACAAGTCAGACGGTGTCGTTCCTATGAGCGAGTTTCGTTACAACCCAGACCTTAAAATCGGTGATGAGGTAGAGGTTTACATTGAAAGTCCTGAAGATAAGAAAGGACAATTGTTATTGTCTCACAAGAAAGCACGTGCATCACGTTCTTGGGATTTGGTGAATGCTGCTTTGGAGAATGATGAGATCATTAAGGGTTATATCAAGTGCAGAACTAAGGGTGGTATGATTGTTGACGTATTTGGTATCGAAGCATTCTTGCCAGGTTCTCAAATTGATGTTAAGCCTATTCGCGACTATGATTTGTTCGTTGGTAAAACAATGGAATTCAAAGTCGTTAAAATTAACCACGAATTCAAAAACGTTGTTGTATCTCACAAAGCTCTTATTGAGGCTGAGTTGGAGCAACAAAAGAAAGATATTATTTCAAAACTCGAGAAAGGTCAAGTTTTGGAAGGAACAGTCAAGAACATCACTTCATACGGTGTATTCATCGATTTGGGTGGCGTAGACGGATTGATTCACATTACAGACTTGTCATGGGGTCGTGTAACACATCCAGAAGAGGTAGTTTCTTTGGATCAAAAGTTGAATGTTGTTATTCTTGATTTTGATGATGATAAGAAACGTATCGCATTAGGATTGAAGCAATTGACTCCTCATCCATGGGATGCTTTGGATGCAAACTTGAAAGTGGGTGACAAGGTTAAAGGTAAAGTTGTCGTTATGGCTGATTACGGAGCATTCGTTGAAATCGCTCCAGGTGTTGAAGGTTTGATCCACGTTTCTGAAATGTCTTGGTCTCAACATTTGCGTAGTGCACAAGACTTTATGAAGGTAGGTGATGAGGTTGAGGCAGTAGTCTTGACTTTGGATCGTGCTGAAAGAAAGATGTCATTGGGTATCAAACAATTGAAACCAGATCCATGGGATAACATCGATACTGAGTATGCTGTAGGTACGAAACATACAGCAAAAGTTCGTAACTTTACTAACTTCGGTGTATTCGTAGAGATTACAGAAGGTGTTGATGGCTTGATTCACATTTCTGATTTGTCATGGACTAAGAAGATTAAACATCCTTCAGAGTTTACTCAAATCGGAGCTGAAATTGAAGTTCAAGTATTGGAAATTGATAAAGAAAACCGTCGTTTGAGCTTAGGTCACAAGCAATTGGAAGAGAATCCATGGGATACGTTTGAGACTATCTTCACTGTAGATTCAATTCACGAAGGTACTATCGTTGAAATGATGGACAAAGGTGCAGTGATTGCTCTCCCTTACGGTGTTGAAGGATTTGCAACTCCTAAACATTTGATTAAGGAAGATAAGACTCAAGCTAAGGTAGACGAGAAATTACCATTCAAGGTGATTGAGTTCAACAAAGATGCTAAGAGAATCATTCTTTCTCACAGCCGTATTTTTGAGGATGCTCAAAAAAGCGAAGAGGATGTAGAGAAGAAAGAGACTACTCGTAAAAAGAAATCAACCAAGAAGGCTGAACCAGTAGTTCAAATGGAGAAGACTACTTTGGGTGATATCGAGGGCTTAGCTGCTTTGAAAGATCAGTTGGAAGCTGACGAAAAGTAAAATTTCATAACACCTTGCCTCACGAAAGTGGGGTGAGGGTTCTTTAGGAGAACTTAATACAAACAATAGAATTTTTAACTTAATTATTTAATTTATATGAAGAAAAGTTTTTTAGCTTTATTTATGGCTATGGGTCTTGTAGCTGGCGTTAATGCTCAGGATCAAGCTACAGAAACAGAAGAGGCAGCTGTTGCTAACGCTTCTGAGTCAATCAATCACTGGTCTTTTGCAGTGAAGGGCGGAATCAACTATTTGCGTTATGCAGATCAAAAAGTTGATTTTGAAATTGGTGGTTTGTTTGAAAGAACATTCAATCCTCGTTGGGGTATGGGTATCGAGTACATGTACTTGAATAACGATGTAGATGCAATTAGAGGTAATGCTGAAATGGATGGTTACAATCATGACATCGACATCTTCGGATCTATTAACTTGTCTAACATCATCGCTCCATATCGTTCTGCAGGATGGCAGAAATTGAACTGGTACGTAAATGGTGGTCTTGGTGCTACTATCTATGGTTCTAAGTTCGGTGACGCTGATAAGGATACTGGTTGCAAAATGTTGTTCATCGGATCTTCTGATTTGGAGTACAATGTAGCAAAATATATCGCTATCTTCTTGGATGCTCAATACAGAATGAACACTAACAGCAAGTCTACTCAAATGAGATATGGTCGTTCAATCTTCGGAGCTAACCTTGGTCTTCGTATCTTGTTCGGTGGCGAAAGCAACATCCGCAACATCGCTTGGGCTGACTATATTCCACAACAAGAAGTTCCAGATTTGACTCCATTGTTCGAGGCTCAAAAGAAGGAATTGGATGAGAAAGCTGCTGCAATGCAAAAAGAAATCGACGATCAAAACAACCAAATCAAGAACTTAGAGGCTAAGATTAAGTTCACTCAAGATTCTTTGGATCGTCACATCTATCAAACTAAGCCAAAAGTTGCTTACACTCCAACTGCAGAAGAGGCTCAAATCATCAAGACTGCTTTGGCTAACTTGGAATTCGAGTCTGCTAAGGCTACTATCAAGTCTACTTCTTATCCTTATTTGGATGGTTTGGCTGAATTGTTGAAGAAACACCCAGAGTGGTCAGTTAAATTGGCTGGTCACACAGATAACACTGGTAAGGCTGCTAAGAACCTTCAATTGTCTAAGGATCGTGCTAACGCAGTTAAGAACTACTTAGTATCTAAGGGTGCTGATGGTGCTAACATTGAGGCTGAAGGTTTCGGTTCTTCTAAACCTATCGCTTCTAACAACACTGCTGCTGGTAAGGCTAAAAACCGTCGTGTTGAAGTACAATTGTTCTCTAAATAATCTTATTTAGATTCAATATAGAAAAGGTGGAGAGTTTTCTCCACCTTTTTTTATTCTCTGCGTTATTTTCATCCAAATTTATTAATTTTGTCACGCGAATCTTAATTTTATAAATCCCTTAAAATAGGATCCGCTTTTATAATCAATACAAAAGGATTTTATTTTTATGACTGACACAAGACTACAGATATTAGGATCGGGTTCGGCTATGCCCACAAAAACACGAAACCAAGTGTCTCAAGTCCTGTCCCTTCATAACAAATCCTTTATGATTGATTGCGGTGAAGCTACTCAGGTTCAAATGGTTCGCTGCTCGGTTTCCGTCTCTCGGTTGAACCATATCTTTATTTCTCACCTGCACGGAGATCATTGCTTCGGCCTTGTCGGACTTATCTCTACATTAGGAATGAAATCAAGAACCGCTGATCTATATATTCATTCTCATCCGGCTCTTGAACCTTTACTCCGACCTTTACTCAATTTCTTCTGTAGAGATCTTTCCTTTCGAGTTTTTTTTGAACCTTATTCTCAATCATCTTCTGAAATCCTTTATGAGGATCGTAGTCTCATCGTTTCTTCTTTCCCTTTAAAACATTCCTTGCCTTCGTCAGGTTTCCTCTTTAAGGAAAAAGAAAAAGAACGACATGTTTTACCTGAAAAGTTGAAATTTTATAGGGTTCCTGTTAAAGAGATAGCTGCGATAAAGAATGGCGCTGATTTTATAACTGATGAGGGTATAGTTGTGCCAAATGCTCATCTGACCACTCCTCCTTCGCCTTCAATCTCTTACGCTTACTGCTCTGATACAGTATATGACGAAAAAATAATTCCTTATATAGAAGGAGTGACTCTCTTATATCATGAGGCTACATTCCTTCATGAACATTTGTCCAAGGCTAAGGCAACTATGCATACTACTGCATTACAGGCTGCAACTATCGCAGCAAAAGCAAACGTTAATAGGTTGCTAATCGGACATTTTTCTGCACGTTACATTGACACTTCTCCTTTACTGAAAGAAGCTCAGTCAGTTTTCCCTAATACAAGCCTCGTAGAAGATGGGGCAATTTTTGATTTGTGATGTTTATACAATGAAGACTTTTAAAATTTATATATTCCTAACTCTTTGTTTCCTGTCATCTGCCTTCGCTGCAGAAACGGAGATATTTGGCGTTGTGCGTGACTCTGTGACAAGAGAACCATTGCCTTATGTTGCCGTCTATTTTAAAAACACAACAAAAGGTACTACAACTGACCTCTATGGTAAATATTCCATCATAACAAAAGACCCTGGTGTCCTCGTATTCTCTATGATGGGCTATCGTGAATACAAAGTGAAAGTAAATCCTGATGGGGTGAAACGAAATATTAAGGTGAATTTGGCTCCCGACGTTTATTCATTAAATGAAGTTGTCGTTAACCCTAAGAAACAAAGATATAAAAACAAAAATAATCCTGCTGTCGACCTTATAAAGGAGATGATTGACAGGAAAGACTTGGCTAACCCGAAAGCTCATGACTATTGTTCTTATGATCAGTATCAAAAGGTAACTTATTCATGGAATGAGTTTGAAGAACATAAACATGTCTTGTTGCCTAAAAAGTTTGGTTTCCTATACGATCATACAGATACATCTAGGTATGGTAAAACTATCTTGATGGCAGGTATTCGTGAATGCCTTTCGACTCACTATTATCAGAAAGAACGTGATAAGGAAGTTACATTGATTCGTGCACAGAAAAGTGTCGGTATTGATGAGATCTTTCCTCAGGAAGGTGTGAAAAAGATGTTGGATGAGATGTTTCAGGAGGTTGATATCTTCTCTAATGATATCTTATTGCTTACCGACCATTTCGTTAGCCCTTTGGCTAATATAGCTCCTTCTTTCTATAAATATTATTTGTTGGATACATTGGTTGTCAATGGGGACTCCTGCGTTAACCTTGCTTTCACACCAAGAACAACGGAGGCGTATGGCTTTACAGGAAATCTTTATGTCTCCTTAGATTCATCACGCTTTATTCATCATGCTCATTTTAATTTGCCGAAAGATATTAATATGAATTTTGTCGAAAGCATGTATTTTGAACAAGATTTCGAAAAGGCAACGGATGGATCTCGCTTGATAAAGAAAGATCTTATTTGTGTGGAGTTTTTTGTTCCTACATTACCTCGAATTTATGGGGAACGCCTAAATACTTATCAGAATTATACATTTGATGCTCCTGAAGACTCTTCTTTCTTTGATAATAATCCGCCTGTCATCGAGGCAAAAAAAGCGGATTACCAAACAGAGGCAGCTTGGGATACTTTGCGTCATGTTGAGCTGTCCGCAGGTGAACAACAGATGGATTCATTGATGAATCGCCTTAATGACGTAAAATTGTTCCGCTTCTCAAAGAAGGTTTTGGAGTTGTGTGTGAATAACTTTTTACCGACGAAAAAGGAGAGAAGTCAATTCGATTTTGGTCCGATATTCTCTACAGTTTCTAGTAATCGACTGGAGGGTTGTAGATTGCGCGTGGGCGGAGAAACAACTACAGAATTTGATAAGCATTTCTTCTTGGAAACATACTTGGCTTATGGTATTAAGGACCATCGTCCTAAAGGTATGTGCGCATTGGAATATTCATTCAATGATCATAAAAAATATCGATTGGAGTATCCAATTCATTCATTGCGTGTCTATGGAAAGTATGATGTGGGTAAAGTGGGAGAGAGTTATGTGGGTGATGAGAACATATTGGCTTCATTGTTTAGCAGAACGGATGATCGTAATGCTATTTATCAGACAGAGGCTGGTGTGATTTATCAAAATGAGTTCTATTCAGGATTCTCCTACAAAACGGAACTCTTGTACAAAACATCGTATT
Organism: Paludibacteraceae bacterium; assembly: GCA_017551675.1. GTDB lineage: Bacteria > Bacteroidota > Bacteroidia > Bacteroidales > Paludibacteraceae > UBA1181. The sequence continues at coordinate 33,686 of JAFZLC010000026.1, read as the reverse complement.
CGACATGGTTGACTCAGTTTAATCGCTATAACGCAGATCGTACTTATACTCCTATTGATGATTATACGGTTTCTACTTTGAAAATCTCTTTGAGATACTCAAAAGATGAGGAGTTCTTTCAGGGAAGAAGATTCCGCTATTCTTTGAATAAGGAACATCCCGTTTGGCTACTGACTCACACAATGGGTATGAAGGGTATTTTAGGTTCTGATTATACATATAATCGAACGGAGGCAAGTTACGAACAACGTTTCTGGCTCTCTTATTTTGGTTATGTCGATATCTTCCTTAAGGCATCCAAGGTGTGGAACAATGTTCCTTACACGCTGTTGGATGTGCCGGATGCTAGTTGCTCTTATACCATGAAGCAACATGCGTTTTCTTTGCTTGATCCAGTAGAGTTCGTTTGTAATCAGTCTTTGACGTGGGACGTGGCTTACTTTATGAATGGTTTGATACTAAATAGAATACCACTTATTAAGAAACTCCAATTGCGTGAATTCCTGACGTTTAAGGGCGTGTGGGGTCAGTTGTATAACCAAGCTAATCCTAATGTGTCAGCCAATCCAGAAGGTCTGTTTGTCTTCCCTTCCACTTCGTATGCTTTCGAAGGAAAACCATATATGGAGGTTGGCGTAGGATTGGATAACATACTTAAACTCTTCCGATTGAGTTATGTTTGGCGTCTGACGTATAAGGAACATGAGAATGTCCCTCACCATGGACTACGTTTTGCACTTCATTTAGATTTTTAAAATAGAGATGAAAGGCTACTGGAATAAAATATCGTTGACGTGGTTCTCTTTTCTTGTGTTTCTGTCCACTCTTTCATGCTCTGCGGAACAACAGCATGAGAATGAGATGTCTAAAGGCGTAATAGACACATCCATAACGTATAGTATCGACACGTTGATGAATAATTCTATTCTTAAAGGGAATTTCCCAGGCGCTGTCGTGGCAATTGTTCAGAAAGATTCAATCATCTTTCTTAAGGCTTATGGGAATCGTGCCTTGCTGCCGGATACTTTACCGATGTCGTGCAATACTATTTTCGATATTGCTTCCCTAAGTAAATGTGTGGGAACGACAACGGCAGTTCTTCAATTGGTGGAACAAGGGAAAATATCATTGGAAGATAAAGTGAACAAATATATTCCTGATTTTAAACCCTTTGTGTCGGATGAAGACACGGTAGATATCACCATTCAAGATCTCTTGACACACTCTAGTGGATTGGATTCATACATCTCACATCTGAAAAAATATGAAAAACGATTCAATGGGAATCCCGATTCATTGATGCATTTGATTGCCGTACAGTCGAAACGTAATTTTAAGCCAGGAACCAAATTTATGTATAGTTGTTTGAATTTCATTACCCTGCAAAACATCGTGCAAATTGTTTCTGGTGATAGATTGTGTGATTATGTACAAAAGAATGTTTTTGACGTATTGGATATGAAGCATAGCTGTTACTTCCCATCCAATGTTATTGTTCCTTCAGATTTAGAGATTGCGCCTACAGAAATGCAGAAAGATGATGTGCTACTATGCGGACGTGTGCACGACCCATTGGCAAGATTGCTGAATGAAGGAAACTCGGGTAATGCAGGCATTTTTTCAACTGCGGAAGATCTCTCTTTATTTTGCATGGCAATCATGAATGGAGGAGCGATAAACGGACATCGGATACTTCGACCTGAGACAATTGATAAGATGGTAAATATTCCGATATCCAACGATTCTGTTGTGGGTAGAGCCTTGGGATGGGATGTGGCCAGTTCCCATTCGACATTGTTGGGAGATCATTTCCCAAAACATTGCAGTATCTGTCATACAGGATTTACGGGTACATCCATTGTTATGGATTTAGATGCGCGTGTGGCAATTATATTGTTGACGAACCGTGTACATCCTAATAATGGTGGTTCAATAAAGAATGTGCGTGTGGAATTATCGAATATAGTCTCCAAAATGATTGATTTCGAATGATGTAATACGCGAGCATACAAAAGAAAAGTATATGAACGAAATAAAGGTGATTCGAGGAAGAGAAGAGTGGGTGAGAGCGGGCGCCTATTCTGTTAGAATACAGGGCATGAACAGACAACATCACATACCGTTGGAGATGGAGTTTGATGAACATGATTGTGAGGATACATGGTATGTGGTTTTGCTTGACGATGGTTATCCTGTGGCCACTTGTCGATTCTATGAGGTGGGTTCGGAGACTATTGCCATGGGACGAGTAGTTGTGCTTCCTGAATATAGAGGACGAGAATTGGGCAGTAAGACAATTCGAGAGGCAGAACAGATGGCAGCAAAACTTGGGTATAAAAAAATTGAGATAGAGAGTAGGACTGTTGCCATTCCTTTTTATGAAAAGAACGGATATACAATCGAAGATCCAACGGTAAGAGGCAAAGATCTTTTTGAATGTGTTCGAATGTCTAAATACATTCTTTAAGCAGTTTTCGTGTCTGTTTGGTGTAAATTTGTTCGTTTCGATTTCGCTTTTCACGAGATTTTCGTTGTAAATGAAAATGAATGATTCGCATAAACAGACAAAAACGCTTTAAAATCTCTGAATTTATTTAATTGATAGATAATTATTCTTTATATTTGTAAAATTCTGGTTTTTTATTTTAAAGTACGAGAAGTGTTGAATGCATTTGTCATTCTTGTCTAACTTTGTAACAATTTTATAACAGGTATAATATTTACAATAATGAGTAAAAAAGGTTTAGGAACTATTTGTGTCCAAGAAGGATGGAAACCAAAGAAAGGAGAGCCACGTGTGCTTCCTATCTATCAGTCTACAACATTTAAATATGATACAAGTGCAGAGATGGGAGACCTTTTTGATTTGAAGGCTTCTGGTTATTTCTACACTCGTCTTCAGAATCCTACCAATGATGCAGTTGCTGCAAAGATCTGTGCATTGGAGGGTGGTGTGGCTGCTATGTTGACTTCATCAGGACAAGCTGCCAGTTTCTACGCTATTTTTAACGTATGTCAGGCAGGCGATCACTTTGTGTCATCTTCATGTATATATGGAGGAACGTTCAATTTGTTTGCTGTGACAATGAAGAAAATGGGTATTGAATGTACGTTTGTTGATCCAGATGCTTCAGAAGAAGAGATCTCAAAGGCATTTCGTCCTAATACAAAGGCTTTGTTTGGAGAAACAATTGCCAACCCAGTGTTGAGTGTGTTGGATATAGAGAAATTTGCTCGTATTGCACATTCTCACGGTGTTCCTTTGATTATTGATAACACTTTCCCTACACCGATTAATTGTCGTCCATTTGAGTTCGGTTGTGACATTGTGACACATGCTACGACTAAGTACATGGATGGCCATGCTACGAATGTAGGTGGTTGTATCGTCGATAGTGGTAATTTTGATTGGGAGGCACATAAAGATAAGTTCCCTGGTTTGACACAACCAGATGAGTCATATCATGGCTTGGCATATAGCAAGGCATTTGGTAAGGGTGCTTACATTACTAAGGCTACAGCTCAATTGATGCGTGACTTGGGTTCTATTCAAGGTCCTCAGAATGCATTCTTATTGAATCTTGGATTGGAAACGCTTCATGTTCGTATGCCTAAGCATTGTGAAAACGCACAGAAAGTGGCTGAATATTTGGAGTCTCATCCAAAGGTGGCTTGGGTTAACTATCCAGGTTTGAAATCAAGTAAATATTACGATTTAGCACAAAAACAATTCACGAACGGACAATCATGCGGTGTTGTTACATTTGGTGTGAAGGGTGGACGTGAAACATCCATCAAGTTCATGGATAGCTTACAGTTGGCTTGTATCGTAACACACGTAGCAGATGCACGTACATGTGTACTTCACCCAGCATCTCACACTCATCGTCAGTTGTCTGATGAGCAGTTGTTGGAGGCAGGTGTTCGTCCAGACTTGATTCGTTTCTCTGTTGGTATCGAAGAAGCAGAAGATATCATAGCAGATTTGAAGCAAGCATTGGAGAAATGTTAATGGTTTTGAAAATAAACTGAAAAGATAGAACAACTTAGTTGTTGTGGTGGGAGGAGCGATCATAATCGTTCCTCCTTTTGCTTTTGGACGGGTTCAGAGAAATTTCTTGCGAGATTGTTGGATTTATTTCGATGAGATGATCGGCTATGGAATTCACCTTTAATTGTAGAACAACAAGGTTAACTTTATTAAATGAAGAATAAATCCTATCTTTGCACTCAGATTATAAATTTATTTACGTATAAATGTTATGAGAGATTTGAAAGGGAAATGGGCTCTTGTTACAGGTGCTAACAGAGGCTTGGGTTACAGAATCACAAAGTTTATGGCTTCTCAAGGATGTAATCTTATTTTGCATAGTAGAGATTTGAAACACACGGAGAAGGTCTATGAAGAGGTGACAGCTATGGGTGTTGATGCATATTGCATAGCGGCTGAGTTGTCGAAACCAGAACAGGTTCAGGCCATGATTGATGCCATCAAAAAGAAAGGTACGCAGATTGATATCCTATTCAATGATGCGGCTGTTCAAATAGCATATCGTACAGAGTATTTCACTACACCCGTATCAGACTATACAGAGAGTTTCATGATTAATACCATTGCTCCTATGATGTTGTGCTACGCCTTTATGCCACCGATGATCGAACGTGGATTTGGACGTATTATTAACACGACCAGCGGTATTCAAAATGAACCTCAGCAAGCTGGTTATTCTGCAAGTAAAGCGGCTTTGGATAAGGTGACGAAGGATTTGGGTACTACAGTGGAGGGAACTGATGTGATGATAAACTTGGTGGACCCAGGATGGTGCCGTACGGACCTTGGTGGACCAAAGGCTCCAAATGATCCAGACTCTGTTATACCAGGTATGGTGTTGGGTGCTTTTGCAGATGATAAGAAGAGTGGTCGATGGATCAGCGCTCAGGATTATGCTGGAATGACATTGGAAGCAGCATTGAAGAAGTTTGAAAACAAATAAAAAGGTTTTCCATAAAAAGAGAGCCATCTATTCTATAGGTGGCTCTTTGTATTTGTCTCTTTTCATCCAGTTCGTCTCTTCACTGACTATCTGACTTGTAGGCTTACACATAACAAGGTGAAAAGAACGGTGAAAAGCGCTATGATGATACGAATGATGTCTCTTTTCTTGTACCCCGTGGAGGTGCAATCAATTGATGAGGAGGAACTGTAGTAGAAGTTATGCTTTTCTTGGTATTTCTTGTACAACCAATAGCAGAAGAAACCTAATCCGATGCCTAGTAGAGAGCCCACAAGAATGTCTCCAGGGAAATGAACGCCTAAGTATATGCGTGAATAGGAAAACAAAATGGCCCATAATATGGTGCATATTGTATAGGGTTTGTATCTGAACAGCAGACAGCTGAATACCGCAAAACCAAATCCGTTGGTGGCATGAGACGAAGGAAAGCCGTAGGCACCCCCTCTGTATTCGTATACGTATTGCAGAAGTCCTTCTATGATTGAGTCGTGACTAGGACGAGGTCTTGCAAAAAGTGGCTTTAGCAATGATGCGGAGATTTGATCGCATAAAAGGAATACGATGGCGGTTAATCCGACGAGGACGAAAAATTCTTTTCTTTTGTTCTTGAATAATGCGTATAAGAACATAACGAAGACGGGCAACCAAACTAAAATTTGGGAGATCATCCAAAAGAATAAATCGGAGCCAACGGTGTGAGAATCGCCCATATTTAAAAGGGTCATTATTTCTCTGTCGTATGCTTGGAGAATTTCTGTCATGCTGATAGTTGTTAAAATTTTCTAAACAAAGGTATACAGATACTCGCAAATTTACAAAAGTTACATTATTTTTGTACCCGATTAAGAAGTATTAATTATGAAAATTGTTATTGCAGGTGCGGGTGAGGTTGGTACTCACCTAGCAAAAATGCTTTCTCGAGAGAATCACGATATTGTTGTGATAGAAGAGGATAGAGAGAAAGTACAGAATATCGAAAAATTATATGACTTGATTGCTGTACAGGGAATCTGTACTGCCATTCAAGATTTGAAAGAGGCTGGGGCAAAGGATGCAGACTTGTTTATCGGAGTCACCCCAATTGAAAGCCGCAATATTACGTCATGTATTTTAGCACATAAGTTGGGCGCGAAGAAAACAGTTGCCCGTATTAATAATTATGAGTATTTGTTGGAGGAGAATCAAAAGTTCTTTAATGATTTAGGAATCGATGCTTTGATTTATCCGGAGTTGTTGGCTGCCAAAGAGATCACCTCTTCCATAAAGATGAATTGGGTGCGTCAGTGGATGGAGTTCTCGAATGGGGCGCTCACGCTGATTGGTATGAAGATACGTGCTAATGCACCCATCCTTAATCAGAAACTGATGGATTTGAAGAACAGTGAGTTCTATCGTGTGGTAGCCATTCGTCGAAATTCTGAGACGATAATACCAAAAGGTTCTGATGAAATAAAAGCAAATGATATCGTTTACTTTATCACAACGAAGGATTACATACCTGATGTGCGTATGCAGGCGGGTAAGGAGGTTATCCAAGTGAAGGACTTGATGATTGTTGGAGGTGGTAACATCACCATGAAAACAATCGAAAGCATGCCTGATAATGTAGATGTCAAAGTGTTGGAACGAGACAAACTGAAGGTGACGAATCTGATGGAGAAGACGGACAGTGCCATGATTTTAAATGTGGATGCGAGTGATTTGGACGTGCTTCGTGATGAGAACATCGCCGAAATGGATGCGTTTGTTGCCTTGACGGATAATTCAGAGGCAAATATATTGGCATGTATTGCTGCAAAACGATTTGGATTGAAGAAAACAATAGCGGAAATTGAGAATGTCGACTATATCCAGTTGGCAGAAAGTTTGGATATCGGAACTGTAATCAATAAAAAGCTATTGGCCGCAAGTTATATCTATCAATACACATTGGATGCGGACGTCCATAATGTGAAGTGTTTGACGCATGTGGATGCCGAGGTGGTTGAGCTGACGCCAAAAGAGGGGTCTCCAATCACAAAGGGCCGTATCATGGATGTGAAACTGCCAAATGATTTGTTTATTGGTGGAGTGGTGAGAAATGGTGTCGGATTTATCGCTAATGGTCAAACACAGATACAGACAGGTGACGATGTGATTGTCTTCTGTTTGTCTTCCTGTTTTCATAAATTGGATGGATTGTTCAATTAGATTTTCTCATTAAGCCGGTTCCGTAAATTTATTTCGACTTGTAGTAGGTTGAGTAAGGATAATAAAAAAGCCTCAATGTTTTCTTCTGAAATCAATGAGGCTTTTCACTGTTTAATCGGATATCTCCGTCGTCGGTTTTGTATTTGCTTATTTCTTTTCATTTCTTTTCGTTTTTAAGGGTTAATCACTTCATGGATTCTAATTCCATGTATACTTTAGTTGAAAATGAGATCACAAACACTGATGTTAAAATAACTGCTATTGTCATAATCGTAAAAATTTATAAAGTTAAACACTCGTTTTATCTTGAACTTTTCTTAGTCTTTCAATGCAGAAACTTCCATATAAACTTTTGCTACGAAAGAACCTAAAATCACTGTGGAAAATAATGCTACTATCATAATTATGCAAATTTTATACGTTAATAATTCATTTTAGTGACTCTCTCCCTGAATCACATAGCAAATATAGACACTAAATTTTATATCTCCAAATAAATATGCAGAAAATTTAGTTAAAAAATATTAAAATAGTGCATATATGCAATATTATAGAATAAATATACAAAAATGAATGTATAAAAAATTGTATAAATATGTGAAAAATGGTGTATATGACTAAAAAAAGTGCTTCCGTTCCTTTTTTTCATCAAATAAAATAGTAGATTTGCAACGTAGGATGTGGATGATTCTATTAAGGTGAATTATAGAACCCGCCTTAAAATGGATCGGAGACATCACTGCTTATAACTAACAACTTATTACAACTTACAATTTAAATTTGACGTATTATGGACAATTTTCTTAAGGGAGCAGTCTTTGGTGCTGCTGTTGCATTGGTTGGTGCCTATCTATTAGGTACGGACAAAGGAAAGGAAACTTGTAAAAAGGTGATGAATGAGGTGGATAAGCTGAAGAATGAAATAACATCGAAGATTGATGAAACCTTTTCGGATTCTCAGCAATCGAACTCAGAACCCGAAGGTATTTAAGATGAATTTTTAGAACCCACCTTAATGCACTGGGTGAAGTAGAGAAAACATGATATTTCATTTCTTTAATCCTGAAAGTGATCTTGCCCTGTCTCAGGGTGAAAAAAATTATAATCCTCCGAAAAACATTCTTCGTTTTTCGGAGGATCTTTCGTTGTTGCCGTTGTGGTATGCTGGTTCTTCTGATTGTGTGCTGACGCGTACATCAGTGCCTGAGAATTGGATGGAGGAAGAACGGAAAAAATTGTCTGTCGGTGCCTCATGGCTCTCGTGGAATGATTATAAAAAACAATCGGCTACATCTGATATCCTATCTCCCTGGGGGTGGAATTATTCAATATATAATAGATGGAAAAAAGAGAGTGCCTCTCAACAGATTGTCGATTATGCAAAATTGCGGGAATTATCTTCCCGGGCAATCACTCGTGAGGTGTTGTCTCTTCCTTATATAAAAGAAAATCTCTTGCCACCCTCTTTTGTTGCCCCTGTCATTCTGACTTCATGGGAGCAACTCATTTCTTTTGTGCGTTCTCATCATCGTGTGGTGTGCAAGGCTCCATGGTCAAGTAGTGGAAAGGGATTGTATTGGGTGGAGAATGAGTTGCCTTCTGGAATGAAGCGTTGGTTTGAAAATCTTGTGGAGAAGCAAGGTTTTGTCATGGGGGAGAAGGTATATGACAAGGTGATGGATTTTGCAATGGAGTTCAGAAGTGAGAACGGTCAAGTATCTTTCCAAGGGTATTCTTTTTTCCAAACGGATAATGGGAAATATAAAGGAAACTTGCTAGCTTCTGATGAGTGGATGGAGACTCATTTGGCGCAATATGTGGAGTGCTCTGTTATAAAACACTTGATAGAGACGCTGTGTGTCTATTTCACAAACCGTGTGGCTCCTTATTATACAGGCTATTTTGGTGTGGATATGATGGTGATTGAAGATGGAGGAATGCGTTTTATACATCCTTGTGTGGAGGTGAACTTGCGAATGAACATGGGTGTGGTGTCTCACATTTTGAATGAACGGTATGTGAATCCCAACCATCAGGGACGTTTCTTTGTTTCTTCTTTCCCAACACATGAGGCTTTGCTCTCTTTTCATGTTTCTATGCAAGAAAAATTCCCTTTGACTATCGAGAAGGGTAGGGTGATACGTGGCTATCTTCCTTTGACCTATCTGTCCGACGAAGCCCTTTCTCTTGCAGCTTTGCAAGTGGATTGATTTCTGTCTTTTGTTTGGTATAGAGTTGATTACGTTTTTTTTTACTTTTTTTTTGTCTTTTCAAAAACATGTTCTATCTTTGCCCGTGACGAGATTAGACAAGATTTTGTTTTTTTACGAGATGTTTATTTCGTGCTAAATAAGACATCTATGCTTAATTTAAGAGTAAAGAACCATTTTAAAAAAAGAAGAATTTATTCTTCTATAACTTTAAATTTGAAACCATGTATTATAAAGACAAATTGAAAGGATTGATGTGCATACTGCTATTGCTCATTCCCTTTTACATGAATGCGGTTAATGTCTTGGTTATCGAAGTGAACAATTCCACGAACAGTGAAGTGGTTTTTGCTTTGAAGGACAATCCGAAGTATTGGATAGAAGGACAGTCGCTTAAACTCTCTTCTTCTACCACAAGTGCTGAGTTTCCAATTTCTACAGTGGTGAAAGCTTATTTTAAGACTGATTTGTCAGTATCGTTGAATGAGTCAGCTTCTGATAAGATTTCATGTTATCCGAATCCAACAGTGGAGGGGGTTTATATTACACATGTGGAAAAAGGAGCGTCTGTGATGTTATGTGATATGACAGGAAAGGTAATTTCCCAGCCTATCTCTTTCACAGAAGATTCTGTATATATAGATCTCTCTAACCTTCCAACTGGAAGTTATTTTGTAAAAGTTAATCAACAATCGTTTAAAATCATAAAGCAATGAACAAGCATTATATCTTGTCTTGCGTAGGTTTGTTGTCAATTAACATGTATGCGCAAGATAATATCACAGTGGATTACAAAGACGGAAGTTCTCGTTCATTCCCCACAAATTTAGTGGACACGATGGTCGACGACTTGTCTTCTCATAAAATGGTATTGTCAATACCTGCTGAATCAGAGTCGTTGACATTCCCTCAAGTTATTCAAGAATCTCAAATTCAACTGAATGGAGCTGATAAGAAGCAAAGCTTCAATGTGCTTCAGTCTCTTTCTCTCCTTCAGTCAGATAATACAAAACTTAGTTGTGATTACGTTGTGGAACTGGGTAACCGTTCTTCTGCAACGATCATCGTACCTTATTTGAGTAGCTTCTCTAGCTTAAAAGTAAACCTGAAGACTCCTGGTTCTTATGTGTTCATAGATGGAAAGAAATACACGGAGGGTTCTTCCGTTGATTTCTCAAAACCTGTGAAGATTCAGGTTGTTGCTTTTAATGGTGATGTGCGCACCTATGAGGTTAGCGTCAAGGGCTCCTCTCTTCCGATTGTTTCCATCGATGGTGGTTCCATTACAAGTGAATGGTCGGAACAAAAGGTGAGTGTCGATAATGCTTCAAATCAGACAGTAAATGTGAAGGGAAAAGGCTCTCACTTTAAAACTGGATTGAAAAATTCTTATACATTGAAATTTAAAGAGAAACAATCTTTGTTGTCTCTTCCTAAAGCAAAACGCTGGGTGTTGCTATCATCTCAACATGATCCTTCATTGTTGAAGACCACCATCGGTTTTGATTTGGCTAAAGAATTTTTCTCTTTCGGATGGACTCCTTCTTCAAAACCCGTAGAGTTGGTATTAAACGGAAAGTACGAAGGAACCTATTTCCTAACAGAACAAATCCGTGTATGTGATGGTAGAGTAGAAGATGGTTACATTATTTCTGCAGAAAGTGAAGAAAAAGAGGGGGATGATTCTTTCGTTATGCCTCAATCGGGTATTCGCTATGTGATGAGCGACCCAGAGACAGGTTTTGCAGGTACCTATTTGTTACGTACGGAGGCAAAATTGAAAAACTTTGAATCCCTTTTGTGGAAGGGCGGATCGATATCCTCATCTGTCGCAGATTTGAAGTCATTTGCTGATTGGTTTGTCTTCTCAGAATGGATGAAGAATAAAAGTCTGTTGACTTCTGATGATTACTTAACGGTTCGTTCTGACGGAACAATTACGATGGGACCAATTTGGGAACAGAGCAAAACATTTGGTGCTGAGGATGAATATGATGTTGAAGGTTGGGTGTCAAAAGATAATTCATTTGTTGCTCAATTGTTGAAGAATAATACCTTCCGTTCGTATGTAACGGAAAGATTAGAATATCTTTCTAGTCATGAATCGGATATCTTATCGATAGTGTCCAGTCGTGCGGCAGAAATAGTGGAGAGTGCATCTGGAAACGAAGCTGTTTGGCATAGTTTGGGTGCAAGTCAGTATGATGTGGAGACTATTACACCGTTGTTTGAAAGTAAAAAACAGCAAATCTCTGATTGGTTGATTGGTCGTTTGCAGTGGATGAAACAAAATTTTTAAAAAGTCGTTGTCATGAAAAAGATATTCATAAATAGAATCCTATTATTGGTGACATGCTTATTATCCATGAATGTTGCCTCTGCACAAAATTCAGTGCAATTGCCTACATCTTATGGCGTTGATGCATTGGATCTTAATATGATCGACACTGTAAGTTTTGGCAAAGAGAGAAGTCGTATTGTTATCTCTTCTTCTCCTGAAAATATTGATAAAATCACTTTTAGCGTTTCCAATGTCGATTTGGAAAAGGCTGATAATCCTACTTCTGGTAATCAGCTGACCGCTGTCTCTTTGACGGATGCAGCAAATCCTAATATCGTATATGCTACAGTGGATGCTACAAAGAACGGATCAGAATTTGATGTGTTCGTACCTTATTTGCTTCAATTGTCAAATTTGGCATTGTCTTTCAAAGCAACTGGAACCGTCTATTGCAACGGCGTTTTGCAAAAGAGTGGCGTTTCGAAGGTGGACTTCTATTATCCTCAGACCTACAAGGTAGTGGATGCTTCAGGTAATATTGCAACTTATACGGTACATGTGTATAACTCAGGTCTCCCTGTAGTCTATATCACTACATCGGATGGTGCAGCCCTTTCAACTAATTGGTCGGAGAATAATACAATGACTGTTATGCTTTCGGATGATGCAGTTAACTATTCTAGCGACGAGGTTACATTGAAATACAAGGGTAGCAAGTATTCAACCTCTCCAAAACGCTCTTATAGCGTTAAATTGGATAAGAAGGCTCCTCTTTTGGATATGTCTACAGGCAAACGTTACTCCATCTATTCTAATAATGATGATGCTTCTTTGTTACGTACACGTATTGCATATGAGATTGCTGCTAAGTCTTCTGGCTTGTCATGGACTCCTAAAGCATCTCCAGTGGAATTGGTTGAAAATAACGTACATAAAGGTTCTTACTTGTTAGCAGAAGATGCTCGAATCTCTGCAGAACGTGTGAATGCGAAAGCTTTGTTGGAGTGGACCAATGAGTATGAAGAGGATGATGATTGCTTCAAATCAGATACTTATCAACTGATATTCACGGTAGAGGATGCGGATGGTATGACGGCTTCGGATGCCAAAGGTTATATCAATGCTTTCGAGAGTGGATTGAAGAAGAACTCAGGTTTGAGCAATATTGATGTGAATAGTTTCGTAGACTGGTATTTGTTGCATGAGATTTTTAAAGACAAAGGTGCAGTGAAATCTGCTATGTTGTCTATCTCTGCAGATGGAAAGATTTCCATGGGACCCGTTAATTCTCAGGAGGATGGATTAGGTAATTATGGTGAATCGGCTGAAGGTTTTGTGCTTCGCAGTCACCCATGGTTTGCTCGTCTGTTCGATAATCCAGAGTTCGTCTCTTCATTGTATAAAAGATTCAATGAGATGAAGTCAGAAATCACATCTATGTCTTATGACGCATTGATAAAGGAGTTGTCTCTTTCTTATAAGGGAAATTCAATGATATATTCTAGTCGTAGCACATTAGAATCGGATGTGGCAGATATTCAAAGTTGGTTGAAGAAACGTCTTGATTGGCTTTCTATTCGCTTCGAGAATGATAACATCACTGCAAAAGAACCATCCAATGGTCAGAATACTATATCATCATTTGAGTTGAAGAAGAATGCAAATTCATCGGCTTTATTATCAGATTATAAGGCCACTATTTCAGGAGATAGCGTTAAGATCTTTGTTCCGTATCTTGTTCATTTTGATCTTAAACCGGAGTTCACGCTTTCGTCGGGTGCTAAAGCTTATGTTAACGGCGAAGAACAGACTAGCGGAACATCTGTTGTGAACTTCCTCCATCCTGTGACTTATAAAGTTGTGGCACAAGGCGGACAGGTACGCAACTATGTGGTATCTATCTATAACTCAGGTATTGGTGTTATTTATATCAATACTCCTAATGGTCAAGGTATCAATAGTAAGGATAAATGGATAGAGAGAACAGATATGGTCGCTTATAGAAGTGATGGTACTGTTGATTATGATGCGGGTTCTGATCAGGTTCAGGTGAAAGGTCGTGGAAACTCTACATGGCAGTGCTCGAAGAAACCGTATGCAGTAAAACTCAATAAGAAGAGTCCTATTTTTGGTATGTTGGAGAATAAGAGATGGTGTTTGATGGCCAACTATTACGATCATACTTTCTTCCGTAATGAGTTCTCTAATTATCTTTCTAAAACATTCACCGGCGCAGACTGGGCTCCAAGTGGTGTCTTCGTTGAATTGGTGCTAAATGGTAAGCATATAGGTAACTACTATTTCTGTGAACAAGTAAGAATTAATGATGAAAGAATTCCAGGTGTTCATTTGGTTGAGGCTGATTTGAAAGAAGGTTCTGGTCAGTTTAAAGGTACTAAGAGTGGTAACTACTTCAACTTGAAAGATTCTGAATTAGAGAATGAAAGTCAAGGAGTTCAGGAAGCAAGTAAAAAGATTAATGATTTTGAAACAGCTCTATACGATACAACCTATAGTGGTGAAGTGAATGCTTCCAGCTGGGCAAAGGTGAAGAGTATGATTGACTTGAACTCTTTTGCTGACTGGTATATCATCAAGGAATTAAGTAAGGACTATGATGGAAACATGTATACAAGTTGTTTCTGTCACATTATGGAAGATGGTATCATCAAAATGGGTCCTATCTGGGATTTTGACCTTGCATGGGGTGGTAATCCGTTCCAATATATGTTTGGCGGTGGTGGCTTCGGCTTTGGCGGAGGCGGTGGAACCGACTACGCTTGGTATAACGAACCTGAAGGATATTACATCGGTGCAAGACAACAATCCGCTGGTATGGGTGGCGGATGGAACTGGAACCAAGGTGGACAAAATCAAGGTGGCGGTTCTGGACCAACCAACTGGTTTATGATATTCTTCAAACAAAAAGAGTTCCAACAACTAGTCTTGGAAAGAGTGAATTTGATGGCAGAACATGTTGATGAGATTAACGCATACATTGATTACTATACTAAATTGTTGAATCTTTCGTATGAGTCCAACCGACAATGCTCTACTTATGATACTTCCGATACTCGCCAGATGAATTACAAACAGCGAATGGAGATCATTAAGACATTCTTCAATGAACGTTTGAAATGGATACAAAACGATCTGAAAAGACGTTGATTTTATGATAATAATGGGTAATTTGTGTACGGGGGGTGTACGTGTGTACATCCCTCGTAAATTTTATATATATTTGTACAAAATATTATTTTATTCGATATGCAATATTTGTGCTATTTACAATTGGTGGGAGGATTAATCCTTTTGATTTTAGGAGGAAACTATTTGGTGGAGGCATCTTCTGATGTGGCTCGCAAATTCAAAATGTCTACGCTCTTAATCGGTCTTACAATTGTTTCATTCGGTACATCGGCTCCCGAACTGCTAGTTAGCACAAGTGCTGCATTGTCCGGACATACAGATATGGCTTTGGGAAATGTCTTGGGTTCCAACATCGTCAATATCAGTTTTATTGGAGCTCTAACCGCTCTGCTATTACCTTTCTTCGTCAGTGCGAAATCCATTAAGGTGGATGGCATGGTGATGCTCCTCTTTTCTGTTTTGTTGTTTCTCGCATGTTTAGATGGATGCATATCTCGTTTGGAAGGTGGCCTGGCTGTATTGCTTTTGCTATTATACATACTATGGTCGTTGTACGATTCGAAGAAGGGTGGTGCGAAAGATGAGTATGAGTCGCCTAAGCACTCTTTGCTGCTGAATATCGTGATTCTGATAGCTTCTTTCGCTGCGTTGGCTTTTGGCTCTGATATGTTGGTGAAAGGAGCCTCTGAGATTGCTTTGCGTTGGGGCGTGGGAGAACGTGTCATCTCCTTAATCGTCGTTGCAATAGGTACTAGCTTGCCAGAGTTGGCGGCTTCTATCGCTTCCGTATTGAAGAAAGAGGTGGGAATCACAATAGGAAATATCATCGGATCTAATATCTTTAACATTGGTGCAGTGTTGGGTATCACATCTGCAATTTCACCTATTCCGCTTTCGTTTTCAGAATTTAAAAGTGATCTGATTTGGTTCCTCCTATTCAGCGTCATTCTCATCATCGGTATGATTAACGTTAGAAAAAATCTCTCTGATCTTGTTAAAACGCATAAAATAACAGCATTGTGGAATTGCCAAAATGGCTATGTCGGACGTCTCTGGGGCTTTCTGACACTCGCTGCATACGCTGTTTATGTCTACCTTTTATTGTAGGTCAATTTATAGGACTTACCCCCCTTTTTATCCATTCTACAAAATAATGTGTAAAAAATACACAAAATATTTTGTGGTTTCATTTATTATTATTTAATTTGCGTAAAAGTTACACAAATTAGAGAGGGAGGTAATATGGAGAAGCAATTTTATTTTAATTATGCAAAGTTGGCAGAGAGACTCGCTACGCAATGCAATGTGAAAATTAGGGAGTATGATCAACGCGATCAAATATCTTTTACACCATATATTTATAATGTATGTAGTGCCAATTGTAAATTCTGTTCTGAGAAATTGGTGAGGGATGGAAATGTGATGGTCTGTGGTGATTTGGTAGGGGATTACAGATTACGTTTGTTGGATGTTTTAGAGCAGGTGAAGAAGAAACCGTTGTTCTTATCATTATCTGGAAAAGAGCCTACGGAGAGTCCGCAACAGTTGGAGACAATCTTGCAGTGTGCTAATCTTTATGATAATATCATAGACAAGGTGATGTATACGAATTTGTCTGGTTTCGAACGTAATTTTCAACGACTTCGTGATGCCATTGTTGATGGTGGACTGACGAGGATTGAGTGTTCTAGGCACCACTATGATGAGAATGTCAATCAGACGATAATGAATTTTCGAAATAAATATCTGATAAAAACGAATGAGTGTTTCGAGAATACGGTTCGACAGCTCTTGCCGTTGGTTGATTTGAAGATGGTCTGCGTGATTCAGAAGACGGGTGTGAAGAATTATGATGATATAGTCAAGTATATTCAGTTTGCGCGGAACATAGGTGTGAAGAACTTGGTATTTCGTGAGTTGGCGATGTTTGACGACTGTATAGACGATGGAGTGACTGCGAAATACATAGAGGAGAATCGTGTGGAGATAATGGAGATCTTGCAAGCGTTGGATAAAGAGGCTTTTCAGCTGATGAATATAACGAAGGGATATTACTATTTCTCTTTTGGTTATAAATATCAAGGAGAGATGAACGTCAGTTTTGAGATGTCTGATTATGAAGAGATGATCAGCAAGCACTACGGAGATAAGATCTATAAATTGATATTGTATCCCAATGGTAAACTATGTACAGATTGGAATATGAAGGGAGAGATAGCGTTAAAGGATTTACGATTGTAGAAAGGAGGAGCTTATGATACCAACATTTGAATTGATAAGGGTGGCCAGACAGATGAGTGAGAGGTTCGAATGTCTCTTGTTTGGCAGTTTAGGATTAGACATGACATATCCTGAGGTGTTGGAGGATGGTGTGCATGATGCTGACTTCTATGCCGATTGTACGATGGATAATTTGAAGGCGATTATTGCATATCTGAAAGGGGAGGGGTATCAAGTTCAGTCGTGGCAGGATCCGATAGATGATAATTTTGATTATGAAAAGTTGAGAGGAAGGTTTTATTTCAGAGGCATAAAAGAGGTGAAGGATTATCAGCCAGCCGTTGTGGATGTGACTTATGAGATACGAGATATTACCTATGCGGAGTTGAGTCGACTGACGATTATTCAAGACGGGGTACGAGTGTTGAATAAGGAGGGCTTTTTGATGGCTTTAAGTAAGACAGAGAGGCAGAAGCATAAGGAGGAGTGGGGAAGACTCCATGCGTTGGCATATTAAAAAGAAAAAGCGGCATGTATAGCACGCCGCTTTTTACTTTATGTGAGAATTTATTTATTTAGCAAATTCTACAATGTGAGAAATCTTATCTCCATCCAACCAGTATCCAACGAATTTGTTATTCAAAGCGCTCTTTGTTTCGTCGCTCAAAGCAGAAGACAAGATGTTACCACTTTCCAAAGTAACGATTTCTACGTTGTCTGCCAAAGTTAACTTCAAAAGTTCGCCAGCAGCTTCACCGTTAGCATCCAAGTTCTTAAGATTCAATTGCCAAGTACCATCTTCTTCTTGACGCAATCCGAAAGATTTAGCTTGGATTTTGTTTTCCTCCAAGAATTGGCTAACAGCTTCGATAGCTTGACCAACTTCTTGAACTGTCTCTGTTACTTGAGCCTCTGGCTGAGCAGGCTCTTCTGCTTTTTTGTTTTTGCAACCAGCAAGAATTGCTAAGCAGCTGATTAAAAGAATAATTTTCTTCATTTTGTTTGTATTTAAAGATTTATAAATAAATTGAATTCATTAGATGATGAATACTGTGTCAATTGCACCTTTCGCAATCTTCTGGTTAGATACCTTAGAAGCAGAAACCAATTTTGTTGTACCTGCTTTCAATGCGAACAATACCAAAGTAGGGTCTGCCTCAGCATTAGCCATTTTGATCTCTTTGTAGTTGTTGTCGATGTAAGAAGCACCAGCATCAGACAATTCGATTACGTTGCCATCTACTTGGATAGTAGCTTCACCTGGTTTAACCTCCAATACGTTGATTTCGCCAGTCTTTCCGATGTGATTGAAACGAATCATATCAGAATCGCTCAACTTAGCTAAGTCAAGTTCTTTTTCACCCTTTGCGAATGAAGTAGAAGCAGCACCAGACTTAACAGTTGGGTTAGTACAATCTGTAGGAGTGATTAATTCTGTAGATTTTGCAGCCAATGCCAATAAAACCTCAGCAGGTCTTTCTTCTGCTTTTGCTCTGTTGATTGGTTCCAAGCTTGTGCTCAAATAAGAGCATCCAGCGTCAGACAAGTTGATGGTCTTTCCATCGATCTCAAAAGTTACGTTACCTGCTGCTACTTTACCAGCAACTACTTTGATTGCGCCTGCATATGCTGCGTTATTGATTGCAACAATATCATTAGCGTCTAATTTTGCCAAGTTAATTGAATTTGCCATTTTAATTTTCCAGTTTTAAGTTTTTAATATTTAAATCGCCACTAAGTTATAGAAATCTTTTCTCTTTTTATCCTAAAAAGCATAAATTTTTTTATTCATTTCCATATCTATCCTCTTTCTTTTTCGTTATGAGACATTTATTTTCTACAAACATAATTAATTGTGGAATGATTTTATTGATATAATTGTTATGAATGAAAATATTCATTATCTTTGAACGTCTTTCGGTAGAGACGATGTGCATCGTTTCTGCAAATGGGAAATGAAACAAATTCAAATCCCACGAAATGAATTTATAATCCTTACCTAAATAAAAAACATATATTTTATGAATCGCAAATTTTTACTTCCGATCTTTTTCCTAGCACTTCTTGCATCATGTCATAATCCGACACCTTCTGCTCCGGGTAATGATTCAGATTCGCTTGCCACACAAGTGAAAGATTCTCTAAATGCAGAGTTGTGGGGCTATTTATACACACATGAGTTTGTGTCAGATTCTTTGACCCTGACTTTCTATGGAGATAAGGGCTACATCAACGGCGATCGTATTGTTGATGCATTGGTCGTTTCGGACAATGAAGAGCAGGTAGCATCATTAGTTGGCGTCTCACCACGTAATAATAAGACGATAAAACTGGCTGTTATTCGTGATGGCGACAACCATTCAGTTGTTGATGTAACAGACCCTAGTCATACAGTATTTTTTGTAGAGAAAGAGGTGGAATTGGCAGAGGAGGATTCTATAATTATTTTTTAGTATCTAGTAAGAGAAAAAACAAGAAAGAGGGTGTATCAAATTTGGATTTGGTACACCTTTTTTGTGGGGGGGAAGTGGTATAAAATCACAATAAAGGATATTGGTTTGGGTGAAAGTCTGAAGTGGCGGGTCAAGTTTTGCGATAAAATTTGAAGTGGGGTTCGGAAATTCATTCGAGAAAAAAGGCTATTACTCGTAAAATGAAAGAAATCTGATTTGCGTAATAGAGGTAATTTTTGTTGATTCTAAGTATCGTTAGAACAAAAACAAATGTGATAAGTTTACAAACATCACATGACTACAACATACGTTCAACAATTTTTACGAGAAAATTAAAGGACTTGGCACGATGGGAGTCTAGCATTCCTGCATCGTATAGAGCTTTGTTCTCTTCATACCATGCATATTCTTTGGAGCTTTGACGTGGAAGAGAATCATTTTCGGTTATATGTTTAACAAAACGTTCAAAACGTTCTTCCCATGGCACTCGTTCTTTTTTTGTTTTGAGAGAACCGTATTTTGTATCAATTCGTTCTATTTCGGCTATTTTATCAGGCGAAAGAATTCCTTCCCTCATGTTAGCTTTTGACACCATATAAAAACGACTTAGACGAGCTTCCTCACCCTCAACAGAACTATAAGGAAATCTGCCATGCTGTTTGATGAAATTCTCAAGGAGTTCTATACTGTTCATAAACGAACGTCGTCCTTGATTTTTTCCTTGTAGTATGTATTCTTTATCATAATTATAGCTAGACAAACCTATATAAATTGTATTTCCCTTGTAATAAATTGAAAAACGGTTGGACTCAGCCCATAGGTTGGCCTTAACACTGTTTTCCTTTATGTCTGAACGGAATTTTGATATGTAGCTACAAATTTCGGCAAGTGAAGCAATCGGTGGAATAAGACTGTTGAGGTATTCTTCGGCAAGATTACGAATAGTTCCACCTCGTTTTTCCGTATAATCCCACTCCGTTAATGCATATGTGCTAGTTCGACTTACAGCAATGATATTACTGTTACGTAAAGCATTAGGACCTATCTTGCCCGAAGACTGTTCAAGATCAGGATAACGTTCTTTTAAAATACTACTTATTTCCTCTGCCGTCATAGGACGATTGAATTCATGCAATATGTCTTCTATCAGATAAGGGATTGTTTTCCGTGTATTGGTCGGGAAATATATCTGACTATTGATGATATTGTCAGGATAACCTTTTTGAAGTATTTGTCTACATTCTTTAACTATAGCATATATATCTTCAGTGACTATATCTGTACCAATTAGTCTGCGAACATATGCTTCAAGATCTTCTCGATAAGGGAAAAAACGTTTTTCGTATATCGTTTGATCTATGGAACTAACAAACTCATCAAAATCAAAAAACTCAGATAGTCTTTTAGATACTAAATACAAAGGTTTCGATGTGCCTGATGACATAAACATAGCCTTACGTGAGTCTCCAATAAGTTTGTAATCTACTGAAAAATATGATATACAAATGGTAATATATTCGTTACTAAAATCGACACCTTCTTCTTCTCTTATGAGATTGAAGTCATACTCTGTTTGTACCTTATATTGATAATTATCTGATAATTCTGAATTCAAGAAAACACAAGGAAGTTTTGTTGCTTGGGTGTAACATTCTTCACGTAACTGTCTAACTCTTTCTCTTGATAAACCAAGAGATGTGGCAATATTATTCAAATCTTCAATTGGTTTGCCATATACACTATTGAGAGACCTCCGAAAAATGTCCTTTTGACGATTATTGGTCATATTCTCGAATAAATATGACAGCGTAGTAAAAATTGGGAAATGACCACATTTCTTCATGTTGGTCAATACAGTGTTACACTGTCTTTCATTTAACCCTAGTTTTATAAGATTAGGGATAAGAATCATTTCTGGATGTGATTCATCATCGACAACAACGAGTTTGTCAATATAAGCCAAAACATTTTTGAATATGTCGTAGAGTTTTTGTGATTTTTTATGATTAAGCCCTTGAAATTTAACAGTTTCGCGATTGATAACTATAACCTTCATATAAAAAGTAACCACAGAGCGATCACAAGATTCCCAAAATGATTCATATGCATGAATTATTCTTATATGTTCGTTTTTTAGTTTTTCTTTAATGAATATAACAGCGATATCAGTTTTCCTTATACACTCAAACACCTTACGTGAACCTAAATGCCCTGCAATACAACGAACCATGTTACACATACTTATAACATCTCTAGTTTGCACACCTCCAAATCCCAATGTTTTTCTAGCAATGTCAGTATTCATTTGCATTACCATTTTGAAAAACTGATTTTCTGTCAATTGGTTACGTATATTACAAAGTAATAAGGAAGTTTCAGGATACTCTTTTATTGCAATATTATTGTATATATAATTCAAAAAACAGATATCCTGATCTGTAAATTCACTTTTTTCAAACCATTTGGATTCATCTTCTGCTCTGCACATGGGAATTATATTTTTACGCGGATGTCTGGCATCGGTTGAGAAAATGAACTTTCGTTGTCTATATTAGCACATTGTTGACGTACTTGGTCACGACGATGAATAGCTGGTTGCAAACAATAGTTATCAAATTCCATCTTATCTAGTTGGTCAACTGAGGTGATGTGAGGAAATAGAAGTTTACTATAGGCTGTAGCTATGCGACGAACTGCATTAAGATGTCGTGTGTCAGCTTTCTTTGGCACATCAATAGTGTTGTTGACCAATTCTGCATACTCTGGTGCAACTCTGAGTTTATGTATAACCTCGGAAAAGAATTCTACGTTTATGGTCCAGTCACGCAGAATCATATCATTGTTCATGCGCGGGAGAAGCCATCCTTCTATGAATCCGTGAAACCTATCAAGAAGAGCAGATTCATGAAACACTTCTGGTAGTTCATCAAAATAGCGATCGCTGCGTGGAAATCCTTCAGACGTAAGTTCAATATTACCAAGAAGCATTAAGCCACATTCAGACATAAATTCGTAATTGTCAACTGTTGCCTTACCATATTCAAGATATCCCTTTAGGATTGCACGCATCTCAAGTGGGTCGGTAAATGTTATACTTTGAATTTCATCAAATGAAACCAAGTCGTGGTCGTGCATTATTCCTGGGGTACGGCGAGATTTATCGAAAAAGAGTTTGGCACGGGATACAGCACCACCACTGACTAACCAAGAGTACTTGCTAAGATTACCGAAGACATATGACTTACCAGTTCCCTTTGGTGCCAATTCGACCATGTTTAGACGTGGTTCAATGAATGGAAGTAGACGTGTGATGAATTCTAACTTCTGTGTCTGATTTTTGAAGGAATCTGGGTTATACTCCATTGCGGAGATGATAACGTCAATCCATTCTTCTGTGGAGAACTCTGAACGGAACTTGCGAAATAGATTCAAATCCAACTTCTGAAGCGGCTTGAATGGTTTAAAATCGACCATTTCCACATGTCCTGCAACTCCTTCATCCGGTGGAAGGTAAACCACTTTCAAAAGCCCCCACTTCTCACCATCAATCAAATCAGTAGGATACCTTTCTACAAGATAGGACGGTATTAGAGTCTCGTTTGGTTTGATACCCATATCTGGTATCTGGAACTGAACTTTATTGGCAATTAGGTTGGTGTTGACAATGAAACGCGTGAGCAGAGTAAGCGTTTCTCCGTTGCGGAGTCGGGCTTTCACTGCATTGTTATTGTTTGGGATATGTTCGTCTAGATATCGTGCCAAATCCTGTTTACGAAGAGTCCCATCAGGATTAGCATACTGAGAGATAAGGAAGTCCTTCACGAAAGAAGGAAGGTTCCTTCCCAAGAACACATCATAGTTCTGAGGGTTCTTCAAGATGGCGGCCGAACCAAAGACCGCTTTAATTTTTTGTCCTAATTCGCTCATTTCTAAAAGTGTAAGAAATCATTTCCACCGAAACCGGTACCATTAACTTTAATAATCTCATTATAAGAAGTTCCGCCAGGAATGGTGAAGTCTGCCCTGTATTCGCCTTCTTCCAGGCCATCAACACATGCAGACCACTTGTTGCCACTGCGAGTCATATTGTATTCCTGGCCATCTATAGTAAGCTTCACCTTGGAGGGTTGAGGCATCACATTGACAGTGATAGTAGGGTCGGAAACCTCGATTTCCTTCGTAAGAACCTCGTATCGGTAAGTAGCCAAAATCTGTTTCCTATTGGTTATGATGATGTAGGGAACCAGCACCTCCTCAGGAGTACAACCACCGTGTACCTCGTGGACGGGTTTTCGGCCCAGCGAGGAGTGTGTCAAGGCAACTTTATAGCGCTCGCCGTCATTCTCGTTGATATGGACCACATAGTCAGAATCGTGGTAAAGTTTGTTGTCTCCGGTGACATTTATATAACGTCCATCGTGTTCCACTTTGGCATCATACTTCTTCGAATCCGCCAAACGGGATAGGCAACTAAGACCATGGTCCGAGACAATGGCAATGGTATGCTCTCCGTGGGAATTGCTTGTGATGATCTCCCTCATCTTAGCGGCCAGCACATTCAACTCTTTCACGAGGGTAGTGTTCTTCTTGTACCCGGCGGCATCGTGTGCAATCTTGTCCAATTCTTCGAACTTCACAACATCGTCAAAACGGTTCTGGGCCGTAGCGGAGGGGATGGTGCAGCGTGTGACCTCGGAATAAAGCACACGAAATCCAAGGCTGCCATCCTCGAAAATGGATAGCAAGAATGGGAGGAACTCGGCACCCAGAGCATCAACCCAGTACACTTTGTCGGGCCGCAGATCGGCGTTATTCTGATGCTTGTGCAGAAGGTCGTGTGTTTCACTGAAGGAGTGGTACCAATCGTAGAAAGAGTCTTCATCGTGATTCTTCTCGGCAATAAACGTTGCGATAGGCTCCGTAATCTCATCAAACAGTTTGGCGTCACGGTATGCCGCAAGATAATTCAAGTGCCAATTATCCTTGCGATTTTCAGTTGGCTTGAGGTCTGCTAGGTACAGCCCGAGGTCGGGGTATTTCTCGACTGCTTTCTCGAGAGACAAGCCGGTGTTAGCCCGATTGGCAAACCAGGCGGTGATAAGCACTTTCTCGAAATCAAAGATGCCCGTTGTCAAGGTGATCGCCAACTGAGTATTGTTCTGGTCAAGTTCGACAAGGCAACTCTTGATGTAGGTCTTCGTGGACTCGTCCGTGAACTGATTGAACAGAACGGCAGAAGACTTCATCAACGACTGGCGCTCAGCAGCGAAACTGTTTTGAGTCGAGGTCTCGCTGAAGTAGAAGATACGCTCGGCAATCTTGGAGGGCAGCTCACAATAGTTGTCGTATTCTGTAATCTCATCGAAACAGACCTTGAGATAGGCATACTTGTCTGCGAGTACAGAAGATAAGAAGTAGTATTTAAGGAGCCAACGCTCGTAAGGTGTGGTTTCTGACTCAATCCAGTGTTGAAGTAACTCTCGCGGTGAAACTTTGGAGAACCCGAAATGACCGGATACGAAAGAAGAAAAGTTGAACGTAGTCGGGCCTGTCTTGATAATATCGGAAAACAATTGTGACCAGAAGTCTTCTTCAGACGCATCATAAGCCAACGAGACATTGACTCCGAGGAAGGAATCGATATACTCGTAGGTATTCTTTATATGTTTGAATGTAAATATATTATCAGGGCCTGCGAACTTCTCCTTGCGGTTAATAGGGCTGGAAGAACAGATAATCTGCTTTTGCGGGGCGTGTGTCTTCCAGAAACGGAGCCAGTCGTAGAACGTGTCAAGGCATTTGATGTTTTCGTGACCGGCGAATGCATTCGACTCGCTTTTGATAGTGGTAAGGAAGACCTTGGTCTTATGCTCTTCGGTTAGGTAGGCCCAAATAGGGGCACTTTCCTCTATACGGGCAAAACTGTTGAGAAAACCACAGAAACGATTCTGGAGGCCAATCAGAGGAATATAGATGCGCTTTTCAGGGTGGTCAACATCCTCCGTATTTATCATTATCTCATTGAAGAAGCCACGGAAGTCGGTGTCAGAATAGAACCGCACTAATTCAGAAAAAGGTGTTATCAAAGATGTTACTTTGAGACCTTTTATCGTGCGACACAGTTCATCTGTCGTTATCCAACGCTCGTGATTATCGACAATCAGCTCCTCCAAGTTAAACGGTTGTACCCCAAAAACAGGTAAGTCTTTCGCCAATTGATGCCAGACATCGAAGTTGTTGAGCATAATAAAGCGGACAGGGTACCTGCAGCGAAGCGGGTCTCCGTCCTTCATATCGCGCTTGATTTCGTCAAGCAGCGCATCATAGGAGTTGAAACGGATGATTTTTTCTGATGCGTCCATAGATTACGAAAGATAGTTGGTGATGAATTTTGCCACTTCTGGATTGGCCTCAATGATGTCGAGGACCACCTTCTGCCACAAAACACCGGGCATATTGGCTTCTTTAACCAGATTCTTGGCCTTCTTTACGACATCCTGGTCAACTGGCTTTCCCACCGGTTTCGGCGCAGGGGAAACAGGAGCATCGCCAGGGTTGACCGAAGTAGTGTTGCCGAGAGTGTCAGGCAGAGCAGGTTTTGCAGGCTGAGACGGTTTCTGAGCATCCACTTTGGCAATGTAGAAATTCAGAACACACTCACGCACGTCAGATTCCTTACGGAAAGCAACTTCGGACTGCAGATGCGAGATTTCCTCTATCAGTTCGTTCCACCAATCCCGCTGGATCTTGACAGTCTTCATTGAATTGATGAAATTCAAGAAGCCGCTCTCGTAATTGTTGGGGTTGGAAACGAGCTGAGCTATGTCCATTTTCTCGCCGTTTACAAGGCGATAGAGGTTCTTTATCTTGGCAATATCGGGATTCTGGTCCGCCTCCAGCACCTCGATAAGGAGTTTGATGATGGCGGAACGGTTCTCGTTGATGTTGTTACAGTAGGTAAGTACCCAGAGCGGGTACTTTGACTTCTGCATACAGAACTCGTTGATACCCCAGCGAACATTGCTAAGGCTCTTCACTTCGGGAATATCCTTGATGAACTGAAGCTGGAACACGTCGTATAGCAACTGCGTGAGTTCACTCTCTTCCTTTGAGCCAAAACGAAGCATCAGTTTGTTACTGGCCTCTGAGTGACCGTCATTCCACATTTTGAATAGTTCTACAATCATTTCCGAGAGTTTTTCGTCGGATATGGGCTGGGAGATGGTGGTGACAAAGAGATCAGCCTTATGTTTGCGCAGTGCATAGGCAAATGCAACCCAGTTGGCACGGGAAGGGAAAAAACCGAATGGTGGGCGCATCAGCGGAGCAAATATCTCGGAAAGAGAGAATTTGTCTACGTATTTCTTCTTAGCATTTTCGATGCATATGTCGACTTCTTGGCATACTTGGGCAATCCAAGCCTCACCATTGATAGCGGCTGGAGTAAGCTTGCACTCCTCGTCCACAAGGTGGTTGTCGTTTTCCTCGAATATGTGCTTTGCCGGCATATCTGAGCCGGAGAACTTGACCATTTTGTCACGAGTAGGGTACTGGAGCATTTGCAGCACCAAGGCGGGGAAGTTCTTGTTTGCAAGAAATGTATTTGCAACTCCTGAGCGATAAGCCTTGACAGCCTCCATACCCTTCGGGAATACCCTGAGACTGAATTTCCTATTGATAAGTGCATAGATGTTACTAACGATGCCCTCACGGGTCTGCTCACCGTTGAAATAGAGGTCAAATGAGCCATTAACAAGGCGGTTGACCCACTTGAACACCAGTTGTTTTGCTACTAACTCGCTTTCTTTCTCGACGGACTCTTGATAGTGACTCTTGGCCACATTGTGGTTGGCGATAAGGTCGATGAATTTTGTTCGAGCCTCGTTGGTGAGCACTTCATCTGGAATAATATGGATAGAGTCATGGAACTCTGACGAGAAGTCCTTCACACGATTTTCAAAGGCACGGCGCTCTTCTTCCGTCACGGCCAAATAGATGGCCACGTGGAGGGTATTCAGCTTTTCCGACGTGTATTTTCTCAACTTAGCGCGAACAACGGTTTCCTGGTCAGAGCAGGAGAACAATTGTGGATCACATTTGCGAATAAGGTGGTCACCAACGGTAAAAAGTTTGGTGATATTCGTCTTAACTGCAGGGTTATAGCCCAGAAAGTCGTTGGCAGTCTTAAACTGAGCAGCCACTTTTTCTTTCTCCTTAGCAATCTCTGCAGGATTGAGGGAACTGACGGAAATCTTGAACTCGCCGAATACGTCACGGGCAATGATCTGGTTGGTGTCCAAGAAACGCAGAATGTCATCCATCTTGGGTTCCAAACGGTCATCAGCGAATAGACCACGAATGCTCTTCTCATTAGGGGAGATACGTGCGATTATGTCCGAACTCTTAGTTGCGAACTGGGTGGAGAGTGTATTCAACAGAAGAATACCTTTATACACGCGCACATAGTCATCCCCGGCTTCTTCTACACGATGAATATGGTTCTGGAAGTTCGATGTGAAGGCTCCACACAACGGATTTGCAGAAAAACTGTCAAGGAAGAAGTCCCAGAGCCATTCCGCTGTAAGAAGGCTGCGCATTTCATATACGGATTCGTCAGAAATGAATTTGCGGAAACCTTTCTTATCGTCGTTCATAAAATTCACGACGGAACGGTTGGCGGAACCAACATAGTCTGAAAGTTTCGAGCAAAGAAATGCGCTATAGGGGTGCATTGGGAATAGTTCCAGGATGCTCTTGCGCTCATCTTCAACGCCACCTTCGCACAGGTAGTCAATGAGTTCGTTCAACTTGACCGTGCGGTTGTAACGGAGCTGATTGTAAACATCATCACCTTGGATATCGAAGGTGTGACGCATAATTTTGTACGTAGAAACCTCATCCATCATATAGCGGATGGTGTAGAAGCGGTCGTTCATCGTTTTGACATCCTCTCTCTTGCTGACAGAGGTGACCTGATCTTCTACGCGGTGAGAAATCAGGAAGAGGAAGAGATTGCAACTCTGCGACTTCTCGGCGATATTTTGGAGCACGCTGATACGGTCGCTACCGATGGCTTCCATGATAGAGGTAAACTCATCCCAAAAGATAATCAGGCCGTCTGCGATACCTTCCGCTTCAATGGCGTGTTCCACTTCGGCAAGCCATTCACTGACATTCTTTGTTGTAAGCGGAACACCCACGGTTTTGTAGAGAGCCTCTTCCAACTCCATATAGACTTGAATATTATTATCCTTTAGCAGGGAAATGACCGATTCAGGGGTCGGGGCTATGTCTTTGAGATCTTCATGCTTATCGATAGCATCCTGCGTGTATTGCATGTGTTCCTCGACATATTGAACAGCACTCTCAAAATTAGACTTGACTACGATGTTGGAATGGCCGGCAGCATTGAGGGCTTCCTTAACATGACGTTGCAGAGCCAAAGAGAAACGTGGTAGATCATATGCTCCCTCGATGCCCTTTATCACTACAGAGAAGAAGCGTTTATTCTTGCGAAAATTGTCCACCTGAGCGCGGAGGCTTGCATCTTCTATCTTGTTGAAATAGAAGTTGACACCTTCGTACTGGTCGCACAGCAGATGCCGAACAACAGAGCTGGCGTGGGATTTACCTGTTCCGAAGGTTCCTTGAACCCAAATGCTCTTACGTTTAAACTTGTCGGATGATGACACGGCGGTCATCGTCTGTTGCAAAAGGTCGCAAAACTGGTTCGTGGGGATGAATGAAGCCCACAAACGATTGCTTGACTCTGCCGTGATGTCATACACCGGCAGGTAGTTTTGCATCTGTATAAAATCGGAATAGCTTGCCATAATATCGCGTATGAGTTAGTTCTACTAAAGCATCATCTTAATTATATCAGCAGAGGAAATGTCTTCGCGAAGATTAATGTTGTCAAGGCCCAAGTTGAGTTGGACATTGAGAACGTGGTTCCGTTCCTCTTGTAAGGTACGTAAAATTCGTTCGAACACTAGGCGGTCAAGGCCAAACTCACGATAGACACCTTCTGTTTGACTATCCGAGAAAAATTCGGATACTGTAAGCGAACGGCGATCTTTCCTTTCTGCGTATAGATATAGGGAATAAGCCACGGCTGCAATGGAAACCTCATTGTAAGTCTTACGGATTACTGCCAACCTTCCACTTTCTTTAGCTAAAGTCACAAGCTGAGGGTCGTTACTTAATGAACTCTCCTTGAAAGTATTGATGAGGGAGTTTAGTGGATTACTTAATGTACGGCCCTTGAGTTCAGGATAGGAATCTTGGAGAATAACATCCATTTCCGCCCTTGCATAAAATCTCTCGAAGCCGATAGCAGAATGAAACCAATGACAAATTTCGGAATTTGCGCATAGGTTAATGAAAATAATCTCCCACACGAGTTTGGGATTCGTAGGGTAAAGGGACATTAACTTTATGCCAATTTCGGAGATTTCCTTGGTCTCTTCTTTGAGAATCTTCGCCTCTCGTAGCCAGTTAGTAAACGGTGGAATCTGGTAATCCATATTAAGACCATGCTCTTCATTGTCGAAGAAGGTCTCATAACTGTCAAAATACTTGCGCAGCCAGTTCTCGCGTAAGCCCATACCATCATTATAACGATTGATGCCTGATTTGGTCTGTTTCATATTTTTGGTGTAATTATTTGTTAAATTGTCGCCGTATGATGCGCTAACGGACGCAGCTGTAATACATCCCTTATCATTGAAGTCAAGGCATTTGTAACAGTGAACACATTTGTTTTTATCCACAGAAGCGATAGGCGTAACCGCCAGAGCGCCAGAAGGGCACTCGACTTCACACACCTCGCAGTGAACACAGAATGTGGTCTTGAATAATATCTTCTTAAGACGGCTAATAAGAATTACATCGCCGCCAGTATCGCCAAATTCAAAGGATATTGAGTCGTCTTTGAAAAACTGAATTTTAAACGAATAGACGACCTTGTTATACTTCAGTTTGCCTTCAATTATATTATCGGATTGGGTATATGTATATGGTCCGAGAATCTTGAGCCATGTCAGCAGACTTTCTTTTGGGTTATGCAGGATAGCCTTAAATATCGGATTGACAGAAACGACGTTGACGGTTGATTCTACTTTCAAATCACGTCCGCCGGCTCTCATCTTCCAACGTCCAGTCTTAATATAGTTCTGAACGCCTTCCACATTATTGGAATGAAGAGTATTTTCAATCCAAGAAATAAACGGTTCGAGGGTCTCGGGATATAGTTTTCCACACAGATCCTCACTCCAGCCGGATGAGTAGGGACAAAGAATACACCCTACGCGAGACAGGCCTTTCCTGTAGGATTTGTTGAAGGGAAGACCATACATAAGGATGTATAGATATATCTCTGTCGAATTCCATTCAAGGATAGGGCTCACGTTAATTATATTGTTATGCTTAACGTTCTTCCCAATTCTGGAACGACCAGACCGACTTACGCTTTCCTCAGCACGGACGCCATCAAACAACAGCACATGGGGTTGTTTCTTCCCTCCGTTCAACTCCTTCAGTTTTCTTGCCAAGGGAGCAGATTTCATCACGCTACAGCACCACCGATGGATACGGCTTGGGGAACCAAGATTGTCCCAGTAGTACATGATAGACTGTTCGTTTTTTGCAATATGGAATGCCAATTTAGGATGGCGTTTTGTATAGAAAAGCTTGGTCTCTTCGTATAATTCGAGAGAGGTGGGCAGTTCGTAACCAGTATCGGAATAGACAACAATAAAATCCGTGTTTGGAACGACGCGAGCAACAAGATCCAGAAGGACCTGAGAGTCCTTACCACCGGAGAAAGAGACAACAAATTCATCAATCTTACTTGTAAGTACAGCACCTTTACCTTTCGCATTTGCCTCATTCTCAGACATAATGTCGAAACTGTCGCAGTCCTCCTTCACGACCACCCGTTTTACTCCTGTCTTCTTTTCAAGACGAGCAGCCAGAGCTTGGAAATCGATGTCGGGATTGGTCTCAGAAGCCTTTGTGATGCCCTTGTAGCGTCGATATACGCTATTGATGAACTCCATCGCCTCGTGCTCAATTAAAAACATTGTGTCGGCATTTACATTGCGAAGCGCTTCTATATCAATTGGAGTAAGAATGATATTTTTGCCTTCTTGTGTTAGTGCAATCTCTGGTTCATCGTAAAGATTTCCTCCTTTTACTTCCATCACAAGAACACCACAATAGAAGTAGCGACGGTCACAAGCCCAGAGAAGAGGTGCATCAGCGTGTGGGTAAGTCCAGCCCATGTGATTCAGTCCAAGAAGATCTAATTCTTCCCAGAAAACTGGTCTGGGAGCAATAGCAAGAGCTTCGCCTGCCGATGACATCGTTAATATTATTCCGTTATTTTGCTTGTCCCAAATGACTTTAAACATGGCAGATATTTTTTTTCATTAAACAAAAAAAATCCAAATACAAGAAACACCTCCTTGCATCTGGATCCTTATATAAATTATAATATATTGATTTATAGCATATTACCCCCCCCAACAAAATATTGAGGATGTAATTATAAAATCTTCTTATTGTATTCTGACTGCCTATCGTTGACATAATGGAATCACTTCTTCTGTTGTTTCGTTTTTCATCGCAAGAGGACCTATTTTACCCATGCGACCTGTTGAATATTGTGCAATGGAATTTGCGTCTTTATCATAAATGTATAACCCAAAGCAATCGCAGGAGTCCACCGTGTACTCGGGATACATATCTTCCAACTTTTCAAATGCCAAATCATGACACATTTCAATGAATGGATCTGTGTCATAAAAACCAAAGGGCCTATATTCAAGTATTTTAGGAATTTCCATATTAAACTTTTTGCGCTTTACAAAAATATAAAATAATTACAAAATTCAGTCTCCAATAAAAAAATTTGTATGAGCAATATTCATCAGCGTCACAAACCAATTATACCTCACCTCCTAATAATCTTAGCCCTCCCCTTAAACGAACAGATTTCGGCAACGAGGCGGTTCATGTTATGGAAACAACCATAATCACTACAGGAGGGGACACTGTTCACAGCCGACATCTGGTCTAGTCCCCAGGTCGCTAGGATGAGGAGGTTGCCGGTCGCACAGGCATCGAACCGTTGTCGCTCGGGTTTCCAATAAGGCGTGATGGGCTCTTTCTGTATGTGAATGAGTGGATACCCCTTTTCTATGCACTTACAGTATTTTTTGTAGAGAAAGAGGTGGAATTGCAGGAAGAGGACTCTCTGAGAACTTCTTCTGGAGAGACAGTCAATACCCTTTTTTGAAGGATTACACCTCCAATATACATGCGGGTGGTAGAACAGAATCCCTATTGGACGGGTTCTATATTTTTATTTTTTTTTGTTTGATTCCCTATTGTCGGGACGCAAAAGTTTGCGTTCCCATATTTTGCATCTTCATATTTTGCTGAGACGCAAAGATTTTGTGTCTCTATGGAGAACGGCAGACAAACAGCAAGATACGAAAGAAATCCAAAAAGAACGGAAAAGCCTATCGACCTATTCATAAATTTATTTTAAAACAGTGACAAAAAAATGTCCGCAGTGCCTATTTTCGACACTGCGGACACTTAATTTCTTAAAAAGACTGTTATAAAAATTGTTCTAAACAGATTAGTTCACAATAATCAACTTGGAACGCATTCCTGTTTTGATGACATAAATGCCTTTCTGAACAGCTATTTCAGTATGTTCTTCAGTGGCTGGCTGGCGAATAATGAGTACTCCCGCAGTATTGAACACATACACATCCTCTGTGGCCTTTTCCACAACAATAGCCTCTTTCGTGCCATATATCAATCTATCATCAGAGTCAGACTTTACAGTCGGTATGTCAGAGAGGATAGGAGAGAACTGTGCTTTATATTTTTTCGCCTCAGAGGCATTTACAGTGCGCACACTGTCAGTGTTTCCATCCTCCCATTTGATGAATTTATATCCTGTTTTTGGATGTGCTATAAGAAGAGCCTCGCCATTCTCCAAATAGGTGCCTGCATAGATGACGCTTCCAAACTTTTCATCGTCTGGTTCAGCTTCAATTGTAACCATTGGAGCTCCCCACACAATCTTAGATTGGGAAGAAGTCCATCCAGCATCCCATCCATCTGGTTTCTCTTCTACCTGACAATAAAT
>JAFZLC010000025.1 GCA_017551675.1 Paludibacteraceae bacterium | reverse complement strand
TCTGGGTCATCGGATGATCCTCCTGGCCCATCCATTGGAATCGTCCCGTCAACATCAAGTGTGTACAACGCTCCGCACCCGCTACCGCAGGGTTCACCAAATAATAATTGAAATGGTATTGATTACAAACTATTTCTTCTTGAGCGTTAGCTAACAAAAACATTGAAAGAAACGCTACCATTGTTAGTATACGACATTTAATATTCATCATAAAACGTTTTTCATCGAATTAGTATTATTATAAATGTAATATAATATGCATTTATAGGTTGACAAAGGTAGACATATTTCTTAAAAAAACAAAAAACAGAGAAAGTATTTTTAATTCACCCCCATAGATATTTGCACAAAACCAAGTAAAAAAAGCACTCTGTAACAACAACAAAGCTATAAACCAACGATTTAAAAAAGGCTCCCCGCCTCAAAAAAAACGTAACATTTTTTAACAATAAAGGTGATGACGAACAAAATCGTCATCACCTTTTCCTATAAATTCTTGAAATTATTTCTTGTTCAAGTACAAATCTACTTCAACAGCACATGCTACTGTACAACCTACCATTGGGTTGTTTCCAATTCCTAAGAATCCCATCATTTCAACGTGAGCTGGAACTGATGAAGAACCTGCGAATTGAGCGTCTGAGTGCATACGACCTAATGTATCAGTCATACCGTAAGAAGCAGGACCTGCAGCCATGTTATCTGGGTGCAAAGTACGACCTGTTCCACCTCCAGATGCAACTGAGAAGTATGGTTTGCCAGCCAACACACGTTCTTTCTTGTATGTACCAGCTACTGGATGTTGGAAACGTGTAGGGTTTGTTGAGTTACCAGTGATTGACACGTCAACATTTTCCTTCCACATGATTGCTACACCTTCTCTTACATCATCAGCACCATAGCAGTTAACTGATGCACGTTCACCTTCTGAATATGCAAT
Source organism: Paludibacteraceae bacterium (assembly GCA_017551675.1). Classification (GTDB taxonomy): domain Bacteria; phylum Bacteroidota; class Bacteroidia; order Bacteroidales; family Paludibacteraceae; genus UBA1181. The sequence continues at coordinate 62,782 of JAFZLC010000025.1, read as the reverse complement.
TTTCTTAACCACTTTCAATTTACCAGTGAAGTAATCGAACTTAGTTTGAACGTATGTGAAACCATTAATACGAGAGATGATTTGAGCAGCATCTTTTCCAAGACCGTTCAAAATACAACGCAATGGTTTATCTTTTGGTCTTGATTTGTTAGCCATCTTTGCAATCTTGATAGCTCCTTCAGCTGCAGCGAATGACTCGTGACCAGCCAAGAAAGCGAAACATTTAGATTCTGGAGACAACAAACGAGCTGCCAAGTTACCATGACCTAAACCTACTTTACGATCATCAGCAACAGATCCTGGAATACAGAATGATTGAAGTCCCTCTCCAATATATTTAGCTGCTTCAACTGCATTTTTTGCTTTTTCTTTCAATGCGATAGCAGTACCTACTACATATGCCCATTTTGCGTTTTCGAAACAAATCATCTGTGTCTCTTCGCATGTCTTGTATGGATCCAAACCTGCTTTGTCACAGATTTTGTTTGCCTCTTCGATAGAAGAAATGCCGTGCGATTTCAAACAATCCTCGATCTGCTTGATACGACGGTCTTGTGATTCAAATTTAACTTCTCTTATCATAACAATTATTCTTTTCTAGGGTCAATTGATTTAACAGCACCTTCTTCTTTCTTAGTACGTCCGTAGGTACCTGTAACACTCTTCAATGCTTCTGCAGCTGGAACTCCCTTCTTAACTGCATCCATGAATTTACCCATGTGAACAAATTCATAACCACATACTTGATCGTCTTTATCAAGGAACATCTTAGTGATATATCCTTCTGTCAATTGCAAGTAACGTGTTCCTTTAGCCTTCGTACCATACAAAGTACCCATTTGACCAATCAATCCCTTTCCAAGGTCTTCCAATCCGGCACCAATTGCCAAACCACCCTCAGAGAATGCTGATTGAGTACGTCCGTATACGATTTGAAGGAACAATTCGCGCATTGCTGTATTGATAGCATCACATACTAAGTCTGTATTCAATGCTTCCAACAAAGTCTTTCCTGGTAGAATCTCAGATGCCATTGCTGCTGAGTGTGTCATACCTGAACATCCGATTGTTTCAACCAAACACTCCTCTATCACACCCTTCTTTACATTCAATGTCAACTTACATGCTCCCTGTTGTGGAGCGCACCATCCAATACCATGGGTTAAACCTGAAATATCTTTGATTTCTTTTGCTTGCACCCATTTTCCTTCCTCAGGTATAGGTGCTGGTCCATGATTAGGACCTTTGGCAACACAACACATTTGTTGCACTTCATGTGTATAAACCATAAATTTTACTATTAAATATAATAAATATAAACTATAAAAATTTCAAGCCATTTTGTCTTGCAAAAAAAACAAGAAAATAACAAACGACAAAATAAAAAAAACATTTTTTTATCGTCAATTCATCGAAAAACACTCTTTTTACTGGGTTTCAAAAAATTCTTTCATCTATCCTACTATTCGTGTAGTGATTCTGTTATGCAATCTTATTTTTCAAAACCTATTAACGTTGAAACATTTTCAACTGATCTTGCACTTTTCGATATAATTCCACATCCACTTCTGCATGGAAATCTTCATTCAAACTGGCATCCGTTATCTGGTATGTTTCGTCATAAAACAAATTGGTGATGTTCCTTTTTGAATCTATCATTCCAATTCCTATATAACTATCTACCACAAGGAAATCCCTCTCCGTCGTATCTTGAAGATATTTTCCAATTGAATAATCTGATACGGGATTTGTCACATTAAACATATCTCGCATCAGCGTAGGGACAACATCATAATGGGCTGTCCAATGATGATACGTAGTTGCCTCACTATCTGGATTATAATAAATCATAGGGACTCTTATTTGTGCATCCGAAAAATTCCCATTATGTCCCCAAAATGAATGGTGATTATCATCAAACTCCTGCGCATGATCTCCTGTTATCACCACAATCGTATTCTCTAACAATCCCTTACTTTCTAATTCAGACAAGACAAGTCCCGCAAGACTATCTAAATAATAAACCATGTTTTTATAGAGATTCAGGAACTCTGTTGGATCGACTCCCTTACCTAGTTGCTCATATTTGGCATAAGTCCACGATGGCTGGAATGGTCCTTTGTAGTCATCTGGCTTTATCATACTATGCAGAGAATCAAAAAAGAGGAAAGACATAAATGGCTTCGTCGTGTCCCTTTCTGTCAAATACGTCATGAAATTATTCGCCAAATACACATCTCGTTGCCATGCGTTCATACCTCCTGCAGGATCACATTGATTTGAATAGGAAAGGAAAACTGTCTTATCCAATGGCGGATTCCGCAATGAGGCGCTAGGAAAAAGTCTTACATCATACCCATTATCTCGCATAGTTTGCATAAGGACAGGTTCAATGGATTGTTTGTCAAAATCATTGAAGTAGGAACCTGACAAACCATAAAAAAGAGAGAACACACCCGATTTTGTCCCATTACTGCCACTATAATGCTGATCAAATGTCACAGCTTTCTTGGCAAAGGAATATATATTGGGTGTGCATAATGAATCCATCGTTGTATATCTCCACGAATCAAAGGCTATAATAACGAGATTTTTACCTGTGGGCGATATTGACAATGGTTGCTTAGGATAAGTATATTGATTATTCGACACATTTAAGCGAAGTGTCGAGCCATCGGATAGTTTCAAAACCGGATATAGGGGTAATGCCGCTGGGAAATGCCGCTCTATAGCGATTATTGACTGAGGACTTTTATAAAGTTCATACAAGCGATAAGATTGAACAGAAAGGAAGAGAAAAATTATTGATAGCAAGATGCACCCTACATATTTGAATGGGACAGAGTTTGCCAACTTCTCTGCTAATTTGAATACGAACATTTCAACCGTTAAGAGCAACAACAAAACAACAGCAACAGCAATGTATTGCCCTACTGTAAACTCAAACACCTGTCCTGATGCGGGGCCGAACACCTGAGTCAACACGTAGGAGTTCAAGTGAAATCTATACAATGAAAAGACGTACGCATCAATAATCAGAATAATAAGAGCAATCGTCGCCAACACTATAGTCACCCATTTTGCCAAAAGATATTTCCGTGTGAAAAAATAAAGTTGAAAAAACACCCCTCCCAACAGAAGCAATGTTAAACACACAAAATGGCAGAAAAAGGCAACCACAGAATAAACTGGATGAAGAGCAGACGCCTCGGAATGAAGCAAGACAAAATATTTGTATGAATAAGGAAAACGAAGAACGTGTTCAATATAGCAAACCAAAATTCAGCTTTCCAATGAACTTTATCTAAAACATCACATATCCTCTTTAATAGGGTAGTTTCCATAAATTAAAATCGAGTAAAACAGGAATACTTAGAAGTATCCTTCATGTTAAAAGCTGAACTGATACGACAAACCCAGATTACTAACATTCTTTAGTTTTTTTACATTCACAGGATCGTCATACTGATAATACAACTTTAGTGAATTCTTTTTATCAAATTCATATTTCAGGGCTCCTTCGTACCTAAGTTTAGTGATATAATTTCCATTGTAGTTATTAGTTCGATAAAACAGTTCTGCTGCAAGGCTCGAGTACAATGGCACTTTGGGAATTTTCGCACTAAACGAAAATTTGTTTCTCCAATAGTTAACCCATTGTTTCTCCTCTTTTTTCTCTGGACGATACGTCATTTGATAACGAGAACGCCAAGCAAAGGAGAACCGGTTAATATCGTATTTAACATTCGTATAGCCTTGGAATCTCTGATTGAAAAAGAAATCGTTGTCTCTGTTTTTTGCGATGGCATAATATGAAACACCAACCCGCAGAACCTTACGAACCACGGCATAGGATACATCCGCTTTGGTAGACAACTTATCGAGGGTGGTGGAATTTTCTTTTAGGGATACAGACTCCGTCAATCCAACCCTCAGACGTTTGAAGAATTTTTTTGAGATACCAGCGTCTATCGAAGTTGTAAAATCGCAACTCTCCTCCTCTGCCATTACAGGGGATGAACAGCAGAGGGAGAAGATAATTACGAATATTTTTAGATAAAACTTATCCATTGAAATCTTTAGCGCGAGTGATTTGGTCAACTGTATTAATCTCCTGACTAGCAGACTCATAATAAACTTTAACCAAAGCAGTATCTTTCAAAAAGTCGATATAACCAACTTCACACTTAGTGATATTCAAACCTGTACGTTTTTTAATGTCTGCAAGCATTTCATCATATTTGTCTGGTGTGATCAAATCTATTTTCTCATATTTAATCAACTTGCAAGCGCTTTTTGATACGATACGTGTTTTCTCCATCACCCATGTCATCAAGACAAATAGGAAGTTTGTACAGAACAATTCAACGTAGCTAACACTGATAGCCAAAGCATTGATTACTGAAAGACCGATAATAAGGAACAAATAGGTCATTTCACGAATAGGCACAGTATCCGTTCTATATCGAATAATACCAAAGATAGCGAACAATCCTAATGCAAGACCTATCTGAAGTTTCTCACTTCCCAATAAGAAAATTAGCAAGAAGACTGTCGTGCTAATCAAAGTAAAAGTAAACACGTAATCTCTTCTTTTTGATTTGCTGTAATACAGCCAAACAATAATCAAAGAAGTGACGATAACATTCAATCCGAAACGGAATAACAATAGTCCAAGTCCGTCCCTATTAACTAAGGCACTACCGAAAAACTCGTAGTCGAAAATACTTGCTAAAAGCTCCATAATTTTTTATTATTATTTTTTTTACTAATTATCATAACTTGTTAATATAACGCACCTTCTCTTTGAAGCGATTGTATTTGATAGAAGGATCTGTCAACACCATTCCCAAACAGTATTTGCTGATACTGCGTTGTTTGATACGAAGGGATGAAAGATAATCTTTAAAATAAGAATGAGCGTTACCATCTTGTTTGACCTCCACAATACACAATTTAGAGATTGTGTTTTTGATGCCAGTCACACAATTTTCGAAGTTTATATTAAAATCTATCGTTAAACGTTCTGTTTTCTGTTTGTTAACCAATGTGATTCTAAAAAAACTGTTGCGTAATCTATAAGCAATTTCGCTCATCTTAAATTTGGATTTTTCATCCAAAAAGGAGATAGCCTCCTGATTTTCAAGCACATTTTCATCAGTGATGGTGATTCGTTTCTTTGAAGTACGTCCCTTGTTGTTTTTTGTTTTCACTTCAAGGAACATCAAATTCGATTCCACATACTCACGTACGCGAATCTTCTGGCGATTCAATTTTCCATCTTGATGCACAACATACATAGTGGCTGTAGGAGTATCATAGTACAACGTACGATAGAAAGCCTTTCTTAGCGTTCCAATCTCTTGCACATAATAATCCTTCTGCGCCATTTCTAAAAGGGTTGGAAGTTGATGAACGTTCACCAGGAACTTAGTATCTATACGATTCATCAGTCGGATTCCGCTCATCTCGTCCAACGTAATTTTATCAAAAGCGGAAAGCTTTTCGTCAATAGATTTAACGATTTCTTCCATTATTTTATTATTCAACTATGTATTCGAACTCCTTATAGCTTTTTACCTTGCCATTAGGGAGAAGACTCTTTTGAGACTTTTTCTTGCCATTTTCAAAATATTCAAATTGGACTGTTTTTTCCAATTTATTATATTCATCGTAATATTTTTCTTCTATACATTTACCATTTTCATTGTACGTATAGGTAGTACGGGATTTTTGTTCTCCGATGGAGGAATATTCAATTTCTTCCACCTTTTTCCCGTCCTTATATTTTGTCACATGATCCAATTTCTTCTTTGAACCATCAATACGCCACTCCTTAACCTCTTTCAACACCTTTCCTTCAAAAGTTTTCTGAGCGCTGACAGAAGTTATCGAAAATGCGAAACAAGCTAAAATTGCTAAAATTAATGTTTTCCTCATAACCATGGATATTAAATTCATAAGACTAAAATATAGAGACGACGTGAAATACAAAAATTTTTTCAACGTATCTCGTTTTTTTGAGGATAAAAAGCCAAAAGTGATAAAAGAGCAACTATGTAAATATATGATCAGGCCGTCTCCCCGAATACAAAGGTACAAAAAATATACCAAAATTCAAAGCAACCTATCTGTTACTCCTCGAAATAATTATCATTTATACTTAAACCATCCAATTCATCTTCATTGAAGCCCTCTCCATCTAAGAAGTCTTCTCCTCCATCATCAAACACAGCAGAGTCTTTCTTTGAAATTGCTGCATCGTCCATAAAGAGTCCATCCAATACCTGAGCAGGTGCCTTTCCTTTGGATATCTTGCACACAGCTTTTGGTAAGTCATTGCTCGTAATAATAGACTTCAACTCCATATAGAAAGAACGATTGTTCATGTAATCAAACACAAACACAAGTCTCTGTCCTTCATCACTAACGAGTTCATACAACTTCGTCTTGTCCATCACATAACTATCGACATCCGAAGCTGTATCCATCTCAACCTGTGTGATTTCAGTTCCTGTCTCCCAATCATCATCACAGATAAAGAATGAAGTCATCTGATCATTTGCATAACCTACCGACTCCAAAATTGCATCATGCAACTCCATGAATGTAGCCTCTGAATCAATATCTATCTCACGAACGAAATCGTCCACCTCATCAGATAATATAACAAACTTGTATACCATAATCTGTATTAATTTAATCGGCTACAAATATAAAATTATTTTAATGAATTTTCAATTGTTTCTAAACTTTGTCTGAAAGATTTATCATATTTCAGCAAATCGTTCACTGCATTGCAGGCATAAAGGACTGTTGCATGGTCTCTCTTACCTATCTGCTCACCTATAGAAGATAGTGAATTCTTCGTATACTTACGTGAAAGGTACATAGCAATTTGACGTGCTTGAACCACCTCTCTTTTTCGTGACTTCGTTTGAATATCATTAGCTTCCAAACGATAATAATCGCACACCAACTTTTGAATAGATTGTATAGTGATGGTTTTATCAGCCACCTCTACAATGCGACCAATCACGCGCTCTGCCAATTCAATATTTATCTCCGTTTTTGTCAATGTTGACTGTGCCAACAACGAAACAACCACACCTTCCAACTCGCGTATGTTCTCCGTCACATTACGGGCAATATATTCTACCACGTCATCTGGAATCAACAATCCTTCATTCTTCACCTTCGATTGAAGAATAGACTTTCTCGTATCCTGATTTGGAACATCCAACTCTACAGTTAAGCCCCAGCGAAAACGCGTCAACATTCTTTCGTCCAAACCTTGAAGCGTTTTTGGTGAGCAATCGGATGTCAGAATAATCTGCTTGCCTTGTTGTTGAAGATGATTGAATATTTGGAAAAATACATTTTGAGTACCTATTTTACCAGAGAAGAACTGAATATCATCTACGATTAATACATCTATTTGCTGATAAAAATTCAAAAAGTCATTTATTCGATTACTTAAGTGCGCATCTGAATACTGCAACTGGAATCTGTTGGCATCAACATACAACACATTCTTCTCTGGAAACTTTTTCAAAATTTCCCATCCTATTGCTTGTACCAAATGGGTCTTTCCTAATCCTGAACCTCCATAGACAAACAACGGATTAAATGTGTTCTTATATGGTGACTTCGCAACAGACAAACCAGCTTCCACACCTAGTTTGTTACAACTTCCCTCTACGAACGTGTCAAAAGTATAATTAGGATTCAATTGAGGATCTATGGTTGCCCTCGTTCTCGAAGCAAATGGATTGAAAATATTATGTTGTGGTGTAGGTGCCACTACAATTTTCGTTTTCTGAACACTTTCCGCTACTATACTATACATCAACTTCGTTCCTTCGCCCATCACGCGATCGAAGGTCATCTTCATCAACTCTGAAAAATGTTCATCCACAAAATCTGCATAGAACTGACTTGGAACCTGAATCGTTAACGTACGATCCTCCCATTTCTCTGCAACAATCGGCTCAAACCATGTTTTAAATTGAGATACTGAAATATTATCCTTAATAATTGCCAGACATTTATTCCACAGACCTACACATTCTGATTCTTTTTCATTATACTCGTTCATAAAACTTTGTTTTTTTCTTTGCATGACAAAATTGTGTTTTTTTTTATTCAAAAAAAATCTAACTAAAAATTTGGTTATTAAAAAAAGTAGACAACTATTTGAATTTCAGGTATATATAAATATAATTCTTAATACTCAATCATTTACAAATTTGACTTTTTTTTAATCATCTGATTTTAGGTAGTTTATAAAAAAAGCAGTATTTGCAACTTTTATTTCTTTTATTCGCAAACACTGCTAATTTGAGATAATTAATAGTTGTAAACACAACTAAATATATTTTTTATTTAGAATTATTCTAAATTATTTTTCTTTGTTTTTGTTCACAAGTGAAAAATGAACGTAACGATTTGGATTTGCTTTTAAATCCAATAATAGATCATTTGCACTGGTTACTGTCGTGCCAAGTTTGTTATATAACTCACTGTCATTGAGCAATAAACCTAACGTACCATTACCCTTGTTGACTTTATCAGCCACACTATGAACACTTGCTAATGTTTGTGTCAATTCTGTCATTGTCTTATTAAAATCAACGGTCGATAAGTTGTCTCCAACCTTATCAAACTTCGCCATCATAGAATTTGCATTTCCTATCAATTGTGGAACGTCATTATCCACTAATTTATTTAATGATACCGATGTTCCTTTTAAATTAGTTGTAATCACCTCTATATTTGACAATGATTTTTCTATTGCTTTGTTCTGTGCAATCACTTGTAATGAAACCATCAACGTATCTAACTGAGGAATGATGGATTGAATTCTCGGCATCAACTCAGTCGAAAGTGCATCCATAATACCATTATCTATATATGAAGGTATCGTATCTCCTTTTTGATAATATTCTGATGTTGTGCTCATCGGATCTATGAACAATTCAATTTTAGGACTTCCCAACAAACCTGACACCAATCCAGCTCTCGTACCAACAGGAATTCTTAAATCATCATCCACTTGAAGTACAACCGTTACAGGTGCATCCGGATGCTCATAATCATATATGATCTTCTTTACCAATCCCACCTTATATCCCTTTATGTTTACATCGTTGGTTTCCACCAACCCATTGATGCGATCAAACTTTAGGTAATAATAGTTGGTCGGATTAAAAATATTAATTCCTTTTAAATAATTAACTCCAAAAAAAGTCACTGCTATGGTAACTATTACCCAAAAACCAATTTTGAATTCCTTGGATATTTTCATATCCATAATGTCTTTTATAATACTCATATCTAATTCTATTTAGCGAGAGTTTTTCTCATTTTTTTACTTGTAATAATTTCTTGCCTCACTGACTGGAAGCTTCACTCCATTCTTGATGACTACCAAAAAGGCATCCGGGAACTTTTTCTTTACCTCATCCCTCAATTTCAATCCCTCCTGAAACGTCTTCTCATCACCATATACATATTTATATTTATAGGTACCCGTTTCTATAAACTCTCGTGCAGGCACACAACCCTTAAAATCACGACAGTCTAACGGCTTTTTGGTACTAGAGCTACAAAACTGAACGGCATATCTTATTTCATCCTTAGTTGCCACAGGTGCGGAAGTCTCCTTTTTTTCTCCCTCTTTTTTATCCTGTTTCTCTTCTTTGGCAACTTTTACCGTATCATTTTTGAGAGTCTCTTTCTTGCTTGCATTATCTTCTTTTGCAACCGGGTTCTCCTTTTCATTGGAAACTGCTTTTTCTGTCCCTTTCGATTCTGAAGGTTTTACCTCATCCGCTTTTTTCTCTTCAGTTTTCTTTGTCTCGTCCGATTTAACAGCTTCCGTATTCTTCTTCATCTCATCACGATACGATGTTCCGTCCTTACCGTCATGCTTCTTCTTATATGCTACAAAAGCACGATGAATAGCCTTTGCCATTTTCTCAAGATTGGCATCTTTATTCAAAAACGCCTCCTCTTCTTTATTGGAAAGATATCCCAACTCAATCAGCACAGCTGGCATCGATGTTTGTTTCAACACCCAGAAACCTGCTTGCTTTACTCCCCTACTCGTTCTTTTCCCAGCGACAAACTCTTTCTCCACATAAGATGCAAAATTAACACTCTGTTCCATATACTTGGATTGAATGTAATCAAACATGATATATGACTCAGAACTATTGTCAAATCCTTTATACTTTGTTTTATAATCAGACTCATATAAGATAACGGAGTTCTCTCGCATCGCCACTTCCAAGTTGGCCGATGAAGATCCCACCGAATAGGTCTCCGTTCCCTTAGCCGAACGATTCTCTGCCGCATTGGCATGAATAGAGATAAACAAATCAGCCTTTGCTTTATTGGCAATCTGAGCACGGTCATCCAAAGGAATAAACACATCCTTCTTGCGGGTATAAATTACCTTTACGCCCGGTTCCTTTTCCAACAACGCACCTAACTTCAACGCTGTCTCCAAATTAACTGTTTTCTCCTTAACTTTTAGCGTATAACCTATCGCGCCAGCATCCTTTCCTCCATGACCAGCATCAATAACAACGACAAACTGTTTTTCCGCTGCATAAGAAAAAACAGAATAGCATAAGAAGCTTGCGAAACATAAAAAACGTATAATACTCAAAGAATTTCTCATCAAATTCTATTTTTAATATTTCTGTGGCAAATTTAGGAAAAATTATTCGTAAATTTGCACCCAATACGGAATACAAATATAAATATAATTAATCTTTTGATACTCAAATATTTATATAGATATATTTTATTTTTTGTCTTGTTTTCGACAGTGACTACGACGAATACAATGGCAAAGAATGCCGTATCAGATGACAAAAAAGACTCTACTGCCGTCGATTCTACAAAAAATTCACGTCCTCAAAAAAAATATTCCAAAGATGCCGTTACCGACATCGTTCACTACTCCGCAAAAGACTCTATCGTCTTTTTTGCGAATGGTCGTGCCTATTTGTATGGAGATGCCAAAGTCACATACGAAACGATGGAGCTCACATCCGACCATATAGAGTTGAACACAGACAGTAACATCGTCCATGCCATGCCTGGGAAAGATAGCACAGGTGCATTGGTCGGAAAACCTGTGTTCAAAGACGGGAACGACACATACGAGTCGGACGGTATAGACTTCAATTTCAAAACAAAAAAAGGATTGATAAGAAACGTGGTCACTCAACAAGGCGACGGCTACGTCACAGGAGAAAAAGCGAAAAAACTGGAAGACAACACGTTCCTGATGAAAAACGCCAAATACACCACATGTGATGATCATGACCACCCTCACTTCTACCTAAACCTAACCAAGGCGAAGGTGAAGCCGAAGGAATATATTGTTGCAGGTCCCGCATACCTTGTCATTGAAGATGTACCTCTTCCTCTTGCATTGCCTTTTGGATTCTTCCCATTCACAGAGAAATACTCTTCGGGTATCTTAATGCCAACATTCGGAGAGGAGAGCACTCGTGGATTTTATCTAAGAAACGGTGGTTACTACCTTGCCATAAACGACTATTTCGATTTAGCTCTTCGCGGCGACATCTACACCAAAGGGTCATGGGCAGCCAGCGCCACCTCTCAATACCGGAAACGATACAAGTTCACAGGAAACGTGAGCGTCAGTTACCAAGTTAGCAAGACGAGCGAGAAGACTCTTCCTGATTACACACAAACAAACGATTTTAGAGTCATTTGGTCGCACATGCAAGATGCTAAAGCCAACCCATTTAGCACCTTCTCTTCTTCCATCAACTTTTCAACATCTTCATACAACAAGAATAATACAAGTTCGCATTACAATCCATCATCCTATGGAGAAAACAACAAATCATCTAGTATCAACTACACATACAAATTCCCTGAATCGCCTTTCTCTTTGACCACCAACTTCACGCTCAATCAAAGACAAAGCGACTCCACCATTTCACTCAAGTTGCCAACCATCAACCTGAGCATGTCTCGTGTATATCCATTCAAGAGAAAAGAAAAAGTGGGAAAAGACAAATGGTTTGAAAAAATATATTTGAACTACGGAATGAACTTCGACAACTATATATCAACAAAACAAGAAGAATTGTTCAAGGCCAACCTGCTGAACGACTGGAATAACGGTATCAAAAACCAAGTCAACGTCGGTGCCTCCTACACCCTATTCAAATATCTGATCTTCACTCCAACATTGAACTACAATGAGAAATGGTATTTTAAAAAGGTATACCAATCATGGAATGAACAGGAACAAAAGGTTGACGAACATAATGAAAATGGCTTCTATAGAATCAACGACATGAGTGCAAGTTTAAGCATGAGCACACAACTCTACGGATTCTACCAACCTATTTGGGGCAAGAAAGTCAACATGATTCGACACGTGCTACAGCCATCTGTCAGTATCTCCTTCTCCCCTCAAATGGACAAGCCATGGCCTAACTTCGGACAAGAATACTATGGTACATATACAAGAAAATTCCTTGATGGTTCCGTCGACACTACAGAGTACTGCTACTTCAGTAACAACTACTATGGTGGACCAACTAGTAAAGGAGGAGGTACTGTAAACTTGAGTTTGTCCAACAACTTAGAAATGAAAGTGGCCAGTGACAAAGACACCACAGGCTATAAAAAGATTTCTTTGATCGATAATCTTTCACTCAACACCAGTTATAAAATGTTTACCGAAAAGGATGAAGCTCCATGGTCTGACTTATCCACCAGTTTGCGTTTAAAACTGACAAAGAAAATTAATTTAAACGTAACCGCAGGCTTCTGTCCTTACACCTATAAATTAGACAAAAACGGAGTATACTACAAGTCAAACATCTCTGAGATGGAACGCAACGGACGTTTATTCAGACTAACTAATGCCAGAACATCATTCAATTACTCCTTTAACAATAGCACATTTAAGAAAAAGAAGCAACAGTCTAAAGAGGATGATGATGAGATTGACCCTAATGCAGAGAACTTAGACGATCTCATGGAAGATCAAATGGAAGAAGCTGAAAAGAAAGAAGAAGAGAAAAAAGAGGATCCAAATGAGTACCAGAAATTCTCTCTCCCTTGGAACTTGAATGTCAGCTACTCCGTCTCATACGGAAACTACAAATTCAACAAAGAGACATTGGAATTCGACAGAAGACTGACACAGTCGCTCAACTTCTCAGGCAGCATCAACTTCTCCAAAAACTGGTCTTTCAATATGAGTTCTGGTTATGACTTCCTAAATCATGAAATGTCATACACATCTTGCGGAATCAGAAGAAATTTGCATTGCTGGTCAGCCAGTTTGGATTTCATCCCATTCGGTACCAATCAAGGATTTAACTTCCATATTGGTGTAAATTCATCAATGTTGCAAGACTTGAAATACGAGAAAAGAACAGACTCAGGAGATTATCCTACATGGTACTAATAAAAAACCATTATTGCCGACAAAAAAACAAAAAAAATAATTATATTTGTCCTCCAAAATGGGAATCGACAGAAAAAGTATATGAATGAATTTGAGAATAAACCGGATTACGTATTTGAAGTTAGTTGGGAAGTGTGCAACAAAATCGGAGGCATCTATACCGTTTTGTCCACACAAGCTAAGGCACTAAACACCATCTATTCTGACAAACTAATATATATCGGACCCGACTTCGAAGGTGTAGAAAACATTTTCTTCAAAGAAGACAAATCCCTATTTAAAAAGTGGATCTCAAACTGCAACAAGAATAATGTGAAAGTAAGAGCGGGAAGATGGAATATTCCGGGAGAACCCATTGTTGTGTTAATTGACCATAGAGGTTTTGCAGAAGAGACCGATGCTTTTCTTTACGAAATGTGGGATCACTTCAAAGTAGATTCAATGGAAGCATACGGAGACTACAAAGAATCTGTCCTATTTGGATATGCTACGGCAAAACTCATCGAAAACTTCTGCCAATTCCACAAAGTAGAGAAAAAGAAAATCGTGGCACAGTTCCACGAATGGACTACTGGATCCGGACTTCTTTACACCAAAATTCACTGTCCATATATAAAGACACTATTTACAACGCATGCCACCACAACGGGTCGTTCCATCTGTTTCAATGGGAAAGCGCTCTATGAGTATTTCTCAGGATACAATGGAGATCAAATGGCGTGCGAACTAAATGTCAAAGCAAAACATTTAGTGGAAAAAAATGCAGCGCTCCAAGCCGATTGTTTCACGACCGTAAGCGACATCACTGCAAGGGAATGCAAACAATTGTTGGGAAAAGAGCCTGACATCGTCACTCCTAACGGATTCGAAGATGATTTTGTGCCTCGCGGCGCTCAATATACTAAGAAGAGAAAAGAAGCAAGAAAAACGCTGAAGAACGTGGCCGAGAAACTCATCGGTTATGAAATTTCAGACGATGCTCTTTTCATTGGAACAAGCGGTCGATATGAATTCAGAAACAAAGGTATCGATTTGTTTTTGGAATCTCTCCGCATGATTGCTTGCGACACCTCATTCAAACGAGAGATTGTAGCATTCATTCTTGTGCCTGGTTGGAATATGGGCGCACGCAAAGATCTCCAACAAAAGCTCAGTGACCCTGAAGCAAAATTCCATGTATACAGAAAAATCATCACACATGAAATATACAACTTCATGGATGATAAGATTTTGCATACTATGCGCATGTTCCATTTCGATAATGAGCAAAACCAAAACGTAAAAGTAATCCTTGTTCCATCATACCTCAACGGAGATGATGGCATCTTCAACAAAAGTTACTACGATCTTCTCATCGGTTTGGACCTCACTATTTTCGCCTCCTATTACGAGCCGTGGGGATATACGCCACTTGAAAGTGCCGTGTTCAGCATACCTACCATCACAACAGACTTGGCAGGATTCGGACTATGGTGTTCTTCAAAACCAGTGGACATATCCAATGGTGTCGCCGTCATTCATCGTACAGACACTAATTATTTCGCTGTTGCGGATGAGATTCAAAACAACATTAAGCAATTGGCTGAGATGAATAAGAAAGAGACAGAGAATGTTCACAAAAAAGCTTTGGCTCTAGCAAAGAAATGTTCTTGGGATGATTTCATTCAATACTATCAAAAAGCATTCGACATTGCGCTTTCCAAACAGAAATGAATGAGAACATTTCAAAATAAAACAAACAAGAAGATTCAATAGAGAAAAATAATAACAATTACATATAAACAATAAAAAAATGAGTATCAGAATTAATTTAGCTAACAATCCAGAATGGAAGGAAATTACCACGAAAGCAAAGGTTCCTGCCAAATTGGAAAAACTACAAGAAATTGCTCAAAACGTATACTGGTCATGGAATCCAGCATCAAGAAAATTGTTCAAACAGATCGATGCTGATTTCTGGATTAAATGCGGAAAGAACCCTGTTCTCTTCTTGAACACAATCGAAATAGAGAAACTTGACGCAGTAGAGAACAACAAGGAATTATTGGCAAACATAGACGCTGTCTATAAAGAATTCAAAAAATACGTTGATACTCCTAAAGATCCCAAGAAGCCATCTGTAGCCTATTTCTCTATGGAATATGGTATCACAGACATCCTTAAGATATATTCAGGAGGTCTTGGTGTATTGGCCGGCGACTATTTGAAAGAGGCCAGCGATTGCAACGTGGATATGACAGCTGTCGGATTCCTATATCGTTTTGGTTACTTCACTCAAACATTGTCAATGGATGGTGATCAGATTGCCAACTATGAGCCTCAAAACTTCGGTAATCTCCCTGTTACCTTGGTTAAAGACGAACACGGAAACGCCGATTTATTGGAAGTGCCTTATCACGACCGTATCATCTACGCTAACATCTGGAAGGTTGCAGTCGGAAGAATCAACCTCTACTTGATGGATACTGACATTGACAAAAACTCAGAATACGACCGTTCTATCACTCACATGCTTTATGGTGGTGACTGGGAAAACCGTTTGAAACAAGAGTACTTGTTAGGTATCGGTGGTATATTGTTGCTTAAGAAATTGGGCATCAAGCACGACACTTATCACTGCAATGAGGGTCACGCAGCACTGATCAACGTACAACGTCTATGCGACTACATCCATGAAGAGGGATTGTCATTCCACCAAGCATTTGAAGTGGTTCGTTCTTCTTCTTTGTATACTGTCCACACTCCAGTTCCTGCTGGTCACGACAAATTCGACGAAGGATTGTTCGGAAAATACATGTTCCACTATGCTGAAAAGTTAGGCATCTCATGGGATGAGTTGATGGATATGGGACGTGAAAACCCAGGTGACAAGAACGAGAAGTTCTCAATGAGTGTCTTCGCTTGCAACACTTGCCAAGAGGTAAATGGTGTGAGCTGGTTGCACGGAGAAGTTTCCAAGAAGATGTTCGCCCCTATTTGGAAAGGTTACTTCCCAGAAGAGTCTCATGTCAACTACGTGACAAATGGTGTTCACCTTCCTTCATGGGCTGACTCATCATGGAGAAAACTTTATGAAAAGACTTTCGGAGACAAATTCTACAAAGATCAATCCAACACAGAGATTTGGCAAAAAATATACGACGTGCCTGACGAGGAGATCTGGCAAATCAGAAAAGATTTGAGAAAGAAATTGTTAGACTACGTTTATGCAAAATACACTGAGATATGGAGTACAAAACAGGGAGATCCTGCTCGTTTCATGGAGGTGAAACGTAACTTCAACCCAGATGCATTGGCTATCGGTTTCGGTCGTCGTTTTGCAACATACAAGCGTGCTCATTTGCTCTTCACTGATTTGAAGAGACTTTCTGAAATCGTAAACAATCCAGACCGTCCTGTCACATTCGTATTCACAGGAAAAGCTCACCCAGCAGATGGTGGAGGAAAAGGATTGATCAAACGTATCATCGAGATTTCCCGTATGCCTGAGTTCGTAGGTAAGATCATCTTCCTAGAGAACTACGACATCGCATTGGCAAAACGTCTAATCGCAGGTGTGGATATCTGGTTGAACACCCCTACTCGTCCGCTTGAGGCATCTGGAACATCTGGAGAAAAAGCATTGATGAATGGTGTTATCAACTTCTCCGTAAAAGATGGATGGTGGTTGGAAGGCTACCGTGAAGGTGCAGGTTGGGCATTAACAGAAAAGAGAACATACGAAAATCAAACCTACCAAGATCAATTGGATGCATCAACCATCTACAGAATCTTGGAGACTGAGATTATTCCTATGTATTATGCAACCAACAGTAAGGGATACTCTCCTGAATGGATCAAAACAATCAAGAACTCATTCGCAATGATCACTCCTAACTATACTACAAAACGTATGTTGGATGACTATACAAGAAAGTTCTACAATCCATTGGCTGAGCGTAAAGCATTTGTCACAAAAGACAACTATGCTAAAGCTAAAGAGATCGCTGCTTGGAAAGAAGAGGTTGCTTCCAAATGGAATCAAATCGAAATCGTTTCAACTTCATTGTCCGACAAATTGTCAACTAACGCTGAGGTTGGTGACCGCTACACTGTAGAGGCTGTTATCGATACTAAAGAGTTAAAAGACAAAGGAATTGGCGTTGATTTCGTAACCATCTTCAATGCAGAAAACAACGAGACGTTAGACGATGTTAAAGAGATGGAACTTTACAAATCAGAAGGTTCTAAATTGTACTTCCGTTTGGAAGACAGAATCTCCCGTGCAGGTGCATATAAATATGCATTCCGTATGTTCCCTAAAAACAAAGACTTGGCACATCGTCAAGATTTCTGTTACGTACGTTGGTTCTAATTTGAAACAATTTCAAAATTTCATAAAAAGGCGAGGAGTCATCCTCGCTTTTTTTCTATAACATTACAACATGGAGAAAAAACTAATCATCATTCTCGGACCTACAGCTGTTGGCAAGACCGAATATAGTCTGCAAATGGCAGAGAAACTGCATACCGAAATACTTTCGTGCGATTCCCGACAAATGTTTCGAGAAATGAAGATTGGTACCGCCGCCCCCACAGAAGAAGAGTTGAAACGTGTGCCCCACCACTTCGTCGGACACCTGTCCATCCATGACTATTATAGCTGTGGAAAGTTTGAAATCGATGCACTTGCCAAGTGTAACGAACTATTTCAGAAACATGACACACTCATCATGACAGGAGGCTCTATGTTATATATTGATGCCATTTGCAAGGGAATCGACGACGTACCCAACATTGATGAAGAATTGAGAAGTTCTCTTTGGAAACGTTTTGAAACAGACGGTATTGAGAACCTACGCAATGAATTAAAGTTGTTGGATCCAGAATACTACGCAACCGTAGATCCGAAGAACGGGAAACGAATCATTCACGCCTTAGAGATTTGTCTGCAAACAGGTAAACCCTACTCTTCCATTCGGAAGAATAGCAAAAAAGAAAGACCTTTCATCATTGAAAAAATAGGCATCACCCGACCAAGGGAAGAACTATACGAACGAATCAATCTGCGTGTAGAAAAAATGTTTGAGGATGGTCTGTTGGAAGAGGCACGTACACTCTACCCTTACAGAGAACTTAATGCGCTGAACACTGTAGGTTACAAAGAGTTATTTGAACACTTCGACGGCAACTGGACTTTCGAATATGCCAAACAGATGATTCAACAAAACACACGTCATTACGCAAAAAAACAGATTACATGGTTTAAACGCGACCCAGAAATCATATGGAAGGAAGCGGCAGACCTATACAAAAATCAACCATTCGAGAAACTATGAAAGTACGGCTTTCTCGTTACAATTAAAAATCGTATCTTTGCAAGAAGAAATAAAAGACAATATATATGATAACTGCTTCAGACATTGTAGTACAATTCGGAAAACGAATTCTTTTTCAAGATGTGAATTTAAAATTCACTGGTGGTAATTGTTATGGAATCATTGGCGCCAACGGTGCTGGAAAATCAACCTTCCTAAAAGTAATCAGTGGAGATTTAACCCCAACCAAAGGAACTGTCACCATTGCTCCAGGAGAACGTCTCTCCGTCCTCCGTCAGGATCACTTCCAATTTGATGAGGTGTCAGTCATCGAAACTGTACTTCGCGGACACGAGCCACTATGGAATGTCATGCAAGAAAAAGATGCGTTATATGCGAAAGAAGATTTTTCTGATGCAGATGGTATCCGCGCTTCAGAACTAGAAGAGAAGTTTGCAGAAATGGACGGATGGAATGCAGAGAGTGATGCGGCAGCTTTGTTGAGTGGATTGGGCATCAAAGAAGACTTGCACTACAAACTTATGAAGGAGCTAAGTGGTAAAGAGAAAGTACGTGTGCTATTGGCACAAGCCCTATTCGGAAAGCCAGACAACCTATTATTGGATGAGCCTACCAACGACCTCGACCTTGAAACAGTCATGTGGTTGGAAAACTATCTGGCTGAATTTGAGAATACTGTGCTTGTCGTTTCTCACGACCGTCACTTCTTGGATGCAGTTTGTACACACACTGTAGATATTGATTATGGCAAAATAACCATGTTTGCCGGAAACTATAGCTTCTGGTATGAGTCAAGTCAGTTGGCTCTCCGTCAGCAAGCACAACAGAACAAGAAAGCAGAGGAGAAAAAGAAAGAGTTGTTGGAATTCATCCAACGATTCAGTGCGAATGTGGCTAAATCAAAACAAACAACCAGTCGTAAGAAGATGTTGGAGAAACTTAACATTGAAGAGATCCAACCTTCCACTCGTAAATACCCAGGCATCATATTCACACCAGACCGCGAGCCTGGCAATCAGATTATTGAGGTGAACGACTTGTCATACACTACACCAGAAGGAGATGTGTTGTTCAAGAATGCCACTTTCAACATCGAAAAGGAG
Organism: Paludibacteraceae bacterium; assembly: GCA_017551675.1. Taxonomy (GTDB): domain Bacteria; phylum Bacteroidota; class Bacteroidia; order Bacteroidales; family Paludibacteraceae; genus UBA1181. Next base: position 42,887 of record JAFZLC010000025.1, on the reverse strand, counting down.
GACAAAGTAGTCTTCTTATCGCATGACCCTCGTGCCATGACTGCTTTCTTTGAAATCATCAACGATAAAATAAAAGCAACAACAGGAACATTCAAGTGGGGTGTTACCATTACGCCAGCCTATCTTCCTGTCGACAATACAGACTTCTTCAATACAGACATGAAGTTAGTTGATTGGTTAGCTCAATATTCTCCTGACACAAACGAGTCTTTCGTAAGAGGTTATTTAGGTAGAATGTTGTTCACTGGTGAAGAAATATACAAGAAGGCAAGTGTTCTATCAGGAGGTGAAAAGATGCGATGCATGATTTCCCGAATGATGTTGAAAAACGCTAACTGCTTAGTGCTTGATTCTCCAACCAACCACTTGGATCTGGAATCCATTCAGGCTTTCAACAACACGTTGAAGGTGTTCAAAGGAAACATCTTAATGTCATCACACGACCATGAGTTCATACAAACCGTCTGCAATCGTATCATTGAATTAACACCCAATGGTATCATCGACAAAAGAATGGACTATGACGACTACATCACAAGTGATGAGATTGCTGCATTAAAAGCAAAACTTTACCAACAATAATTAAAATGAAGAAATCGTTTAAGTTCATACCATTCATTCTGCTTGCTACATTCAGTTGCAGCAAGCAGAATCGCTTTCAACAGATAGAGACAAAGGATGTCCCAGAGGCAAAAACAGAGATTATCCGATTGGACAAAGAGATCTATCAATTGGATCAGTGCATCACAAAGCCTGCTAAAATTGGCAATTATGATTTGCTATTAGTTGACATTCCCGACCCAGACTCTATTTGTCTGAACAATAAGATTGAAGCGATAAAAGAAAAACATGGCGAACGATTTCAACTATACCTATATCAATTAGGAGCAATGACGGGTGTACATAATGTTAATCCGGCTACATTGTTCTACCTATTCCTATCACATCCTGCATATAGTGATTTATATAAAGAATGTGAGCAAAAATATGCGGATGTGTCTGATTTGGAAGATGACTTCACCGAGGCATTTGCAAGGGCTAAAACATTAATACCAAGTTTCAACATACCAAAGGTATGCACCTTCTTTTCTGGGTTTGCTGAATATATCGCAGCCGACTCTTCGTGTGTATATGTATCTGTTGAATATTTCTTAGGAGCAGACTGCGAGAAATACCAATATGTACCTGGAATATACGATTACATGATTCCGAACCTGAAGAGGGAGAAAGTTGTACCAGATGCATTGTATCATTGGATTTGCTCCGAATATAACATGGATGAAGGCGGCGATCTATTAGAGAATATGATTCATTATGGAAAGATTTTGTATGCCGAAGAAGCAATACTTCCTAAAACAGAAAAGCCATTACTGATTGGATATAATCAAGAACAATGGGAATGGTGTGAAGAAAACGAAAAAGGAATGTGGAACTACCTAAGAGAGCATAATTTATTGTTCTCAACCGACAACAAGACCATATCTGACTTCATATACCCTGCTAACAACACGAAGTACTTCTCATACGATAGTGAACACCAAGCACCAAGTCAAGCAGTCTTATGGCTTGGTTGGAAAATTGTCAGTCAATACATGGAGAGAAACAAGCAGATTACTTTAGAAGAACTTCTCACTGACAAGAAGGAGGCGCAAATGATTCTTGCTCAATCCAACTACAGACCGTAATCCTCATTAATGAACGCACACCGTAAACATGGTGCTACGGAACACTGCATTTCGTTTTGTGGATTTCTTTCTGAGTGTGGAACTACCACGTTCTGCTATGAAGTAAGCCTCTGATGAAGATTCCAACACATCATCGTATTTGAAAAGTTCGCTCATCACATCAGCAGGAATGGTAAGATCTATATCCTTCAATACAATAGACATCTGATAGGCAGGTGTTATATCTCCACACAAATTCTTAAATTCAAACGGAATAAACAAAAAGTTTTGTGTAGGATAGTTTAGCAGTTCATATCTTGTTATGGCTCCAACAAAGAATCCACAACTACGCAAAGTAACGCGAAAGACATTCTCCGGCACATACGTTCTGTAATAACCAAACGAGTCGGTTGTGACAACAAAATCATCATCAAAAGACTCTATATCCTTTTTCCCTTTGGATTTAAATTTCGAATGAACATGGATTGGCATGAAACGCAATGGAGTTCCATCTTCTTCCATTATACGTCCTCTAACTGATCGCAGAGGCAACATGAAATCTTCCAAAAGGACCTCCCCCGCATAATCAGAGATAGGATAATACAAGGTGTCAGGAGCTATGACAATCTGAACATCATTCAAATCAACAATAGTATCTATATATCCACTATTATTCGTGTAAACAGTCTCAAAAACCGAGTTAAAGCACATCAAAACAGGGATTCTCGTATTGATGTTTCGCCCATTCGCATCTTTAAATAGAAATTTCAGATGCACAGAATCTTTTGACAATGGGGCAACAGAATCGGGCATCAATGTATCTTGCAAAACGGTTGTATTCGTGCTATCAAGCACAGTATCCTTTTCTTCTCCAACTATTGTATTTATTCGTTCTTGAATATGCTGACAAGAAGAAAAAAGGAGTATAAAAAAAATAAAATTAGCTCTTAAAAATTTCATATTAAAAAAAAAGGGAGCCACCAATGGTAGCATCCCTAATTATATGTTAGAAAAAGTTATTTCTTACGTGGACGTTCAATGCTGATTTCTTCAACCAAGTCACCTTCTTCAAAAATACCTACCTGTTTTGTTCCACTCTTGAATGTATAAGTGCCTTCTCCATCCATTTTTCCTTCCTTGAATTCTCCTTCGTATTTATCACCCGTTGAATAGCGATATACACCTTTTCCATCAGGATATCCATTTTTGAACTCTCCCTCATATACATCACCTGTAGGGAATGTGAATTTCCCTTTTCCTTCACGGACACCTGCTTTATAATCGCCCTCATACGTAGCGCCACTCTTAAATTTGTAAGTTCCCTTTCCTTCAAACTTACCATCCTTAAAAGTTCCTGAATAAACCTCTCCTGTATCAAACGTATATGTACCCTTTCCGTCTCTACATTTACCTTTGCATGGAGATACTGCACTTGCTTCAACGCAAATCAAAGAAAAAACTGCAATAATTGCAAGAAGTTTTGTCTTCATAATCTTATTTGTTATTTATGTATTTACAAAATCTAAACGCACAAATATATAAAGAAATTTTTGGCAGACAAAACCATTTTCGCTTTTTTTGTCTATAGTTGGTTTCTATATCCACATTTTTTTGCAATAATAATTGCTCAAACAATGATTTTATATGGATTAAAGTTTTTTTCTATTTATTAAAATGTTTATTGTCGATATAGACTTCCAACAGTTTTGTCGTACTTGCCAAATTATCAGGCACAATCATCACATCAGCCACAGAAGCAGGGATTAAACAGCTGTTTCCAACCGTCAACGATATCTTTGTCACTTCAGGCTTTCCTTCTCCTTCATATCCTCTCGAACTTAACACCTCTATGGTACAATTACCCTGTAAGCACATATATATAATGAAAGAGTCATATTTGTACAATTTACGATGGAAGCCTCTGTTTATATCCAATAATTTTACTGTAAAGAACTGACACTCAGCCACACAAACAGGTTTGTTTAGTTTCTTTTCATAATAGGTCTTGTTTGTATCAGAAACAGCATAATTTATTGCATCCACTGCCAAATCGGTATGCAACACTCTTGGTTCCCCATTCAAGTCCAAACGTCCATAGTCATAGATACGATAAGTTACATCGCTACTTTGCTGAACCTCAGCCACCAACGAACCTCCACATATTGCATGCACACGTCCCGCAGGTATGAAGAACACATCCCCTTTAGAAACAGAATATTCCTGCAAAACATCACAAATTGAATTGTCTTCAATTCGCTTTTGATACTCATATTTCGAAATTGGTGTCTTAAATCCACAATATAATTTAGCATCAGGCACAGCATCCATCACATACCACATTTCGGTCTTACCAAAACATCCATGACGGGATTGAGCCAACTCATCATTAGGATGAACTTGTATGGAAAGATCCTCCGCAGCATCAATAAACTTTACTAACAACGGAAATTTTGTCCCATATAAAGATGAGACCGTTTTACCCAACAGCAGATCTCCATACGTTCCAATCAAGTCATTTAATGTCTTCCCCTTCAACGGACCGTTCGATATGACAGACTCTCTGCCAGGAACAGCACTAATTTCCCAACTCTCACCAATCTTATCATCCAAGTTGGATGGAAGTCCCTTAAATGGTTTCAAACGGCTTCCTCCCCACACTAATTCAAACAGATTCAACTCAAACTTTAAAGGGTATAATGTAATCATCTCAAATACTGTCCTTATCTAATTTAGAAAACTCACTGTTGTTACTTATGTATTCAGGCAAAAACTCTTTTATTTTCGCAACAATGCTCATCGGATTGCAACCATTCAAAACGACATGCAACTCCTCCATATATTTATCCACTACACTTCTTTCGTAACGACTCACCTTAGCATGCATAATTTTAGGATGCTCGGTTGGTATTACATTCTCTTTATTAGAAAGAAGTTCCTCATACAATTTTTCTCCAGGGCGAAGACCGATTTCTTTAATCTCCACACCAGTTGCCTTAGACAAGCGGATCATATTTCTCGCCATATCATATATCTTCACTGGTTGTCCCATATCAAAAACGAAAATGTCACCATCATGACCAATCGCTCCAGCTTCCAACACGAGGCTTGTCGCCTCCGGAATCGTCATAAAATATCGAATAATATCTTTATGCGTCACAGTAAGCGGTCCGCCAAGTGCCAACTGCTTATGGAACAAAGGTATAACCGAACCATTTGAACCCAGAACATTACCAAAGCGAGTTGTTACAAACGAGGTCACATCGGACGACCTACTTTGAACAAAAATCTCAGCAAGACGTTTGGTGGCACCCATTACGTTGGTTGGATTCACCGCTTTATCCGTCGATATCATCACAAATTTATTCACATGATATTTAATCGCAGCCTCTGCCACCACTTTAGTGCCGAACACATTAATCAAAGTTGCCTCGTAAGGGTTCTCCTCCATCAGAGGAACATGTTTATAAGCAGCAGCATGATAGATTAAATCTGGACGATATTTAGCAAATATGGAATCTATGAATACGGCATCTTTCACATCCGCGATGACAATCTCTATTCGAGTTAAATATTTCTTATAAACCTCAGAATTTTTGATTTCAAATTGCAAGTCAAACAATGATGTTTCCGCCTGATCCAATGCTATAATCTTTTTCGGATTATACTTCATAATCTGGCGAACGATTTCACTACCTATAGAACCTGCGGCACCCGTCACTAAAACAATTTTATCCGCAATCTCTTTGTTCATGTTTCCATCATTCAGAACAATCGGATCACGTTCCAACAAATCCTCGATCTTAACATTTTCCAATTGATTGGGAGTAAAATTATCATAAATCCACGATTCGATCGCAGGCACCGACTTCACCTTAAGATTTAAATTCAATGCACGATTGATAATCGTCTGACGCTTACTTGCGGATATCTTTGGAACTGCAAGTATCAAACAATCGATGTTTCCTTTTTTTACAAAGGCAGGCGTCAGGACTTCATCCACTGGTAAAATTGGAATTCCATCAATCGTCTTATTCATTTTACTACGATTGTCATCCACAAAGGAAACCACGTGATTGCACATTCCCTCCTGCTGCTTTAATGCATCATTCACAACAACACCAACGCTTCCTGCACCATATATAATGACATTTGAACAGACATTCTTATGCCCATAATCAAAATCCGAATAAAACAATTTCACCCCGATTCTGTACATAATCATAGAAATGATTACTATACAAATTTCGAAAAGCATTTCAGGGAAAGACAACAAATAGAAATCCAAATCTCGAATGAGGAAAGAACTCAACTTCAACAAAAAATACAAAGCGAGAACTAAAAGATTAGCCTTTATTATCTGAGTAATATCCCGTATGCCAGAGTGGCGAATCATGCTATAATACGGCTTTATGAAAATAAAAGAAAAAACATAAAGGAATAAAACCGCAAACATTTTTCCCAACACATCCAATGTAGGCAATGAAGAGGAAGTACACCCCGCGACAAAGACGATGAAAAGGAAAGAGGAAAGAACAATAAATAAGTCTAGCAACAAAACGATCCAGCGAGAATATGTCTTGTTAGAACAATAATCAATAAAGGATTTAAATATGTTACCAAAATATTCTGACATACATAATGACAGTTGCGTTGACTAATTTTTATTGCAAAGATAATCTTTTTTAGGATAGTTAGACACCTTGTTTACATCTTTTTTAACACATTGAATCAAAAGATTTTTAGAAAAGGGCCTCTTTTTGAAATATAAATAGTACTTTTGGGGAAATTTTACGAACAAAACTTATCTGATATGAGAAATAGTATATTTAAAACATCTGTCCTTTGCTTCCTATTCGGAATCTCTTCATGTGTTTGTGCAGCAAACAAAGATGCGAAAAACGACAAAGAAGGAAAAGTAATTCATATAAACAATGCTGAGTTCAACCAAAAAGTTGCCGATGTCAATGCAAACGAATGGAAATACTTAGGCGACAAGCCTTGTATTCTAGACTTCTACGCAACTTGGTGTGGACCATGTAGAATGATTTCACCTTACTTAGACGAATTAGCAAACGAATACAAAGGGCAAATCTATATTTACAAGATTGATGTGGACAAAGAGAGAGAATTAGGAAGAATGTTCGGTGCCACATCCATTCCTTTATTGGTATTCATTCCGCAAGACGGACAAGCACAAATGGCCCGCGGAGCAATGTCAAAGAACGAATTAAGAAACGCTATTGAAACTGTTCTTCTGAAAAAGCAGAAATAAGGGAGAAATTATGAAAGGAATTATACTAGCAGGAGGAAGCGCAACGCGTCTATATCCTCTTTCTAAGGCCATATCCAAGCAAATTATGCCTGTATATGACAAGCCAATGATTTACTATCCACTATCTACGCTTATGCTAGCAGGCATCCGCGAAGTGTTGATTATCTCCACACCTAGGGATCTTCCAATGTTTCAACAACTATTAGGTGATGGTGGTGATTTAGGCATGTCATTTAGTTATAAAATACAGGAAAATCCAAATGGGTTAGCCCAGGCATTTGTTTTAGGAAAAGAATTTCTTAACGGCGAAGCTGGTTGTCTTATATTAGGAGACAATCTTTTCTACGGACAAAATTTTTCCGCAATGCTGAAAAAAGCAGCAAACACCAAAACCGGTGCAACCATATTCGGCTACTACGTGAAAGACCCAACTGCCTACGGCGTAGTTGAATTTGACAATGATGGCAATGTCATCTCTCTAGAAGAGAAACCTAAAAAACCAAAATCCAACTATGCGGTTCCTGGCTTGTACTTCTATGACAAAACCGTCACAGAGAAAGCCGCAAGCATTCAGCCTTCCGCACGTGGAGAATACGAAATCACAGATCTCAACAAACTTTATTTGTCAGAAAAGACATTGCATGTTGAATTATTTGGCCGTGGTTTCGCATGGTTGGACACAGGAAACTGCGACTCCCTGCTTGAAGCCAGCAACTTTGTTGAGACCATTCAAAAAAGACAAGGATATTACATCGCATGCATCGAGGAAATAGCATGGCGTAACAAATGGATTAACGATGACCAACTCCGCATTCTTGGAAACAAACTATCCAAGACGCAGTACGGTCAATACATTTTATCATTATTATAAGCAAAATGATTTTCACTGAGCAAGAAATTAAAGGTGTTTGGGTGATTGAACCCAAAGTTTTTAATGATAGTCGAGGCTACTTCATGGAAGCCTTCAAGATGAACGAATTTGAAGAACATGTAGGTAAAGTTAACTTTATCCAAGACAATGAATCAAAATCTTCTTACGGCGTTCTCCGTGGACTTCACTACCAAAAAGGAGAGCACTCTCAAGCCAAACTTGTTCGCGTCATCAAAGGAGAGGTTTTAGATGTGGCTATCGATATCAGAAAAAGTTCACCTACATTCGGCAAACATGTTGCCGTTTTATTAAGCGAAGAAAACAAAAAGCAACTCTTCATTCCAAGAGGTTTCGCTCATGGATTTGTCGTTTTAAGTCAAGAGGCTATCTTCACTTACAAGGTGGACAATCTTTATGCTCCTGAGTCGGATGCAGGAATCATGTATAACGACCCCGAAATTGGCATACAATGGCCAATCAAAGAGTCAGAAATGTTATTGTCTGAAAAAGACAAAAAGCATCCTTTGTTGAAAGACGCTGAACTTTTCAAATAATAATAAAAAATGAATATTCTGGTTACTGGGGGAAATGGCCAATTGGGCTGCTCCTTAAAAAAGATTTCCACTCAATATCCTGCGCACAAATTTTTGTTCACAGACGTTCCTGAGGTGGATATTACCGATTTGAATCTACTACAAGATCTCGTCAAGAAAGAGTCTATTGGCGCCATCATTAATTGCGCTGCTTTTACTGCGGTAGACAAGGCAGAAGACTGCCAAGAGTTAGCTGCAAAAATCAATATTGACGGGCCTAAAAACCTAGCCATTGCGGCAAAAGAAGTAGGCGCTAAATTTGTTCACATATCAACCGATTACGTGTTTGGCGGGAAGAGCAGTCTGCCTCTGAAAGAGAACGATGAGACAGCTCCTATCGGTGTATATGGAAAGACAAAAAGAGCCGGAGAGATAGAAGTTGAGAAAACAGGTTGCGACGCCATTGTCATCAGAACGGCTTGGCTTTATAGCGAATATGGCAACAACTTTGTGAAAACAATGCTTCGTCTAGGCAAGGAGCGTGAAAGCCTCAACGTGGTATACGATCAGATTGGAACACCAACATACGCAACCGACCTCGCCTACGCCATCATGACACTATTGGAAAAAGGCTTTACTGGATTTGATACATATCATTTTTCAAACGAAGGTGTCATCAGTTGGTATGATTTCACAAAAGCAATTTTCGAAATAGCTGGATACAAGACAACTGTCGGTGCTATCGAAAGCTACGAATACCCTACTAAAGCAGAACGTCCTGCTTATAGTGTTCTCAACAAAAAGAAAATCAAAACAGCTGGGGTGAAGGTTCCTTATTGGAAAGATTCCCTAAAAGAATGCATGTCCATTCTGTTAGCTGAAAAATAAAAACACATAGAGACGAGTCAAACTCGTCTCTTTTTTCCTATTACCATGACGAACAAAGAACAATACCTATCTTTTTGCCAACAGCATTCCGAAATTCCACTCTTCCAACAAGCTTGGTGGATGCAATGCGTTGCTGGCCACAAAGAATGGGACGTTCTTCTAATACGGAATGAGCAAGATGAAATCATCGCATTCCTCCCCTACCTGTTCGTCCGTAAATATGGATTTAGAATGGTTCTTCAACCACTTCTTTCTCAATGCAACGGAATATGGACAATGGATGGATACTCATCCGACAAGGCAATATCCTACAACATCATATCCGAGGTGGAAAAGATGAAACTGCATTGGTTTATGCAATATTTCCCATCTTCCTCCCTATTAGAACCCTGGTCGGAACAAGGCTACAAGGTTTCTCAGAGACATACATACATAATCGAGTCCATTCAACAATCACCAGAGACCATCTTTCAAAGCTTTTCCTCCGCACAAAAAAGACAAATAAAGAAGGCTGAACGAAATGGCATCATCGTCAAAGAGGGTCATAGCGCAACAGACTTTTATCAATTTCACACATCCTGTCTGAAACAACGGGGAGAGAAGAATATGAATCTTCCGGAGGTGGAAATTACCCTTTGTGAAGAAGCCATAAAACGAGATATGGGGGCGATATTGTATGCCATCGACCATACTGGCAAAAACCTAGCGGCACTTTTCATGGCATGGGATTCAACCACCGCCTATTATATGATTCCGGTGTATGACAACGAGGAAAAGAGTTCGGGAGCTTCCTCCCTATTGGTGTGGCATGGAATACTCCTTGCTCGTGAGAAAGGATTGACGAACTTTGATTTCGAGGGAAGCATGCAGCCAACAATCGCGCAATATTACAAGCAATTTGGCTCCACGCTAAAAGAATATCCTCAAATCGAGAAAATCAATCATCCGTTAATAAAGTTTTGGAAAAAGATACGGTGATTTGACTCAACCCGCCACAAAATGATTATCTTTGCATTGAAAGTGAGTTCAAGGTGAGTTCCATAAGTTCACCGTTAAAATAGTCAATAAAACAATGGTAACATTTTTAGTAAGTCTTGCAGCCTTAGTGATAGGCTACTTTTTTTACGGCAAATTCGTAGAAAAAGTTTTTGCACCAGATGCAGAAAGAGTGACACCAGCCATTAGTCAAAATGACGGTGTGGATTTTCTTCCTCTACCTACATGGAAGATTTTCATGATTCAGTTTTTGAACATTGCCGGTACGGGACCTATTTTTGGTGCCATCTTGGGCGCAAAGTTTGGTCCGGCAGCTTACCTTTGGATTGTTTTCGGATGCATCTTTGCAGGAGCAGTTCATGATTATTTGAGCGGTATGTTGTCAATCCGCAACAAAGGAGCTGGACTACCAGAATTGATTGGTATATACCTTGGAGATGGAACCAAGAAAGTGATGTTGGTCTTTACTGTATTCCTTATGGTAATGGTTGGCGCTGTTTTCGTATACAGTCCTGCATTAATACTAGGCGACATGACCGATAAATTTCTAAACGGTTCTTCTGAGATCGCAGCCAATCAAGAAAGTGTCAGCACTGTATATTATTGGTGTGCCGCCATTTTCATATACTATATAATAGCTACCATGTTGCCTGTCGACAAAATCATTGGAAAGATTTATCCATTCTTTGCCTTTGCTATTTTGTTCATGGCCATCGCCTTAGGCGCCAACTTATTGATCAAATGGCCATCACTACCCGAATTATATGATGTGGGAATAAGCACTGCCTCATTCAACGGGAAAGATATATTCCCCGCTCTATTTATCACCATAGCATGTGGTGCGATTAGCGGATTCCATGCAACTCAAAGTCCATTGATGGCTCGTTGCATGACCAATGAGAAACATGGTCGTGCTATCTTCTACGGAAGTATGATCACAGAAGGTATCGTCGCACTTATTTGGGCCACCATATCCATGTATTTCTTCTATGGAGGTGGAGCCTCTGAATTAGGTAAAGAAGCAACTCTACAAGCACCACAAGTTGTTACCGCCGTCAGTCAAGGATGGCTGGGTACCATTGGTAGTTTCTTAGCTATAATGGGAGTAGTGGCAGCACCTATCACCAGTGGAGACACAGCTCTACGTTCTGCACGACTCATCATTGCCGAATTTCTTCACATGGAGCAAAAAAGTATTAGTAAAAGACTATACATCTGCATTCCTATGTTTGCAGTCACAATAGCTTTGTTATTCTTCAACATATCTAATCCTGACGGATTTAATGTAATATGGAGTTACTTCGGATGGGCTAATCAAACATTGTCAGTCTTCACCTTATGGGCAATCACCGTTTTCCTATATAGCAAGAAGAAGTTTTTTTATATCACACTGCTCCCTGCATTATTTATGACGTGCGTTAGTTGCACATTCTTCGGATTTTCTTTCGGATTATCCAAAACTATATGTTTCGGAATAGGTGCCATCTGCACCATCGCCACCTTTGTTCTGTTCATTCTATGGACAAAGAAGGCAGATACAAAGTAACATACAATGCCTCATAAAGAAAGGCTTCCGCTCAAATGAGCGGAAGCCTTTTTCATTTCTTTTATGAATCGTTTACTTTATGGTTGTATAACAATTCGTGATGGCTTAAACCGATATAAATCAGACTGACTAATTTTTTCTGGAGAAACTCCTAGTTCAATCAGTTGAGAACGCACCTCCTCACATTGAGCATCCGTCAAGCGAGGTTCGATGACAAACTCATCAATCAACTGATGTGGATTAATTTCAAACTCAAGGAACTCAACACCCACATCAGAGAAATCACCAGGGATCGTTCTGATAATCCTTACTTCCTGCTCGTGCTCAAACGGTTTCCTTTTCACAAAGAAAGACTCCATCATCACCCGCAACATCTCAGATGCAGGGATAGAACGTTGTTGCCATTGGATAAGTTCCTCGTCCGTCAAATAGTTGACCCGACCAATGAAAGTCGATGTGTCATGCACAGGATTCTTACTATCCACCGGATAGATGACAGAGAATAACTTGCCTACCGTCGTCTTAATTCTCACTGCACAACTTTCGCGATACTTGTTGGAATAGATTCGCCACATAGCGTCTGACTCTCCCTGCAAGGTCCACGACTGTCCATATACACATCCTATTAGACGTTTACCACTCCCCGATAAGTTCTTGAAGACAAACTCATTCTTCAAGAAGAAATTCTCATAAACATCCTCCCATTTAGAGGTATGACCCACTCGTAACAGACAATCCTGCAATAGAATCTTCAAGTACTTCATCGGGAAGTACTTGTAAATCACAGAATCTTCATTCAAACCATTGAGGATGTTGTCTGCTCTGTTCATACTCACGACTCTTTTACCAAAGTCTCTTTCTTATCAGCTCCATATTTTGCCAAAAAGAAAACATATATGAAGGGGCCCGCTACTGGTATCAGCTGACTAAAAAAAACAATCAAACCATATCCTGCATTACGAAGTCTGCGTATACTCAAAGCAAGGTATGGAATCATAACCGCCAACATATATATCAATGCAACTTGAATAGAATAAACACCACTCAAACACATTACAGGAGCAATAACGATTAGCACAAAGAGATAGAAAAATATCGGTGACGAGATAAAAAAGGCCCAGCAAAGAACGGAGGAAAAAACTGCTATCAACAATACCCAAGGGAATATTCCACTATCTGCATTCAATGAAAATTCAGATGCGTTTGTCACTTGAAAATAGCTCTGGACAGTTTTTATGCTATTATTCACAATATCCAGAACCTCCTGATTCGACAACACGGAATAGGATATAAATAAAAACGAAAGGGAAAATATGCCTAAATTGAACAAGGCAAATATCCAAAACTCCTTACGATCAGATTCTGATTTGAAATCTGAGAAACGTGTCCATGATTTGAAAAAATAATCAATCCAGCTCATACTATTTATTTTTTAATTGGTGAATTTCAAAATCCACCTTTGATTTCTAAAACATATACATTTACAGTATTTTCCGTAATTCTATAACGATTATCCGAACGATATCCGACAATCCATACAATATCATCATCCTTCGTTGTCAAGACCCAAAGACACTCTTTCTCCTCATTTGTCATTTTCTGATCTATGAAGAAATCGCTCAACTTCTTTTTCCCCTTCATGCCGAAAGGAACAAACCAATCTCCTTTTCTCCACCTCCTCAGTACGAAAGGGAATGTCACCTTAGATTGATCCAAATAACAATGCAAAGCATCTTTCTGAATGTTACAATTCGAAACTGACAACAACTGGCAATCCATGGCAATCGGCAACTTCAAAAAATCCTCCTCGCAACGAACCTCATACACCTCTTCTTGTTTCGCACTGATTGGATAAACCAACAAGTGATCACGTTCTTGCATCAATCCCCAACTTTTTTGTTTATTATAAAACCGATGTCCCGAATGGTCCATAGGCAGGGAACGTACAATGTCCTCTATCGTAGAAGATGAGAATCCATAAGGCGTCAGTAACTCATAAAGCAAGAAAGAGAGCGAAGTCTCTTCTCTCAATAAGGATAATGGTATTTTGTATTGATTATTGCCCAATGGTTGAAATAGCACCTCTTTCTTCTCCTGCAACTGTTGCCGAATAAAATCTTCCGTTTGCCTTAAATTGGCAATCGTATTTAACAGATTCTCTTTAAAGGTAGGATAAACAGACTGAAGCAAAGGGATAATTTCATTTCTGAATTTATTGCGAGTATAGAGTGTATCTGCATTAGTGGAATCCTCCACATGAGACAATCCTCTTATTTGCAAATAGTCGTTGATATCCTTTCTTGAAACCGACAATAGCGGTCGCCACACGTTATCCGTCAGTTCCTTAATTCCTGTCAGTCCTTTGATACCTGTACCACGAGACATATTCATCAAGAAGGTCTCTATCACATCATCCGAATGATGAGCAACAGCAATCATCTTTGCACCTTCACGGACAAGCAGTTGTCGAAACCAATCATAACGCAACTCTCGTGCGGCCATCTCCACCGAAATGGATTGAATCGATGCATACGCCAATGTCTGAAAATCTATCTTTCTGAATGGAAGGTGATAATGATTCGCCAGTGAACGAACAAATGCCTCATCCCTATCCGACTCCGCGCCACGCAAATGGAAATTACAATGTGCAACCACACAAGGGAAACCTGCTTGATGTAAGATGTCAAGCAAGGCAACCGAATCAGCACCACCACTCACTGCCACGATCAACTTTGTAGTCGTAGGAAAGCGAAAGGAAAGATGAGACACATCAATCATTTGGTCAGACGAGTTAAGACAATTTTAATTAAATCCTCCATAGAGCCTTTATACTCCGTATTCATGGTTTTATCAACGCGACCAGCAATTATATTACAAATGGTCACCGCTTTATGTCCCAGCAACTTTGCCAAGCCAGCCACTGCAGAGCTTTCCATTTCAAAATTGGTAATTTTCTCACCATGATAATCAAAAGACTCTATTTTCTCGTTCAACGAAGGATCTGCTAGTGGAATGCGCACATAACGTCCCTGTGGACCATAAAAACCAGGAGCCGAGATGGTAACACCCATCACCATGCCTTCACATAGCTGTGCGATCAACCCCTCATCAGCCGACACCACATAAGGTGCAGCCAACCGAGGATTCCAATTCACATACTTGCAAAAGGCTTGCTCAAAGTCCAAATCAATCGCAGTAGTCGGTGTCTCATAGTAATTAAGCAATCCATCAAAACCAATGGAACGACGAGAGACCACATAAGAGCCCACCGGACAGAAGGGTTGCAAACCACCTGATGTGCCTATACGTACAAGCGTCAACTGCGTATGCGTAGGTTTTACCGTTCTTGTGGCAAAATCGATATTTTTCAAAGCATCCAACTCCGTCAACACAATATCAATATTATCCGTACCAATACCATGCGACACGCAGGATATGCGTTCACCGTTCAGTTTACCCGTGATGGTATGGAACTCTCGGCTGCTAACCTCACACTCTTTTTCATCAAAATAGCTTGCCACCATATCCACACGACCAGGATCACCTACTAGTATCACCTTATCAGCCAACTGTTCTGGCTTCAGATGCAAATGGAAAATTGATCCATCCGCATTTATAATCAATTCAGAAGAAGGAATCACTCTCATAATCTCATCTTTTTAAATACATCAAATACATATCTATCATTGCAATAGATACGCATTCACCATTACTGCTAACAAATATAACAATAAAAAAGTGGGATAAAAAACAATATTGAATAAATGGTTGGAGGAATAGCGAATTAAAAATCTGAGCAAAATACATAAAAAAAATAACCCACAGAAATTCAGTGGGTTATTTGTCGCTTTTCGTTGCCTTACCAGGATTCGAACCCGGACAAGCAGTGCCAGAAACTGATGTGCTACCATTACACCATAAGGCAATCGCTAAATGCGGTGCAAATTTAAAAAACAAAAACAAGAATGCCAACTCTTTCAACTATTATTTTCTTACGTCTTGCTTATTTTATTGATGAGAGGATGGTATCCACCACTCGCCTTGCATCCTCATCCGTCACACATGGACCAGAGGGCAAACATAGTCCGCAACGAAACAATTGTGTCGATGTGTTATCCTCATACACTGGGGCGTTTTGATAAATAGGTTGAAGGTGCATTGGTTTCCATAACGGGCGACTCTCCACTTGTTCCTTATCCAACGCTAAACGAAGTGCTTCCACATTATCGTTAGGGGCATCAATATCACCTTTGCTTTGCTGCCCTACGACATGCAAGGATGGAGCTAACAAGATGGTACTCAGCCAAAAATTTGAATAATGCAGTGGGGACGGTGCATCATGGTATTCAATTCCATCCACTGAAGTAAATGCCTCTTTGTAGATAGTTGCAATATGACGATGATGAGCAATATGCTCGTTCAAAACAGTCATCTGCCCACGCCCTATACCTGCACAAACATTCGACAATCTATAGTTGTAACCTATTTGTGTATGATGATAGTATGGGAAAGAATCTCGCGCCTGCGTTGCTAAGAACGTTGCTTGTTGCTTCTTCGTCTCACTTGGAGAGATTAAAGCACCTCCTCCCGAGGTGGTGATCATCTTATTCCCGTTGAAGGAAAAAACGCCAAAGTCGCCCCATGTTCCGCACGGACGACCATCATAAGACGAGCCCAATGCCTCAGCAGCATCCTCTATCAACGGTATCTCATAAGATTTCGACAATTCAGCTATCTCACGTATCATGGCAGGCATACCATACAAATGCG
The DNA here is from genome assembly GCA_017551675.1 of Paludibacteraceae bacterium. Lineage (GTDB taxonomy): Bacteria > Bacteroidota > Bacteroidia > Bacteroidales > Paludibacteraceae > UBA1181. The sequence goes on along the minus strand of JAFZLC010000025.1, from coordinate 26,347 downwards.
TCACCACAATAGCCTTAGGCTTCTTTCCCGTAACAGATATTCTTTCCTCAATTGCCTGTTTTAGCAAAACAGGACTCATGTTCCAGCTTTCCCTTTCCGAATCAACAAAAACGGGATGAGCACCTAAATAAACAATCGGATTGGCAGATGCACAAAATGTGAAACTTTGGCAGATCACCTCATCATCTTTTTGTACGCCACACATCAACAAGGCTAAATGCAAAGCTGCAGTGCCAGAAGAGAGTGCCGTCACATATTTCGCAGAAGATCCATTGGAGACGAGCCACTGTTCCAAATCGTGTTCAAAGGCAGTCACATTGGGACCCAACGGGGTCACCCAATTCATATCGAATGCCTCCTGAACAAATTTTTGTTCCATACCCGACTCACTCATGTGAGCCAAACAGAGATATATTCTTGGGTGACTCATACAGCAAGACTTATAATCTTTCGTCCACCTCTTCGCGTGGAGCCACACTCTTCACATCGTAAACAACACCTAAAGAAGGATCTTTCAGAAGAGAACGCAACTTCAAACTGGCAAATTGCTGATGCGCAACTGCCAAGACAACAGCGTCATAACGATCTGTAGGCATTGTATTAGTAATCTCTATTCCATATTCAGCGGCAATGCTTTCTTTGCTTGCCCATGGATCATAGATGGTAATGTTGGATGTATACTCTTTCAATGTATAGTAGATATCCAAGACCTTTGTGTTACGGATATCCGGGCAATTCTCCTTAAAGGTGATACCCAACAGCAAGATATTAGCATCTTTCACAAGGACACCCTTCTTGTTCATGCAACGAATCACACGATTAGCCACATATTCACCCATACCGTCGTTCAACCGACGAGCATTGGTCATGATATGAGGGAGGACGCCATACACCTGAGCTTTCTGAATCAGATAGTATGGATCAACGCTAATGCAATGACCACCCACCAATCCAGGTTTCATCTTGATGAAATTCCATTTGGTGGCAGCCGCCTCAATCACATCATTGGTATCAATACCCATGGCATTGAAGATACGTGCCAATTCATTCATAAACGCGATATTCACATCACGTTGAGAATTCTCTATAATCTTGGAAGCTTCCGCCACCTTAATAGAGGAGGCTTTAAACGTTCCATTGATTAGAACAGATGAGTAGACTTCATCCACATAATCTGCGATTTCGGGAGTAGAGCCAGAAGTGACCTTTTTGATTTTCTCCACGGTATGTAGTTTATCGCCTGGATTGATTCGTTCAGGAGAGTAACCCACGAAGAAATCTTTATTGAAACAAAGTCCCGACACCTCCTCCACCTTAGGAACGCACTCTTCTTCCGTCACACCAGGATAAACCGTAGACTCATAGACCACCACATCGCCTTTTTTTATCACCTCACCAACCGTCTTACTTGCGCTCAACAAAGGTTGCAAATTAGGACGATTATAAGTATCAACAGGAGTTGGAACAGCTACCACGTAGAAGTTACAATCCCTGATTTTTTCGATATCGGAAGTACAAACAAAAGCGTTCTTATCCAATGCCTCACGTAGCAATTCGTCAGGCACCTCCAATGTGTCATCATGTCCATTCATGATTGAAGAGACACGTCTCTCATTCTGATCATAACCTATGGTTGGATATTTAGATGAGAACAGACGGGCTAATGGCAATCCCACATAACCAAGTCCAATAACAGCTATCTTCGTTTCTTTCATAATCCCTTAATTAAGAACTCACTTCAAATGATCCATCATCATTTGATGAATAGTCTCTTTCGGCAAGAATTCTCCCTTCGAGTTAAAACATTCAATATTGATGAACGTCGGTTGTTCCTCAATCAGTTTCTGATACTCATCATAGACCTGTTTTTGAAAATCCATGGATTGTTCATGGATATCCTGTTTCCCATTCAGATAAGCTCTCTCTTCCCCTTCTCTATTGGCTTCCAAGGTCTTTTTAACGAAAGAGAATGGGACATTCAGGAAGAAGGAGCAATCAGGCACTGGCAACCGATTGTGTTCAAACTCATATTGTAAAATCCACTGTTTCAAGAGTTGTTTTTCCTCTGCTGATTTCAATTTAGCACATTGATACGCAATGTTAGAATAGACAAAGCGATCAGCAAGCACAACATAGCCTTTATCGAGCCACTCGTTAATCGTTGCAATATGTTCCATACGATCATTTGCAAATAGAAGTGCCACCAACTTAGGGTGTACCTGATCGATAGAACCATATTCACCACGAAGGAACTCAGCCACCATTGTGCCATACAATCCTTGATTAAGCATAGGAAAATGGATGTACTTACAAAGCACACCCATTTTCTCATATGTCTGACTCATAAGTGAAAGTTGTGTGGATTTTCCGCATCCATCCACACCTTCGATCACAATGAATTTACCTTTCATTTCCATTAGTTTAGGTGAGTTCTATAATCAACCCACAATTCATACTAACTTATGTTTAAAGGGAGACTCTTTCGAGTTTACCCTTATTTTTCGAAGCCTACTGGATGAGACAACAACGGCTTTGCATTAGTCAAACCAAGTGTCTCAAGAATCTGTGGTCGGTCAATACTACCGCAAGCAACAGTAGCCAAACCAGAAGCCGCACAATAAAGATATAGATTTTGACTTACATATCCAACATCCGTTGCTGAATAAAATTGTCTTCCTTCCTCATCAAAATCAGCCATCTTATTGAAATCAGCCACGAAAGTAATAGCTATAGGAGCCTGACCATAGAATGGTTGAGTTCCTGCCTTTTGGCGGAAATCACCCTCCTTCACCAATTTCAAAGAGTGACCCGATTTCTGATAATAGTAGATAGCCTTTGTCGTGTATAGATAAACATCTATTTCTTGTGCATTGCGAGCTGTTGGAGCAGTCAACTTACCATCCTCGCGATTAACACCGCAAACACACCAAAGCATATCAGATATCTGTTGATCTGACAATGGTTCAGATGAATAAGAGCGAACTGTATGACGATTAGACAATGCATCGATTAACGATACAGATGAATGAACTGAAGGCGATGACAATACGATAGAATCTTGCACGCTCTCAGTAATCGTGTAAGTAGGTGTAGCTGTGCATACAACTGCTGCAGTATCCTTTACATCTTCTTTCTCAGGAGTCGTTTCTGTTTTAGAACGACATGCAGACAATCCTACAATGGCGATAAATGCCAAGCAAGAATATTTGCCAATAATGTTTCTGTTTTTCATGATTACTTATTTATTAATTAATTGATGTTGATCCTTTCTTTTTTTTGATGATACCTGAAATGATCAAATAGGAGACGAATAGTAGAAACAGAACCACACCACCTATTGTCAAATAAGGTTTGTATTCGCTTACAGCAGAAGCAAGCTGATCTTTAGGTACAGCTGCGTGAAGTGCGTAACCAATAATTGCCAAAACAGTGTTCCATAGTGTCGCACCTATAGCCGTAAACAAAAGAAATTTAAAGAAATTCATTTTAGCCAATCCAGCAGGTATGGATATTAGCTGACGAACAGCGGGAACCAATCTTCCCACCAATGTGGAAGATACACCATGCTCTCTGAAATAGGCCTCTGCACGCTCCATTTTTTCCTGAGATAACAAGCACATGTGTCCAAACTTGGTATTAACAAACCAATAAACAAATGGACGACCTAATTTGTAGGAGATGATATAATTCACAATGGCACCACACATAGCGCCAAAAGTAGCTGCTGCTATCACGCCAAACAAATTAAGTTCTCCTGCAGCCGCCTTATAAGCAGCAGGAGGCACAACAATCTCTGAAGGGAATGGAATAAAAGAGCTCTCAATAGCCATCAACAAAGCCACTGTCCAATAATTCAGATTATCTAAACACCACTGAATAAATGCTTCCATATACTCGTAAAAGAAAAGAGACCACGTCTGCAAAATCATTCACAGACACAGTCTCTTTAGATTATAATAAACGCGCGTTCAACACGAATTATTTATTAATTCTTGCTTTCATTGCCTCGGTTTCTTTTTCATAACCTGGCTTTCCTAACAAAGCAAACATGTTCTTCTTGTAAGCCTCAACACCTGGTTGGTTGAATGGGTTCACACCAAGAAGGTAACCGCTGATACCACAAGCCTTCTCGAAGAAGTAGAACAACTGACCAATGTAATACTCATTCAAAGATGGCATATCAATATGCAAGTTAGGCACTTGTCCGTCAACATGAGCGAATACAACACCCAACTCAGCCATCTTGTTCACTTCGTCAACACGTTTTCCTGCCAAGAAGTTCAAACCGTCCAAGTTGTCTTTATCCTCTGGAACAACCAATTTCTTGTTAGGTCTCTTGATAGAGATTACTGTCTCAAAGATAGAACGCTCACCCTCTTGAATCCATTGTCCCATTGAGTGAAGATCTGTTGAGAAATCAACTGCAGCAGGGAAGATACCCTTCAAATCCTTACCTTCAGACTCTCCATACAATTGTTTCCACCACTCTCCGATATAGTGCAATTTTGGATGATAGTTAACCAAAATTTCAATCTTCTTACCTTTTTGATACAACTCGTTACGAACAGCTGCATATTGAGCAGCAGGGTTCTTTGAGAAAGGTACATCTTTTCCACAAAGTTTCTCCATAGAAGCAGCACCAGCCACCAATTTCTTAATATCGAAACCTGCTACTGCGATTGGCAACAAACCAACTGGAGTCAACACTGAGAAACGACCACCTACATTATCAGGAATAACGAATGTCTTATAACCCTCTTGAGTAGCCAACTTACGCAATGCACCCTTAGCAGCATCTGTTACAGCAACAATACGTTTTTGAGCTTCCTTCTTACCTACTTGCTCTTCCAATTGAGTCTTCAAAAGACGGAATGCCAAAGCAGTCTCTGTTGTTGTTCCTGATTTAGAAATATTGATGATACCGAATTGTTTTCTTTTCAAGAAAGATGACAATTCAGCCAAATAATCTTCACTGATATTGTTACCTGCGAAAACGATTGCAGGGTTCTTTTTGCTCTTTTGGAATGCTGAAAAAGCGTTAGACAAAGCGTCGATGACAGCACGTGCACCAAGGTAAGAACCACCGATACCTGCTACAACAACTACGTCGCAACGACTTCTCAAATCATTTGCTGTTGCAATCACCTCATCCATAAACTTTTCAGTGATTGAACTTGGCAATGACAACCATCCTAAGAAGTCATTTCCTTTACCAGTACCTGCATGCAACATTTCCATGCACTCTTTTACCTTTGCATCGTATGCATTTACACTTTGCTTTGTAACGAAAACAGACTCGCAAGCAAAAGCGTTTTCAATGTTTAACTTAATGTTCTCCATTTTATACGTATTTAATTTAAATTTTTACCTCATTAATCCACTCAACACCTTGATTTCAATAGCAGGGGATATTTTTCCATAAAGTATATTGTAAACAGCATTCAAGATAGGCATGTTCACCTTATATCCTTTATTGATCTCATAGATACACTTTGTACCATAATATCCCTCAGCAATCATCTCCATCTCCAGCTGAGCGGTTTTTACAGAATAGCCTTTCCCGATCATCGTACCAAACGTACGATTACGACTGAATTTAGAATAGGATGTCACCAACAAATCGCCCAAGTAAGCCGACTCATTGATGTTTCGTTGCTTCTCATCCACAATGTTTAAGAATCGGTTCATCTCTTGAATCGCATTGGAAACCAATACAGCCTGGAAATTATCGCCATACTTTAGTCCATGACAAATACCAGCTGCTATTGCATAAACATTTTTCAAAACAGAAGCATACTCCAATCCATACACATCATCCACCACTGAAGTCTTCACGTAGTGACATTGCAACATCTCAGCCAACTGCTTAGCCTTATCTCTACAATGACCACCGATCATCAGATAGGTCAAATGTTCCATGGCCACCTCCTCAGCATGAGAAGGTCCAGAGATAACCAACAAGTTATCTTTCGGTACATTATAAATGCGATGGAAATATTCTGAGACATTCAGATTCTCATCAGGAACGATACCTTTAATGGCAGAAACAACGATCTTATTTTTCAAAGAAGCTCTTAACTTCTTTAAATGTTGTTTCAAGAAAGGGGAAGGAGTAGCAAAAATCAGGATATCTGACTTCTTTACTATCTCATTGATATTCGAAGAGAAGAAGATACGCTCTGTATCAAACTGTACAGTGGACAAATAAGATGGATTATGCTTATGCTTTTTGAAATCCTCTATTTGTTCCTCGCGACGCATATACCAACAGATATCCCCCTGTTCCATGCAAATCTTTGCGATTGCAGTGGCCCAGCTTCCACCACCCATTACGGCTATCTTTGGTGTTTTCTCCATAATATATCCTTACTCTTTAGAATTCGTTTCTTCTTTTGCCTGTGCTTTCTTCTCAGGACGCATCTGAGGGAAGAACAATACTTCTTGAATTGTAGTCTGACCTGTCATCAACATAACCAAACGGTCGATACCGATTCCGATACCTGATGTTGGAGGCATACCATACTCCAATGCACGAACGAAGTCGTGATCGATAAACATAGCCTCATCATCACCCTTCTCAGACAAACGAAGTTGCTCTTGGAAACGTTCCATCTGATCAATTGGATCATTCAACTCAGAGTAGGCATTGGCCAACTCTTTTCCATTGACCATCAACTCAAAGCGCTCTGTCAATCCTGGTTTAGAACGATGCATCTTAGTTAGAGGAGACATCTCAACTGGATAATCTGTAATAAATGTAGGTTGAATATAAGTACCCTCACAGAACTCTCCGAAGATTTCATCAATCAGTTTACCTTTTCCCATGGTATCATCAATCTCCATTTTCAAGGCCTTACAAACCTGACGAATCTCATCTTCCGATTTACCCTCCAAGTCGTAACCAGTCTTCTCCTTGATGGAATCCAAAATAGAAATTCTCTTATATGGGGCTTTAAAGCTAATCACATTATCACCCACTTTTGTTTCACTGCAACCATTGGCAGCGATACATATATTCTCCAATAATTTTTCAGTAAAGCTCATCATCCAGTTGTAATCTTTGTACTGTACGTACAACTCCATACAAGTAAACTCTGGATTGTGAGTTTTATCCATACCTTCGTTACGGAAGTTCTTGCCGATTTCAAAAACACCTTCGAAACCACCGACAATCAATCTCTTCAAATACAACTCAGTGGCTATACGAAGATACAAATCAACATCCAATGTATTGTGATGTGTGATGAACGGACGAGCAGCCGCACCACCAGCAAGAGACTGTAGAATAGGAGTTTCCACCTCAGTATAACCTGCAGCATCCAATTGGTCACGCAAAGACTTAACGATTCTCGCACGTTTCAAAAATATATCTTTGATACCATCGTTCACCACCAAATCCACATAACGCTGACGATATCTCAACTCAGGATCTTCAAACGCATCGTATGCCACACCATCTTTATACTTAACGATTGGCAATGGACGCAATGACTTGCTCAAAACAGTTAGTTCAGCTGCATGAACAGAAATCTCACCCATCTGCGTACGGAAAACATATCCCTTGATTCCAATGAAATCACCAATGTCCAACAATTTTTTGAATACAACATTGTACAAATCTTTGTTTTCATCTGGACAAATTTCATCACGGGAGATATAAATCTGAATACGTCCCTTGCTATCCTGCAACTCCATAAAAGAAGCCTTACCCATGATACGACGAGACATAATACGTCCAGCTACCGTCACTTCACGTTTGGGAGCATCATCATTAAACTCGGCTTTTATATCTGTGGAATGCGCTGACACAACATATTCTGCAGCAGGATAGGGATCTATTCCCATGTTTTTCAGTGCCTTCAAGCTCTCACGGCGAAGGATCTCCTGTTCACTCAAATCTGATACACTCATCTTATTTTTTTTTATGCATAAACTTAACGACGCAAATTTACACAAAAAAAACAAAATAATTATATCTTTGCATAGACAAATCAAACTAAAAAGAGGAAACACTCAAGATGAGACTTAAAACATTTGTTTTCAACCAAATACAAGTTAATACATACTTATTAACCGACGAAGCAACCAACGACACAATCGTTATAGACCCTGGTTGTCAAAGCAAAGATGAAAGGAATAGATTCGCACAATACGTTGAAGAAAACCACTTGAATCTTTGTAAGGTTTTAAATACTCACCTGCATTTTGATCATGTCTATGGAAACCGTTTCATCCAAGAAAAATACGGTATTGGCGCTTATGGAGCCAAAGAAGACAACTTCTTTCTAAATCACTATCAAGACTTATTAGCTCTCTTTGAAATGCCAATGGATGACGATGCTCTTCCGCTTCAAGGTTACATCAAAGATGGCGACATAATCACGTTGGGTTCCCTCGAACTACATGTGTTGGCAGTTCCGGGACATTCGCCTGGCGGACTTGCCTTCTATCTGCCAAAAGATGAATGTGTCTTTGTTGGCGATACCATTCTTCAAGGTGGTATTGGTCGAACTGACCTACACCGAGGTAATTACGAAACATTAATCAACAGCATAAAAACGAAATTATTGACACTCCCTGACGACACCGTCATATATAGCGGTCACGGATGTCCTTCAACCATAAAATTTGAAAAGGAGAACAATCCTTTTTTAAGAGTTTTATAGCTAATTTCTTTCATTAACATTTAATTTTTTACTTATGAGTTCATGTTTAGAAAATAAGCGGTACAAAATGATGAAGGTGAAGGAAGGTGAATACATTCCTGATGTAGAGGATACCTTTCCCGAGGAAGATCCCTTCGTTCATAAGTTGACCTATGAAAATATATACAATGAAGTCTTTGACGAAAATTACCCTTACATAGACAAATCATGGAAATGGAAACTCGGTCACTTTTGGGCTTCCTTCCGTTTCTATACTGTATGTAAATGGGTCAATCCTCTAATCTTTGGCGTGAGGAATGAAGGGAAAGAAAACCTTAAAAAGCACAAAAAAGAATTGGCTAATGGTGCAATCACTGTCTGCAATCATGCTTTCGGATGGGACTTTATCACTGTTTGGGCGGCTTCTGGCAAATCCAACCTATGGTATCCTGCATGGGCTGACAACTTTCAGACAAAGGTACGTGACAAAATGCGTCACACTTGCGGTATACCTGTTCCCAAAACAATGAGCGCCCTCAAAAAATTCAACGAGGCATTCGATGAACTACATGAAAGAAAAGCGTGGTTCCACGTCTTCCCTGAAGAGTGCAGATGGAACAATTACAAACCGCTCCGTCCTTTCCGCAAAGGGGCTTTCATCTTTGCCTATAAGTACAAAATTCCTATCATCCCTATGGTGATCGTTTATAGAGAGAGAACAGGCCTTTACAAATTATTCAACAAAAAAGCACCTCTTTACACTTGTCGTGTTGGTGAACCTATCTATCCTAACTTCGATTTACCAAGAAAAGAGGCGGTTGATGAAGTAAGAGATCGCGTACATGCTAAAATGTGCGAAATGGCTGGCATCATCGAAAATCCATGGCCAAGTGTACAACCTAATGATAACGGATAAAAATCCATAAATCACAAAACAAGAATAGGGACAGCTAAATCAAAGCTGTCTCTTTTTTTTATATATCTAACAAATAATATCTAATGATTTCTTACGCCTCAACACGTCCCATCGATTTATCATGGAGTGAGGAAAAGAGCGTTAATGCGAGTAGCGAACCTATCATACACATAAACATATCCGTCTGTGTATCCCATATATAACCCTGCATTCCTAAGAATGCTTCTGTATCTTCCGGATTGGTCATGGATGCAGCCCACTCGATAATCTCATAAAGGGCAGAAACCGTCATTGCCACACAGAATGAAGCGAACGATGCCCAACGCCCTCTTTTCAGAGGGGTGCAACGTAGAAACAACTCCCGTGCATAAATCACCGGACCAAAGCCTTGCATGAAATGTCCTATTTTATCATAATTGTTACGCGTAAATCCAAAAACATCCTCCATCCAATAGCCAAGAGGCACCTTGGCGTACGAATAATGAGCCCCGTACAATAATAATAGAGAATGAATAAAGATCAAAAGATAGGCAAAATTCGAAAAGGTAAATTTTTTATAACTATATATCAAAATAGGGACTGTTATGATTACAGGCATTGACTCCAGCAACCATGTCAGCCACGTATCTTGAATATCTATTGCCGAAACAACAAAGGCAATAGACAACAATATCAGCAGTATTATTGGAAACTGCTGTTTCATTCCCAGTTCATAATAAAATGAACGAACTCATCCCAATGCATTGACACATAAGCTGTAGAAGGATCTTTTGAATTTTTCTTCTTTAGAATATGAACAAACTGAGCGCCACAAGAGAAAGCCGACTTTCCATCTGTGTCGACACGATCTCCCACGACCAACAGTTCATCCGCCTCTACACCCATGGCAGAGGCAATCTCATGCATCGGACGAATAGCAGGTTTGAATGCACCCATATCAGGTGCTGACCAATAATTCTCACAAATATCACTGGACAATCCTAAAGCCTCAAATCGCTCCTTCACCAGCGGATAATCAGAATAAATAGCAGATGGTATGTTTTTCTCATTCAAGAAAGTGAACACCTCCTCTACCCCTTCATTCGGTTTGTAATGTTTCCGTAAAATGCGAGGGAAGAGATTCATATAGGTGGTCCAATACCAATCACGTGCCTCCTCAGGAGAAAAGCGAGATCTATCGGATATATGAGAGAAAAATGATTCGTAGAAAGCATCCGAATTATCTAAGTCGACACCCTTCATCTGCCTTCTGACTTTTCTTTCCGCACTAAAAACAAAAGCATCCGCCACCCTTGAGGATACTAACCAAAAAGGGAAGCGGCTGTTGTTATATAACGTGCCGTCGAGATCAAAGACGACGGCACGTACTTTACTTAAATCAATGTTCATTTCTTAACAAGGTCCTTAAACTTAGCGTGGCGATTCTCATCCTGAAGCAACAAATTCAACTTAAACTGACCGTCACGTGCTCCTTCATCGATACAACGAGCTTTGAACTTCTCGAACGACTCGGACACCAAGATATGAGTAAGAGGGTCATGAACACGAAGTGAGTCACGTTTTGCCTCATACTCCATATTCTTCTTTTTCAATTTAGCATCAACGGAACGAGTGAACTCTTCTGCCTGCTCCTGAGTTGTGTTTTCATCCTCGAACTCATAATAGAAATGGTAAGCAGAAACGCTCAAATCAGCAAATCCAATGAAGAACTTAACTGGCATGTTCAACTCCTTAGCAGTCTCCTCCACAGCACTCGTGAACTGAGTTTCGTGAAGTTTCTCTCCTGTCATTGTGACAATACCATTGATCTTTTGTACCATGTGTACCTTTGGAATTGTGTTATAATAGCCCTCTACCTCAAGCAAATCGCTCATTGTATAGCGGTAAAGACCAGCCCATGTAGTTACGTATGGACAGTAGCGTTTACCAACTTCCAACTCATGCAACTGCAAGAACTTAGGATTTGCACTCTCTATATCATGCTCCTCCACAAACTCGAAGTAGTGCATGTGAGGGAATAGAACTGTTCCGTTTGTCTCATCCAACACCAATCCTGCGCGGCACTCAGATGAGAAATAGCTAAACTCTTGGTGCATCATTTGTGCAGGGAAAGAGTCTTTGAACTTATCCAAATAGAACTTAGTGTTACCACATTTCCATGTGTTCAAAATCTGCATGTTTGGCCAGTAGTGTTTAGGCAACACTGTACCATATTTAGCCTTCAACTCACGAAGTTCTTTAGCTCTTTCTGGATTTGGTTGAAGATTTTTTGCTTTGATAATGTTTTGACGAATCTCATCAGGAACATTGATCTTGCTACTAATTGTTCCATGCTCAATATCGTCTACATAATCATCATAGAACTCATTTACATTCTTCTGCATCTCTACAATTGTAGATGGGTTGGCTGTCACAATCAAATGTACATTGTGCTCAATACCCAAACGCATGATGCAATAGTAACGAGCTTTATAATCTGAAATCGTAAAGACATCAGCAGGTGCTGTATATGCTACCTTGATGAACTCAGGACAATCACGTTGAGTCACACCAGACACTGATCCATAAACAGTTCCATCTGGAGCAGCTCCTTCAATTGCCTTTCCAACGATAGATACAATCTGACCTTCGAATGTTTTAGGTCTATTCTTAATAAAAGAATACAACCATACCTTGGTCATCTTGCTATAAATATTTGAATAATATTCTTCTGTGATAGGAATCCACTTAGGTTCGCTTGTTGTACCTGACGTTGTGGCGTACATCTTAGGCTTACCAGGGAAAAGTACATTTGGCTCTCCTTGTTTGTGACGCTCTACATACGGACGGAAATCTTCGTAGTCGTTAGGTTTAACATTCTCTTGATATCTCTTAAACAACTCCTCTGGTGTTTGAGCTTCTAATATCTTAGCGAAGTTATGCTCCTTTCCATATACGGAATCCTTTGCATAATCCAAGATTTGACGTAATGTCTTCTCTTGCGCTTTCTTACAATCTTTAGCTGCTTTATCCAATTTCATCCATTGCAATTTTCCTGCAATAGAAAGGAGCGTTTTTATTTTCCACGCACCTTTTGTCTTTGGTTCATTCATATTATGTAATTTATAAATTATCTAATATAATCTCACGTTTTACAAATTCGACTGCTAAGATAAACAATTATTAGCACATAATGAGTTTATTAGTAAAAAAAACTTAATTTTTCACCAATTCTTCACTTTCCCCATTCTGATGTTTCCTTCTATATCTGTTTTTTTTCAGAACTTAATGAAATGAAAAGAATAGACTCCTGTTTCATCTTCCACCCGTATCACATATGCGCCTGAATCCCATTCTGCCACATTAAAATAGGCATTCTCTTGTTTCATGTTCCTATACAACTTCTTTTTCCCACTACAATTGTACACTATTATCCTCGACTTACCCGTCAATCCATCTATATGCAACTCTCCGTCCGTAAATTTAGGATAGACCTCAATCTTACTTTTTTGCACAACTGGAGTAGAAGAAACTGTCTGCGTCTTCAAAGAGACAGGAGTGGCAGCACAGGTATTACCCACCGAGATTCTCCAATTATAGAAATAGAGGTACCATGGTTTGTTCGCAAGCCAGGCTGGTGAGGTTCCATCAATAGAAATAACATCTTTTATCTCATAAGGATACTGGATATCTTCATCTGTATGGGAATGATACAAAGGTGCTGTCGTTCCTAATGCATCCATTCTATATTTTCCTGGCGACAAGGAGACTGTAATCGCCAATCGATTCTCGCCTGGCATCAGATTGTCATACTCTCTTGTTGCCACAACATCACCTGACTGATCATCTATAATGCGAATCACCGCATTCAATTCTGATTTTGGATAGATAGACAATGAATCAATGGTCAACTCTTTTTTCACTGTAAACAACAGTGATTCAGAAAAGTCGCTACGTGTCCACGCATTTGAAGTCAGTCTTTTCTTCCCCACCAATCCATCATACGAACTGGCATCCTTCACATATACATAGGATGGCATGGTTGTCATCTGTGCGGTGTAGGTTATTCCCGTAGCCAGTAACTTCGTCAGTTGTTCATCTGCATACCATTCATATACGCCTGAGCCAGACACCTCCATCTTAGCTTCCGTTCCTCCCGACAGCTCCGTCATACGAACTGGCAACAGACCTGATGTGACCACCACCTGATCTGTCACCTCCTCACAATTGGAGGATGAGACCTTCACTGTATACGTACCTCCTTCACAAACCTTCAAAGTGGAACCTTTCTCTTCCAAGCGAACCCCATCTTTTCCCCATTCATACTGATACTCTGCATCATCTGGCAATTGTGTATCCAACAACTGGAAAGAGGTGCCACACAAATGTTTATCACCTTCCAATGTGGGTTGTAGAGTGGCAAACAGATGAACCGTATCGCGTGCACTGCACCATGCACTATCCGTTATCAATTCGTAACGACCCTCTTGCCAAACCTGAATGATTGGTTCATGAGCAATGAGTTCTCCATTCCGCAACCATTGGTATTTTCTTTTGTCATCAGTTAAATCTGATGTAAACGTATATGATTTGGCACCCGTACAAAGGGATTGATTTTTTCCAATCTCTGGTTTTCGGCAGGTTTGATAGGAGACATCCTCGTAGGTGGTTCCTATACGAATATCATCCAACCATGTGTAACAGGTTTCCGTCGGACACCATGTTTCATCATCACCTCCATGAAATGTTGAAATATAAAGATCATCCACTTTATCTCCATTCGAGGTGAAACGCAATCCTCGCACAAGCAACACCTGCTGTCCGTTCACCCAAATCTCCACCTCACCATCATACGTGGATCCATCACTGTTTATCTTCACACGTTCCGCTATATGATACCATTTGCCTCGTTCAAAAACCACCTGCTTTCCATTCGGATATATCAACTCAAAATCTTCACCATACTTATCTGGCTTATCCATGTGATAGAGATACAACACAGCCTTACCTCCAGCTCTCCACATCAAACGTGCGGAGAATCCATTCGTACCGTCGCATGCATCGCCACCCGAACAATTATCGCCACCCGTCAAACCAGGAAGTTTACCTCCATAGCTAGTGGTTCCCCATGAGAAATTTTCAGAGAATCGCAAACAATAAGAGGCATAGGCTTCATCCCTCTTCTCAAACTTCAGTTGCACCTGACAACCCGTTTCCGATGGACCATAACCATTTTTCGGATAGGTGATTCGAACGGACTTACGTCCCGACACCGACTGACACGTATCCAAAAGAGTTCTCGTCGCCAGCGAGTTATCCCACGTCCCCGTCAGAAAACCTTTCTCCTGCAGTTCTTCACGAGAAAGTGAGGAACCACTTTTGAAATCTTCAAAATTGGTGGAAGAAATCAGTGCTGCCCATGAGATAAGGGGCAGCACCGACACATATAATAATATGATTATTCTCTTTATTCTACGCATAAATCACATTCAAAGTTTCTTAGAGAGACGATATGCGTATTCTCTCTCATTTCATTTTCACCTAACCATTATCTTAGCCTTAGCAGAGATTTCAGGTCCTTCAATCATTAGGAAATAAACACCAGCAGCTAATGAACTACCATTCAAAGTGAATTGTGATTCTCCTTTTTCAACGTTCTCTTCCCCACACAAGCAAATGGTTCCTGAAATAGTGCAGAGACTCCATCTGATTGTTTGGTAAGAAGTCGATACAAAAGAGACCGTTGCCATGTCATTGATTGGATTAGGCGAAACCACAAGTTTCTCAATGTCCGATTCCACTGAAATCAGAGACACACTAGAATCTGACACAATAGTGAAGACACCTTTTTTCTCATCGTTTTCATCACTACCCATCGTTGTCACTTTGTATTCATACTCGCCCACTTCATCATCTGCAACTCCAGCAAATGAGATCGTTTTATTCTCCTTGTCGATGGTATAATAGATACCGTTTGGCAATCCCGTTACGGTCACGCCTGCCGCATTCTCCCATGAATAAGAGAACTCTTCAATTGCTTCACCTTTTTTCACGCTCTGAGAACTTGAACCCGAACCATGTTTCGTCAATACTGCAGGCTGAGTAGGTTCATTCAATTTTTTGTAATATTCCACAGGGCTATATCCCAAATGAGGTGGTTGATTATATCCACAATTCTGCCAAGCGATTGCCATGTCATACACATGATCATCACGCAACCATGGCAGTTTATAATCACTCGGGATAGTGGTTGGATAGATGGTCATATAATATTTTCCATTCACCGTGGTCCAGAACAATGCCTCCTCACGCCAGTCGCCTATGATATCAGCCTGCAAGCAGCAATTATACTTTGTATCATTGTTTGTATTTGCACCCCATTGAATCTTTGTACCATCAATAGTGATGTTATATCCGTAGGTGTAAACACGTTCCCATGTCTTGCTTTGGCTATTCCATTTGTCCACATGACCACGATCGGCAGACTCCTCATACAGATCGCCATCAAAGAAGATGCGGAAATTAATAGAACTACTTGTCGTAGAGCCCACATGCCAAGCAGAGATAGGCACATCCTTACAAGAGTACATCAATTCATCGCTCCAATCATAATATTCCGCACCATCATACTGACTATCGCAATCGAGAATCATACCGCGGCCCGTATCACCACCCGTCTGTGGTCTACCCGCCATGACTCTACCCGTCTTCGCATCAATCAGTGCAGAATTGTATTTTACGATATTCGCATTTGTCTCCTCCGTAATCATAAAGTATTCCAATCCGTCATTGCTTGGATCGAACTCACCCAAATGAGTAGCGTCGCCATGACCAAAACCTGTATTCCAAAGCACGGAACCATCATCATCCAAGCAAGCAGCTCCCACTATCACCTCATCAAAGCCATCATTATCCACGTCTCCGCATGTGATACTATGAGCGCCCGCACCATAAATAGAATTACTGCCACTACGCTCTGAAGTGTTTCGCCACAAGTTGGTTAAAGTGTTACCATCCCAAGTATATGCAGCAGCATACGAGTATGTATAGATACCACGGGTGGTCACGAAACAAGGTTTCGCCTTGCCATTCACATTCAGAAATGCCACGCAAGACTTGAACCAGTTTCCTCTATGACCATAGGTGTTACCATCCGTTTTACCAGACTCCGTACACCAGTCTCTTTGTATATTAAAATAAGGCCAATAGTCGATTGTAGCCAACTCTTTTCCTGTACGTCCGTCGAAGCAAGTGATCCACTCCTTACCACCATCTGTAATCACACCAGAACTATTGATTGATGATTGGTTATGATTAGCACCACGAGCCGCACCCGTTGAGAGATAATTGCCCGTTGCATCTTTCGAGCCCTGAGCCGTCTTCACAATCAGTTCGCCATAGCCATCCTCGTCAAAGTCATAGCATAAAAAGGTGAAACGACATCCGCCCAACACATTAGGGCCCAAGTTGATTCGCCACAATCTTGTACCGTCCAATTTTATACAATCAATGATAGGAGGAGCTGTTGGAGTACAAGTTGCACCAATACCAGCAGCCCATGTCATGATGATTTCCTGTTCGCCATCACCATCCATATCGTAGGCAGAGCAATCGTAAGGGAAATAGGAAAGACGATCCCCATTCAAAGTATACTCACCCGGATGATCCAAACGAATAGGATAATAGTCGTACTGTGTACTCTTCACGCCAGTCTGTTCATCAATCTTATTTCCAAGATTATCATAGACTTCCAGCGAGAATGTGGCGTTTTGATATTGCGAAGACAATGAGACATTTGTTTTATCCTTCATCTCACTGACTAGTCTCCCATCGGCATACAACTTATAAGTAGTGGTTTTAGGTGCATCCGTAGAACGCATACGCCAACTCACGAAGACACCATTCGATGTATTCGAAGCCCAAAGAGCGCGTGACTTCCCTTCTGCAAGACAATCTAACACGCCAAACGAAAAGCATGCAACGCTTATTAAAAATGTCGTAATAATGTTTTTCATGAATGTTAATTTTATAGTTCTTTGTTTTATGGTTTCTATTCCCCCATGGGGCAAAAATATCACTGACAAAAATACGATTATTTTTTTAATGTGAAAACTTATTTTCTGATGGAAACAGAATGGATATGGACGTACGAGTTTTAACATAGAATGCATACCGCATTTTATTACCCCATAGGGGCTTTCTATTAATAGGAAACAGGCACGACATTAATAAAAATACCCCAGAGGGGTTCCCCTATCACCACACATTCCATCACAAAAATCCATAATTCCACCAAATATTTCTATCTTTGCAAAGAAAAACAAATCTAACAGTTAGAATATGATTATTGAAGATAAAAAATTTGTAGCCGTTTCTTACGATCTCTTCATTAGAAACGAAGAAGGTAAACTTGAGTTGTGGGAACAAGCTCCAGCTTCTGAGCCTTTGAAATTCACTTGCGGTTTAGGCATGATGTTGGAAAAGTTCGAAGAGAATCTTCGCGGCTTGAAAAAAGGTGACACATTTGATTTCACTATCGACAAAAACGACGCTTACGGAGAGTATGAAGATGGAAGAGTTGTTGAATTGGACAAATCCATTTTCTATGTCGATGGAAAATTTGATGACGAATATATAAAAGAAGGTAACATCGTTCCTATGATGGATGTCGATGGCAACAGAATGAATGGTATCGTCTTGAAAATCAGCAAAGACAAAGTTAAAATGGACTTCAACCATCCATTGGCTGGCGAAGACCTTAACTTCAGAGGATCGGTCATCGAAGTGAGAGATGCTACAGAAGAGGAAATTGCAGTAGCTACAAATCCTCACAAATGTGGTGGCGGCTGCGGAGGTTGCGGCGGTGGAAGTGACTGCGGCGGCTGTGGCGGAGACGATTGTAACGGCGGAAGCTGCGGCAATTGCAACGTTTAATCAGAACAATGAACTATGAATTCATTTGGAAACATATTAAAAATTAGCACTTTTGGTGAATCTCATGGCCCCGCTATCGGTGGCGTCATCGATGGGTATCCTGCAGGTATTCCTATCGACATTGATTTCATTCAAAAAGAACTGAATAGACGTCGCCCCGGACAGTCCAAACTAACCACCTCCCGAAAAGAGAGTGACACGATTGAGATATTATCCGGCACCTTCGAGGGGCTATCAACTGGAACACCCATTGCCTTTATCGTCCGCAATGAGAATCAACATTCAACAGATTATTCTGATTTGAAGAACCTCTATCGCCCTTCTCATGCAGACTATACATACGAAGCTAAATATGGCATAAGAGATTACACAGGCGGAGGAAGAAGTTCTGCCCGCACCACCATCGCACAAGTGGCAGCTGGTGCATTTGCCAAACTTATCCTTCGCAGACTAGGTGTGGAGATTCACGCTTACACTTCACAAGTGGGTCCAATCGCCACACAGAAGAGTTACCAGGAACTGGATTTTAACGAGACGGAGAACAACGATGTCAGATGTCCAGACCTTGACGTGGCCGATGCCATGAGAGACCTTATACAGAAAACAAAGGAGGAAGGTGACACAATTGGCGGAATCATCAGTTGCGTCATCCAACACTGTCCTGTCGGATTAGGCGAACCTCAATTTGGCAAACTACACGCCATTCTTGCGCAAGCCATGCTCTCCATCAACGCCGCAAAAGGCTTTGAATATGGATGCGGCTTCGAAGGCGTCACAAAAAAAGGTTCCGAATTGAACGATGTCTTCTACAACGACAATGGCGTTGTTCGTACCAAGACCAACAATTCAGGTGGTATACAAGGTGGCATATCCAATGGCGAAGACATCTTTTTCCGCGTTGCCTTCAAGGCTGTGCCAACGCTTTTGAAAGACCAACAGACCGTCAATCGCAACGGAGAAGAGGTCACCTTCAAAGCAAGAGGAAGACACGATCCATGCGTTCTGCCTCGCGCAGTTCCTATTGTCGAGGCAATGGCTGCTCTTACCATAGCCGATGCCTATCTGCTATCTAAGACAAATCATTAATATCCTTCGGGAAATAAAATAAGCTGTAATGCTGGTGGGTCGCCTACCAGCATTATTTATTTACGGGAATTACACTTAACTGAAAAGACTTGTCATGGTCTTTCAGGTCTATTCGCTTAATGTACGGGCGAATAGCATTCACCCTTTCATCAACAATCTGCCGTTGGGGCGAGAGAACAATGAGTCGCTTCGCGAGAAATCTCACAAATCTATTCAAATCTCACAAATCTATTATAGCAGAGACGCACGACCATGCGTCTCTACTAAAACTTTTTTTAGCGGATAACAATAATCACAAAAAGATTTTTCTCAAACCTTGTTTTTCAAAAAAAAGTTGTAAATTTGCACTTCTTTTTTAAGAATTGCTTTAATGCTGAATATTAAATAGTTAACATTTATTAACGTAACAAAATAAATTTCAAAAAGATGAAAGCATCACTAAAAGATGTATTTGAGCCCAAATTATTCTCATGCTTAAAGAGTTATGACAAAGGGCAATTGAGTACCGACCTTATGGCTGGAATTATTGTGGGAATTGTAGCGATACCACTTGCCATCGCATTTGGTATAGCGTCTGGTGTAGGTCCGACAGAAGGATTGGTAACAGCCATTATCGCAGGATTACTCATTTCTGTATTTGGTGGTTCAAAAGTTCAGATTGGTGGTCCGACAGGTGCTTTCATTGTTATTATATATGGAATCATTCAAGAATATGGATTATCCGGATTGATGATTGCCACTATTATGGCAGGCGTTATTCTGATATTGATGGGTTTGGTGAAATTAGGAAGCATCATCAAGTTCGTTCCCTACCCTGTTATCGTTGGATTCACCGGAGGTATTGCGCTAACCATCTTCTCAACACAGATGAATGATTTGTTTGGCTTAGGTATTGAGAAAGTTCCAGCAGACTTCCTACACAAATGGATCTGTTATTTCCAAAATTTCACACAAATCAACTGGTGGGCTTTTGGTGTCGGTATTGTCAGTTTGCTAATCATCATTTTCACGCCAAAGATATCCAAACGAATACCAGGTTCGTTAGTAGCTATCATCGTAGCAACAATTGGTGTTTTAATTCTTAAAAACTACTTCGGAATAACAAGCATTCAAACCATTGGTGATTTGTACGAATTACCTACAGGTGTACCAACGCCTTCTATTCCGGACATGCAATTGGAAGAGGGACAAACCATTCTAAGTGTTATCCGTCAGTTATTCCCAGCTGCATTCACCATCGCTATGTTAGGAGCTATCGAATCCCTACTTTCCGCCATGGTGGCAGATGGTGTTATCGGTGACAAACACAATTCCAACACTGAATTGATTGGTCAGGGAATTGCCAACCTCGTTGTTCCTTTCTTTGGCGGTATACCTGCAACAGGTGCAATCGCTAGAACAATGACCAACATCAACAATGGAGGACGCACACCAGTTGCAGGAATCATCCATGCATTTGTGCTTCTGTTGGTACTTTTATGTTTAGGTCGTTATGTAGGTTACATTCCAATGCCATGTTTAGCGGGTGTCTTAATATTCGTTTCATACAACATGAGCGGATGGAGAACCTTTGTTTCATTATGGAAAAGTCCGAAATCAGATTTCTCTGTATTGATGGTTACCTTTATATTAACTGTCATCTTCGATTTGACAATTGCCATTGAAATTGGATTGTTACTTGCAGTTGTATTATTCTTACGACGTACAAGCGAGACATCTGTCATTCGAGTATTCCACGGAGAGATTGATCCAGGAGAGAATTTGGACGTAACCGTTCACGAAGAGAAGTTGATCATTCCAGAGGGTGTAGAGGTATATGAGATTGACGGACCATATTTCTTTGGTATTGCCAACAAGTTTGATGAAGTGATGCAAAGTGTAGCAGAGACACCTAAAGTGAGAATCATTCGTATGAGAAAGGTTCCTTTCATTGATTCCACAGGATTACACAACTTGGAGAATCTTTGTATTCAATCGAAAAAGGCAGGCATAACGGTCGTTCTTTCTGGTGTAAATCCACATGTAGAAAAGACATTGTTAAAAGCTAAAATGGATAATCTAATAGGCAAGGAAAACATATGCTCCAATATTAACGCAGCTTTAGAGAAAGCCGGAGAGTATGTAAAATAAGAGATCAATTTAAAGATCCGGCAAAAAACAAAAAGAAGGCTTTTTCAAGCCTTCTTTTTCACATGTACAAGAACAAATAGTAGCCATTAGGTCTATAATTCTAACACTATCATTGAATAGTTAGGTCTGGTTTTTATCTTATAGTAAAATTAGAAATTTAGTATTATAATCTTATGTTTTCGATTTTAGGCCTTTCTTATAGCGACACAAGCGTTATGACCGCCAAATCCAAGAGAATTTGAGATAGCCAACGTCAAATCTACCTTTTTAGCAAGAAGTGGCGTATAATCCAAATCACATTCAGGATCCTTTTCCGTCAATCCGATTGTTGGTGTTACGATATTGTTTTGCAAAGACAATACAGAAGCGATAACCTCCATACCACCAGCAGCACCCAATGTGTGGCCAGTCATTGACTTAGAAGAACTGATGTGCAACTTCTTTGCATCCTCTTCTCCGAAAGCCAATTTCAATGCTTGAGTTTCTGACTTATCATTCAATGGTGTACCTGTACCATGAGCATTTACATAGACTACATCAGATGAACCATAGTTAGCCTCTTGCAACGCTTGAGCAATTGCACGAGATGCGCATGAGCCATCAGGTTTTGGAGCTGTATAATGATATGCATCACATGTATTACCATATCCGCACAACTCACCATATATTTTAGCACCGCGAGCCTTTGCATGTTCATATTCCTCAAGGATAACGACACCGGCACCTTCGCCGATTACGAATCCTGCTCTTCTTGCGTCGAAAGGAAGAGAAGCAGCCTTAGGATCAGTAGCTTTTGTCAATGCCTTACAGTTTGTGAATCCACCAACAGCCAAAGCGTTAATAGCAGCCTCTGCACCACCTGCGATAATAGCATCTGCATAACCATATTTGATAGCTCTGTAAGCTTCACCAATAGCATGTGTACTAGTAGCACAAGCAGTCACAACTGGCAAGCAAGGACCTTCAGCATGATGAGCAATAGCCACATTTCCAGCAGCGATGTTAGAAATCATCATTGGAATAAACAATGGAGAGATTCTATTAGCACCCTCTTCATTCAATTTTGTGCATTCTTTGATGAATGTCTGCATACCACCGATACCAGAACCGATATAGACACCCAAACGTTCAGGTTTTATCTTACCAGCCAAGTCGCTATCTTCCATTGCTTGAGAAGCAGCAGCCAAAGCAAATTGACAATAACGGTCTGATCGACGAGCCATGCCTTTATCAACTCCAAAATCTTCGACACAAAAGTCTTTTATCTCAGCAGCGATTTTGACAGGCATATCCTTTGTATCAAATGATGAGATAGCGGAAATACCACAAACTCCTGTTTGCAAATTATGCCAGAAAGTTGGCACATCGTTACCTATCGGGCTGACTACACCCAAACCTGTTATTACGACTCTTTTCATTATCCTACTCTATTTGGGGTGTTTTTTAATATTGCCTCTGCCTCGCTCATCATTTTTTCAATAATTGCAGCAGCAGGTTTTTCTTCTTTAATCATACCAGCGATTTGACCTGACATGAAAGATCCCTCCTCCAAGTTTCCGTCTTGTACCGCTTTTCTAAGAGAACCGGAACCAAATGCCATGATTTGCTCATCCGTGCATGCTGAATTCTTCTCCATCTCAGCGAACTGACGAGAGAAACGAGTCTTCAATGAACGAACTGGATGTCCTAAACGACGTCCGGTTACAATCGTTTCACTATCACTAGCAGCAATAATCTTTTTCTTATAATTCTCGTGAACCTTACATTCGTCAGCTACCAAGAAGCAAGTTCCACATTGAACAGCCTCAGCACCCAACATAAATGCAGCAGCCACACCACGACCATCAGCGATTCCTCCAGCAGCTAATACTGGTACGCTAACAGCGTCGCATACTTGAGGCACAAGTGCCATTGTATTAATCTCACCAACGTGACCTCCAGACTCGCTACCTTCAGCAATAATTGCATCAGCTCCCATACGCTCCAAACGAATAGCGAAAGCGACAGAACCAACAACTGGAATCACTTTTATATTTGCGTCTTTCCATGCAGGCATATATTTAGATGGCATACCAGCCCCTGTTGTCACAACAGGTACTTTTTCTTCTATTACCACCTTTGCCACTTCATCAGCGAATGGACTCATCAACATAATATTGACACCAAAAGGTTTATTTGTCAATCCTTTACATTTGCGGATCTCTTCTCTGACATATTCTGCATTAGCATTCATAGCCGAGATAATACCTAATCCACCTGCTTCAGATACAGCAGACGCTAATACGGCATCAGAAATCCACGCCATTCCTCCTTGAAAGATTGGATACTTAATTCCAACCAAATCGCAAATTTTACTTTTAATCATAACTTTATCATCAATTAATTATCGTACTTAATCCAATTGCCATCTAATAAGACAAGCCCCTGATGTAAATCCAGCTCCAAATGCACTGAAAGCCAATAGATCCCCTTTCTTAAATGTATGTGAACGATTCAACTCATCCAACAATACAGGAATGCTCGCAGATGATGTATTTCCCCTCTTCTCGATGTTGTGAGGCACCGATTTTTCGGGCAAATCCAACTCTTTTCTTATGGCCTCTAAGATACGAATATTTGCTTGATGTAACAAATAATAATCGACATCATTTGGCATTATTTTGGCTTTTTCAAGAACTTTTTTTATGTCGTTGCTTGAATTAAGTATTGCTAATTTAAAAACATCTCTTCCACGCATCTCCAAAAAGTGATACGGCATCTCTCTCTTCCTAAACGGACTGGATGCGTATTTAGAATTGCAATTAAGAGCATCTGTATATTTCGTACTTAAATGGAAATAGGTTTCGTCTCCTCCATCCTCAACAATCACAGCACCTGCTGCATCTCCAAACAAAACGCAAGTCTCTCGCTTATCCCAATCAATAAAATGAGACATCTCCTCCGAACATACAATTAAGATGCGATGCGCCTTACCCGTCTTCAACAAGGCATCGGCTATATCCAACGCATATATAAATCCTGTACATGCAGAATTCAAATCTACCGTCGGACAACATGATCCTATCTCTCTATTTATAATACTGGCTAATGATGGCGTCGTGTAATCATTGACTATATTATGACATAGTATGTAGTCAATATCCTTACCTTGTAATGAAGATTGCTCCAAACATTTTTTTGCTGCACTTACCGCCAAATCAGTCAATGACTCTTCTGTTGACAATATACGACGACTCTGTATACCAGTGCGTGTACGAATCCATTCATCACTCGTGTCCATCATCTGACTCAACATGTCATTTGTCAACTCTAACTGTGGCACAGAACTTCCTGTCGCAATAATCTTCATTATTAAATTAAATATATTAAAAATTTGCCTTTATCTTAAACTATTTAAGTGCTCGACAAAATTAGACTTTAAAAAGCAGTCAAAAAAACAAAAGGTACTATAAATGGGGTGTGTGGGGCGAAATTCAGTATATAGGTGCAAAAAAAAGAATAGATTGGCAAAATTCAAAAAAGTGTTTTGGAGAATAAAAAAATTTAGTAATTTTGCAATAATTTTATAAAATAAATGGAGAAAAGAGTTCCAAAATTCATGACACAAAAACGAGACATTTTTCGTTTCATGTGTTTTGTGGTTTTTTTTGTGATAATCTTCTCTTTGGTATATCATCCTGATGTTGCCATTAGAGGATTGGAAATCAAAAAAAATCAATATGTCTATTACCTTTCTCTAATGATTGGTTCTGGATTTATCATGCTGATACTCAGTAGAATATTATTCTATAAACTAAATCAAAAAAAGGCAAGGTCATTCAAATTCTTTTGTTGGTGGATTCTGCAGGAATTCGTACTCATATCGTTTACTCTTTCTCTTGTCTCCATCCATGTTGTAGTTCCTAACTCTCGGTCTTACCTCTATACAATACTTCCTAGGACTACACTCTCCGTCGTCTCAATCCTTATTATACCTTATATAATATGCTGGCTCTATTTCGACCTGGAAGAGAAGAAAATCCAACTAAACGAAATCATCAAGAGTAGAATAAGAACGCTAGAAAAAGGTGTTATCAATTTCAACGATGAAAAGGGCGTTTTTCGCCTCTCTGTTCGTCTGGAAGACCTGCTATACATACAATCTGCAGATAATTATGTTTTCATATTCTACCTCAACAACAAACAGGAGGTAACGAGATTTATGCTAAGAAACTCTCTGAAATACATTGAAGAGAACTTCAGCAAACATAATCTGATAAGATGCCATCGTTTCTATGTTGTAAACCTGAAAAAGGTGAGAGTGCTTAGAAAAGACAAAGAAGGTCTCATACTCGAACTGGATACAGAAACGACAACAGAAATCCCTGTTTCTAAAACATACGCACAAAGCCTCGCTGAATTATTCACGCTAGAATAAAAAGTTCATCAGATTCAACCGTATGCACAAAAAAAAAGAGCAGTATAAATCTTTATACTACTCTCACCTACTTATATCTCAATCAGAATCTTAATTGTCTTTCCAATCTCCATTCTCTTTTATCAACTGAATCAGACGATCCACGGCTTCTTCCTGTGGAATTGCTTTTTCCAAGCAAGTCTGTCCTTTATATAAGTTGACTTTGCCTCTCGCAGAACCCACATAGCCATAATCTGCATC
>JAFZLC010000024.1 GCA_017551675.1 Paludibacteraceae bacterium | reverse complement strand
TGTATACTCAGAGAAATCTGAGATTACATCAGAGACAGATATCGTTACGGAGGACTTCTCATTGTTCCTTGCATCAGATGCATCTCTTGAAAAGGATGTCTTCACTCCAATCATAGCTTTGAAGTCTGACTCAATTGATGGTGCATCCTTGAGATTCCCTCGTCTTGAAAATGTAAATACAGACCAAAGAGGCTTTAAACGTGGTAATTTGACCTGTAGAGGTGCATACGAGGTAGCATGCAAGCCAATTGAAATCCATTTGCCAGGACTTGAATACTTAAGTCTTGAAAATGTGAAATCAAAATATAATATTACATATGATACATTGGGAAGACACGCGTTCGTCGAGAAGAAAACTTGTATGTGTGGATCAGATAGTTTGGTATACCACGAATTATATGTTGTTCCATCTTTGAATGAGACAAAATATTATGTGAAAGAAGATGGAGATGGAAAGGGTGATGGATCTTCATGGGATAACGCTATGAACGACACCACATTCTCATACATCTTTGCAAATGCTAAGAAGAATGGTGTAACCTACTATATGGCAGATGGTACATATACTCCTATTTATTCTTAATTGTCAAATGATTCTGCATCCGCTTCAAACAAATCCTTCTTCACAGAGAAATCATTCAACATTGAAGGTGGTTATAGCAAGAATAGTACAAACGAATCATTCCAAAAGGATACTCGTAAATTTGTGACGATGTTCTCTAATGCAGAGAATAGCAAAGCCAATAGCACTATCCTAAAAATAAGAAATGTATCGGCTTCTATCAGTGGAGTGAAATTCCATGGTATTAAGACGGAGAAAGATACTTTGTTGTCCATATTTGCCAACAAAGCAGTCTCACTAAAAATTGATTCATGTATGTTTGAAGAATCTGGTTGCGGAATCTACGCAGACAGTGTGAAATTGAAAGTCTCCAACTCTGCTTTCGTTGATAATATATATTCACTATCCGTTCTTAACAAGGATCACAGAGACACAACGCAAATTACTTCATCATTATTCAACAATAATAGCAAGTATGCTGTGGATGCCTCAGTTAATGGAACATTTATCTTGTTAAATTCAACATTCTATAAAAATGATTCATTACGATTAGTGAAGTTGAATGATAACTATATGAGTGAATATAAGATATACAATAATACGTTCTTAAATAAGGGAATGACAATTCAACCTAGAAGCAATTCATTGAAACTTGTAGGTAACATCATTTTGAATTTGGATAGTGTTGGTTCTGATTGTATATCTAAACATAATCTTCTTCGTGAAGGTGTATCATTCGAGCAATTCTCTAACAAAGATATCTTTGTAAATAACTTCAAAGACATATTGGAGTATGAAGATGATTATGTGTTGAATTCATCCAACACGGTAGCAATGGTAAATGATACTTTGTCAAACGGACAGTTGCTTCGATACATGAGAGATTCTATCATTGTGACAGATCAAAGAGGCGTTAAGAGAAACGAAATGTGTTGTATCGGTGCTTACGAGAAGGAATACAAGAGTAAGCCATGTGACACGATCGTGACAGTGATAACGGATACGATTAATGCAGGAGAGACCTATTTGGATCAACTCTACGAGGAGGCAGAAAGTTATGTGGCACAAACCGACACATTCTTGTCCATCCGAGGATGTGACAGTATCGTAATCATTCGTTTGGAAGTGCTTCCTGTGGTAATTGTAGAGAAACCAATTCCAACTGCATTCACTCCATTCGACAGAAATGGAAAGAACGATATCTTTATGCCAGGTCATGAAGTCTATATCTACGACGTTTATGGTATGCTAATAACTCATTCAACCAACGGATGGGATGGTAAAGTAAATGACGAGTTCGTTCGTCCAGGAGTCTATGTCTATGCTGTCGTAATGGATGAAGGCATACTGAAGAAAGGTACAATTGAGGTGTTGCAAGAACCTTAATTGAGCGGATAAATAGAATTGTAACTGTTTGATTCGTGCAAAAAAATGCACCTATCAAATAGTTACAATTGCAGTTTTGGTAGACAAAAAAAAGGCAATTGTATAGATGAATGGTTGAAAAATCGAATCTAATAAGAAAAAAAGTTTTATGCATTTTATTATTTATATAACTTTGCATAAGTATGATTTTAAAGAAAAAGAAATAGTGCAAGTATAAATATGGACCAATGTTTTTATAAAATACCATTTGATTTTGCCTCTGTTTTGGACGAGTCGCATGGTAGATCAAATATGTGTTCGGAGCTGGATTCGATTGATCAGCACATTGAGATGTTGATAGGTACATATCCAGGGGAGCATTGTTTCGACAGAAATTATGGAACAGGAATTTGGGACATGGATTTTGAAAGAATAGTATCTCTTGATGCATGGAAGACACGTTTTACTGAGTGTTTGTCTGACTCTATTTCCAAGTATGAAAAACGAATAAGCAATTGCGAATACAAGTTGGTAGTAGAGGATGTGCTAAAAGAAAATGCATTGTTTCGAAATGTAAGCGTTAGAAAAAAAGTGGATATATATATAACTGCGACACTAAACTCCACGGGAGCTAAATGTCAGTTGTATTATTCTTTGTTTTTGGGGCCTTTATCAAAAGATTAAAAGAAAATGAGTGTAAATAGAGAGAGTAAAGAAGAGATAAAAGACCGAATGATTCGGACCGCTTTGGAGTATTGGAATATCAAGAAGATTGAAAATCTGGATCCATTCATTCGTCTTTTGATAGAAGCATTGGCCATGCAACTTCATCATGTGTCTGACGATATTGCAGACATCGAGGTGAGAACAATGCGTCGGTTGAGCGAGATATTACTACCCGAAGTTGTGACGGTTGTGCAACCTTCTCACGCCATATTGCATGTCAATCCGTTGATCGACAATATGAGCACTAACTTGTTTGACGGTTTTTCCATCACAGCACCATTCCTAGGTAGAAAAGATGATACAACCTTCTCTTTCTATCCAGTATGCAAAACTCAGCTGCGTAAAGGAACGGTTAAAATGTTGGTGACCGAAGGTAATGTCTACGAGATCATGCCTGATCAAAACAAGAAGTTGTTATTGAAAAAAAATACCATTCCGGAGAATGTCAACAAAGTTTTCTTAGGTATTGAATTTGCTGCTCAAGAGGTGGAACTGAAGAATCTCTCCGTTTATTTCGATTTCCCTAACCTCGACAGACGTGCTGACTATTTGCATTACTTGTCATCTTCTGTTTGGAAGTGGAAAGGTGATCAACTTGACATCCATCGTGGACTATACGAAGAGAAATCGGAAGAGGGTAGGGTGTTGACGGAATTCTTCACTCATACAAAGACTGATTATAGCGTGAACTCTAATGTCATGGATTACTATAAAGATAGTTACATTACCATCGACAGTTCACAAAAAGTATATGCAGAAGATTTCTCAAAGATGCCATTCGGTTTCGTTTCTTACGATTACAATGAATACGAACAGGTGTTCGATAAGAAACTGTTGTGGTTGGAAATTGAAATGCCTCCGTATTTCAACTCATCAATCCTCTCTGGTATGCAAGTCTCCATCAACACATTCCCTGTTGTCAACAAAGAGATGCACACCAAAAACAATCTTGTAAAGAAAGACTTTGGCGTCATTCCTCTTCCTACCTTTGAAAGGGAATATTTCTTTGATGTGATTGAGGTGACCGATGATAAAGGAAAGAAATACAAAGATTCATACGGATACAAAGAAAATAAGACGGACGATTGTTTTTCACTTCGTCAGGGTGGATGCGAATCATTCGACAAACGAAATATAAAAGAGTATTTGATTCGTCTTCAAGGACTATTGGAAGATGAGTTGAGTTTGTTCTCATCAATTAGTGGCGGAAACAATTTTGAAAATTTGAATCTCATCGAATCGTTGCTACATAAAATCGATTTGATCACAAAGGATTCTAGTGGGGAAGTGGAGATGCCATACTATCTATTTGTTGAACCTCCTCAACAATCCACATTCTTCTATTTGAAATATTGGACATCTTTTGGTCCAATTGCTAATGGAATGAGAATTGGTGCAACACTCAACCTTTTGGGAGATTCTTTTGGCGATTATGAGATGCCGATGTTCCTTACTACTACAGTTGGTGGAAAAGAACCACTTTCTGAAAGAGAACGAATCGCGAAGTTTAAGTATATCTTGTCCAGTCGAAATAGAATTGTGACCAATAATGATATACGCAATTTCTTCTATTCGGAAATGTCCGACTCACTTACTGACATCAAGATAGAAAAAGGAATATCCACAGGCGTGGAGTCTGGCTTGGGATTGCAACGTACCATTGACATTCATTTGATTGTCAACAAAAATGATTGGACCGAAAAACAAAAGAAACAGATGCTGACTGATCTGTCCAGAAAATTAAAGGAACAGTCACCGATGACTTTTAATTATAGATTATTTATAGATTGATATGAACGCTGGATTTGGAAATTTTTTCATTAATTATTTGCTATTACCATTCATTATCATCATTTTGAGTGTTATCTCAGTGATAATAGCAAAGAAGAATCAGATATTGTCGGATAAGAAAGCCGTAATGTATGTTCTGCTTTCAAGTTTGATTTTATCTTTGTTTGGATTATTTGGATTCTTTGGCATTGATTTTATGCCATATATCTTTTGTTTTATTCAGTTTTTAATGTTGCTGATTGGATTCCTCAATGTGAAACTGATCTATCATTTTATACCTGCATTGAAGCAAAAAAGTCCAGCCATTCTTTTTGTGATTATCTTCGTGCAACTGTTTATCGCATGGGCAGTCTTCTCCATCTTGTTCAACGTCACAAACGACTTGCAATTTGGTTTGTGGGCAGGTACCTCTTTGCTTCCTA
The DNA here is from genome assembly GCA_017551675.1 of Paludibacteraceae bacterium. Taxonomy (GTDB): domain Bacteria; phylum Bacteroidota; class Bacteroidia; order Bacteroidales; family Paludibacteraceae; genus UBA1181. Next base: position 14,519 of record JAFZLC010000024.1, on the reverse strand, counting down.
TGCTATTTTATCCGTTGTTCTATCTTACATACAAATTGTATTTGAAGATACCTGCAGAGATCTTCAAAATGAAGGTGTACCAGTCTGGCGATACCTTTGAACCACCTCACGCCGAGATAGACGTAGAAGACTTGATGGTTTGCGAAATAGAAGTACCTAAATTCATCGACGACAAAGATCCTATCCGTATCAAAGCGAAGACAGTGAAGAGCTTCGTCTTTGCAAACTGGTTTGGTATGATTATTACCGACTACAACCAAAAGAAGGCGGACAACCAAGTTGAATTATATGATTCATCTTTATCTTATGGATGGATATTCTATACCGAACGTTCCTTCATGAAGTCCAGAAGGTATATCGATCCTGATAAATCGTTTGAAGAAAACGATTTGAACGGAACTGATATGGTTATCGCCAAGAGAGTAAAAAACATTGATTAGAAATAAATTTGAACAATATGAATACAATTTTTAAATCGATTAATTGGATGCAGGGAATGAGTGTCTCCTCTTCTCATTTTATTGCAACAGAGAATTACATAATGGAGCGTTTGCTCAAAAACACAGAGTTGCTTCGTGGTAAGTATGCATACGGATTACTACCATCTAACAGTGAAGAAACTCCAATGCAACTCTCTATTGTAGGTAAAGGAGATGGAACTCGTTTGGCTCTCTATTCATACCAAGGTATCACTCCTGGAGGTTTCCCAATTGATTTGGAGGCTTCCGACGGCTCCGTTAGTTGTGCATGCACTGACAATGGAGAAAGAGCTGATGAGGGATGGGACGTTGTTTTGTCTGTCGCTCCTTTCGAAAGAAGACCTTGCGGCGAACCAGACATGAAAGAGGTGCCTCCTAGATATCCATTTGTCGAGCCAGTATACAGATTATCCATCATCGCACGCGATAAGAATTCTGTTAACCAATACGGTCCTTTCGATGTCGTTGTTGGTTTGCTCCGTAAAAAGGATGGTGACTTCAGATTGGATGGAAATTATATTCCACCTTCATTGGCAATGTCTTCTTCATCAGATTTGTCCAACTACATGATATCTTTCTCACAAATCATATCTTCCATCAAAAACGCATTGGATGTTATCTTGACAAAGGCTTACTCTCAAACTGCCAACAAGTCAGACATCTTGGAAAATGTGGTTATGATTTGTAAAGAACTTCAAAGAACCTTGGCTGCTATGTATTTCCAATGGCATAACTACGGAATGTCCATGTCACCTTATAAAGTGACTGAAATCATCAGCGGATTGGCAAATGCCATCCTTACAAGTCTGACATTTATGTCGAAAGCTACCAAAGAAGAGGTCTTGAAATATTTCTACGAGTGGAATGGAGTATCGCCTTCAGCTTTCGAACAAATATTAGACGATGTTGTCTCATTAGAGTATAACCAAAACCGCATTAGCTTGTCTATGCTCTCCATTGATAGCATGTTGAAAATGTTGGAGGAACTGTTGGTTAGCTTAAGTCGTCTTGATTATGTGGGTCAACATAAAGAGAGCATGGTGATCTCTGTCTCTTCTACAAAGGACGAAACCAATCAAGGTAAGAAATCAAGTTGGTTATTGTAATCTGATATATGAAACCTATTACAGAGGAAATAATAGAAAAAAACACTTTATACACCGACTACAGGGCAGAGTTCGTCGCAGCTTGTCTGATTGAAAGTGGTCTTAGTGCAGATGAGGTGCGCCTTATTCGCGAAGGACTTTCAAAGGGTGGAAAGGCTATTGATAAGATATCATGGGAATACTCTTCTGATAACTTTTCAAAGTATCTTTCTATCTACACAAGGAAAAGAGACATGTATGAGTCGTTGCCAGAAGGCCTTTTCCATAAACGATTGGACATTGATGATAAGAAAAGCAAGGAGTCTGTCCTCGAATCATTCAAACAAGCCAGACAAGTAGCATTAAGTGCCTCTTTCTTCTTCAAACCATTTGAGATTGAAATAGACAGAATGCTGATTGAGGCGAATCTCTATGAGATGAGATTGGAGAAAAAGGATAAGCATGACAACTTTGTTCGCTTGCTTGGAACCTATTGGCCAATTTTACAAAATCTCTCCCTAGACAAAGCATTGTTCGTTATCGCTTTCTTCTCTCAGTCGTATCGACTGACCTCTACTGAAGAAATCGCCGAAGTGCTTTCTGTCTTCTTGGGTTGTAAAGTGGATATTAATTTATCATACGAAAAATTAACCATCAAGTCAGACGACTGTAAATGGGTTTTAGGCGAAAGAAGCCTCGATATCTCAACTGTAATAGGGGATTCCATCTCTGATTATTTCCCTGTGATGGACATTCAAATCAGTGGTTTGTCTAGCAAATACAAAGATTTGATATACCCAGACAGCTTGGCTTACAAACAGTTCTTGAATATTATCGAACTATTTACACCTGCTGATGCAGAAATAAATATAAATATAAATGTGGACAAGCGGGAGGTCTCATTCTATCTCAATGAAATCCCTTCCAAAGCCCCAATCTTAGGTTTTTCAACAGTTTTATCATGAAAGCATTAAATAACAAAGAAGTTATAATTGGTTATGTCAAGTTCTCCATTTGCTTGGTGTTACTAATCATCTTGACGCAACTTTTTATTTTCACTTTCCTAAAAACATCTGAGTCGGAGATATCTGAAATTAAGGCAAAAACAGGTAATAGTGAGGAGATTTTCAGAGAACAAGCTCAATTGTGTGATGAGTTTGACGACTTTTTCAAACGCTATCACGCCTTCGACCTATCAGATAATGTTAATTCGGAACTGTTGATGCGTTCTATTGTCAGTAGAAAATTGGAAATCGATAAGAAAATCGAAAAATTTAATGATAAGGATGTGAAAACACATGCATTCTTATTGTCTAAGATAGATGTTTTGCTGAAAGTTAGAGACTCTATTTCTACAATGAAAGCAGAAGAAAACAGAATAAAAGAAGAAGCTGTTCTCTGTAATGGTGATTTGCTGAAATTGTGGAAAAAGAAAGGTAACGTTAAATTCTATTGATAAATAAATAATAACTTGAATAATAATGGGAAAGAGTAAAACAACATTAACGTCAAAAGAGAAAATAACGGGATTGTTATATGTCCTTCTCCTTTTCTCTGTGACCTCATTTATATGTACATATATCTTATTTATCAATGATTCCGATTATCATTTTGCAAAAAGTAAGAAGGATGCAATTGTTCAATTGGAAAGAGTGAAGTCTTTTCGTGAAACACAAAGTGACATTGAAGATCAATTATCAAAGATTGATGTTCTCGTTAACAAGATAAATCCCGCCTTGAAAGCATCGTATGAAAAGCCACAACTTAATTACATGTTAGGCGAAGTGAGAAAAGTTTATACGGACAATAAATACGACGATCGCTATCGCATCTATAATATAGTTGCTGATTATTATGAAATGATAGTGTTCGAACGTGAGAGATTGTTCGCATCAGAGAAAAATATAGAAACATTTCAAAAACTGTTAGACAATTGTCGTGCAGGTATGGATAAATTACAAAATGAATAACCCATGAATAAATTGTTTTCAAAAGGCTCATTAATCATATTTGGTTCATTAGCACTATTGGTGTTAATTGCATGGATTTTGAGGGTATCTTGTTTTAATGTTCCAATCAGAGCAGCTATCTATCCGTTAAGTGTCGAGGTGGGTCAGCCTATTCATTTCTGTGATAGTACAATGGATGCTCAAATGGTGACATGGGAGTTTGGTAACGGAGATGTTGCTAACAAACGTAGTGGTGACTATACGTTCAATGAAGTGGGACAATACCAAGTGCGATTGACTATAAATGACGATAAAACCCTCTATTTCATTGTTGAAGTAAAAGATCCTAAATCATCGACAGATAAGAAACTTGTTAAAATCGTTGGTCCAAGTAAAGCATTCCAGAATGAACGTGTTGTATTTATGGCTGATGGCGATGCTGACAACTGGCGATGGGAATTTGGAGAAACAGGCAGATTAGATTCCGAAGAACGAAATCCTATCTATACCTATTCGAACATAGGTACCTATACAGTGAAACTGACGACCTCAAACATGAAATATCCTGAAACTCATACAATTACTATTATACCAGAATTAACATTAGATATTGGTCGTCCAGAAAATAAAAAACTTGAATATGTCAGAGATTTTTTACAAAATATTATTGATAAGAAGGGGGAATACAATAATAATTATAAAAAGATAAAAATATTATTGAAAGCAAATGATGATCTGATCGTTTTAATAAATGGCGCAAAAGAAAATCGTTTGGATGCCTATTGTAAAAATTTGAGAATGATTGGAAAACAGAACTCAATAATAATACAAGAAGTGGCTGAAGAATTGGGTACGAACAATAAAATAAAGCGATTATTGGTTAATCAAAATGACAACTGAAAAATGATTTTATAATGATATGAGACGTTGCGAATTTACAAAACAGATAACAACTGATTATTTTTCATAAAAAAGGTTCATTGATTTTGTATAGTTCATTAACGTTATTGATATTAATTGCATTGGGGGTGAAAGTTTTAAATCAAGATGTTCAAGTCAGAGCAACGGTTCATCCGTTGTATGTTGAATTGGGGAGCCCAATTCACTTTTCTGATAGTACATGGAACGCCCAATCGGTAACATGGGATTTCGGAAATGGAGATGTCTCAACGCAACGCAGTGGCGACTATACTTTCAAAAAGAAGGGGCTGTATCAAGTGAGACTAACCATTGACAATTCAAGAAGCATCAATTATGAGGTGGTTGTGAAAGACCCTAATATTCTAGTCCGTAAAAAAAACACTAAAATATTGGCTCCGGATACGGCTATAATATGTGAACGAGTTCCATTTACGGTTGATGGTAAGGTTGACAAATGTATGTGGTATTTTAAAAATTATAACGATAAATATAACGACCATGTATATTCTGATGAGAAATATGCAGTCTATACCTTTGATAACCTTCGTACCACCACCTATCAGGTAACACTGAAGTTTCCTGATATGGAAGATTCTTTGACTCATACTATTACAGTTTTGCCTATTATAATGTATGATTGTGGTTGTTATCCAGGAGATCACATTCCTAATCCTCTCCAAAATTACCTACAAAAAATTATTGATCGAAAAGGTGAATACTATACTAATTACAATAAGATAAAAAGTTTGTTGAGAACTAATAAAGATGACTTGACAGTTTTGGTTAATGGAACGAAAGAAATTGATTTGAATACTTATTGTAAGAACTTAAGATTAATGGGCAAGCAGAATTCATTAGAAATACAAGAGGTAGAAAAAGAAAACGATTCGATACATAGTGGAGTCGTACGATTGCTTGTCACGCAGATTTCAAAATGATTAAAATTGAAAATATTAATATATAATGAATACGAAAAAACATCTTTTAGAATGGGTCTTGGGAGCCTCTTTTTTAATGGCTCTTTCTGCATGTACTCCAGTTAATTCTTCCACAAGAATTAAAAACACACCAGATGCTTATTCTCGCAACTATTGTTGTGGTGAAGTGGCAGTTCCCCGATCGATAGAAAAAAGCAGTCCGTGGATTGTCTATTCCGACAGAGACCAAAATCCAACCTTTTACAACCCAGGTGGAAAGGTGAAACTAAAAGAGGTGGGCTATTTTGATCCACTCGCTGTCATAAAAGAAAAAGGTGACTATGTGGAGGTTGTAAAATATGACCCTGGTGTTTTTGAAGGCAAAAAGGTAAAAGATCCACAAAAGGCAGAATACCTCGGTTGGATGCCTAAAAACAACTTGATACTCTCGTCGAAGGCAATGACAGACGTGGCAACTGGCTTCGTAATTAAGATGATCACCATGTTTAAGGATACATTCCCTCTGACGAGAACGGAAAACTTTTTCACGGAGGGTGCTGTGACGTTGTATAGCGAACCAGAATTGCTAAATCCAATCGGTACGGTTTCATTCCAAAAACCTGTCTATTTGGCTAAAAGAAATGTAAGTAAGGATAAAGCTCTTATTATTGGTAAGGAAGATATCACCCCAGAAAGCGCTGGCAACATCGTTTCCGGATGGATTTCCTCCTCTATGTTGCTTCCTTTGGGAGAGTTGTTATACGCAGATTTCTCCGAACTGCCAATCCAAAGTTTTAACTTTACAAACATGGGAGACGGTTCAATCGTTTCAGTACCAAAATCATCTGTTCCAAATTATGTCAGACCTTATAAACTGCCTGATTTTATCGGTGTAAATCCAGTCTATAAGATAAATGAGTTGGGTGACAATATTGTTTCCATTAAGACAACTACGCCTGTCTCCATCATCAATAATGACAACAACTTGGTTTATAGCCTTGCAGGCACACCAATTACCAAACGCACATACGATGACTTGTTGAAGAACTTGAAAAATATCAACATTATGATTGTCTTCTCATCACAAAAAGAGGTGAATTCAAAGTTCAAACAATATGTAAGTTTCTTGCAACAGCTAAAAGATGTGATAAAAAGCAAAAACAAAGACTTCCATTTCCGTATAGGATACTATGTCGGTTTTGATGCTGAAAATTCTAAACAATCCAAATGCAAGTTGAAGGATAACGTCGAAAATGTATTGTCTTCTTTGGAGAAATATGCTGATAGTAACACAAGAAAAGTGAAATATGACCGTGATGCATGGTCTGCTCTTCGTGGTTCCATGAAGTTGATTGCACCATACAAGGATGAACAAAACATTATCTTGTTGATTGGTGAAAACGGAAATCAAAAAGAACAAATAGACGATGTGTTGGTGAATGGATTGGTGAGAATGAATTGTAGAATCGTAGGTTGCCAGCTCTTCTCAAACACGGGTAATAGTTTCAACAACTTCGTGCTTCAAGTAGAGGATATGATTTCAAGATCGGCTAACAAACTTTCTAATGAGAAGAAGAAGATTTTGGTCAATTCACATCAACTACGTGCCGAGAATCGTTATAAGGAGTATTCTGAAAATGTTTACGGTTTGGATTACCCTAAAAACAGTATGCAACAAGGTTGGGTGATCTTCCCTAATAAAAAAGAGAACTTGTCTCCCGATTTGTTGATTTCAGTTACCGACTCTACCATCAATATGATTGAATACGAGAGTAAGGATATCTTAAGTCATATCCAGGAATCGTTTAAGGGAACGGGTGTGGGACGAACCTCCATCAACTCTTTGTGGCTCAACCTAACAGGATCTCCAGCCACTTACAATGTACCTTCTGCTTTGTTCCAACCATTGTCATCAATGAACCCTATCACGAATGTACCAACGTATATAAAAACGGAGGTGACAGCACTGAAAAAAGCTAAATACATGATGTTCGTTTCAGAAAACGAGTTAAATAGAATTCGTCAATTCCTAAATGAACTTTTAGCGGTTCGTGTGGATTACAAATTACCAACCGCATCCATGAAGAAATCAAAAGATCGTACATGTCCCGACATGCTCAGATTGCAGAACAATTCGACAATGGATAACACACACGAATTCCAAAACACCTCCAAGGTTAGAAAATCAATGATGAAGACATATATACGATGGGTTCAGGATGAAAAAGTATATCCTAAAAAGAAAAGTGAGTTGAAGAAAATGTCATTGTCACATAATCAACAAGAGATTTTCTCAATGATTTCATTCGAACCATTGCTGTATTCAACTAAGTTAGAGGCTTTGAAACAAAAGAGTAAATTATCTGACGTTCAGTTGGATAAATTACAAGACTATCTTCTAACAAAACTAAAGTGTTTGGAAGAAGCCATCAATGCTGAAAATAAATATGAGTTTAATGGTCAAATATATTATATGATTGATGCTGTTAATCTCCCATAATTTTATTAAATTTGGCATGATGTTTGAGGTTTAATTTTTGAAATATATAAGAATAAAAATAAATAGAGACTGATTTTATGGATTTTATTAATTTGAACAGCGAATTACACACAGCCATACGAATAGCTAAATCGCTGGCAAGAGAATATGGAAATGCAAAATATACTCCTGCTCACTTGTTAAAAGCCATGCTTCATAAAGAGGTAGGATTGTCTGATTTCGTATTATCAATCGGTAAAGATCTTCCATACTTGGAAGAGTGGGCCGAGATTCGCATGGAAGAGTGTGAGAAACTATCAGGCGTAACAGAAATAGAGCCAGATGCAAAAGTGGCTAAAGTGTTTGAAGAGGCAGATAACGTACGCTTGAAATTAGGGTTATTGGAGATTAATCCCATCTGTACTTTATGCGCATTGAGTCGCCCAGAAGTGGGATTCACAACCGACCAATTGAAATCTTTTCCAATTAGAGAAAAAGATGTTTTGGATTGCTTCACAGGTGATGAGAAGATCCAAAATTTCAACAATACAGTTCAGTCATTGACACTAAACGAAGGTGTGGCTCCATCAAAAGCTAATCTTCAGAAATATTGTGTCAACAAGACAGAAGAGGCTCGCAACGGAAAACTGCATGCCATCGTTTGCCGTGATAGTGAAATCCGCCAGATGATGGAGATTTTAGGAAGACGTAGCAAGCCAAACGTAATGATCATAGGTGACTCCGGTGTGGGTAAAACAGCTTTGGCTGAGGGTCTAGCATTGGATATCACAGAAGGAAATGTTCCATCCTTCTTGGAGAATACTGAAGTATGGGAGTTGGATTCAGGAGCATTGATCGCAGGTGCAACCTACAAAGGAGAGATTGAAGATCGTTTGAAAAACCTTATCAATGAGTTACGTCAGATTGATCGTGTCATTCTCTTTATCGATGAGATTCACGTCTTGTTGGATTCCAAACAAGGAAACAGTGGTGCAGTCAATATCTTAAAACCAGAACTTTCCAAAGGTGATTTGACTGTGATCGGTGCTACAACAGTGGATGAGTACAGAAAGTTGATTGAGCCAGACCATGCCTTCAGTCGTCGTTTTGAAGTCTTGAAATTATCAGAGCCAAATGATGAGAATGCGTTGGCAATGTCTCGATTCATGAAAAACAAGTTTGAAGATTATCATCAACTGAAGATTAGTGAAGATTCATTGAAAGATTGCGTTCGCATGGCTAAACGATATGTGAAAGACAGACGTTTGCCAGATTCAGCATTAGACTTATTAGACCGTACGATGGCAGCAGTCAAGATGGTGAATGAAACCACGAAGACAGAATATGAATGGCTGAATCGTGAATTAGATTTGTTAGAACAGAAAAGTGCAGATTTGTCAGAAGAGGAGTATTTGAAGAAGCTATCCAACATCGAGATGAGCATTGTTGGACGATTGAGTCCGATCGTGCAAGCTCGTGTGGATTACAAAATCCTCAAAGAGAATGATGTACAGACCTTAAAAGATAAATTGAAATCGTTGGCAGAAAAGCTGTTGGAGATCTCTAAAGAGAAGATTGACACAGTGACACCAGAGCATGTAGCAGCAGTGATAGCCAGCAAGACAGGTATTCCAATTGGAAAGATACAAACGGGAGAGAAGGAGCGTCTGTTGAACATGGAGTCAATACTACAAAAACGTGTAGTAGGACAGGACAGAGCTTTGAAATCATTGACCGATGCCATATTGGAGTCTCGAAGCGGAATGAACAAGCAAGGACAGCCAATCGGTTCGTTCTTCTTCTTAGGTCCTACGGGAACAGGAAAGACAGAGTTGACCAAAGCATTGGCAGAGGCGTTGTTTAACGACGAGAAAGCCATGATTCGATTCGATATGTCCGAGTTTAAAGAGGAGCATTCAGCCGCATTGCTTTATGGAGCGCCTCCGGGATATGTAGGATACGAAGAGGGAGGATTGTTGGTGAACAAGATACGTCAGCAACCGTATTCAGTGGTATTGTTTGATGAGATTGAGAAAGCGCATCCATCCGTATTCGATATCTTCCTACAGATATTGGACGAAGGTAAATTGCATGATAGGTTAGGTAAGGAGGGAGACTTCTCCAATGCCATTATCATCTTCACTTCGAATGTAGGAAGTGAGTGGATATCAAAAGAGTTATCAGAGGGTAGGGTACCGACCACGTTGCAGATGATGGAGGTGATGGGAGGCCATTTCCGTCCAGAATTCTTAGCACGTTTGTCAGAGATTGTACCATTCTCACCAATTGGCGAGTCTATATTGATGCAGATATTTGAGATTCAGTTCCAAGGTTTCCGTAAGTTGTTATTAGCGCAAAACATGGATATTGAGTTGACCGATGCAGCAAAGCACGAATTAGCATTTAAGGGCTTCACGCCTAAGTACGGAGCACGTCAGGTATCAGGAGTAGTACGTAATTATTTACGTCGACCTATCTCACGTATGATCTTGTCAGGCGAACTGAAGTCAGGCGATTTGCTTAAGGGAGATATAGATGAAGAGAAGAATTTAAAATGGGATGTGACAAATAATTAATTAAAAAGAAATATATATGTTTGGTTTTAAGAGCACACTTTACGTAGCCGGTCTCGATCCTATGGGATTGGAATTGGCGGATTTTTCCTACGGATTATCACAAAACGTTGATGATACGGGAAAACCACAAGGGGATGTATATTCAGGGACAATGCAATTGACGTATCCGAATTTGCCAACGTCTGGATTATTAGAATGGATGTTAAATTCCAGGAAATATAAAGACGGAATGGTTGTTGTATACGATGAGCAAGATTCAGTTTTGCTAAAAATCGTTTTTACAAAAGCGGCATGTGTCAATATGGATCTTCGTTATAGCGAATCAGGGAAAAGCTATTCTACAACACAATTTACTTTGGTCGCAAAACAAATGGTGATTGGAGAATCTATAGTTGAAAACGAATGGCTAAACATTTAACAATTTAAAATTAATTTTGATATGGGTATAGCTTCTATATTTTCTCAACCAGATGGAAATGTTGTTGGAGAAATGACATTTCAAGGTAAAACATATTCTATTGCAGAGTTCTCGACTTCTTTTTCTCAGAATATTGATATGAAGGGAGAACCTCAGGGCGAGGTTCATGGTGCAATATTAGCTGTGACATTGCATACTATTCCTGACAAAGCCTTGATACAATGGGCAGCCAACAAGTGGAGTTTAAAATCAGGTCAAATTGAGTTTAAAAACGAAACGAGTACTGCGCCATTAAAAATATCCTTTAAGGATGCCGCATGTATAAAACTTTCACAATATACCCAAGTGGGATTTGGTGTGAGAACACAACTCGTCATATCCCCAAAAGAAGCAAGTTTTAATGATGTACCATTGTCTAATGGATGGAGGGAATAGGGTATGGAAAAAGAACAAGTTATTAGTTTAGATGAGTTCAGAACAAAACTTTCTCGCAAAGAACCATTTGATGGTTATGTGAAAGATATAGGGAGAGCATACACCATGTTTTCTCTGCACGGAATGGTTCAATATTTGGATTGTACTGTTGAATTGAAAAAAACACGTCGAAAAATAGAAGATGAATTTGAAAATAAGTTTAAATCTGAAATTGCGCCACAAGATGCGACTCGTATTGATTTAAAGGAAAGGTCTGCGAATTTTAAAGATCGGTTGATTACTATTGAAATGCAAAAAACGGCTAACATAATTGACCATCACGTTGAAAAATTGAAAAAGGAAATGGAATGGAACAACAAGATGGAGGAAAGTATAAATAAAATAAATAAAATGAGAGAAGCTGCTAATGCGAGCAACAAACAAACTCCCCCAAATAATGCAATGTCTCCCGATTCCATTTATCCTGGAAACAAATATTCACAAGCATATATGCATAATTCATCATCTGATTCTATTCCGCCTCAATATTCTAATCATTCTAAATATACTACATCATATGAAGATTTTATTATAGGATATACAGATGTACCTTCGAATTTTAATAGAGTTACTGGTGTCACTTCTGCTATTAATAATGTATATGGCTATAACGTTGAAAACGCAAGATATTCAGAAAGTATGAAATTGCGCTCACAACAAAAAAACTTAGCATCATTAACAGAAAAAGCCAATTTTTCAAAAGCTCTTAATAAAGGAACCTTTGTTATTTCTTTAGTACTGATTGGTGTTGATGTTTATTCAAACGGAGAATTAAAAGTTTCACATTTGGTTGATCTTGCATTAGGCGTTGGGTTCTATTTAATAGCATCAAACCCATTTGGAATGGCTGTGGTCGCCGTTTATATCGCAGTAGATTTAATGACTTATTTTGGCACAGGCAAATCATTGACTCAACATATTGTGGAGGATTTGGGCTTTGAGAGAACATTGTGGCAATCCGAAGAAAGGAGAAGGAGTAATTTTTATCAACAACAACATCAAATAAATAAAGCTCCAGATTATAAATAAATAGGAGGTGATTAAAACATATATTGTATGTATTGTAGAATGACAGATTAGCCATGTATATATACATATACATCTATTATAGACTTGCTGCTTATCTTCAAAAATGTCATCCTAACAATTATGATGATTGGCATCCAAGAAGCATGATTATTTGGTTGTTGATAATACAATATGGTATTATTGTTTATACAATTCGATATTTTTTTTCTGATTCGTTTAATACATCTTATCCGATTCTGAAAACAATAGTAATTTTTGTTATTCTATATTGGGTTGTTACTAAATATTTTAAACGACATACTTTTGAAGAGTTACATAAAAGATGGGGGAATGATAGTAGTAGAGAAAAAATAATAAAAGGAGGATTGTCCATTTTATATATTGCATTTAATTTTTTTTTGCTTATTTTCATTTCAAAATCATTATAAATATGAACTTAAAAAGGATATACACTTATGAAATTCTAGTGGTAATATCATAGATCTCTCTTATACTATTTCATGCTGAATTTGATTTCAAAAATAGATAATATTTTTGCTTATCTGTATTATCGTTCTTATCAATTTTTTGAACGACATCATAAAATTTTTCTTGCTAGGCCAGAAAAATCTGCAATCGGACCGGTGTTAGTAATAAAAATGTTCGTTTTTTTGCGATATACTATTCTTTATACTAATACCATTCGATGAAATATTTCTGAATTCCTGTATGATGAATTTTATGAAGGGATTATTATTACCATTAGAATCTCTGTCTCTATTTCAATCTATACTTTGCTTAGCTCTTATTGTATTTTTGGGTACGTTATGGATAGGTTGGACAGAAAATCGGTATAAAAAAGAAATTCATTCATTGGGAATACGAGACCAAAAAGGTGCGTAAGAAAAGAGGATGGATTCTTTTTTTGTCTTGTAGTATCATTTTATTGTCTTTTTTTCTATTGTCATTTTATTATCATATAATACATCACTAAAAAAGATATGAAAGTCCAAGAACGCATAATGGATGAAAAACAAATGATATACAAAAGCCTACTGAAATCAATTTTAAAGAACCTATCATAAAATTTTATAGATAAAATAGGTAAAATGTGTATATTTTGTTAACTTTGTGAATTGATTTTTGAGGCATTCTTTTATGTAGATAAAAAGTGGCTCTATTTTTCAAGAAAATTGGGGTTGTTTTTTCTGAGAAAAAATAAATCCGCCAGAATTTTGAATGAACTTATGAAATAAAACATTCTTTTTTAAGTTCAATAAAAAAAGGGAGTATATATATTTTTAACTATTTAATATTTTAAAACTATGGCATTCAGATCCACATTAAAATTAGGAGGTAAAGAGTACGATGTACTTACTTGTAGTTATTCTTTGAGACGTGACGTTGACTCTAAAGGTCGCCCTTCATCTAACATCTATGGCGGTCGTATCTCCGTACAGGTTGAATCAACTGAGGACACTACAATTTTAGAGACTATGGTCAACCAATTCAAACCTTTCAATGGTAGCATCATCTTCAAAAAGGGTGACGAAGAATCAATGATGAAGGAGTTGACTTTCGAGAACGCTTATATCATCGAATTCTCTGAGGGAATCAACATCGTTGGTACTGCTCCTATGGCTATCAACATCACTATGTCTGCTCAAATCATCAAGATCGGTGGTGCTGAATATGAGGAAAACTGGCCAAAAGCTTAATTGTTTCCTATAAAAATTAGAGTGGGGAGGTTGTCTTTTCAACTTTCCCCTATTGTCGTATATAAACAATAATAAATTATAAAACGAAATGGGAATTCTAAATTATGAAATTGGTGGTAACGAAAAACCAGTTGAAGCTTCCGAGGCTATTGGTAACATACCCCAAAACAGAACTTTGTTCGTTGGTAAACTGACCAATGACGACCCTATCAGTCCTGAAGCTATCGAGAACCTAAAGACAGTGGAGGATGTTTACAACCACTATCAACCTAATGTTGATGTTGAGTTCGAATCTGCTGAAGGTGAAAGCATTCAGGAAAACTTCCGCTTTAGCAACACGGGTGACTTCCAAGTGAAAAACATGACCGAAAGAAGTAGCTTCTTGAAAGGTCTGGCTATCGAACAAGAGTTTTACGAGAAACTTGTAAAACAACTTCATAGCAACAAAGTGCTCCAAAAAGCATTGGAAAATGAGGATGCTCGTCGTGGTATGAT
>JAFZLC010000023.1 GCA_017551675.1 Paludibacteraceae bacterium | reverse complement strand
ATTGTATTTTATCAAACAACATGAGGGTTTAAATACTACAAATATTGCCGCAGGTATGCAAAAACCCTTTCGCACCGTTGATAAACATATTCGTGTATTATTGCAATTGGAATTAATTGAGCGTCGCGGCAGCAAAAAAACATCAAGGGCGAATTGCTATTCGCCCGTACGTGAATTGGTACGTTTCCAAATTAAATATATATTTGCAAGAAAAAACGACATCTGAAAATCTTTTGTGTATGGCATCCGACAAAGTACAATATCTTGTAGCGCTAATTGCAGAATTTGCAGCACATTACGGTATTTCTACCCAAGATGTTGTTCGGTATCTGCAACGATATAAGGCGCTCGACCTTTACAACCGTCAATATGACTATTTGCATACCCAATCGTTTGAATCAAACATTCGGGATATTACTGCTTATTGCCAAAGAATGGGAGGAACAATATGATAACACTCTATCATGGTTCAAATACCATTGTCTCAAATATTGATTTGACCCAATGTAATCCTTATAAGGATTTCGGTCAGGCATTTTATTTGACCGCTGATAAAAAGCAAGCATTGGATGTTGCTAATGCACGAGTTGATTTCTTTGGGGGGAGCCAATCGTAAACAATATTTGAAGAGCAATGAATGTAAGTGAGCAGGAATTTAAATTTATGACGGAGTGCATCACATCCGACATTATCCAATTATTGATGGATAGGAAGCATTATTCGTTGCCTGAAGCTGTTAGTACTGTTTATGATTCGGCAACGTATAGTGCATTGTTACGTCCTAAAACAGGATTATACGCACAAAGCTCTGGTTACGTATATGCCTATTTGTGTAAGGAATTAGGAATTAATAATTAAATCATCGGGAACAAATCCCACCATTTGATGCAATCATCATCAAGGGCGAATTGCTATTCGCCCCTACCATTTGCATTTTTTAATTTATAATTGTTATATTTGCAACGTTAAACCTAAAAAAAGAAATTAGCTATGTGTACATTTGCTCTTACATTGGACGATAAATTAGTGGAACGGGTGATTTTTTGGGATACCAACTTTGGAACAGTTGTTTTATAATAAAAACAATTCATGAAGAATGAATATTGAAGAAATTCAGAAAACAACAGAGTTTCAGCAATTCGATCGAAAGAGTGTTAGAATTGATGCGAAAAGTCTTGCCGTAGTAATAGTCGCAATGGCCAATGCCGACGGTGGTGTGATTGCCATTGGGGTTGAGGACAACGGAACATTGACAGGTGTCGATGGGCAGAAAGAACGCCTGAACGATTTGTTACGTGTGCCATTCGACTATTGTGTGCCGTCCATCCATGCCACCCCTGAATTTGTTGAAGTAACTGACGCTAGTGGACTCCCAAACCATATTGTTCTGCTTCACGTCCCGCAGAGTATGCAGGTTCATGCAACAACTGCCGATGAAGTATATTACCGTGTGGGTGATAAATCGAAACGGCTGAATTTCGAACAACGTACTCAATTGATATATGCTAAAGGCGAGCATTATTATGAGGACGCCCCCGTCAACAATTCTACCATTGCTGACATTGATAAGCAAGTGCTGGTAGAATATCTGCAGCAGATTGCCTACAATAAAGGTCCAGAAGCGTATATACACGAGAACGATTTGTTGGTTCGGAAAGAGGAATACCATGGTCGTTCGTATGAGGTGCTTACGGGTGCGGCCGTTTTGCTTTTTGCGACAAATCCGCAACGGTTCTTTCAACGAGCTCGGGTACGCGTTATCCGATATGAGGGCACTGAAGAAAAATTTGGAACGGAGATGAATGTCATAAAAGACGAGATTTTCAATGGCGGAATACTTGCGATGACCAATCAGACGCTTGCATTTGTCAAAACACAAATCAAGGAACATACTTATTTAGGAAATGACGGGCGATTTGTCACAGTTCCGCAATACCCCGAATTTTGTTGGATGGAGTTGATAGTAAATGCCATAGCTCATCGCGATTATAGTATTTTGGGTACCGATATTCAAGTAAAGATTTTCGATGACCACCTAACCGTGGAGAGCCCTGGTATATTACCAGGATTGGTACGCCCCAATAATATCCGCCAAATGCACTTTTCTCGTAATCCAAAAATTGCGCAATATATGCACGCCTACAAATTGGTGAAAGAGTTCGGTGAGGGTGTTGACCGTATGTTTCGTGAAATGGAAGAGGCTGGAAATCCCGCGCCCATTTATCAACAAATAGGATTTATGGTGAAGGCCACCATTTGGCAACATGCAAATACCACCAATGGCGAATTAAATGGTGAATTAAATGGCGAATTAAATGGCGAATTAAATGAGAGCCAAAAAGAAACATTATATTATATTAAACAACACGAGGGATTAAATGCTACAAATATTGCTGCTGGTATGCGAATCTCATTTCATACTATCGATAAACATATTCGTGTCTTATTGCATATGAAATTAATCGAACGTCGAGGCAGCAAAAAAACTGGAGGGTATTATATTATTGATAATACAAACAGCAAGGCATGAGGGGCGAATGGCAATTCGCCCATGGAGAATATGCTTCCATGCCGTCATATGCCCATGGGGAATCCCACCATTTGATGCAATCATCATCAAGGGCGAATTGCTATTCGCCCTTGTACCATTCATGCATCCATCATCAAGGGCGAATTGCTATTCGCCCCTACCCATATTTTTGCATCATGAAAATATTTACATTTGCTTTGTTGGTTGCTTTTTGAAATTCTCTTTATCTTTGCACTACGCATTGAATGGTGAATACTTTTTATGGGAATATTAATTTTGTCAAACAAGTATCAAATAAAATATGAAGTCTAAATTTTTCGGATTGGAATTATGCCTCTTGGTGATGATTCTTTTCGGCTCTTCTTGTGCCAATATCAAAGATATCGCCTATATGCAGGATGCTGGTAATAGTACGAAAATACGTGCGTCGTACGAACAAAGCATAACACTGAAACCGGATGACAAAGTGCTAATCTTGGTTAACTGCCGCGACCCTCAAATCGCTGCAGTATTCAACCCTCTATACTATAACAGACGAATCGCGGGCGCTGAAACTCTCAGCGGAGGCTATCTGCCTTCTTCTTCCTATTCGTCGGAAAACATCACCAGCTATACGGTCGACTCTAATGGCGACATTACCTTCCCTATCCTTGGTAAGGTGCATGTGGAGGGCCTGAGACGCGAAGAGGTGGCCTCCACCATCCAACAGAAACTGGTGGAGAGTAACCAAGTGAAAGACCCTGTGGTGATGGTCGAGTTTACCAATCTCGGTGTCTCCGTCCTCGGTGAGGTGAAGACCCCTGGTCGCTTTCGTCTCGACAAAGACCGCTTCACCATCTTGGATGCCATCAGCGTGGCAGGCGACCTTACTATCTATGGCGACCGCCATCAGGTGCTCGTCATCAGAAAAGGTCCGGAGGGCGACCTCTTCTATAAAATGGATTTGACCAACGGTCAAAATATCTATTCTTCACCAGGCTTCTTCTTGCAACAGGGCGACGTGGTCTATGTGACGCCGAATAAGAAACGTGCGGGCGACTCCTCTGTCAACGGTAACACGGTGAAGTCTGCTTCCTTCTGGGTGTCGGTCGCTTCATTACTCACCTCGGCGGCAGTCCTGGTTAATAATATTGTAAGAGCAAATAATAATAACGGTCATTAATATATGGAGACTAAAAACACAACGAACAATCGCCAGTTGACGGATGATTCAGAGGTAGACTTTAAAGATCTCTTTGTCGTTTACCTCTCTAAGTGGAAATGGGTGCTGGGCTCGCTCTTGGTGGCGTTGTCCCTCGCTGTTTTCTATGTGGTGAGAACCATACCCACCTATCAGAAGGTTTCCTCCGTCTTGATCAAAGAGGAACGTAACGGACACTCCCTCAGCGGTAGCGTGGCTCAATCGCTCTCCGACTTCGGAATGATTCAGAGCAGTGTCAACATCTCCAATGAGATTGCCACCTTCCAATCGCCTGATATCAACCATGAGGTGATTCGCCGATTGCAACTCAACAATGAATATCGCCTTCCCGGATTACTCCGTGATGAGGTGCTATATGGCTCTACACTTCCTATCTATGTGAATTTCATCGATGTGAATGAGACGGATGTCGTTTCTTTGAACGTTACAGTAAAACCTACTGGACAAATACAACTTTCTGATTTCCAAATCGGTAAGGAGGAGATTAAAGAGGACATGCTCACTATGTTCGGGGATAGCATCTCCACCCCAATCGGTAAGATCTGCATCTCTCAGAACCTTTTCTATCGAGGCGAACCGATAACGACCTCCATTCGTGTCTCCCATCGTAGCAGTTTCTCTGCAATTGAGGGATTCCGTTCGAAGTTGGGCGTTTCATTGCGCGACAAGAGTTCCACCGTCATCGACCTCTCCTATACCGATGAGAATGTGGAGCGCGCCGTGGATGCTCTCCATACCCTTGTGACTGTCTACAAGGAGTTCTGGATGAAGGATAAAAATGAGATTACCTATAAGACGACGGAGTTTATCAACGACCGTCTTCGTCTGTTGGAGAATGACCTGACCTTGGTGGATGATGACATCGCTACCTATAAGAGTAGTCAGCGTCTGCCCGATGTGGCTGCCACAGCTAGCATCGACCTGCAGATGTCTGCCGAAATCGAACGTAAGATACAAGAGTTGAACAACCAACTCTCCGTCTCCGACTTCCTACTCAACTACATCAAGACGAGTGGCGACCAGCTGTTGCCAGCCAATGTGGGACTGACGGAGTCGACCATCCTTTCGCAGGTGTCAGAATATAACCAACTCTGCTTGCAACGCAACCGTTTGGTGGGTAGCAGTAGCGAGGAGAACCTTCTGGTGAAGGATATCGATTCGCAGAAGAGTGTCTTGCGTGAAGCCATCATCAATTCGGTGAGCAACTATATCTCAGCTACCCGTCTGCAACTCAAGGCAGTGGAGGCGAACCGTGAGAAGGTGAACTCACGCATCAGTTCCAATCCAAAGCAGGCTGGTCACCTGTTGTCTGCTGAACGTCAGCAGAAGGTGAAGGAGGGACTCTACCTCTTCCTATTGCAGAAGAAGGAGGAAAATGAGATTTCACAGACCTTCGTACCATACAACACCCGTGTGATCATGGAGCCTGAGTATGGCGGATCGAATCTGCCAGTGGCACCACAGAAAAAGAAGATTCTGTTGGGCGCATTTGTGTTGGGCTTGCTGTTGCCGTTGGGTGTGATCTACTTGCTGTTGAGCTACAATACGAAAGTGCGTGGTAGAAAAGACCTTGAAGGTATGTCGACCCCATTTGTGGGTGAGATACCACAGGTGGAGTCTGGCGAGAAGAGAAGCACCTTCTCGTTGCTGCGTAAAAAGAAGAAAGAAGATCATATTGATATTGTGGTGAAACATCAGGCGCGTGATGTGGTGAACGAGGCGTTCCGCGTGGTGCGTACCAATATTGATTTTATGTTGGGTGACAAGAAGGTGATCATGGTGACCAGTGCCAATGTGAACAGTGGTAAGACCTTCGTCTCCAGCAACCTCTCCTCATCGTTCGGATTGAAGAACGAGAAGGTGGTGGTGATCGATTTGGACTTGCGTAAGAAGACGTTGTCGAACACCTTTGGTTGTACGGGTGATAAAGGCGTGGTGGATTATCTGAGTGGTAAGACGGATAAGTTGGAGAGCTTGATAGTCCATAAGAATGTGGATGTGTTGCCAGTGGGCAAGATACCACCAAACCCAGCCGAGCTGTTGGCAGGTAAGCGACTAGGAGCGTTGATGGAGAAGCTGCGAGAGCAATATGATTATGTCTTTGTCGATTGTCCGCCAGTGGAGATTGTGACGGATGCCGATATCATCAAGCAGTGGACGGATATGACGCTCTTCGTGATACGTGCCAATCTGTTGGAGAAGGCAATCCTGCCAGACATCGAGCGATACTATCAGGAGAAGCGGTTCAATCAGTTGGCCATAGTGCTGAACGGTACGGAGGCCATCGGACGGTACGGATATAAATATGGGTATTATCGCAACCATTATGGGTATTATGGGAAGTATGAGGCCTATTATTCGCAGAAGGGCGAATGATTGAAAAAAAAGGACGCATTTAAATGCGTCCTTTTTTTTTGCATGGACGGTGCGTGCATCACCGGGGGCGAATTGCAAGGACAGTGCAAGCGTCACCAGGGGCGAATTGCCATTCGCCCGTACGGGGGCGTTTGTATGGGCGAATGGTAATTCGCCCTTGGTGCCGTAACCGACGGACGGTGGGAAATGCGGGGGGATGGCATGGATGGTGCGTGCATCACCGGGGGCGAATTGCTATTCGCCCCTACGGGAGCGTGGCATGCGGTAGGGGGCGTTTGGATGGGGCGAATTGCTATTCGGCCGTACGGGTGCCGTTCCATGCGGATGGGTTGTGGTCGATGTAATTGGCAATCATGACGTATTGTTGGGCGCTTCTGATGATGGTTTCGTAATAATTTCGATGCCAGATGCTCATGCCGATCTTTCTTGATACGGCTCCTTTGAATCCTCTGACGAGGGCACCGATGGTACGGGATGTGGATGTCATTCCGTTGGTGACGTTCTTCTTTGTGGATTCGTCTGAATCGGTTATTTCTACGATGGCATGAAAATGATTGGGCATGATGACGTAATTGTGTAGACGGATGTTCGGACGAACTTCTTCTGATTTGAGCCAGCAAGACTCCACAATCTTTCCGAGATCATTTAAAACCATTTCATCGTTTTGTATCTCTCCGAATAGGTGTTTCATGTTTTTACAACAGATAGTGATGAAATACAAACCTTTCGAAGAATAGTCGTAATTTTTTAATCGGATGCTCCTCCGATTGTGTTTTGGCAGATCATTATACATTTTGGTACGATTTATTCATTTATGGTGCAAATATAATAAATTTTTGCAATGGGGGCGAATTGCTATTCGCCCGTACGTACGTGGCATGCGGTGGGGAGCGTTTGTATGGGCGAATGGTAATTCGCCCTTGGTGCCGTAACCGATGGACGGTGGGAAATGCGGGGGGGATGGCACGGACAGTGCAAGCGCCACCGGGGGCGAATTGCCATTCGCCCCTACGGGTGCGCGGCATACGGTGGGGGGCGTTGGATGGGGGGCGAATTGCAATTCGCCCGTACATTTCCGTATGTCTTAAATTTTCCCTATCTTTGCAAACGTTATGCTAATTGAAAACTTTTGATGGAGTTTTCTGATATATTGTTGTGAATGAAACGATTGAGATTGTTTTTTGTTGGGACTTTATTTGTTTTTCTTCCGATGACCATTTCTGCACAAGAGGTGGAGGTTGCAGAGACTGATAGTGTTTCGTCTGCTGACGATTCGTTGGATGAAGATTTAGAGTCCATAAGTATGGATTCAGCAAGTGTGAAGAGTTATACGACGTTAAGTCTTCCTATAGATTCATTGTCCGATTCGCTTGTGGTGGCTGTCTACCGCAGTGGGTGGGATAGTGCGCGTGTGAATCCTTATCGCTTTCCGATAGATTCTATTCGGGATAGTTTTGTGGTGGATTGTCGTGGATTTTATCCTCCTAATATCAATGTGGTCACCTCGGAGTGTGGTGAGCGTTGGGGACGATTCCATGCGGGTACGGATATGCGCCTAACTATTGGCGATACGATTCGTGCGGCGTTTGATGGTAAGGTGCGTCTTACACGTTCCAACAGTTCCAAGAAGAAAGGGTATGGCTACTTTGTGATGATTCAGCATGCGAATGGATTGGAGACTCTCTATGCCCACCTGTCGAAGGTGCTGGTGAAGAACAATCAGAATGTGAAGGCTGGTGAACCGATTGGATTGGGTGGCAACACAGGAAGATCAACGGGTCCACATTTGCATTTCGAATTTCGCTTCTTGGGTAACCCAATCAATACACGCAATCTGTTGGAGATTACACCCGACACGATGTATATGAAGGCGGATACCTACACCATCACGAAGAAGGGATCCTTCAAAGAGTTCTATGCTTTTCTACACAGCCCGGCTGTCTATCATAAGGTTCGCAGTGGTGACTGCCTTGGTAAAATCGCCCGTCGCTATCACACCACGGTGAAACAGCTTTGTCGGTTGAATCATATCAAACCAAACACTACTCTTCGCATTGGACGTAGGTTGAGAGTTAGATAATTAACTGAAGAACATTTTTATCTCGTCGGCAGTTAATGCACCACTATTGATGATGCATTGCTTTACTTGTTCGAAATCACTGTCGGTGAGTAATCCGCAATATTTGAAATTGTCACTTTTAAAATGCTCGAATTTTGCTTTGATCGGTTGCGCACAATTGATGTATGAATCGTGTGACAAGAAGTCATAATCAGCTGCCTTGACCTCTACTTGACATGCAAGCATCTTAGGACGTTTGAGTATGTATTGGTTGATTACGGAATTGATTAATACTGTACAAACAAGGACTTTTTCGCCTTCGACACCTGCAATTACAATAAATTTTTCGTGGTCAATATCTTCACAAGGTCCTAGGAAAACAGAGCCTGCAGATATCGCTATTTCACGTAGATTTTCATTAAATGAGAATATGTTATTGGTTGCCATGTTTTTAGTTTAAAGCAACTTTTAAATGATTCATTTCAGTGAGATATGAAACCTCATCGGAATCTAATCCTGCCTCTCGTGCAATATCGTCCCATTGAATAGTGAAATCTTTTGCGGTTGAACGCCATGCAATATCATGGGATTTTTCCTTGATTTCATCATACGACAATGAGCCATATTTACGTATTGATTCGTCCAATGATTCTTTCTCGTTTTTTGACAATTTATCTGGATCGGCATCTTGTAGAGGACGAACATACATCCAATCTTCTACCACAAAATACTTTCCAAGTCCTTCCGTGTCAGAACAATAGGAGTCACCTCTTACGATTTTTAGCATGTCATATATGCGAGAAGGCACAGGCCCTGCGTCCATCGCAATATAAGTGTCGCCCGTAATGGGTTGCCCCCAGTCGGCTAAGTGCTGTCTGTCGGAAAAATATAATATTTTAAATATTTTATGAAAATCCTTGCGTTGTAAGCGGTTTGCCACATACAGCAAAGAGTTTAACGCTTTTGATTTGTTGAATTCGATTTCCATAATTTGTAAATTTTTAGTTTCGTTGCAAATTTAGGGATTATTTGTGAAAAAGTCAATTTTCCTTTTGTCTATGGTTTTAAAAGAGCTTTCCTGTTCAAATAATTATCCCCTTCTTTTTATCTACCATTCGCCTGAATCATATTGCGTAGGTGGTCGTTGAAGTCGTTGTTATCTATCAACTCCTCAATTTTAATGTGCATTCTGTAGCGCCAGTAGTTGTCTGGGTTGCTTGGGTCGTTGATTCGCTCGTTGAAGGTCTCCTTCCAGCGAACTTGATTGTCGGTAGCCATCCAGTCTTGTATTGGCAGAATCACCCAATAGGCTGGTGATTTCAGATGGTTCTCGATGATCTGCTGACAGATCCATGACTCGCAGAACTGTGGTGCCGTACCATACTGGTGCAACTCATTGCTGAAGTATCGCTGTATGCTTTCGCGTTCCTCTTCCCACCATTGGCGCATCGTACTCATATCGTGCGTGGAGGTGGTACAGACACACTCCTTCGGTATCGTGTTCAAGTTTTCAAACTCTACATACATCGCTTTCGGCATACGTTGAATCTCCAAACTTAGTATCTCCAACTCCTTCATCACCTCTGGTACGCATTGTGGTACCATGCCAAGGTCTTCGCCACATACCATCATCTGGGTGGCGTTGATTAGCGGCGTCAGCTTCTCAATGGCCTCTTTGCGCCAAAAATCATTATGACGCTGGTAGTAGAAATGCTCGTAGATCGTCTTCATTGCCTTCTGCAATGATGGTTCGAGCGTAGGGTAGACGTAGCTTTGCTCTATGCTGATACGAGGGTGATACTTGCCCTTCTTCTGATAATCTTCGATGAAGAGTACCTGACAACAGAGGTGGTAAAGTCCCTTCTTCAACTCTGCCACCTTCGGATCATTGCCAAGTGTCTTGTCTATGTTGGCATGCGAACTGACCTCCTTCTTCAATTGATAGGAGTCGTCGCCATTCTTAATCAGATAGGTTTGCTTGATCTCCTCCTTCTGCTCACCAAAGATGGCTGTCAGTACTGCCTCGTTGATGATAGGTTGGCAGAACTGTTGTTTATTGAATGGAATGCCAAATCCTTCAATCTCCTTGACAGACATAGGTAGGGCTGGGGCAAACTGACCTAAGAGTCCCATCTTGGCAGTGACAGGTGTTCGGAAGATACGGAAGAATCCTAAGATGTGGTCGATACGATAGGCATCGAAGTAACATGCCATCTTATGGAAACGGTTCTCCCACCATTGATAGTTGTCTTTCGACATCTCTTGCCAGTTGTAGATAGGGAATCCCCAAATCTGACCTGTCTTGGAGAAATAGTCAGGTGGAGCGCCTGCACTTCCGTTGCAATCGAAGAGTTCAGGGTGCTCCCACACGTCGGCACTGTGTCGGTTGACGCCAATAGGCACGTCACCTTTCAGTGCTATTCCCTTGGAGTGAACATACTCTACCGCTTCGGTCAGCTGCTTATGCAGATGGTATTGCACGAAGAAGTGAATAGCCACATCGTTATATGCTGCGTGTGTAGGCTGACAATAATCGTCCACCCGTTTTGCATCATAGTGAGCATCCTCCTTCCATTGTGAGAAGTCGGATGTGTTGAATCGATAGCGTAGGTAGCTGAAGACTGCGTAAGGTTTCAGCCATTGCTGATTCTCTTTGAAAAATTCGATGAAATCGGCATTTTTGAAGGTGCTCTCTCCATATTGCTCATATTGCTCATGAAGCAAGCTCCATTTGTATTTGTTGACGGCTTCGTAGTCGACGAAGATCTCTTCGTTCAAAGCCTTTTGTAGTTTCTTATATCGATCTTTATTTTTCAGTGTGCCAATCTTCTCAATGTTGATATACATTGGGTGTAATGCATATACTGAGATGGCACTGTAGGGGTAGGAGTCGCGCCAGTCCCCATGCACGGTAGTATCGTTGATGGGAAGTGTCTGGATGATGCGTTGCCCCGTTTTGAAGGCCCAGTCGGCCAGTTTCTTCAGGTCGTTGAACTCACCGCAGCCGAAGCTCTCTTTGGTGCGTAGTGAAAAGACGGGAACTGCCGTACCCGCACCCTTGAATTCGGGTAGGCGGAAGTTCGGACAGGAGTCGTTGACGATGATCAGGTCGATGGCAGGTGAGAAGTCGGGTGGTAGCAGACGGTTCTCGCCCTCTTCCCAGCAGATGATGCTCTCCTGTTTCGGGTCTCTGATGACGTACTTGTATTCCAACGGGAAGAAGAGTTTGTCCGCATCCAAGGTCTGTTGGAACCGAGGGTAGGTGGCGGTGTTCATCTCAACGGCATCGTTCTCAGCCCATTTGCCGAGCGAGGTGCAGTTGCCGATGATGGAGAGTGTGTGATTAAAGTTGACACTGGTGCTCCATGTGTTGAAGATGATAGGCACACGTATGTTATGACTCTTTTTCTCTTTCGATTGATGGTTGCGGATGGCTTTTGAGAAGGCAGATGAAAGAAGCATGCGAGAGGGTGCAGGGGTAGGGTCGAAGCAATCGTAGACCAGGATGGTGTTGTACTGCTTGTTGTCGAACGGACCGACCTCGTGGTTCATCTCCGTCTCCTCTTGTGTGATGATTCCCTCTTGTTCAATGTAAAAGCGGTATCTGAAGGAATCCTCCTTTGTGTAGAAGGTGATTTTCCATCCACTTGGCGTGTACTCCATAGGCAAACCCTTCTTGCCTTTGCTTTGAAGCGCTTTAATGTCACCTTCGATGAAAACCGTTTCACCGAAAGATGAGTGATATCGCAGATACAATGTGATTTTCATAAGCCATCGTATTATGGAAACAATGTTCCGTTAATTAGTTTTCTAAAAATCGGGAAGCCATCGTTGGATGGAGTCCCGTTATCGCTTATTGGTCCGCCTCGTCGGGAACGACCTCACCTTTTCGATAGTAGTAGATGAGACCATACTCTTTGCATCTTTTCAGTTTCTCTTGAGGGGAGAGGTCTTCGAATTTCTTCTCCACCTCGTCCCAGATGTTGAGGATAAGTTTGTCCACCTCTTTGTTTATCTCGGCAACGTTCTCGATGCTGCGAGAGGTGTTGTTTTGCAGAATCTTCTGGTTGTTATATCCCTCGACGAAGATGTCGTAGTGGACTCTCACCTTAGCGATGGCAGGGTTGTAGATTGGTGTTCCTCCTTTAGCGAGACGTTTCTGTTCGCCATCGATGATACGGCGTCCCCATTCAATCAGTCCATCGTCGGTATTGATATCGGGGACGGTGAAGTTAGAGGGGTCGAGTCCGTATAGTTCTTTGTATTCCGCCTTGATCTCATTGCGTTGCACGCACATGTTGAGCACTTGGATGAAGTGTGAGACATAGAGGCGGGTCATTTTGGCTGTCTCTTGCAGTTGTTTGCTTGTTTTGAATTGGTTGTCACTGCATTGCTTGCTTTCAAACAGGGCGCGCTCGTAACGTACAAGCATGGTCTTAGCGTCCTCCCAGTTTTTGTAGGAGAAGGCAAGATCGTACAGGTCAACATAATCCCCCATATTGACCGCCTGTTGAAGGGAACGTAATCTCGCTTGATTGGTATTAGGTAATCTCCTGTATGGCATTTCAACTTCCTTCTTTAAATTGTCTAAACGATGAATTATATGCTCACCTTAGCTGATTCTACGCATTAGTTTCTCTGCCAGTTGATAGAAACCGGCTTTGTCTGTCTCCGCTTTGTTTATCTTACGAAGCGCTTCAACTGCCTGACTGTAATATTCTTGCATCTTGCTTTCTGTGAATTGGCGAAGATGCAGTTTGTTGTAGATGTTGGTGATGGCTGTCACCTTCTCTTCTCTGTCAAAATTCTTCTTTTCCAACCATTTCATCAACTCTTTCTTATCCTCTCCCTCTGATTGGTTGATGGCGTTGATCAATAAGAAAGTTTTCTTATTGCAGCAGATATCACCGCCAATCGCCTTACCAAAGTCTTTTGTGTCGCCATAAACATCCAACAAATCATCTTTCAATTGGAAAGCGATACCGATGCCGATACCAAACTCGTAAAGGTATTGCGCATCTCTATCGTCGGCACCACCACAGATGGCACCTATCTTCATGGCAGCTGCCAATAGAACTGCGGTTTTCAGACGAATCATTTCAATGTATTCGCTGACGGATACGTCGTTGCGGGACTCAAAGTCCATATCATATTGTTGACCGTCGCATACTTCGGCTGCTGTCTTCGAGAAGAGTTTCAACAGTTTCGGAAGCACCTCTGGATTGCTTTGTTCGAGTAGTTGATACGATTTGATCAACATGGCGTCGCCTGATAGAATGGCTGTGTTGTCATTCCATTTCACATGTACGGTAGGTTGGTTTCTACGCATATCGGCACGGTCCATGATATCGTCGTGTAATAAGGTGAAGTTATGGAAAACCTCTAAGGCCAAGGCTGGCTTGAGAGCTCTCATAGGATCGCCAGAGAATAACTCACATGCCATCAGGGTTGTAAGGGGACGAATCCTTTTACCACCCAAACTTAACATGTATTCAATTGGAGTATATAAGTTGCGAGGCTCAATATTCCAATTCAACTTTTTCAGTTCTTGCTCGAAAAGAGCTTGTAATTCTTTTGTTTCCATATTCTGTCAATCGTTTGAGGAGGTGTTGCCTCTTCTGGTTCTGTTATAACTGCGATAACTGTCAAATTCAATTTCTACATCTGGCTCGATAAACTCTTGACGAGGTTCGAGGTTGAATTTTATGTATTTGATGGTCAGACCTCTCTCGATCCATTGATTCTCATAGAATGTTTTGATAGAGAGGATCTTGTCATCTGAAAAATCAGAGTGGTATAGATCATCGTTCTGAAAGATCACATGGTAATGGTTGACTTTCACCATCTCGCAGGTGTATTGAAACATGAAGTTGCTGTCAGTCTTCAGATGGATGATTCCGTTCGAACGAACGAACGACTGATATAGCTCCATGAATCGGGTGGAGGTGAGACGCTTACGCACCTTCTTCATCTGTGGGTCGGGGAAGGTGAGCCAGATCTCCGATACTTCGTTGGGTGCGAAGAAGGTGGGGATGATCTCGATGTTGGTACGGATGAAGGCTACATTCTTCATTCCTTTCAAATAGGAACTCTTGGCGCCTGTCCACATTCTTGCTCCCTTGATATCCACCCCGATGAAGTTCATTTCGGGGTAGAGCTCCGCCAATGCCACGGTGTATTCTCCTTTACCACATCCTAACTCGAGGATGATAGGATGATCATTGCCAAAGAACTCGTTCCATTTGCCCTTCATCGGAAAGGGTTCAGGATCTCCTTGTTTTACGGAGTAGGTATATTGAAAGACGTGAGGGAAGGTCTCCATCTCACTGAATTTCGCTAGTTTATTCTTTCCCATCTGCCTCCATCTTTACTTGTTCAATATGAATACCTATCTCATGAATGCCTTGCAGTGTGTCTGTACGCATTCCTTGTGCCAAGTCGAAGCGATAGTTTCCTGCTTTAGGGAAACGAATCTCCGATAGGGCGATGACGGGCAGTTCATACATCGAACCTGATGACTTGCCAATCCAGCGACCATAGTTGTCTGCCAACACACATTCCAACGTGTCGCTAAACTCTATACCGTCGGGAGAGACGGAGTGGAGGAACAACCAAAGGTTTTGGTACTCATATTCGTTCGTGTTGCGGATGTCAATGATGACGTTGTATGTTCCCGTTGTATCTGTTGCTTGGTAGTCGAACGTGACAAGGTCTTGTTTGTACCAACCCTCTCGATTGAGGATCTTTGCATCTTGATATACCACGTTGTTGTCACAGCTTGTCAGTAAGACAAACAGTGCTGCACAGCAGACGATGCTGTGAAGAATGGAACGAACCTTATTCATTGTTTTGTGGTTTTACTGGGTTGTTGTCTCTGTTATTATTCTCAGCTCCGTCGGATGGACCGTTGTTGCCATTGTTGCGATTGTCGTTTCTTCTTCTATCGTTTCTATGGCGGTTGCGACGGTCTCTTCTTCTGTTTTCATTGTTGCCGTTGCCTTCGTTGCCCTCTTCCTGACGGTTGTCGGCTATCGGACCATTCTCTTGCAATGGAGCATTGTCTTGTGGAGCCTCTGCACCCTCTTTGTTTGGACGACGGTCACGGTCGCGACGGTTGTTGCGATCTTTTCTGCGGTCGTTGTCGCGGCGGTCTCTGTGTTCCTCGTTGCGAGGAGCGTTGTCGGACGAAGCGTTGCCCTCAGGCGCATTGGCAGGATTTTCATTGCTGCTCTCGCTCTCATTGGTTGGGTTGGCTTCTGCATTTTTGGCTTCGCCTCCGTTGCCACCTTTGTTTTTCTTCTTTTTCTTCTTTTTGTCGAAACGAGTCAGACTGTCTTGACCCACCACGTTTCCGTAGTCGATAACGCGCTCCTCTTCTGAACTCTCCAATAGGGAGTCCACCTTTATGCCTTGTTTGTTCAGGGCGATGATCTCTTTCACACGCTCCACAGGTATGGAGACGATGTTCGCAGCCATGTTAGGCGCAGAGGAGTATTGCATGATACCACCGAACACATCAGTCTTGAAGTGATAGAAGGTACCGTCTTTGCATTCGAGCGGAATGTTGCGATCAGGAATGCTCTTTTGAGCCTCTACATAAGCATCGATTTCGAAGTTGAGGCAGCACTTTAGTTTAGCACACTGTCCGGCTAACTTCTGAGGGTTGAGAGAGATCTCCTGATAACGGGCGGAACTCGTAGCCACGGAGCTGAACTTGGTCATCCAAGCAGAGCAACACAAGGCACGTCCGCAAGGCCCGATACCACCGATGCGACCAGCCTCCTGACGAGCACCGATCTGTTTCATCTCGATACGTACATGGAAGGTGTCGGCCAACACCTTGATAAGTTCACGGAAGTCCACACGCTCATCCGCAATGTAGTAGAAGATAGCTTTGTTGCCATCACCTTGGTATTCCACATCACCGATCTTCATGTTGAGTTTCAAGTCTTCCGCTATCTTTCTGGCTTTCAGCATGGTGTCGTGCTCTTTCGCCTTGAACTCTTCATATTTCTCCATATCGTTCGGACGCGCTTTGCGGTAGATACGTTTGATCTCCGTGCGAGTCTGGTCGATATGGTATTTTTTCATTTGCATGAGGACGAGTTGTCCGGTCATGGAAACGGTACCGATGTCATGTCCGGGAGTCGCTTCCACTGCTACGATGTCACCTTTCTCGAGGGTGAGGTCGTTGGAGTTGCGATAATATCCCTTTCGTGTATTTTTGAAGGTCACCTCGACCAGGTCGGTGGCACTGGTTGACTCAGGTATGTCGCATAACCAATCGAAGGTGTCCAATTTTTGATCTGTTGTTTTGCTGCATCCTTTACGATTCATCTGGCAGCTGTTATTAAAATTCATATTATATATATTGTTTACTGTATTGATAACTAAGTTTTTACATTTTGATGAGCATGGTTATCTTCAAGGCAAGGTCGAAGAAAACGATTTTGGCTTGAACATTCTGCTCGATATGGCGTTGTGCGGTTTCCAGTTCGGAGAGGAAACCAGCGATGTTTCTTTCGTTGATGAAAGGAGCGAAGCGGGTGGAGAAGGCGTTCTCCTGTTGCGTCATGTAGTTGAGTTTCTGCACATGCAGGTTGGAGATGAAGTTTTCACGAACCATGCGTTGCGCATACTCTAGGAAGTTGATTTGCCGTTTTCTTCCGATTTTTGCGATGTCTTCCGACCAAATTTTCATCTCTTTTGCTTTCCGCTGATAGCAGGTTCTCATGATGTAGATGAAGAGGTTGAAGTATTCGTTTTCCTCTTGCGAAGATTCTAGGATGTCGATGGCTTTGACAAGGCTGCCGTTGGCAATGTGCGATATGTTGGCCATCTCATCTTCCGAAAGAGTATATTTCGTACGCAGGGCATTGGCGATATCCTCTTCCGACATAGGAGGAATGAAGAAACGTTGCGTACGAGAAGTGATGGTTTGCAGTAGCTTTTCAGGCTCCTCGCTCACCAACATGAAGAGAGTCTTAGCTGGAGGCTCCTCGATGATTTTCAACAGCTTGTTGGCACAATCCTCTTGCATCTTCTCGGGTAGCCAGATAATCATCACTTTGTATTCCGACTCGTAGGATTTGGCACTCAGTTTCCTGAGAATCTCATTGCTCTCGTTGGTGTAGATGGTGCTCTGCTTGTTGTCTTGACTGATCAGTTTCTCCCATTGCTCGAGGGTGAAGTAGGGGAACTCGGTGACGCATTTTCTCCATTCCGGTAGGAAATCGTCGCATTTGACGGAGTCTGAGCTACGCGTGATGGGATAGACGAAATGCAAATCAGGATGCACTAACTTGCGAAACTGTACGCAAGAGGGACAAGTGCCACAAGCATCCTCCTCGGTTCGGTTCGGACAATTCACATATTGCGCCAAGGCAATGGCGAGAGCTAACTTTCCGGTGCCTTGAGGTCCATGCAACAAGATGGCGTGCGCTAATCTGTTATCGCTCACTGCCTTTATGAATGTCTTTTTGATGGAATCTTGCCCGTATATCTCTCTGAATAACATTGCTTTTACACCATAAAATGAAATTTTCTCC
The DNA here is from genome assembly GCA_017551675.1 of Paludibacteraceae bacterium. GTDB lineage: Bacteria > Bacteroidota > Bacteroidia > Bacteroidales > Paludibacteraceae > UBA1181. The sequence continues at coordinate 106,023 of JAFZLC010000023.1, read as the reverse complement.
AAAGTTATGCTTTTTTGTTGAGAAAAAGAAACGAAAAGATAAAAATGAGAATATCAAAATTTTCTTTTCTGTTTTACCCTATTCGCTATTTGATTTCGGTTGTTTTGGTATTGGGGCGATATAGACATCATAACCACGCCAAAAGGGATAAGATGGAAAATGAAAAAAAAGAAAAAACGAGCAAAAAACTAAAATTGTTTAAAATAGTTTTCTTATTTTTGCGATAATAAGTTCGAAAGGTGAGTTCTATTCCCACGAAATGAATTTATAGAACCCACCCGATTAATTCATAGGAACCCACCTAAAAAAGGTTAGTTATGGCAAATTTGGATACCACTGATCAACAGATTCTAAAAGAGTTGCAACAGAATTCGAAACTATCAACGAAGGAGTTGGCCTCTTTGGTTAATTTGACGCCCACCCCTGTGTTTGAGCGACAAAAACGTTTGGAGAAAGAGGGTTACATAAAAAAATATGTGGCTGTGTTGGATCCTGAAAAGTTGGGTTATGGTATTATCGTGTTGTGCAGTGTGAAATTGAAACAACATACACGCGAGAATGGTAACCAGTTTATGAGTGTCATTAACCAAATGGATCAGGTGACGGAGTGCTATAACATTTCGGGTGAATATGATTTTATGATGAAAGTTTATGTTCGTGATATGAAAGATTATCAGGACTTTGTGATGAACAAACTGGGTAGTATCGATTGCATAGGTGGATTACAAAGCATATTTGTTATTGGTGAGGCTAAACATAGTAATTGTATTCCAATAAAATGAGTTCTGTAGATTGAAATTTTATAGAACCCACTAAAAAAATGATTTAGGATGAGACAATTTTTTTGCATTTTGTTAATGCTGTTATTCTCTGTCGCTCAGGTGAGCGCTCAGAGTGACAAGTCGGATGCTCAACAGGTGCTAGAGAGTATGAATGTGCCTAACACTCAGTCGCTTGGACTGAATGGAAAGGTGAAATATTATACGCTCGTCACCGAGACTGAGTACAAAGACTCATTGGCCTCTTCCGAACATTTCTTCGTTTGCAAAATCAACTTTGATACCATTGGTAACATGCTAAAGGTCTATAGTACCGAAGATACGACAAAAGGTGCTTATTGCTCTTTTAAATATGATGAAAATGGACATGTGGTGGAGTGTTGTCGCTATGCGGTGGATCATGCTGTCAAACAACGAATGATCTGTCGTTATACTGTTGATGGAAAACTAACCTATTCTGAATATCAGGATTATGACTGGTGTGGCACTCGGCAGATGACCTTCCGTCGTACATCCCTCTACGACAAAATGGGTGCGAAAATCAGATGCGAAGTCGTCACCTACGACGATGCAGGTAAGGTGCGAAACAGAAAGGTCTATCAATATGGGAAAAATGAGTTTGCTGAGGTCTTAGAATATGATTCCAACGATAAACTAATCCTTAAAACAAAAGAGAAAAGAGTGAGCCTGATAGATGATTTTGACGATCCTCATTTCTTTGTATTGGGAAAAAACAGAGGCTTCGACCAGGTTGTCTTCGACGAAGTGGGCAATATGACTAAACGGACACGCTTCTACCTCGACCGTATCGAACGATTCAGTTGCCAGATTGAATATTGGTAAAAAGAAGAATCTAGAAAGTTTGAAAAAAATAGCGTATTTTTGCAGAAAAAAATTGTATGATATCAGTTGACGGGTTGACTGTTGAGTTCGGAGGCACGACTCTCTTTGAAAATATATCGTTTCAGGTAAACGAAAGTGATCGCATTGCCCTCATGGGTAAAAATGGTGCGGGTAAATCAACGCTATTAAAAATCCTAGCAGGTATACAAAATCCTACCAGAGGAGCGGTAACCGTTCCGAAGGGTACGGTGGTGGCATATCTTCCACAGCATTTGATGACGGAAGATCATCGCACTGTGTTTGAAGAGGCTTCTTTGGCTTTCTCGGAATTGTTCGAGATGGAGAAGGAGATTGAGAGGTTGAATAAAGAGTTGTCTGAACGAACTGATTATGAGAGTGATGACTATATGAATCTGATTGAACAAGTTTCCACTTTAAGTGAGAAATATTATTCAATCGAAGAGATTAACTATGAGGCTGATGTCGAAAAGACACTGTTAGGATTAGGCTTTGTGCGTGAGGATTTTAACAAACCTACGAAAGAGTTTAGTGGGGGATGGCGCATGAGAATAGAATTGGCCAAGATCCTGTTGCGTAAACCTGATGTTATCTTGTTGGATGAGCCTACCAATCACTTGGATATCGAGTCAATTCAGTGGCTGGAGGATTTCTTGATTGAGAGTGCGAAGGCAGTGATTGTGATCTCTCACGACCGTGCTTTCGTCGACAATATCACTACTCGCACCATAGAGGTGACCATGGGTAGAATATATGATTATAAAGTGAATTATTCTCACTATCTGGAACTGCGTAAAGAACGTAGAGAACAACAGCAGAAAGCATACGATGAGCAACAGAAGATGATTGCAGAAACCAAGGAATTCATCGAGCGTTTTAAGGGTACTTACTCCAAAACATTACAGGTGCAGTCGCGTGTGAAGATGTTGGAGAAACTGGAGATCTTGGAGGTGGACGAAGAGGATACCTCGGCTCTTCGATTGAAGTTTCCTCCATCACCTCGTTCGGGTAGCTTCCCTGTGATTGCAGACCGTGTGGGAAAATCCTACGGGGATCATCTGGTATTCAAAGATGCGTCGTTTACTATTGCGCGTGGCGAAAAGGTGGCCTTTGTCGGTAAGAATGGAGAGGGTAAATCCACCATGGTGAAGTGTATCATGAACGAAATAGAGCATGATGGTAAATTGTCGTTGGGACACAATGTGATGATTGGTTATTTTGCTCAAAATCAAGCCTCTTTGTTGGATGGGGAATTGACTGTCTTCCAGACGATTGATGATGTGGCAAAGGGAGAGATACGTAATAAGATCAAGGACCTTTTGGGTGCGTTTATGTTTGGTGGCGAGAACTCGACAAAGAAGGTGAAGGTGCTTTCGGGTGGTGAACGTACACGTTTGGCTATGATAAAACTGTTGCTTGAACCTGTTAATCTTCTTATCTTGGATGAGCCGACGAATCACTTGGACATGAAGACGAAAGACATCTTGAAATCAGCCTTGAAGGATTTCGATGGTACGTTGATTGTGGTTTCGCACGACCGTGACTTCTTGGATGGTTTGGTGACGAAGGTCTATGAGTTCGGACATAAAAAGGTGACGGAACATCTAGAGGGCATCTATGAGTTCCTAAAGAAAAAGAAGATGGAGAACCTTCGTGAGATAGAACGCAAGGATTGTTAATTGCCCATTAATTATTAACCAACCATCTCCCTAACTCCGTTAAACTTACGCCTCTTCTCTTTGCGTAGTCTTCTTTCTGGTCGGTACCAATCTTGCCAATCATGAAATAGCAAGACTGAGGATGCGAAATGTGAAGTCCGCAGATGGAAGCATTGGGTTTCATGGCACCATTTTCAGAGATGGATACTCCAATATCTTTGAGTTTCAGTAGTTTGTTTGCCTCAAAGATAAGAGATAAGTCGGGTAGTGAAGGGTAGCCGAAAGCAGGACGAATACCTTCCGCTTGTGTCTGTTGTGCATATCCCCAATACTCGGTTCGGATTTTCTCATGCAACCATTCGGCAGTGGCTTCCGCCAGACGGTCTGCAACGCTCTTGATGAGCAGGGAGGTATAGTCGTCGCCCTCGATTTTCAAGCGTTCCGCCCATTCATCGCCCCCATGCACTGTAACGGCAAATAGACCGATGTAATCCTCCTTTGGAGAGATGAAATCAGCCATGGAGAGGCAATAACCATTCCGTTCACCTGGATGTTGCTGTCGAAGCATGGGGAGATAGAGTTCTTTTCCCTCTTCATCCGTAATGAGGATTCCTTCGCCTTGACTATGCGCCTTTGCAAAAAGAAGAATGGCGGACAGATCAAAAATCTTTTCAACGATTCCTTTCCGAAGGATCTCTTTGGCATCTTTAAGTAGTTGATAAGCTTCGGTTGCCTTCTCTCTCTCTTCCGGTCTGAAGCGCATCAGCCATTGCACCTTGCATGCCTCACAGTCGCACAGAGTGTCGAGTCCCTCGTAGTTGCCCGTCAGTCGCCATGCATAAAAGAAGTAGCTCCAATCGATTTTTTGCAGAACGGGCAAAAAATCGATGTGGGAGAGAATCTTCCTTCCTATGAATTGAGGTGTAATGGGTTTGTACATAATAAAAAATAAAAAAAGAAGGGCAGACGTTGGTCCGCCCTTATAATAGAATCATCCACTTAGGCTGTGGCGTTAGAACCTTCTAGTTTTCTGCGCTCATTAAGTGTATTGGTGATATTGTCCATTTTCTCTTGACTCAGAGGATACATTACCATGACAGCAGCACCGATGATAGCGATGGCAGCTGGAATGATACTCATCAAGTTGATGATGCCAGGTATGGCACCTTGGATGGCCACTGAATCCTGTCCGTTGTAGTTATACATACCTAGTACATATCCGATGATGGCGCCTGCGATACCACCACCAAATTTTGTAGCGAAAGAGCCGGCTGAGTAAACCAAGCCTGTGGCGCGTCGGTGGTTGACATATTCGGAGTAGTCTGCCGCATCGCCCAACATCGTAAAGAACAAGGTTGGAAGAATAGCAGCGGCGCACTCGGAAAGTGCACCGATACAGAAAATGGCCACGGTGTCTTGTGCACCGCAGAAATGAAGAAGCGAGTTGATGATAGCCGTGATGCCGAGTGCACCAATAAACAAATTCTTCTTGCCAAACATTTTACTTAAAGGTGTTGTGGCAGCTGCTCCTACGATAGAGGCGAGCATCAAGACAGTCATGTATCCACCCGCCATCAACTGATTGTGAATGTAGTGGGTGAAGTAGATGACGGTGATGCCTTGCTTCATGTTGTTGTAGATGTTGAAGATAAGGCCTACCACCAAAAGAATGACCCAGGGCTTGTTTTGAACTAAGTCGGAGAGATCATTGGCGAGGTTTGTCTTTTGAGAAGCAGGAGGAGTAACACGTTCTTTTGTGAAATAGAAAGTGATGAAAAGACAAAGAATCAGCACAATGGAAAGTGTTGAGATAGCTTTGCTATATCCTTGACGTTGATTGATGATAGTGAAACTATCAGCTGTGATGTTTTCTTCACCCTCTACCTGGAAAACGGTAGGGACACCAGCCTGTATGGAGAAGCTTTTTCCGACAGTAAGGGAGTCTTTTTCGTTCCCCACCATTAAGAATTGAGCGATTCCGTTTTCTGTCTGAATACGGGCGTTTTGCACATCACTTGGTGCTGAAACTGCGATTTGATATTTGTCCGACTCCAATTGCTGAACATCGATGGTTGGGTTCACATTACCGAAATATGCCACCAAGAATAGAAGGGAGCCTTGCACAAGCATACCACCAGCGAAAGCACCCACCATACGGAAGGAACCGATGCTGGTACGCTCACGATCATCGCCTGTCATGACAGCCATCAAGGCACCATACGGAATGTTGTTGGCCGTGTAAATCAGGGTGAATAAGATATAGGTCACGTATGCGTAGACAATCTTCATGTTTGTGGACCAACTCTCCGGACAGATGTAGAGTAGGGAGAGAATGACACCCAGCGGAATAGCTGTCCATAAGATCCAAGGACGAAATTTACCAGCGTTAGATTTTGTTCGGTCTCCGACGACGCCCATTAGAACATCCGAAACACCATCGCTGGTTCTTGCCACCAACATCAATGTGGCAACAATTCCAGGAGCTAAACCAAATACATCTGTGTAGAAAATAATCAGGAATGAAGAGACACCCCTCCATGCAATGTTTGCAGATGCGTCGCCCAAAGCGTACGCAATTTTCTCTTTTAGAGATACTTTCTCAGCCATCTTTACTTTAATTAATTTAGTACTGTGTCTTTCTTTTTAATTAATTTAGGACATCACAAAGGTAGAAAAAATATTGATATTGCAAATATACCCTAAATGCACGGTGATGTGAAAATTGGAAACCATAACTCGAAATCGCCAAGCAACAAGAGGAGTATAGAAAAGAATTTTTTATAAAAAGAATTCTTTTCCCCTTCTTTCCGAATTAGGACAAATAACAAGATGTTTAAAACAATAGAACTCAGCATGGACAAATAGAGGAAGCTGGTCACACGTTCTGTTCCAGCAAATAAATAGACAAAGGTAATTATGCCAAGCAGGAGGTTTGCAAATCCGATTACGTATAGCATAGTGATGTGTCTTTAGAATCTGTTTAAATTTAATCACTTTAGTTGCAACACCTCATCCGTCAATTGCAATGTGCAGTGAACGTCTCCGTTCTCTTGATGCTCGATCAACCAATATTGTTGATTGAAGACGGCGGAAGAGTCATTCCAATTGGCGAGGGTGTCGCCAGATAGGGAGGTGACAATGATGTGCTTGTTAGTGAAATCCGAGACTAAAATAATAAATGAGTTCTCTGAAATATCATGGCCAATACCATATAGTTCACATGTCGTATTTGCATTTACACTATCTTTAAAATTTTCGATATACGTATGCCCCTTAATATTAAATTCGGTCTCAATACATAAAATTTGTGGTGTTAAGTTTTTAACAAGGATGATGAAATGGTCATCGTCAGGTTCCATTATCGGACATGAAGAAAGAAATAGTGCCAAAAAAGATAAACTTAAAAATTTTTTATTTGTCATTTGTATAATGTTTTAGAGATGTTAGTATTCTTGTTTAATAGGTGTTCTGTCAATATGTCAAGATTTATAGCTTGATTATCCATGCAATCCAAAAATTGCAATGGAGTAACTTTTTTTTCATCAAATAGCTTTTTGGTTTCATATGGTTTAAACCATTTGTTTCCAGGATCTTCTCTTTTCCCCATTTTTTTATTAGCCATATAATACCCCATAGCATATCCCCATGTCTCACCAACACCGATATATTCTGAAAAATCAGAGTCACCCAGAATCACTTTAGTAGCAACACCTCATCCGTCAGTTGCAATGTGCAGTGAACGTCACCGTTCTCTTGATGCTCGATCAACCAATATTGTTGATTGAAGACGGCGGAAGAGTCATTCCAATTGGCGAGGGTGTCGCCAGATAGGGAGGTGACAATGATGTGCTTGCCTTTTAGATCTGAAATTAAAATATCATACAATGATTCTGGGAATTCCTTATATCCAAATCCTTGAAATTCTGAAATTGATGACATCGCAATGTTATCTTTAGCAACATTCCAGTTGTTAACAATAATCTCAATGCTCAGCGTCTGAGATGTGTTGTTATTTATACAAAGGCAAAAATAGGCCTCTTCTAATGATTCCATAAATGGGCACGATGAAAGAAACGACATTAGAAAAAATAAACTTATGAAAATTCTTAAATGTTTCATTCGTATAGCTTTTTAGAAATTTTATTGTTTTTTAGAAATAAGTGTTCTTTTAAAATATCCATATCTATTGTTTGACTATTCATACAATCCAAAAATTGCAAAGGGGTTATTAACTTGTCATCAAATAGTTTTTTTGTTTCTTCTGGCTTAAACCAATACTTTTCTGTGGTAAATTTATTCTTACCCAGTTTTTTATTCGCCATGTAAAATCCCATAGCATATCCCCATGTCTCACCCACACCGATATGCCCGTTATAATCTGAATCACTTGGTTTGTTGTTTCCGTATGTCTCTCCTGTTCTGGCATAACATTGAATGATGCCAAGAATGTATTTGTTCCAATAGCTTTTGCCTACATTGTTGAAGTGCATTGAATGAGCAAGTTCATGACATCATTGAAAATTAATTGTTAGTCCTCCTTTCTCATCTGATTTTTCCCCATCAACTAACACAATACAAATATATGATAAAATTTAATGAAAACAAACAGGTGTTTTTTCAAGTGATTGACAAATCACCCCGCCTCTCATTTTGAATTTTTATTGAATATTTACACATTTTTGTGAATAATTATGTAAAATGATGGTGGCCTCTATTTTATAATTCGATTATAAATTGTAATTTTGCACCGTTTTTCAAAAGAGTGTATTTCTCTGTTGGGAAAAAGCGAGAAAAGAAAGTTAATTACATAAATATAAGTAAAATAGAAAGATGGCATTTAATTTTATTACGGCTGAAGAGGCAGCATCTTACATCAAGAATAATGATGTAATAGGAATCGGAGGATTTTCATCAGTAGGTACTGTAAAGGCAACCACCGCAGCATTGGCATTGAAAGCAGAAGCTGAACATGCAAAGGGAAATGAGTTTAAGGTGGGCTTGATTACAGGTGGTTCGACCGGAGATCAGATTGATGGAGCTCTTTCACGTGCTAAGGCGGTGAAATTCCGTACTCCTTTTCAATCGAGTAAAGATATGCGTAACGCTATCAATAAGTGTGAGGTGCAATACTTTGACATGCACTTGTCTCATGTAGCACAGGATCTTCGTTATGGTTTCCTCGGACATCTTGATTATGCTTTAATCGAGGCTGCAGATATTACAGATAAGGGAGAAGTGGTATTGACTACCTCAGTGGGTATTACTCCTACATTGGTGGAGAAGGCCGACAAGGTGATCATTGAGTTAAATGCACATCATCCAGCTAAAATCAATGGAATGCATGATTTGTATGAACCGATTAATCCTCCTCATCGTCGTGAAATTCCAATCTATACTCCATCTGACCGTGCAGGTTCTGCTACGTTGAAGGTGGACCCTAAAAAGGTGCTTGGCGTTGTGAAGACCGATTTGCCTGATGGTATCGCTCAGTTTACACCAGTGGATGCTGTGACAGCTAAGATTGGTGAAAACGTGGCTAACTTCCTTTTGAGCGAATTGCGCAGAGGCATTATTCCAAGTGAGTTCTTGCCATTGCAATCCGGTGTAGGAAACATTGCTAATGCCGTGTTGAGTTCATTGGGTAATTGCGATGATATACCTGCATTTACAATGTACACTGAGGTGATTCAAAACTCAGTTATCGATTTGATGAAGCGCGGACGTATCACCTTCGCAAGTGGTAGCTCATTGACATTGTCTGATGATGTTTTGATGGATGTATATGCTAATTATGATTTCTTCAAGGATAAGTTGATGCTTCGTCCGCAAGAGATCTCTAACAACCCAGAGGTGGTTCGTCGTTTGGGTGTGATTGCCATCAATACAGCTTTGGAGGTGGATATCTTCGGTAATGTTAACAGTACCAACGTGTTGGGACAAAAGATGATGAATGGATTGGGTGGTTCTGCTGATTTCTCTCGTAACTCATTCTTGTCTATCTTCACTTGTCCATCAGTTGCTAAGGGTGGTGTTATCTCCGCTATCGTTCCTATGGCTAGCCATATCGATAGTTCAGAACACTCCGTAAAGGTGATTGTGACAGAGCAAGGTGTGGCAGACTTACGTGCAAAATCACCATTGCAAAAAGCAGAATGCATCATCGAAAATTGCGTTCACCCAGAATACAAAGAGTTGCTTTGGGATTATTTGAAGTTGATGGCAGGAAAATGTCATACTCCAATGACCCTTTCAAAAGCGTTGAATATGCACCTCGCATTCGAACAAACAGGCGATATGCGTAATACAAAATGGGATTAAAATGAATGTCGGGTTGAATTAAACCTATTTCATTTCGAATCCACCTAAAAAACGCACATTTTTTAGAATATATTTATCGGAAAGGATGTTTTGCTAAAAAACGTCCTTTCTTTTTTGTAAAATTTCCTATCTTTGTCAGAATTTTGCTTTGTTTAAAAGGTGAGTTTCGTAAATTTGCTGTTTAAACAAAAAATTGTGAAAAAATGTGGATTGATAGAATCCACCTTAAGAGATAGAAAAATGAGAAACATTGTTACTAAGTTTATAATATCATTAGTTTGTATATTCTTAACGAATAATGTATTGTCAAAGGTCTCAGTGCCATTTACAATGTCAGAGAGTCTGTTTAACGATGGATCTGTCGTTGTCAATTCAGAGGGAACAGCAGAATGGGGACATCCCGAAATTGATGGCGCAGGATTGTTAGGTGTATGTGTGGGTGACTTCTTAGGCGGATTCAATTGGAAAGATAAGTATGTGGATATTGCTTTTGATGGAGTTCCTGATAAACTTACCTTCTCTGGTGAGTCGGCAGCATTAACAACGGATATTGAATGGTATGTTAAAGAGAGTTCGAATGGATCTTCTTGGAGTAGTAAAATCTGGAGTGCGGATACAAGAATGGTGAATGATGTTTCTATCCAATTGTCTCCAAGTACACGATATGTAAGATTATGTTATTCAGGAAACTTTAGAGCATGTTTCTCTAATGTTACGATTTCCTCAAGATATCGATTGAAGGTTATTTCTAATGGGGAAACTGTCAGAGATGAATATTTGAGTGTGGGTACTGCACTGTCGATCTCAACTCCTACGGATATTCCTAGTTGTAAGGTGTTTGCCGGATGGGATCAGAATGTGCCATCTACCATGCCTGCAGAAGATTTGACATTGACGGCACAATTTACAAGTGAACAATATACCTCAACCTTCCAACTATCGAATGCAGAATTGGGTGTGACTCTTTCTGACTTTACCCAAACATTCGATTGTGAAGCTTCTGTTTCTGTAGAATCTCCAAGTTTGAAGGGATATACATTCCAAGGATGGTCTCCATCTCTGCCAACGGTTGCCACAGCTGCTATGAATGGTGTGGCTTACGTTGCTCAGTGGATTCACAACCTCTATCAATACAAGGTCTATACGGATGATCCAAACAATCCAGCTATCTCAGAACAGTTCCATTATGAAGATGCTATAGCTCCATTGGAAACACCTGTAAGGAGTGGCTATGATTTTCAAGGTTGGGATGCTGAAAATCCAACCACCATGCCAGACCATGATGTGACGATCCATGCTTTGTGGGAGCAAAAGAGCTACCGCTTTGTTGTCTATTATTTAGATACGGATTCTAGTGTCACCACACTTCAATATGGCGACCCAATCACACCACCTGCAGAACCATTCCGTGTGGGCTTCTCCTTCGACGGATGGGACAATGAGATTCCTTCCTTTATGCCAGACCATGACGTGGTCATTCGTGCTAATTGGTCAACTTCTTCCTATCGCTTGGTGGTTTATCAAACAGAGACGGACTCAACCGTTACCACCAAAGAGTATGGCGAGGAACTTACTCCTCTTGAAATACCTTCAAGAAGAGGTTACGTTTTTGTACAGTGGAGCATCGATTTGCCTGCTACTATGCCTTCTTCTGATTTGGTTGTCAGAGCTATTTGGCAGAAGTCAACCTATACTATCACCCTCATGTCTGATGAAGAGGTCTTCTACACCAAATCATTTGGCTATCAGGACACTGTAGATATGTCGGGCGTAAGTAACCCTTCAAAAGAGGGGTATAAATTTATAGGTTGGAATTTGGAATTCCCAACTTATATGCCAGATGAGAATCTTACATTCGAAGCAGTTTGGAGAATTGCTCCATATCTGTTGATTCTCGAAAAAGATATCTATGATCCGAGTCAGAACGATACACTTTCATTTGATTATAAGGAACCTATCACGGGTATCCTCGATCCAGAAAGAATTGGCTACACATTCATCGGATGGAGTCCTGCATTGCCTGACTCAATGCCAGCTAAGAATTTAACAGTAACGGCACGATGGTCACAAAACACCTATCGCTACGTGGTATATAATACGGATGACGACTCCACAGTTGTTGTTCTTCGCTATGGCGACGAACTGCCAGTGTTGAAGACTCCTACTTACCGACCAGGCTACACCTTCGAGCGTTGGGATGTTGAGCAACCAGCCACTATGCCAGCTGATAATTTGACAATCCGTGCTATCTGGTCTCAAAATACTTATCGCTATGTAGTCTATCGTACTGAAAACGATTCCGTTGAGACACTATATCACTACCAAGATACCATCCCTGCACTTGAAACCCCTTCATTGAGTGGTTATGTGTTTGAAAAATGGGATAAGGAGCCTATCACGTTGATGCCAGATGGTGACTTCGTAATTAGAGCCTCTTGGAGTTTGGCAGAGTATCAACTCATTCTAACCAAAGGGTTGGATTTCGTTCCTGAATCAGATACTATTCATATTTTATATAAGAGCTTAGTGAGTGTGGCAGACCCTTCACATGAAGGTTATACCTTCGAAGGATGGACACCAGCCTTGCCAGACTCTATGCCTGCAAACGACTTCTCGTCTACAGCTAAATGGAGTAAAAATAAATACCGCTATGTAGTCTATTTCACTGAATCAGACTCCTTGGTGGAGAATCTTTTCTATGGTGAGACATTGTCTCCGTTGGAAGATCAGTCTCGCACAGGATTTACGTTTGTCGGTTGGGATAAAGAACAACCAGCCACCATGCCAGCTTCCGATTTGATTATCAAGGCTGTTTGGAAACGAAATGCATACAAGTTGGAGTTGCTCGTGGACGAATCCGTCTATTTCACACAAACTTTTGAATATGGTGATTCCATCCAACTAACCGATTATACAGATCCAACCAAACCAGGTTATAACTTTGACGGATGGAGCGACGAGTTCCCTGCTATTATGCCAGCACGCGACCTTCAATACACTTCACAGTGGTCGGCTAAGAAATATTCTTTGGTGATCATCCATGATATCGATCAACCAAGTTTGAATGATACATTCTATTACTATTGCGATGAGTCAGTTTTGCCAGTTGACCCATTGCCAAAAGAGGGATTCTCTTTTGATGGATGGAATGATGAGTTCCCAACCAAGATGTTGGCACGTAATATGATTCTTGTGGCACAATGGAAGGCTAACACCTATACCATCAGCTTCATGAATGCAGATACCATCTTCATTCAGAAGAAATATCAATATGGAGAGACCATCGACTATAGAACATTAACCAAACCAACAAGAGAGGGATATTTCTTCCTTGGATGGGGTACTGCTCCAGTGACCATGCCGGCAGAAGATGTGGAACTGAATGCACAATGGTCTGCCAATGCATATAGCATCGTTGTTGTGAACGATATGGATGATGCATCTCAGAATGACACCATCTATTATGAATATGGAACCACCATTGCACCTTTGACTGCTCCAACTAAGGAGGGATATTCATTCGAAGGATGGGATGTGGAACTCCCTGCTACCATGCCAGACAACGATTTGAAGGTGGTGGCAAAATGGAAGATTAACACTTATACATTGACGACCCTTGTCAATTGTAAACCAAAGACCTATTCATATACGTATGGTAACCCTATCTCGCTGACAGATCCATCAGAGGAGGGATATGAGTTTGACGGATGGTCAGATCAGATACCTACCATGATGCCAGGTAACAACCTGCTACTCATCGCAGATATGCGTTTGTTGAAATACAACTTCACCATGATTGTAGATGGGGATACAACCATTGTTCCATACAGTTACAAAGAACCAATTGAGAAACCAGCAGACCCTGAGAAGGAGGGCTTCACATTCCTTGGTTGGATTGGAACAATCCCTGAGGAGATGCCATCTTCAGATGTGCTCGTAATCGCCTCTTGGGAACGTAACACCTATACTGCATCGTTTGTTGTAGATGAAGACACCTCAATTTTCAAATACTCCTATGAAGATACTATCAAGGTACCAAAGGTGACACCAAAAGAGGGGTATTCATTCATAACTTGGGATAAAGAGGTGCCTACTACTATGCCAGCAGAGAATCTTATTTTCAATGCAGAGTTCACACCAAACAACTACTATTTCGTAGTCATTTCGGATGATGATACACTTTCAACCAAGTATACCTTTGGAAGTGAGATTGCAGAAGTGGAAGAACCAGTGAAGGTGGGTTATACATTTGATGGATGGAACAAACAGGTTCCAGTTACCATGCCAGCCTACAATGACACCATCATTGCTAAGTGGCTTATTAATAGCTACACAATCACTTGGATTGATAATGACACCTTGATAGAAAGCTACCAATATGGCGAACCAGTAAAGATGAAGGACGATCCTGTTCGTGAAGGTTATACCTTCTTAGAGTGGGATAGAGAGGTGCCTACTACCATGCCAGCAGAAGACCGTGTGTTGAATGCTGTATGGAGCTTGAATAGCTATGAAATCTCATTTGTAAACGGAGAGAGTGTTGAGACATACAAGTATTCGTATGGTGATACAATTCATATGGTAGATGATCCGAAGAAGGTGGGATATGAATTTGCAGGATGGAGTCCAGCCGTACCTGCTGTTATGCCAGACAGTTCCCTTTCTGTGGAAGCACAATGGACCGCGGTTGATTACCAATTCGTAGCTGTTGTGGATGGCGATACGGTGGTTGCACACCAATACCATTACATGGATTCTATTCAGGTGTTGGATGAGCCAGTCAAGGAGGGATATCTCTTTGCAGGATGGTTGCCAACAATACCAGAGTCTATGCCTGCGGGTGATGTTACCGTTGAGGCTCAATGGTCGCTTGAGTATTATAACCTAGTTAAGATTGTCAACCAAGATACAGTATCCATTGTCTACGGATATGGAGAGACGGTGGCAGAGATTGCAGAGCCTACTCCAGAGAAGGGATATGCCTTTGTTGGATGGAATGATTCTATTCCAACTAACATGCCAGCACACGATGTTGAGATCGTTGCATTGTGGGAGGCATTGTGGTATGATTTGACAATCGATGTGGATTCACAATTGACCACTTATCAATATCATTATGGAGATACAGTTGCAGCATTGACAGAACCAGAGAAAGAAGGTTATCTGTTCGCAGGTTGGTCGGATGAGGTGCCAGTCACCATGCCGGCAGAGAATATCACATTACAAGCTACATGGATTCAGAGTCATTTCATCTTGAGTTTGGTGGATGAGGACACAACACGTTTGGAATACTCTTACGGTCAGACCGTAGAGGTGGAAGACCCTGAGAAGGAGGGATTCACCTTCTTGTCATGGGTACCAGAATTGCCAGAAACCATGCCATCACACGATGTTCTTTCAGAAGCAATGTGGACACCAAACACCTACAGTCTTGCTGTCATAGTGGATGGCGATACAACAACTACGTATTACAACTACCAACAAAAGGTAGCTACACCTGCAGACCCTGAGAAAGAGGGATATACATTCAAAGAGTGGAGTGATACAGTGCCAGAAACAATGCCAGCGAAAGATGTTTATCTGACCGCGTTGTTCGATGTGAACAACTACACTATGACATGGCAGATAGGCGAAGACTCCGTGTTGAAAGAGATCTATGCATTTGGAGACACCATTATAGTTCCAGTTGTAAATGAGAGAGACGGTTATCAGTTTGAAGGATGGTCTGACACAGTGCCAGTTACCATGCCAGCAACCGACTTGACACGTTCAGCCGTATGGGCTACAGAAAGTTATCATGTCTATGTTGTAGTTGCAACAGACACCTTCACGTATGAGTATCGATATGGAGAGGCTGTTCAAGCCTTGATAGTGCCAGGAGTGGTAGGATACACCTTCGAAAGCTGGAGTGATACATTGCCAGCCTTTATGCCAAACCATGACATTACAATAATGGCTAATTTGCAACCAATTGAATACAACATGGTGATTGATTATGGTGATTCAACAATTGTCATCACCTATTTCTACAATGACACGATCCCAGCAATTGAAGATCCTGTGAAAGAAGGATACACATTTGTAGGATGGGATAGTGAGGTGCCAGAATTGATGCCGAACAAGAATGTGAGATTGGAGGCAGTTTGGGAGAGAAACGATTATCAGTTTATCACGATTGTCGACAAAGACACAACAACTCAGGTTTACGGCTATGGAGAAGCTGTGACAGTACCTGAGATACCAGAGAAAGAAGGCTATATTGTGAAAGGATGGAGTGACTCCATACCAGCTACGATGCCAGCCAAGGATATTGTGGTGACAGCACAATATGAGGTAAGACAGTTTGGTTTGACTATCGACGATGGAACATTGCGTGTGACAAAACCATACTCATACGGTGATACGATAGAGAAGATAGAAGATCCAACGAAGGAGGGATACCTCTTTGCAGGTTGGAGTGCCGAGATACCAGTGACGATGCCAGATACGAATGTGGTGATTGTCGCATTGTGGGAACCAAATAGTTATGATATGACCTTTATCGCAGATGACGATACAGTGGTTGTAACATACAAATATGGCGAGGAGGTATCTGAAATAGCTGTGGGCGATAAGGAAGGATATAGTTTTGACGGATGGAAGCCAGCCGTTCCAACTACGATGCCAGCCGAAGATGTTACAGTTTATGTCGTATGGAAATTGAATACACATGAGTTCACCTACATCACAAGCAAGAAGACGGTAACCGAGGAGTATGCGTATGGAGATTCCGTAAGAAGACCATCAGATCCAACAAGAAAGGGATATCGTTTCGTAGGTTGGAGTGATTCGATACCAGCGGTGATGCCAGATAGTTCAGTGACTGTTGAGGCACAATGGGAAGCTAAATTGTACAAGATCCGATTGGTACAAGATGGAGATACAATCCGCACGTTGGAGATTGCTTATGGAGATTCCGTAGCTTTGCCAGACGATTTGTATAAGTTAGGTTATCGTTTCGAAGGTTGGGATAGAGAAATACCAGCAGTTATGCCAGCTAAGAATATGACATTCGTAGCGAAGTTTGAGCCAATAGGCAAGTTGAGAGTATATACGAAGAATAGCAAACTGATCGTTTATGGATTGAGTGCAAACAGTGAGTTCTTCGTGACGGATGAGTTAGGCCGATTGGTATATACGGGCAAAGGAACCTATTCGGAGATACCTTTGAAAAAGGGTGGTATCTATGTCGTACGATCCGGCAGAGAAAAGAAGAAAGTGATTGTTCAGTAAGCAAAATAAGAGAGAGAGGAAGAGGTTGTGCAGAAGCGCGGCCTCTTCTTTTTTATTCCATAAAGATATAACCCCATAATTTATCCTAAGCCATTAAAAATGATAGATTTATAAGAATTACTTAAAATGATTTACTGAGATTTTTTCACATTTGTAGAATCCCTATTAAAAGAAGCGAATAAAGGAATAAATGTAAAAATGGAAAAGTCTTGTTAATTTTAATAAAAAAAAATCTTTTTTTTGTTTTTTTTAAGTTACATTTGCGTCGACCTTGTGTGTTTTGGGTCTATTATGAGCATATTCTAAATTAATATTAATTATAATTGATTAAACATGAGAAGATTATTGTTGTCTTTGGCACTTCTCTGCGTAACTCTCGGTATGATGGCCCAGAGGACCATTTCTGGAACAATTAAGGATTCCAGCGGAGAGCCAGTGTATGGTGCTGCGGTAATGATCCAGGGAACTACGAAAGGAGTTGCCACGGATTTTGACGGAAAGTATAGTATTTCTGTCGACAAAGGAGATGTTTTGGAAATTTCCAATGTTGGATTTAAAAATGTGGTGAAGAAGGTTGATGAAATTAAAGGGTCAACATTTGATGTGAAGTTGAAAGATGACGCGGAGATGTTGAGTGATGTTGTTGTAGAAGCAGGATATATCGTTGTGAGAGCAAAGGATGTCACAGGATCTGCAACACACGTCAATGCAGACAAGTTGACAGAGACGAAGACCGTTTCTGTTGATGAGGCGTTGAAAGGACGTTCTTCAGGTGTGCAAGTAACAGCATCATCAGGACAACCAGGTGCTAAGTCCAATATTCGTATTCGTGGTACGTCTACTTTGACTGGTAACTCACAACCTCTATATGTAGTAGATGGTTTGCCAATCGGTGGTGGTAAACGTGGTACCGATGATAACCCATTGGCATCAATCAACCCTGAGGATATTGAGAGTATGGAGATCTTGAAGGATGCATCAGCAACCGCTATCTATGGATCACGTGCTGCAAATGGTGTCATCATGATCACTACTAAGAAGGGTAAAGAAGGAAAAGATGGAAACGTTGATGCAAAGGTGACTTATTCAGGATCCGTATCAGTTTCTTCAGTTTCAGATAAATTGGATTTGATGGATTTGGGTGAGTATTCTCAATTCTATACAGATCCTACAATCATGAGTGCATTTAAGCAATCAGATGTAGACAAAGAGTTGAAAGCAGCTGCTGCAATTGGTGGAAAGGGAACAGACTGGCAAGATGAAATCTTCAGAACAGCTGTCAGCCACCAACATCAAATAGGTGTTAACGGAGGTAACAAAGAGACTCAGTTTGCAGTTTCTATGGGTTACATGAAACAAAATGGTGTGATTATCAACACAGACTTCCAACGTTTCAATGGACGTGTTAATTTGGATAATCAAACTAAGAAATGGTTACGTACTGGTATCAGCTTAGCATACACACGTATCAACCAAACTAAGCAAGCCGGATTTGAATTGTCAGATGACAACTCATTAGGTGGAATTGGTGTAGGTGGTGCTACAGATGAGGCATTGTATGTACAATCATTGATTTCAAAACCAACAACAGCTCCTACAGATTTTGATGGAGAATATACAATGTTGGGAGGTAGAGACCAAGAAATCAAAACGAACCCAGTTCGTGATGCATATTATTCACCTATCTTTGTGACTAAGAACAACGTTATTGGTAATATCTATGCAAAAATCGACTTCCTTCAACCATATAAAACAGAAGAGAAGAATAGCAACAAGACATTGTCATGGAGAAATGACTTTGGTATTGACCACTCTAACGTAGAAGAGAGTCAGTTTACTCCAAGAAATAACGATGCAGCTAACCAACAGTTGTTCATCGACAGAAGCAATGACTACTGGCGTTTTTCATCTGTTTTGTCATACGGTGATAAGGTAAAAGATCATAAGTATGATGTAATGGTTGGTTATGAAGCATGGAAAGCTACTTGGAATGGAATGGAGACTTCAAAGTCAAACTATTTGGATGATAGAACATTCATCGATCCTGCATTCCAAAATACATCTTTGGGTGAGCCAGTAGATATCGGAGGATACAAAGGAGCACAATCAATGGTGTCAGGATTCGCTCGTTTGAACTATAACTACAAAGAGAAATATTTGGTTACTGCAACAGGTCGTGCCGATGGTTCTTCAACTTTGGCACCAAAAGACCGTTGGGGATTCTTCCCATCATTTGCATTAGGATGGCGTATGTCTGAGGAGAAGTTCCTTGCAGGAGCTAGAGATTCAGGTACTATTAATGACTTGAAACTTCGTATCGGTTACGGACAAACTGGTAATGCAGGTACAGATATGGGTTATCGTTCTAGCTACGCTCAAAGAAATGGAGCATTTGGATCAGGATTGGTACAAGGTATCTGGGTTAACGAAGATTTGATCTGGGAAACTAACTGGCAAGTCAATGCTGGTATCGACTTGAACATGATTAAGAATCGTATTTCTATGGTGTTTGATGTATTCTACAAACAAAACAACGATTTGATTGTGAAGTCAGAACCAGGTGCTACATTAGCATCTAGAGCAGATTCTTGGTTGTATACTTCAGTGCCTAACATCAATGCAGGTTCTATGAGAAACGTCGGTATGGATCTCTCATTAACTACAACTAACATTGAAAAGAAGTTCGAGTCTACAAAGAATACATTCCGTTGGACAACAGACTTCAACTTCTCTATCGTACGTAACAAGGTGTTGGAACTTCAAAACGATTCATTGCCATTGACAGACGATACATACTTTAGAGCAGCTCACAGATCATACTGCCGTTCTGAGGTAGGTCATGCTCCAGGTTTGTTCTATGGTTATAAAACAGACGGTATCATTCAAAATACTGCACAATTGAAATCTATCGGTCGTTTTGATGGTACTGACGTAGGAGATTACAACTATGTTGATGTTAATTCAGATGGTAAGATCGATGTAAACGATAAGACATTCATCGGAGACCCTAACCCTGATTTCACATTTGGTATGGGTAACACATTGTCATACGGTCCTTGGTCATTGTCAATCTTCGTTGCTGGTACCTATGGTAATGATGTTTACAACTTGCTTCGTTCTAAGATTGAGTCAATGGACCGCTTCGGTGTAAACCAATTGGCTACAGTTTTGGATTACGCTCGTGTCGTAACAAATCCTGATGGAACTAAGTATGTTGAGAACTCTAACACTAACATGCCACGTCCAAACTCAACTGCTAATGGTGGTGAGGATGCTCAAACAATCTCTGACCGTTATGTAGAGGATGGTTCATTCTTACGTATTCAAAATATTGGACTTTCTTACAACTTGCCAAAGAATGCTCTTGATAAGATCAAGATGAGCAATATGAGAATTACATTCAATGTACAAAATATTGCAACATTTACTAAATACTCTGGTATGAACCCAGAAGTTGCTAACGGAAGTGCAATTGCTCAAGGTATTGACTTAGGAGGTTATCCATTGCCTCGTCAATATGTCCTTGGAGTTAATTTTGAGTTTTAATTAAACAAATTTAATAGGTATAAGTATGAATTTTTCAAATTTAAAATATAGATCATTGTTGGTTGGCGCAGGAGCTTGTATGCTCCTAGCCACTTCATGCAAGGATTTCTTGGATATTGATTTGTATGATCAATATTCTACTACTTGTTTGAATTCGAAGGCGGCTTACGAATCTTTGTCCGCACCACTATACGGAGGTTATGTTTGGTCGCAGTATGAGGGTAAGTTCGCTTGGTGTGTAAACGAAGGTGTTGCCGGAGTTTTGTTCAATGTGAATGACCAAGAGGGTGCTTTGTTTAAACTCTCTATTGGTGATGATAACACTATCTTGAAAGAGGGTTATACTTCTCTTTATAGTGGTGTGATTGCTACATCCAATCAGGTTATTAAAACCGTGGCAGATTCTGTTTCAGCTAATGCCATACCATCAGATATGACCAAAGAAGAGTTGTATGCTGTAATGGGTGAAGCTTATTTGTTCAGAGCTTACGCTCACTTCTTGGCAACAGAGTATTTCGGTGAGTGTCCATTGGTTTTGAACACTGCTGCTGATATTGCAAATGATGTGACTGTTCCTCGTGTTTCTCGTAGAACTTTGTATGCACAAATTGAGAAAGATTTAAAGACTGCATTCGCATGTTTGCCAGAAACTCGTAAAGCAGATAATTGGAGAGCAACAAAATATTCAGCTGCTGCTTTGCTAGGTAAGTTGTATTTGACAATGGGTTCATGTCGTGTGGCTACTCCAGGATTGACATATCCATATGTTTGTCCAGCTCCTGCAGCAATGTTGGATAGTGCTAAGGTTTATCTTGATTATGTTGTTGCTAACAAAAATTTCCAATTGACAACTCATGCAGATTTGTTCTCAGCTGTAAATCGTAACGATCCATCTTCAGAGACTGTTTTTGCGTTGTACTGGAAGATGGGTGCTTATGGAGAAGGTTCTCAATACCAATCTCAAATGGCACCAAGTGGTGATTGGAGTAAAGGTTCTGGATGGGGAAGCGGAAAAGGTTTAACCTATACATTGTATAACTCATTTGATGAGAAGGATCCTCGTAAGAAAGAATTGTGTTTCTATGTTGGAGATGGAGAAGGTAATGGTTATACAACAGCTGATGGTAGAAACGCTTGGTATGGTTCTGCTTATTCTGCTAAGAAAAAGAGTGGCGAAGTTCAATTCGGACAGGATGGTAAAGAGTTCCTTTCTCAAGGTCAGCACTTGTTGAATAATATCAAGAAGTATGTATGGGGTGTTGATGGTTCTGCTGTTCACGGTAGTGGTATGTCTATCGATCGTCGTCAAGACATCATCCGTTTGTCAGATGTTTATATGATGCTTGCTGAAGTTGCATACTTGCAATCAGGTGCAGATTTGACTACTCCAGTTTCTGATGCAAATGTTCTTTCTTATATAAATCAAGTATTGTCTGCTCATGGTGCTGCTCAATTGTCTTCTATGGCTTATTTTGATGACCTTGGTGACAAACATAAAGTAGGAGAGAAATTTGATTTCAATGTTACTGTTGATGATGGAAATGGATCAGGTGTTCAAAAAACAATTTCTGTTCTTACCACTACTCAAATGTTCCATGGAGAAAAACGTCAAGATTACATGCAACAACGTCGTAAAGAGTTTGCTATGGAAGGTCAAGCATGGTTGGATTTGAAACGTTTGTACTATTTGAATCCTGAGTTGGGTAACAAATTCTTGATTCAGATGGACCGTGGTTGCCAATTCACTAACTCACCAGAAATCCCTGAGGGTGATGGACGTTTCCAACAGGAGAGTGGATATGCACGTCTTGCTTTGGTTAATCAATGTAATGCTACTTTGAAGGAGCAATATCCTACAGGAAATTACACAGTAGGTGATAAAGAGGTTGAAATCTTTGCTGAAGACTTTATCGCTAAGAACAGATGGTATTTGCCTATTCCATCTTCTGCAAGGGCATTCTTGCAATCAGGTGTTCAAGATTTGTATGATCAAGTAATGTCTAATACATATCCATATTAATTGAAATTAAATTTTAAAAGGAATAACAATGAAACTTAAAAATAAATTTATCGCTGCTTCATTTGCCTTACCAATGGCATTGGGTAGTATGTTAGTTTCTTGCGAGGATTCATGTAACAATTGTAATTGTGATAGTTACACACTTACTTCTGTTTGTGATGCAGACTCCGTTAATACTCCTTTGCGTGAGTTGTATTCTGAAGAGACTGTTGTCATTAGAGGTACGGGTCTTTCTACAACAAGAGAGGTGTACTTGCAAGGTGAAGATGGAACATTGTATGCTGTTGCTTTGAATCCATCATTGATCAGTGATAATACAATCATTATCACAATGGATAGTGAAGCTAATTTGAAGACTACTACTAAATTGGTATTGGTTTCTTCTGGTGGTTGTAAACTTGAATATGCAATTAGCAAACCAGTTCCTGCTCCTTCAATGACAACTTTCTATTCTGAATTCGTTCCAGAAGGTGATACTTGTCGTGTGCTTGGTAAAGCTCTTATCAGTGATACTGCTGCTAATGACATCTTGTCAGTTTGGTTCCAAAAAGATGGAGGTAACCCAGTTTA
Organism: Paludibacteraceae bacterium; assembly: GCA_017551675.1. Classification (GTDB taxonomy): domain Bacteria; phylum Bacteroidota; class Bacteroidia; order Bacteroidales; family Paludibacteraceae; genus UBA1181. The sequence goes on along the minus strand of JAFZLC010000023.1, from coordinate 82,999 downwards.
TGTTAATAACTTCAAAGTAGGTCATGACAATACTGAGTTGATCTTCCCTGTTCCTGCAGGTGTTGAGAATTGCTCTTATCTCTATTTGAAAAATAGTCATGGTGAAACGAAGTCTCCTGTTATGTTCCGTGATACAAGAAATATCTTCTTGGATTTCGATAAACAAATTGCAAGTGACTGGCGTGGTTCTATGACTCTTGATAATACGGGATGGAACTTAGAAGCTCTTGGTACTAAGGCTGATGATTATGTAGATATCTTTAATAACGTTTTTGGTGGTAAATTCCCTAAGGGTTGTAACGGTTTGTATAATGCAATTACTATTGCAACTTCTTCAACTGATTTCACTACCAATAGTGCTATTCTGTTGGCTCCTCATTTGCAAGGAGAAGATAAATCTGATACTACTTTGTTAGGTCAATTCCGCAACGAAGATATCTCAAACTTGTGCTTGAAGTTCGAGATTTATGTTCCAGAAGGATTGAAGTTCGGTTCTTACTTCTATATCGTATTTGCAAATTATGGTGCAGAAGATGCTGATATGTGTCCTCAACTTTATGGACGTTTCGCAGTTTGTGAGCCTGGTCACTTGCGTGGTTTGACAAGTAATGGTATGGATAACAAAAATCCTAACGTTGGTTCATTCCACTATGATGATCAGAACGCTGTTTTGGAGTGTTTCCAAAACCAAATTGGTGTTCCTGCAGCATGGTTCCACCCAGGTTCGTTCGAAGGTCTTAACGAGGATGATGGAGAAGGTACTATCGTAGTAAATGATGCTACTGCATTCTATACAAAACATGGTTGGATGACTGTTGCTATTCCTTTGACTTCTGATTACTTCAGATACTCTCCAAAGGATAAAGGTATCGTTACTACAAACAACTACAAGGCTTGCCACACATTGGATATTAATGACTTCTATACAATGTTTGTTCACACTGATAGTGAATCTTGCCAAACAGACCTGAAAACTCCTTATGGACCAATTTGTTTCGTTGCATTTGATAACTTCCGTATTGTGCCTGATGATGGCGCAGGCGTTCGTTTCACTAAATACAACGGTGCTACTCCAGGTTCTAAATACCCTTATTAATCCATTGATTAGGGTTTAAGATAGAAAAGAGGAAAGTCGTAAGATTTTCCTCTTTTTTTTTGAATCAATTTGTAGTTTCGGAAATTTATTCTACCTTTGCACTCGGAAATTTGATTCCTAAGCGGATATGGCGAAATTGGTAGACGCGCCAGACTTAGGATCTGGTGCCGCAAGGCGTGTGGGTTCGAGTCCCTTTATCCGCACAAAGAGGAAGATGTCATCTTCCTCTTTTTTATTTCTACACTTTTTTGTATCTTTACCGATGTATTTTAGGTGAGTTCTGTAAATTCACCATTTAAACAAAAATAGTATGAATTGTGGGTCGAACTTAAGATAGATTCCACCTAAAAATCGATAAAAACGATCTCTAGTTATGTCAGAAGAATTAGATAATCAAGAGTTAGATAACGAAGAATTGGACGATGGTCTTGATGAGGGCGCCTCTTATGGCTCCTCCGTTAAGATTGATAATGATGTGACCCACTTGCCAGGTATGCTCCAAAAATGGTATTTGGATTATGCCTCCGCCGTGATCTTGGAACGTGCCGTACCTCATTTGGAAGATGGTTTGAAACCTGTACAGCGTCGTATCCTTCACGCTATGAAACGTATCGATGACGGACGTTACAACAAGGTGGCTAACATTATCGGTCAAACCATGCAGTTTCACCCTCATGGTGACGCTTCCATCGGTGGCGCTCTCGTTACCTTGGGTCAGAAAGATCTCTTGATCGACACACAGGGAAACTGGGGTAATATCTTGACGGGAGACGATGCGGCTGCTGCCCGTTATATCGAGGCTCGTCTGTCTAAATTTGCACTCGACGTCTTGTATAGTCCGAAAGTTACTGAATGGATGTCTTCTTATGACGGTCGTAATAAAGAACCGGTCACCCTTCCTGTTAAATTCCCACTTCTTTTGGCTCAGGGCGTGGAAGGTATTGCTGTCGGACTCTCTTCCAAAATATTACCGCATAACTTCAATGAGATCATTGATGCGGCCATTGCTTACTTGCAAGGTGAGGATTTCGAACTCTATCCGGATTTCCAAACGGGTGGTTTGTTGGATATCTCTCGTTATAATGATGGTGAACGTGGTGGCCGTGTTCGTGTTCGCTCGAAAATCACTAAAATTGATAATAAAACACTCCAAATCACTGACGTTCCTTATGGTACGACGACTGATACTCTTATGGAGTCTATCATCGCAGCTAACGATAAGGGTAAAATCAGTATTCGTAAAGTGGAGGATAACACCTCCGACAAAGCAGAATTGATTATCCATCTTGAGGCAAAAACATCGTCAGATAAGACTATTGATGCCCTTTATGCCTTTACCGACTGCGAAGTGAGCATCTCTCCGAACTGTTGCGTCATCTGCAATGACAAACCTATGTTCACGAATGTGCATACTATTCTGAAACTTTCTGTTGATCGTACGAAGGATATCCTTGGTAAGGAATTGAACATTCGAAAAGATGAATTGTTGGAGCAATTGAACTTCTGTTCGTTGGAGAAAATCTTTATTGAGGAACGTATTTACAAGGATAAGAAATTCGAGGAAAGCAAGGATATTGATGCAGCATTGGCTCATATCGCCCTTCGTCTGGAACCATTCCGTGATCGTTTGGTGAGAGATATTACGCGTGACGACCTGCTTCGCTTGCTTGAGATTAAGATGGCACGTATCCTTCGATTCAATTCAGATAAGGCAGAGGAACTAATCGTCTCCCTGAAACAACAGATTGAGGATATCAACTATAATCTCGAACATTTGGTCGCTTATACTATTGCATGGTATAAGTCGCTAAAGGAGAAATATGGTGCCCATTATCCTCGTCTGACGGAGTTGAGAACCTTCGATACCATTCAAACTGCCAAAGTGGTTGAAGCTAATGAAAAATTATATGTGAATTGGAACGAAGGCTTTGTCGGTTATGGTTTGAAGAAGGATGAATCGGAATTCATTTGTAACTGTTCTGATATAGATGACATCATTGTTATCCATAAAGATGGTAAATACCAGATTACAAAGGTGACCGAAAAGAAATATATGGGTAAGGATCTCCTTTATGTGAATGTCTTTAAGAAAAATGATAAACGTACGGTATATAATGTTGCATACCGAGATGGAAAAGCAGGTAGTACGTTTATTAAGCGTTTCGCAGTGACTGGCGTTACTCGCGACAAGGAATATGACATTACACAGGGAACGGAAGGTTCAAAGATCTTATACTTCTCGGCCAACCTGAATGCAGAAGCTGAGGTGATAAAGGTGACATTAAAACCAAAACTTCGTTTGAAAGTTTCTGTTTTCGAGCGTGACTTTGGTGATATTGCCATCAAGGGTCGTCAGTCAATCGGAAACATATTGACCAAAAATGAGGTGTTGAAGATCACATTGAAGGCCAAAGGTTCTTCTACATTGGGAGGACGTTCCGTATGGTTTGATCGTGATGTGTTACGATTAAATTATGATGGACGTGGAGAGTTGTTGGGTGAATTCCAACCAGATGATCGCTTGTTGGTCATCAACAAGAAGGGTGATTATTATCTAACAGGATTCGAGGATACCAATCACTTTGAAGATGATGTATTGATTGTAGAAAAGTTCGTTCCATCGAAGGTGTGGTCAGTCGCATTGTTTGATGCCAATGAAAACTATAAATATATTAAGCGTTTTGTATTAGAAGTTACTAATAAAAAACTTAATTTTGTCAGCGATAATCCGAAGTCGGTGATGCTGTTGATAACGGACACTGTTTACCCACGTATTCGTTTGACGTTTGGTGGAGTGGATGCTCACAGAGAGCCGATGGAGATTGATGTGGAGTCGTTTATTGGAGTGAAGGGTATGAAGGCGAAAGGAAAGCGTCTGCATACATGGAATATTGAGAAGATTGAGGAGTTGGAGCCTCTTCGTTTCCCTGAAACGGAGACGAGTGAAACGGAGGCGACAGAAAGTGAGTCGGAGAATGGTGATGGTTCTGATACAACCTCCACAGATGAAAGTGGTCAAATGTCATTCTTTTAGTGTATGATTAGTTTGAAAAAAATAGTAATCTCATTCTTAGGCCTCATAAGCGCGTATGTTGTGATGGCGCAAGACCATTCGGAGTTTGAGAATTTATACCCCGATTGCGTCGACAATCAGGAGTCTCCTATCTATGGAGGCACCTATAGCGGATGGCCCAAAGCATTAGTGCCTCCGGAATTTCCAGGCGGAGGCGATGTGGAACTTACTCGCTTTGTACATAGCAGTATTGAGTATCCGCATGTGGTGGAATCGTATGCCTATCCGAATGGACCGGATAAAGATAGTGTTGAGGTGTTGGCTAAGGGTACGGTTGTTATTCAGATTGTGGTGGATCGATGCGGTCGTGCCACTCGTCAGGAGATTGTACAATCTGTCAATGATGAATATGATATGGAAGCGCTCCGTATTACGCAGGGACTTCCAGTGTTCAAACCAGGTGAGATGAATGGTGTACGTATCAAGGTAGCATTGCTTATACCATTCCATTTTACTAGAACGAAGATGCCACCACCACCATCGACCGATTATATGGAATATGATTGGGACTCGGAGGATTCTGGTTCTGGCAGTTATGATAACAGTAGTAGTGGAGGAGGAAAGTATGACAATATACAATGGGATGACAGCTGGTAATCGACTCTTTTTAGTGGGTTACATGGGTTGTGGGAAAACCCATACAGGAAAACGATTGTCAAAAAAATATCATAAAGAATTTATCGATTTGGATGCCTATATAGAAAGTAGGTTTCATAAGACAATCCCACAAATCTTCGCAGAAAGAGGCGAGGAGGGCTTTCGTAAATTAGAGCATAACATGCTGGAAGAGGTGTCTGCATTTGAAGATGTCATCATCTCAACAGGTGGTGGTGCAGCGTGTTTTTATAATAACATGGAAATTATGAACGAGTGTGGTGAGACTGTCTATCTGCAGGCTTCTCCCAAGGCTTTGTTCGACTATTTAAAAAATGCGAAACAGTCTCGTCCATTGTTGCAAGGCAAGTCGGATGATGAATTATTACAGTTCATCACAGATGCCTTGAAAGCTCGTGAACCATACTATTTACAGGCAAAACATGTCATCGACTCGATGGATGAGTCGGATGTTCTTTTCGACCAAATATTGAAATAACAAAGTTTAAATATAAATTCCTCATGCAAGAGAAAATTATTGTGTTGGATTTTGGTGGGCAGTATGCTCACTTGATTGCGAATCGAGTTCGTCGTTTGGGTGTCTTTACAGAGATCTGTTCCCCAACGGCTGATGTGAAAGAATTGGCTGGTGCTAAGGGTATCATCTATAGTGGTGGACCTTCTAGCGTTTATGCAGAAGATGCTCCAGCTTATAATCCTGAAATTTTAAACATACCTGTTCCTAAGTTAGGCATCTGTTATGGTCACCAACTGATGGCTTCTCAGTTGGGAGGTTCCGTTCGTCCTGGTAAGGTGAAAGAGTACGGAATAGCAGACCTTGTCTTGACAGAACCTCAACATCCATTGTTGAAGAATATTCCCGTCAGCTCTCCTATGTGGATGAGTCACGGTGACGCTGTAGAAAAGCTTCCTGACGGTTATAAGATTATCGCCTCTACCAAGGATTGTCCGATTGCTGCTGTAGCGTTGGACGAGCGTAAGATATATGGTATTCAATTCCATCCAGAAGTGACCCATAGCAAATATGGTATGAAGATATTGGACAACTTCATCGATATCTGCGGATGTGCACGCACATGGAATATGAAGAGCTACATGCCTCTCATCTCAGAGAAGATCAAACGTGAGGTGGGCGACCGCAAAGTCTTCTTGTTGGTTTCTGGTGGTGTGGATAGCACCGTGGCATTCGTGTTGCTGAATCGTGTGTTGGGTACCGACCGTGTGATGGGTCTGCACATCGATAATGGTATGATGCGTATGGATGAGTCCGCTAAGATCATCGATTTCTTAAAGGCAGAGGGTATGCACAACCTTCGTGTTGTGGATGCTACAAGCACCTTCTTGGGTAAATTGGAAGGAATCACTGCACCAGAGGAGAAACGTAAACGCATTGGCGCAACCTTCTTGGTGGTGAAGGACGAAGAGATGAAGAAACTGAACCTCGATCCAAAAGAGTGGATGATTGCTCAGGGAACCATCTATCCAGATACCATCGAAAGTGGAGGAACCAAGAATGCTGATTTGATCAAGACTCACCACAACCGTGTGAAGGAGGTGATGGATTTGATGGCTCAGGGCTTGTTGTTGGAACCATTGGCAGACCTCTACAAGGATGAGGTTCGTATGTTGGGTGAGGAGTTGGGTATTCCTCATAACCTTGTGTGGAGACATCCGTTCCCTGGACCAGGTTTGGGCGTTCGTTTGTTGTGTACGGATGGTAAGGGCGAGTTCGCTAAACTTGAGGATGTGCCAGGATTGGCAGATTATCTGAAAGAAAATCATATCGAAGGTAAGATACTTCCAATCAAGAGTGTGGGCGTACAAGGAGATGGACGTACCTATGCACAACCATTCTTGTTGACTACAAAGAATCTGACATGGAAACAATGCGAGAAGTTCAGCACGGAGTTGGTGAACCGTTTCAAGGTGATCAACCGTGTGATCTGGCAGGTGGGAGCAGTCTCAGACGAGATGCCTAAGCTAATCGAGCAATATGCAACGAAACATAATTTTGATGTGTTGCGTAAGTTTGATAATATCTGTACGGAGTTCTTGCAGGAGAACAACCTCTACGAATCTATTTGGCAGATGCCAGTCGTTTCCGTTCCATTGACGGTAGCAGATAAGCCATGCATTGTGATGCGTCCAGTGAACAGTTCCGAGGCTATGACAGCTAACTTCGCAGAGATCGACCAGAAACTGTTGGAAGGTCTGTGGGGCAGATTCGTGGCAGAAGGTGCCGGCTCATTATGGTATGATGTGACGCATAAACCTCCTGGAACGATTGAGTGGGAGTAATTTGCATGATCCATAAAATAGGAACCCCATTGTCGGAACAATTTGTTTGGCAATGGGGTTTTCTTATGAAGCTAATCTGTGGAAATTAAAAATTCCTAGGCTGTTGGTCCATGCTGTATCTGCTCAAGTCCTTCAGGCTTGTGAGCATTCTTTTCCCTAAGGAAAAACTGCCATGGACAAAATTATAGGTTGATGATTGTAGCAGTCGAAAAAATTGTTTGGTACCACATTTTCTTCTATTTTTGCAATTGGTTAGCAAATAGTTAATTTCATTTGCAGACTATTAGTTGTATTTGAATTAAAATTAAGAGAATAACATCGAATCGTATGAAAAAGAGATTTTTTCCGCTTATCTTGACACTCGCAATGTCTTTTAATTCTTCCTTTTCACAGGAGAATTCGATACCAGTCTCATTGGGAATGCGTATTGCAACACTTCGTTATGCAGAGGTTGATTTGCCTCAGAATGGCATGTTGCCAGTATGGCAAAGTGACAAGTGCGGTTTCTTATCATTGAATGGAGAGATGCTGTTGAAACCTACGTATGAAAAAGATAAATCGAACTCGAAAATACCCGCTGATTATCAATTTCGAAACGGCTATATGCGTGTCATTAAAGATGGAAAGTATGGCTATATTGATACAAACCTTAAAGAGACAATAGCTTGTCAATATGACGATGCTCGTGATTTCTCTGAAGGAAAGGCGGCTGTTAAAAGCAATGGTTTGTGGGGCTATATCAACGAACAGGGTAAGGTGATTGCCAATTTCGGATACAAAGAGGCTTATCCATATTCATGTGGTATGGCAGCAGTTGTGAACGAGAACGATTCATTGGGTTTTGTGGATTCTTTCGGTTTGCTAATTGTACCATTCTCTTATGATAAAGTGGAGAATCTGAAATACGTAGACTCTGTTTGCATTGTTAGAAAAAATGGAGAGCAGATTGTTATCGATACGAGGGGAAATGTATTGGAGACAACAATCACACCTCCTCGTAGCAAGATGACAATGATTAATAACAAATCTCAATTGGAGAAATTAAGAGCTACAGCCCTCTATGACCAGGCACCTACTCCGTTTGATGAGTTGGGCGTCTTCAACAATGGTTATGCAATTGTGATGCAAAAGAATGCGGCAGGTAAGAAGAAATATGGTGTTTTGACCTCAAAAGGTAAGATTGTCGTTCCTTGCGAATACGATCAGATAGAGGGACCATTCTCCTCTGCAGTTGAGTATTTCATTGTAGAAAAAGATGGATTGCGTGGAGCCATCAAGACGGATGGGTCTGCACTTTTCCCTTGTGATTACCAAAAGGTCTTTTCTGTTGGATCTGAGATGATTATGGTTCAGAAAGATGGATTGTTGGGATTCATTAACAAAAAAGGTGAATTGGCTATTCCATGCAAGTATGAAGATGCGGCAGCTTTCAATGCGAGTGTGACTGGCGTATCTGCATGGAAGAAGGATAAGAAGGTGTGGAATTTCATCAATCAGAAAGGTGAAGTGGTTGCCACACCAGAGTATGAAGAGATACTTCCATTCTGTAATGGTATTTGTCCTGTGAAAAAGAAAGGGAAATGGGGCTTCGTGAATGAGGAGATGAAACCTATCTCATCATTTAAGTATGATTATTCATTTTCAGATGTACGTGAGAAATGGTCTTTCCAATGGTCTAAGTCAGATTTGATACCCGTTTCCAAAGAGGGTAAATATGGATTCATCAACCATCAAGGAAAGGAAATCATTCCTTGTCAGTATGAGGATGCTCTTGCCTTTATTGGAGGCTTTGCAAGAGTTCAGAAAGGTGGCAAGTATGGTTATATAAATGAAAAAGGAGAGTTGGTTATCTCTTGCAAGTATGATAAAGCCACATCGTTCAGAAATGGTTTTGCCATCGTGACGAGAGGTGGATCCAAATATACGTTAGATGCGGCAGGAGTGGAGAAGAGTAATCAGAATATATCAGAGAACTCCGATGTCGTTTGTCCATCGCAAGTGGTAGAGAAGAATGGTCTGTATGGCATGAAGGATGAGAATGGAAAGATGTTGACCGACTGTGTCTTTGACGAGATTGGTTCGTTCGAAAATGGTTATGCTCCTTTGAAAATTGTGAACAAATGGGGTGTGATTGATTGTTCCGGTAAGATTGTCGTTCCATGTCTGTATGATGATATAAAGAATAATGGAGAGAACTTGTTCTCTGTGAAGGTGGCAGGTAAACGAGGCGTTGTGGATGTCGCAGGAAAATCACTTCTACAAGGAGATGCAAAAAAGGTGAATTGGATTCCTTTGACAGAGGATAAATTGAACATTATTCGATAAAGAAGATAGATTCGATGACTGGGTGTCTAAATTATTGTGAATCATTAATATAGATCACCTATACGAAAGGCGAAAGGATATTTTCTCGCATAACAATTTGTCGAGAATGAAGAAATAATATATTTTTGCGCTTTCTATTGAACAATAGATTTGTTTTATTATTAAGATTTTGAATGATTATGGCAGAAGTAAAAGAATACTACAAAGCAGCAGAAGATAAGATGTCTCAAGCTGTTTCTCACTTGGATGATTCATTGGCACATATTCGTGCAGGAAAGGCAAATGTGCGTATATTGGATCCCATCAGAGTGGATTATTATGGTAGCATGACTCCATTGTCTGGTGTGGCAACTATCACAACGCCAGATGCAAGAACCATTGCTATTCAGCCATGGGAGAAGAAGTTGATTGGAGAGATTGAAAAAGCCATTATGAACTCTGAAATAGGTATCACTCCTGAAAACAATGGTGAAATCATCCGTCTTTGCATTCCTCCGTTGACAGAGGATCGTCGTAAGACTTTGGTGAAACAAGCTCGTGCAGAGGGAGAAGATGCAAAGGTGAGTGTTCGTAATGCTCGTCGTGATGCAATCGACGGACTTAAAAAAGAGATTAAGAACGGATTGTCAGAAGACGTTGAGAAAGATGCAGAGTCAGAAGTTCAGAAGATACACGACCGTTACATTAAAAAGGTAGATGAACTTTTGGCAGCAAAAGAGAAAGAAATAATGACCGTCTAATCTATTCCTATGATAGGTTTAGTAGTTAGAAATACGGGAAGTAGTTATTTGGTGAAAACATTAGATAACGAACTGGTTGAATGTAGAGTAAAGGGGAATTTCCGTATTAAAGGTATTAAAAGTACAAACCCGGTTGCGGTAGGCGATCGGGTTTCTTTTGAAGTGATGGCAGATGGTACGGGTTGGATTACGCAAATCGAAGACCGTAAAAACTATATTGTTCGCCGTCCCGCCAATCTGTCCAAACAATTACATGTCATTGCTGCTAATGTAGACCAACTACTATTGGTGGCTACCATCAATCATCCGGAGACCTCCACAGTCTTTATAGATCGTGTCTTGGCAACATCAGAAGCCTATCAGGTGCCAACCATACTGATTATTAATAAAATCGATCTCTATACAGAAGATGAAAAGGAGTATATGACTGCCTTGAAACAGTTGTATGAGTCTATTGGTTACAAGGTGCTGTGCGTTTCTGCGAAGAGTGGTGATGGTATTTCTGAAATAAAATCTTCGCTACAGGGAAAGACATCTTTGTTGTCGGGTAATTCTGGTGTGGGAAAGTCGTCCATCATCAATGCCGTTTCACCTTCCATTGAGACAAGAACTGGGGTGATATCGGATGTGCATAACAAAGGAATGCATACGACGACCTTTTCTGAAATGTTTGAAGTGGGGGAGGATAGCTTCCTGATTGATACACCAGGCATCAAGGGGTTCGGAACCATTGATTTTCAACGTGAGGAGGTGGGACATTATTTCCCCGAGATTTTCCGTTTTTCTGCAGAGTGCAAGTTTGGTAATTGCACGCACATACATGAACCAGGCTGTGCGGTCAGAAAAGCCTTGGAGGAACATTACATCAGTGAATCACGCTACAATAGTTATTTGAGCATATTAGAAGATTGCGACGAAGGTAAATATCGATAAGAGTGCAGATAACATTTGATAATTTCCGTTATGTAAAGTACTTCTTCGCCATTATTGCGGCAGGAATTGTTGCTTTGTCGGTCTATTTCACCGATAGCTTGGCAACAGAAATGGCCGAGGAGGAACATCAGCGCATTGAGTTGTGGGCTGATGCGACTCGTTTGTTGTTGAATGACATATCAGGGGCTGATTTCAATTTTATCTTAAAGGTACTCGAAGATAACAACACCATTCCAGTGATGATTGCCGGAATGGATGATGAGGTGATTACTTATCGTAATATAGAAATTAAGGGTTCGGACACGCTTGCCTTCTTGCAAAAAAAACTGGCGGATTTGAAAACCGTGCATCCTCCGATTGAGATGCAGCTGGATGTGGATTTTTATCAGTACCTCTATTACGACGACTCCATTTTGTTGAAAAAATTGGCCTACTATCCCTTTGTGCAGGGAGGTATTATCATAGTCTTTTTCTGTGTTCTATTCTTCTTCTTTGCGAGTGCGAAGAAATCGGAACAGAACAGGGTGTGGGTAGGTCTTTCGAAAGAGACGGCGCATCAATTGGGTACGCCTATTTCGTCGTTGATGGCATGGATGGAGATTATCAAAGGTGGTTCGATGCCAGAGGAGATGATTCCAGAGATGGAGAAAGATGTGAATCGTCTGCAAGTGATAGCCGAACGTTTCTCTAAGATTGGTTCTAAGCCAGAGTTGACCCCTACTTTGTTGAAGGAGGTTGTGGATAATACGTTGTCTTATATGCAAAAGAGAACATCTAGTCGCATTGTCATCACATCAGTTTATGAAACGGACGAGCCTATTTATGTTGACATGAATCCGCCTCTGTTCGCGTGGGTGTTGGAGAATCTATGCAAGAATGCAATCGATGCCATTGGTAAGGAGGGAAGCATAACGGCGTATGTCTCTTTGGAGAACGATAATCGTGTCTGCATAGATGTCCATGATACAGGTAAAGGAATACCAAAATCCAAATATAAGACAGTCTTCAATCCAGGCTATACCACCAAAAAGAGAGGTTGGGGCTTGGGACTTTCGTTGGTGAAGCGAATTGTGGAGGAATATCATCATGGTAAAATCTATGTAAAAAAGTCTGAAATAGGAAAAGGAACCGTCTTTCGTATTCTATTGGATAGAGGAGAAACGAAAGGTTGATAATGTATTGTATTGATTTATAGGACGATAGAATAGATTTAGATATTTTTTCTAAAAAATGCGATTCTGAATGGATTTTGTATTGGTAAATTTTGTAATTTTGCAAAGTTTTTGGAGACCATGCAGATGGATAAGAAAGAGACGTATGTCATACAGCTAAAGGATTTGCCTTTAGGAGTGCAAGAGTACAACTTTCAGTTGGAGGATAGCTTCTTTGAGAGAATAGAGGCGCCAGAAGTACAGAAGGGTAGTGTTGCAGTGAACGTTTCTTTGAAGAAGTCGAGTCAATCATGTGAGTTCACATTCAAGACTGATGGGTATGTGTATGTTCCTTGCGATAGATGTCTGGAGGACATGAAGCAAGAGATTGAATCAGAAGATCAGTTGGTAGTGAAGTTTGGTGATTCGTTTGAGGAGGTGGATGACAAGTTGGTGGTGATTCCCGAGTATCCGGGAGAGATAGATTTGTCATGGTATATGTATGAGTTCATAGCGTTGGCTATTCCGATTCAGCATGTACATCCAGAGGGCGAATGTTCGGAGGAGATGATGAGTAGACTGAATAATTATCTGATAGTGGAGCGTTCGGAAGATGATTCAGAAGACGATCAGGATGAATCTCCAAAGGAGATAGATCCAAGATGGGAAGGACTTCGAAAACTGATGGATAAAGAGGAAACAAAGTAAATTAAAATAGATAATAACTAATTTAAAAATAAAAACAAAATGGCACATCCTAAGCGAAGACAAGGAAAATCAAGAGGAGCAAAGAGAAGAACTCATTACAAGGCAGAGGCTCCTACATTGGCAGTATGCCCTAACTGCGGTGCATTGCATATTTTTCACCGTGTTTGCGGTGAGTGTGGTTACTACCGCGGAATGGTTGCTGTAGAGAAAGAAGCAGCAGTATAATTTTTTCCTTGGAGAAAAAACAAAACAAAAGATAAGAGGAGAATCTTCGGGTTTTCCTCATTTCTTCTTTGTAGGTATGACTCGTATTTATCTGGTAAGACATGGACAGACGACTTTCAATGCCGAACGTCGTATTCAAGGTCAGATGGAGTCGGATTTAACTCCAGAAGGAGAGCAACAGGCTATAGCCTTACGTAAGAAACTGAAGGATATCAGTTTTTCTGCCTTATATGTCAGTCCGCTTCGTCGCACCCGTCGCACAGCGGAACTTTTAACGGAAGGGTTCGGTTTGGAACCCATCTATCTGGAAGAGTTGAAAGAGATACTCATGGGCGATTGGCAAGGGCGTCTTGTCTCTGATATAGAAACAGAATTTGCCGAAGAGTTAGACATCTTCTGGCACCATCCTGAAAATTTTGCACGTCCAACCTGTGAAACCTACCAGCAAGTGCGTGATCGTGCTGCCTCAGCTATGGAGGCAATGGTACGAAACCATCCGGGACAGAACGTTCTTGTGGTTACGCATGGTGCCTTATTGAAAACACTCTACACCTTCTTCAAGTACCAACCTATTCATGATATCGCAAATGCTCCGCATCCACACTCCACAGGCTTGTGTGTGGTGGAAAAAAGAGATGGCGTCTGGGCTGTGATGGATTGGGATAATGTGGATCATTTGAGTGAATGACCTTAAGGGAAGTCTGTTTTTCTGATGAAAAATCAGTTTTTTTCTCCTTACTTTTCTCTATCTTTGCTTTGTTGTTGTGAATAAAATACAGCGACAGTTACATACATAAAGCGTCATCAGAATGAAACTGAAGAAGTTTGGTCTGAATATCGGGGAAATTTAGTGAAATAGATTATTTTTGCACATATCGTGCAATCGAGATATAAGCCACTGCACACAAGGCTCTAAATATCGTGCAGTTACATACATAAAACCCTAATCCTCAAAAGATAAACTATGTCGAAAATTACAGTACAAGATACAGAAATAACGGTAATCAAAATTAATGACGAAGACTACATCTGCCTTACCGACATGATAAGAGCCAAAGATGGAGACTTTTTTGTAACGGATTGGCTTAGGAATCGCAACACACTTGAATATATTGGTATTTGGGAAAAAGTTTACAATCCCGATTTTAATTATGGCGAATTCGCCACAATTAGAAATCAAGCTGGTCTTAATAGCTTCAAAATAAGTGTAAAGGAATTTGTTGAGAAAACAAATGCCGTTTCTTTGCAAGCCAAGGCAGGACGATATGGTGGAACGTATGCACACAAAGATATCGCATTTGAATTTGCAATGTGGATTAGCCCTGAGTTCAAAATATATATAGTCAAAGAATTTCAGCGGCTGAAGGCTGATGAAGAAAAATCGCTCAGTTGGAGTGTGAAACGCGAACTCTCCAAAATCAATTACCACATTCACACCGATGCCATAAAGAGCAATCTCATTCCGTGTGAAATTACACCGGCTCAAGCAAGCATAATTTATGCTGAGGAAGCAGATGTGCTCAACGTTGCAATGTTTGGTATGACTGCCAAACAGTGGCGTGAAGCCAATCCAGACCTTAAAGGTAATATACGTGATTATGCGACAATTAACGAACTTATCTGTCTGTCGAATATGGAAAATATCAACGCTGTGTTGATAAACGAAGACATGCCACAAGTGGAGAGACTAATGAAACTAAATAAAGTGGCAATTCAGCAAATGAGTGTTTTGGAAAATGTCGAGAGCAAGAAACTCTTAAAGTAACTTTGCGCTATACGCAGTTGGACTATTTAAAAATGAGAAACAAGTTGTTTTTCATTTTGAGCGAGAGTTGAGTAGAATTTTATATCTTTGCACCATATTGTGCAAACAATATAAGCCACTGCACATCGAGGCTCTAAACCGATGTGCGCTACATACATAAAGCGTCTGCCTGATGCTTGTTTTGGTTGTTTCTAAAAATTAAACGAAAAGTAAAGACAATATGAAGAAAGAAGAAATCAAAGATCTTTTCGACAGATTTGAATCTATCGCCTGTGATTATGAGGGCGTTGAGTGTTGGAGTGCACGCGAACTTTGTGGATTATTGGGATACGCAAAGTGGCAAACATTCGAGAGTGTCTTAGCTAAAGCCAGAGAAGCCTGTACAAATGCAGGGAGCAACGAGGCCGATCATTTTACCGGCGTCGGTAAAATGATAACCGTAGCCAAAGGAGCTCAACGTGAGGTAGTTGACTATATGCTTACCCGCTATGCCTGCTATCTTATAGCTCAAAATGGAGACCCTCGGAAGCCCGAAATAGCATTTGCCCAAAACTATTTCGCCGTACAAACCCGTGTGGCCGAAATGGTTGAAAAACGCTTACTAGAACATGAACGAGTACAAGCTCGCCACAAATTGGCAGAGACCGAAAAGCGTTTGTCTGGCGTTCTTTATGAGAGAGGTGTCGACAGCAAAGGCTTTGCACTAATTCGATCCAAAGGTGACAAGGCACTTTTCCACTTGGACACTGCGATTTTGAAGCGCAAACTAGGAGCTCCGGAGAGTCGCCCTCTTGCTGATTTTCTCTCCACCATAAACATAAAAGCAAAAGATTTCGCCACGGAAATGACATCCGTTAATGTTCAGCAGAAAGATTTGCGTGGCATAGAGCGGATAAGTAACGAACACGTTGAGAATAACTTGGCTGTGAGAAAGATAATGCTTGATAGAGGTATTATCCCAGAGAACCAACCTGCTAGTGAAGACATCAAGAAAGTGGAACGCCGACTCACATCAGAAGAGAAAAAAGTTTTGCCCAAGAAAAAGTGAGCGTAAAGGTTTTTTTTAGAGGGTGTATCAAAAATTGAATTTTGATACACCCTCTTACCTTGCCGACAAATGGAAATCATCATTACCAACAATAGAAGAGTTGGAGACTGAACCAAACAACGTAGAGCGAGATTAGCATTCCTGTAAAAAATCCATTTTCACTTCCCAAATCTTATATTTTTCTCTATCTTTGCTTTGTTGTTGTGAATAAAATACAGCGACAGTTACATACATAAAGCGTCAGCCTGATGCTTGTTTTTGGTTCTTGAAACGTAGGAAATTTCAAAATCGGCTCAAAAGCAATGCAAAAGACGATGCTACGGGTATGATATATACGCCCGTAGTGTGCATGGACATTTTGTTCCGTGCACACTTTAAGGGTTTGCTATATTATCGTACGACGTGGGTATCGCTTTGCTCGTTTAGCCAAGGGTCTTTCCTACGACCTCAAGAACGAACGGGTAAAGGTTCAGATACCCACGTTTTTTTGTATGTGGCGGAATAAAAAAATATGAATAGTTTATCTTGCATTGGGGTCTGTGCAAGGATGGGAAATATCTGATATATAAGAATTATCCTTATGGGTAGTTCGTTCGACAGAGAGTAAGTCGTCATTCTTCGCCGTTCAGATCTGACAAATCAAAGCTTTTAGAGAAGATGATGCATCAACGTCCCGTTGTGAATGTCTTTTAATCACAGCGTGGCTGGTTATTGCATTAAATTCTAAAAGGTTTGTCAGAACCCGAGCGGCTTTATTGTATAACCACCACGCTTTTATAGCGAGGTGTATGATAAAAAAGGGTTTCAAATTTATTGATTTGTTTTGTGGAATAGGAGGATTTCATCAAGCATTGACGTCGCTTGGCGGGAAATGTGTTTTTGCTAGTGATATTGATTTGGATTGTAGAAAAACATATCAAAAAAACTATGGGTTGGAACCTTTTGGGGATATTACAAAAATAAATGAAGCAGACATACCTTCTCACGATGTCTTATGTGGTGGATTCCCTTGCCAATCTTTTTCAAAAGCTGGAAAAAGATTGGGGTTTGAAGATGAAACAAAAGGAACATTGTTTTTTGATATTTGTAGAATAATATCATTTCATAAACCCAAATATGTTTTGCTAGAGAATGTTCGTAATTTAGCCTCTCATGATCATGGGAACACATGGAAAGTAATTCATGGAAAACTATCGTCTTTAGGATATAACCTTTTGCCTGAGCCAATAATATTTAGTCCTCATTACATAGGAGTTCCCCAACATAGAGAGAGGTTCTATATTATGTGTGTTAGGAAAGATATAGGAAATGTGGAGCCTTTTGTATTTGATAAGACTACTATAAAACCATGTTCTATAGAGGACATATTACAAGATGACAATGAAATAGAGAACATAAAGGATTACAAAATCTCAGAAGATTTGGTGTCTCTCATTGATTTGTGGAATGAATTCATTCAAAAGATTCAAGTTAAAAAACTCCCTGGATTTCCAATATGGGCTGACCGACTTTGCGATTTGGATGTTAATGAAGATTTGAATCAGTATCCTTTATGGAAACAAAATTTCATATTGAAAAATAATGAATTATATAAAGGAAACAAAGTTTTTATAGACGAATGGTTAGGTCGGGCAAAACAGAATCCTTTATTTTTTGGATCGAAAGCGAAATTGGAGTGGCAGGCAGGACAAACAAACCATCCAGATATATGGAAACAAATATTTCAACTGCGTCCTTCTGGTATTAGAGTAAAAGTAAACACGTATTTCCCTGCCCTTGTGGCAATTGTTCAAACATCGATAGTCGGAGTTAGGAAAAGATTTTTGACTCCAAAAGAATGTTCTCGGCTTCAGAGTTTTCCTGAAACATTTATTCCGGATGCAAAAGAGCCACAAGCATATAAACAGTTTGGTAATGCTGTAAACGTCGAGTGTGTAAAAATTATTGCAAAACATATGTTCAATAACCATGGTTCCATTTAAAGAGACAATCGATACAAAAGAAGCACTGATAGAAGCTGTAAGAAAAGGGCATGAAGATTATCTTTCCAGAAGAATATCAAAAAATGACTTTTGTATGTTTTTTGGATTTACTCATGGAGAAGCGATTACTAAATTTTATCCTAGAAATTATGGTCAACTATTGATTGATGGAGGCTTTAATTCAGGAAGTGAAGCTTATTTTAGTGGGGGAGTAAATGCATGGATTAATCTAAAAGATGGGAAATATGAGTTTCCTCCATTAGATAATGTTAGTCAACAATATAGAATAGATAATATGGTTTGTGATTCTATTAATTTAAATCTTCTCACCGCCCTCCGCACCAAGCCCTTCCTCCTATTGGCAGGCATAAGCGGAACTGGTAAGAGTCGTATTGTGAGGGAGTTGGCATTTAAGAGTTGTCCGAAAGAGTTGCAGGATGCAGACCGCACTACGCCAGGCAACTACTGTATGATTGAAGTGAAACCCAATTGGCACGATAGCACTGAATTGCTTGGTTATTATAGCAATATCAGTAAACGCTACGTATTCACTAAGTTTGTGAAGTTCTTGGTCAAAGCCATGATGTATCCTGACGTGCCGTTCTTCGTCTGTCTCGATGAAATGAACCTCGCCCCTGTGGAGCAGTATTTCGCAGAGTTCCTCTCGGTGTTGGAGACTCGTAAAAAGGTGGGTGAACGTATCGTTAGCGGTGCGTTGGTCGATAAACAATTTTTCAACGATTTGGCAAAAGTTGGTGGCACAGAATACCATAACATCAAAACCAACAAAGAGGTCTATCAAAAGCTTTGGGAAACAACAGATTCTGAAGGGATTGATTCCGAGTCTGCGGCAAGTGATTCCTTGCTCACGGTTGGTCTCACATTGCCCGACAATGTCTTCGTCATCGGTACTGTGAATATGGACGATACAACCCATCAATTCAGCCGTAAGGTGATAGACCGTGCCATGACTATCGAGATGAACGGTGGCGATTTGAAAGATATGTTTGGCGGAAGTGCCGCCCTTAATTATATGCCTGAGGGTGAGGAATGGAAAATCGACCAGTTCCGCCCACGCTACGTGAACGCGGACGAGGTGATAGAAAAACACTCTAATTATGCAGAACAGATAAAAAAACAATGCGTTGAGAAACTCCAAGACATCAACACTTTGTTGAAGGGTACGCCATTTGAAGTTTCTTATCGTGTGCTTAACGAGTTGGTCATCTATCTTGGCAACCTACTTGATGAGAAAAGTTATCCGGGTGATGGAAACGATGAAGAGTTCAAGAATATTGTTCAAGAGGCGTTCGATGCCGTCACGTTGATGAAGATATTGCCACGCGTGGAGGGCGATGACGAGATGTTCGATTTGAAAAACGAGTCGCAGAACCGCCTGCAGAAACTGTATGAGAAGTTCGGTGCAGAGAGCGGTTCCGGCAAGAAACTGCAGGAGATGAACGATAGGCTTGAGAAGATGCAGTTCACTCGCTTCTGGCCGTGATTTGAGAAAAATTATAGAGCCGTAATGCTGAGCGATTCTTTTTTTGTCGGATTTTATTCAGTATAGAAGTATAAAATTCCCATCTCTGCAAATAAAAACTCTCTATGCAACAAAATGTCATACAATTCAAATGCGATGATTTCGAGGTAGTGGTGCGTACAACCAATGATCTGCGGTATTCATGGGAACGTTTTCGCAGTCGAGTAAACACGACAGATGGCACCTCCGCTCAAACTTATTGCCGCTACGCATCGAGTCGGGAATGTGCCTTGACGTTGTATGACATTGAAAATCGTACGCATATAGAACAAGGGGAAAACACGGAATGGTGCGATTTGTGGCCGGTCGTGTTCGAAACCAACGCTTACCAGATAAGCATCAAGTTCGATGAAAGAATAAACAATTTCAAGGTATTGCACATCCGCAAAGACGTGACGGATGGTTTCTATGTCGATGAGAGAAAACTGGTCGGCAACGTGGATTTTTTAAACAATCCTGGACTGTTTCGCCTTGAATTTGAGTATTGGAAAGAAGAACAACGGCAGACGGCCTATGTTACATTTGAGGTCTGTTCGCCTAAACTAGACACTCGTCACGACTACAAAAGCATACTTCGTGAGGTCAATGATGAGTATGAGAACATCATCTACCGCTATCTTGCCACCACCATGCAACAATTCAGCCGCGGACGTATTCGTAATGATGCTACATGGATGCAAGCCTTTGAGCAAGTGGTGGATGATTATCTGAAGAATGTCCGGTTCATTGCTGCTAATCCAAACATCAAGACCCGTACTCACACCCTTTCCCGTCATGCTGACCATATCAAACACTGGCAACCACAGATGGAGGAACGGTATGCGGAGGTAGAAGCAATGCAACGGCACGAGGAGGTGTATTTCGACTATGAGGAGTATGAAAATAGTATCGATACATTGGAAAATCGTTTCGTGAAACATACGCTCGCCAGCATGGGTGACAAATTAAAAATAGTTATCCACAAGGTGCTGAGCAATAGTATAGAGGGGATTTCAGACGATTATCGTGATAAGTGGAAGCGTTATCAAGCAGAGATTCTGAAATTACAGAGACATCCGTTCTTCAAATCGGTGGGACGATTTAGTGGTATGTCTGGTGAAAGCCTTGTGCTACAAAATAGGCAGGGGTATCGACAGATATACAAGGATTGGCTCAAACTGCGCCGTGGCATCGACCTCTACGATGGAGCTAAAAGCATTGGCATGTTACAAATATGGGAGATTTATGAACTCTGGTGTTTTGTAAAGATGAAACATCTCGTGCGAGATGTGTTGGGCATATGTGCCGACATGCCAGATTACGAGGAACTGATGAAAGAACCAAAGGAGACTTTCCTTAATCCATTTACAGATAGCCAGTTGGAACATGTTGTTGAATACCATTATCCCACACCTGGGGCTGAAGACCATAGCGAGAAGGCTGAACAACTTCGTAAACATGCGGGTGATAGTATCACGCTGCACTATCAGCATACTTTCAACCGTACAGGAGCGCAGGATAAAGATGGAATTCGTACCGCCACTACGGAGCAACGGCCAGACATTGTCTTAAACATTCGAAAAGCTAATGGAGAGATTGTGCTGACCTATCTTTATGATGCCAAATATAGGGTAATAAGCGATGCCCGTCTTGACAAGGATTTTGAGAAAGCAGATGTCGAAGAACACAATCGTTTGGGTGGAGACTATCCTCCTTCTAATGCCATCAACCAGATGCACCGTTACCGTGATGCCATCTACTATGGCTCGGACCACGACAGTTACGCTGCCAAAGAGGTGATCGGTGGTTATATTTTGTTCCCTGGACGTGGCGATGATGAAACATTATCCAAACGGTATTTTACTCAAAGCATTAAGAGTGTCAATATTGGGGCGTTTCCTTTATTGCCAAACGATGATAAGGAGAGGGAGGGGAAGATTCTGCGTCGTCATTTGGAGGAGATACTGTTGGAGAAGAAAACTTCGATTGAGCATATTGAGAAAGCTATTCCGCAGAGAGGGTTGAGGTATCAATCCGTAGAAAAAAATGCTAATGAATTAGTGATTATCGGTTTGACAGAAAAAATGGATTGGTGTGTGGAAAACAAACTATATCCATTACCACTCGAGAAGGCATACCAAGACCCTAAGTTTTTTCAAGCCACATATATCGTGGTACACGACAATAAGAATTTACGCTTGATGCACATTAACCGAGGGAAGATAGCCATAAAAAGCAAAGCTGATATGCAAAATATGGGTTATCCAGAGCCTTCAAGAAGTCAGTATTTGCTTCTTTCGCTAACTAATCAAGGTTCATATATTGAGACATCGGTAACATTGGAACGTCTTGGTGCAAAAATGAAAGACGGTGTTTTCGTGGTGGATATGCACGAAATTGTTAAATGATAAAAGATGCTTTGGTTTGCTCTTTTCCGTGTTTTCCACCTTTCCTTAGTTGAGAGAATCTGCTATAAATAGCACGTCATATATGCAGGAATCATAAGTATGCTATCGTCTTTCCGAATATCTTTTGTGGCCTCACACCAAATTTTATTTTGCCATTTTATAGCCCCGCACCAAATTTCAAAACGGCAAGTTATAGCCCCACACCAAATTTTGCATTGAACAATGTGCCAAAACTCGGGTGAAACATGTGTAAATGAACATACAATAACTTGTAATCAACCGTAGGGCGTTGCCTTAGACTATATCTGTTATGGGCTTTCAGCCCAAACGCAAGTGTTTTCAATTATTCAAGGAACTATAAATAAAATTTTCGTGCCTCCTTATTTCTAAAAAGTACCGAAAATTCAAGTAAAAAAACACGAAAAAGTACCGATATTTCAAGTAAAATGGGGTTGGTCTTGAATAATAACCTTGAAAAATCATAACCTTGTCCCCAAAAACTCGGGTGGAGATACCCGTTCCTTAACTATACTTTTTATACCACATAAGGAACGAGTGTCGCGATAGTTGATGATTTTATTCAGTATAGGAATATAAAATTTGAGACTTTTATTCAATATAGAAACATAAAAAAACATTTCTGCAAGTAAAATAGGTTTGAGTTCGTCCAATAATCTCGAAAAGTTGCAAAATCTAAAATTGCTTTTATTTGAAAATTGGTTTACAAATTGAAAATTATTTGTAATTTTGTAACCTTGATTTGAGAATGATTGGTGTTATGGAATTAAAGGAAATATTCAGTGCAAGACTAAAGAATGCACGTGTCATCAACGGCATGTCAATGGATGAACTCTGCTCCAAGATGAACAACTTAATATCGAAGCAGACCATTTCGAAGTACGAGTCTGGCAAGATGTTGCCAAACTCCACTAATCTTATTGCCCTTGCTAATGCACTGGATGTGAAACCGGACTATCTCTTGCGCCCCTTCTCTGTATCACTTGATAGAATAGAATTCCGCAAAAAATCGAAGATGAGTGTGAAAGATGAAAACTCTATCAAGGAAAGAATTCGTGACAGGATAGAGCGATACATTGAAATAGAGGAAATATTAAACATCAACTCCAATTTCAGCAATCCTATCAAGAACAATGCTGTAACTTCATCCTCTGATATTTATCGGATTGCAGCAGAATTGAAGGATCTTTGGCAATTGGGACAGGATGGCATTCCATATGTAATAGAAATGCTGGAGGAGCATTGTGTAAAGGTGATGGAAATGGATGCACCGGATACCTTTGATGGTTTGAGTGGCCTCGTTGGAGATCACAAACCCATCATCGTTCTGAACAAGAACTTCCCTGTGGAACGAAAGCGTTTCACCGTTATGCATGAGTTAGGCCACTTGCTTCTTGATTTTGACGAGTCACTTCCACAGAAGGATGTAGAGCGTTTCTGCAATCTGTTTGCCAACGAGATGCTGATCTCTCAAGATGTTTTCAAGAAACTGTTGGGCGCGTCTCGTCATGACATTTCTTTGAACGAACTTCGTGCTATCCAGTTGAACTTTGGACTCTCAGTAGATGCTCAGATGTTTAAGGCCAGACAACTAGACATCATTAGCGATTCGCGCTACAAATATTTCTGCATCACTAAGAACCAAAATCCCGCATTTAAGAAACTAGTGGAAAGAAGTACCTATCACGAAGAGCAGTCCACCAGATTTGAGAGCCTTGTCTATCGAGCTTTGGCCTCTGAACTGATAAGCTATTCCAAGGCCTCTGTGCTATTGAATGAATCAATCGACGTAGTTCGCGAACAGTTAGAGTTGGTATAGAGACATGGATATTGTAATCAATGACACAAATATCTTCTTGGACTTGTATGACGTGGATTTGCTTGACACGTTTTTCCAATTGCCAGTACAAGTACATACTGTTGACTTCGTTGTCGATGAAATCAAACAACCCGCACAGCATAGTGTGATACAGGACTTTATTAGGAGAGGAATGCTCATGGTGAAGGACTATTCATCAGAGGGTCTTGCCAATCTGTATCAGTTTAACATCGAGTGTGGTGGCAATTTGACACTGGCAGATTCCACCGTTATCTACTACGCACAATCGATTGATGGATGCAGAATCTTGACAGGCGATCGACAGTTGCGTAACCGAGCAGAAGAACGAGGCATAATCGTATCGGGAATCTTGTATGTGTTTGACCTGCTCGTAGAACACAGACTGATTTCACCTCCAGAAGCAGCTCAAAAATTGGAAGACCTGTTCAAAATCAACACAAGATTACCGAAACAAGAAATCGAGACTCGGATAGAAATGTGGAAAAATATCCGATAGCCATCGGATGAAAGCATTTTGCTCATGTGTTTTACTACCATGTTTTCTCCCCACAAACGTGTTAAATGAACCCGCCTTGAACGCGTTTCTCGATATAAAAGAGACGACACCACGTATCGTCTCTTTTCTCTTATATCAATAGCATTATTACAACTCCACTTTCAAACTGACATTCCCAGACTTGACGACGTAAATGCCGTGCTGAGGCACATCCACGCTTTGTGATTTTTCATTCATCTTTTTCACAAGTCTACCGTTGAGGTCATAGATCTCAACTGGCATCGTGGCTCCAGTGTATGTGATTTTCCCGTCTGCTGCCCATGCTTTAAACGATGCGTCTGAAACGTGTTCTGCGATATCTGTTCCTTCATCGATGTATTCCACATTCCAACCTTCTGGAATACGGTCAGTATCATACTCTAAAGGTAGTTCCCTGGGACAATAGAATGTTCCTGTAGATGCGACATTTTCGACCCAAAAAAATGTTTCGAAATTTGCTCCCCAGTCTGTAAAACTGACCTTAATCTTTTGTATTTTTTCACAATCTTTAAACATCTCATAATAGCAAAGATCATCGGTCAACACCTCCGCTGGTAATTCTGGCGCTTCGGTCAGATTTGTACACTCTCTAAACATCGACATATAACAACAAGTAGCCAATTCCATCGCTGGCAATTCTGGTGCTTTGGTCAAGAGTTTGCAACTATAAAACATCGACATATAACAACCTGTAGTCAAATCCATCGCTGGCAATTCTGGTGCTTGTGTCAACTTTGTACGTGCGAACATTAATTCATAACATGTTTCAGCCAATTCTGTTGCAGGTAGTTCTGGCGCCTGAGTTAGACCTGATCCGTCAAACATGCTTCCATAACAATTGGAAGCCAATACAGTAGCTGGCAACTTCGGTGCTATGGTTAGTTTTTCACAACTCGCAAACATGCTTTTATAACAGCTTTCAGTCAATTCTGTTGCTGGAAGTTCTGGTGCTTCGGTCAGGCTGTAACAACTCACAAACATTGCTTCATAACAACTTATAGCTAATTCTGTTGCAGGTAGTGCTGGCGCTTTTTTTATACCTGATTTAGCAAACATTTTTTCATAACAATTGGAAGCCAATACTGTAGCTGGCAATTCTGGAGCTATGGTTAGATTTCCACAACTCGCAAACATGCTTTTATAACAGCTTTCAGTCAATTCTGTTGCTGGGAGTTCTGGCGCCTTAGTTAGAGATCCGCAATTGTAAAAAAGGTAACAAAAGCAAAATTTAGAAGGGATAGTCTTGCTTTCTCCAATTCCATCTATTAAACTCATAACACTACCACTTGCGGCGATTGCTCCAATCATTTCAAAATAGGAATATTTCCCTTCTTCTTTGGAAAATCCATTCGGGTTATCTCCTCTTAACAATACCCTGTCACCCTTTGTCAACTTAACTGTATTATTTCCATCAATATCCTTTTCTAATAGAGTCCATGTTTCTCCATCATCGAGTGAATACTCAACATTAGCGTTATTGTTACCATAATCTTTTATACAAAATGAAGAATAGTCGACTACTGCCGTGAATGTCAAGTAGTTGGATGAGGATGCAAACAAGGCAAAACAAGACATTAACAGCGCAAGAAAAAATTTCTTTGTCATTTTTTTTGTTGTTTAGTTTGTGCAGATTCTATAAGTTTATTTTCTGCATTCGCAAGAATCTATTAAGTCGAATGCAAAAATGATTGCTCGTCAGTGAAATACACCTCAATCAATTTTATCCAAAAGTGACGCCAAAATTAATAATAATTTATCCAAGACACAAGGCAAAACCTAAAACATGGACGAAAATCCATCGTTTTTTACCAAAAGTAGGGGCGAAAAAATCTTATATCTCTCTTAATTTATTAACTTTGTGTTTCATTTCGAAGTTATGAATAATATTGGTGAAATTTTAATTAAGAATGCGCATGTTCACAACCTAAAAGGGGTGGATGTGACCATTCCTCGAAATAAATTGGTGGTGGTGACTGGACTCTCCGGTTCGGGTAAGTCCTCTCTTGCTTTTGATACACTCTATGCTGAAGGTCAGCGTCGGTATGTGGAGAGCCTCTCTGCTTATGCTCGTCAGTTCCTGGGACGTATGAGTAAGCCGGAAGTGGACTTTATCAAAGGAATTCCACCTGCTATCGCTATTCAACAAAAGGTAAATACTCGCAACCCGAGATCTACTGTGGGTACCTCCACGGAAATATATGAATACCTGAAACTGCTCTTCGCTCGTATCGGTAAAACTTATTCCCCTATATCGGGAGAGGAGGTGAAGAAACATCGATTGAGTGATGTGACTGATTTCATCTATAGTTTTCCTGAGGGTACAAAGGGTGTGTTGCTTTCTCCGTTCTCTCTACCTACTCTTCGTTCGATGGAAGAACAAATGGGAATCTTCCAACAACAGGGATTCAGTCGCGTGGAGGTGAACGGCCAATTTATGAAGATAGAAGAGTTTCTCGCTGCAGGCGTCAATTCGGCTGACCCTGCTAAGGTGCTGTTGGTGGTCGACCGCTTCGTGGTGCGCGACGACCGTGATACTCGCAACCGCTTGGGCGACTCTATTCAGACGGCCTTTGCCGAGGCGGATGATACCTGCTTGGTGCGTATCTACCCATCGGATCAACCTGTGGTGGAACGCATTTTCTCAAAGAAATTTGAGGCTGATGGTATGGTGTTCGACGAACCTACAGACCTGATGTTCAGTTTCAACACCCCATACGGTGCTTGCCCTACTTGCGAGGGCTTTGGTAAGGTGATGGGTATCGATGAGGATTTGGTGGTGCCTGATAAAACTCGTTCTGTTTACGACGGTGCTGTGGTCTGCTGGCGTGGTGAGAAGATGTCGGAATGGCTTCAATATTTTGTGATGAATGCCAGTAGCGTGAAGTTTCCCATCCATAAACCATATAAGGATCTGACTGAGGAGGAGAAGTCTTTGTTGTGGCATGGCAACGGACGTATTCAAGGAATAGACGCCTTTTTCGATTTTGTTCGTGAAAATCAATATAAAATTCAATATCGGGTGATGCTCTCTCGTTATCGAGGTAAAACCACCTGCCCAGAGTGTCATGGAAGTCGTTTGCGCAAAGAGGCAAGCTACGTGAAAATAGATGGTCATTCCATTGCTGATTTGGTGACAATGCCTGTGACTGAGTTGACTGAGTTCTTCGAAAATATAACTCTTTCTGAAACGGAGCTGGCAATGGCAAAACGCCTTTTGCTGGAGATCCGCAATCGCCTTCGTTTGCTGAAGGAAGTCGGATTGGGTTACTTGACGTTGGACCGTCTTTCTAACTCTCTTTCGGGTGGTGAAAGTCAGCGCATCAATTTAGTCACCTCATTGGGTAGTAGTCTGGTGGGCTCCCTATATGTGCTCGATGAGCCAAGCATCGGTTTGCACCCTCGTGATACACATTTGCTTATCGGTGTGTTACGTAAGTTACAACAACTGGGTAATACCGTGGTTGTGGTGGAACATGAGGAGGAGTTTATGCGTGCTGCTGATTATATTGTTGATATAGGTCCGAATGCAGGTCGCTTGGGTGGTAATGTGGTTTTTCAAGGTGCCCTTACACCAGAAATATTGAATGATAAGAAACTTTGTGAGCAGAGTTACACGCTAAAATATCTGAATGGACTTGAGCAGATTGAGACTCCTACTTTCCGTAGGAAGTGGAGTAACTACATCGAGGTGACGGGCGTATGCCATAACAACCTAAAGGGAATAGATGTGAAATTCCCGTTGAATGTCATGACGGTGGTAACAGGTGTGAGTGGTTCGGGTAAGTCCTCATTGGTCTATGATGTGTTCTATAATGCTCTGAAACGAGAGTTTGACGAGGCAGCAGAGAAGCCTGGTTCATATAGTGAACTGAAGGGTAGCATCCATCTGTTGCATGGTGTTGAGTTTGTAGATCAGAATCCGATAGGAAAGTCGTCTCGTTCCAATCCAGTCACTTATGTGAAGGCATACGATGATATACGTAAACTGTTTGCTGAGCAACCTTTGTCGAAGCAGATGGGTTATACGGCTGCCTATTTCTCATTCAATGTGGAAGGCGGTCGTTGTGAGGAGTGCCAGGGAGAAGGTACGGTTACCGTGGAGATGCAGTTTATGGCAGACTTGGTGTTGCCTTGTGAATGTTGTCATGGTAAACGCTTCAAACAAGATGTGTTGGAGGTCTTATACCGAGGAAAATCCATCTATGATGTTTTGGATATGACCATTAATCAAGCAGTGGAGTTCTTCTCGGAGTCGACGGGCTCGTTGGAGAAAAAGATTATCAAACGATTGAAAACACTGCAGGATGTCGGATTGGGTTATGTGAAGTTGGGACAGTCGTCGGATACACTCTCAGGAGGTGAAAGTCAGCGCGTTAAGTTGGCTGCCATTTTGGGAATGGAGAAGCCAGAACCTACGTTGTTTATCTTTGATGAACCAACAACAGGACTTCATTTCCACGATGTGAAGACTTTGTTAAAGGCTTTCAATGCGTTGATTGCTAATGGACATACGGTAGTGATTGTTGAGCATGATTTGGATGTTATCAAGTCGGCCGACCATGTGATTGATATCGGTCCGGAGGGAGGAGACGCAGGAGGCTATTTGGTCTTTGCAGGTACACCAGAAGGCTTGATTGAATGTGAACAATCCCATACGGGTCGGTTCTTGCGGAAGAAAATGATGCAATAAATAGGAACCGACAAGAGAGAAAAAAATGTTATCTTTGTGGATGACTAAATGAAGATTGTGGTATTGTGATAAAATACAAACGAGAAAACGAACGGTATGAGTGATACGAAATCAGTAAGAGGTTCCTCTGAACAAGATTTCAGAGAAGATATAAAAGAGGCTGTCCGCGTGATGCGTGCGGGTGGAATTATACTATATCCCACAGATACGATATGGGGATTGGGATGCGATGCTACCAACGAGGAGGCAGTGAAGAAGATTTATGCGTTGAAGCAACGTCCGGATAGCAAATCCATGTTGGTTTTGACCGACCATGAGGCGAAGTTAGAACGAATCGTGGATGAAGTGCCCGAGGTGGCCTACAATCTGATTGAGGTGAGTGAGAAACCCCTGACAATCATCTATTCGGGAGCCAAAAATTTAGCTTCCAATCTGATTGCTCAAGACGGTAGTGTGGGAATCCGAATCACAAAGGAGGCTTTCTCCAAAGCATTGTGCGAGGCTTTCAGAATGCCGATTGTCTCCACTTCTGCTAATATAAGCGGACAACCATCCGCTCATAATTTTGCTGAGATTTCAGAGGAGATTAAGCAAGGTGTTGATTATATCGTAAAATACAGACAAGATGATTCTTCTAAAGCGGCTCCATCATCCATTATCAAATTGGAAAAGGGAGGCGTGGTGACGATTATCCGTGAATAAACAAGTATGCCAATGGAAACACTCTCTAAGAAAATACGGAATCTGCGTCTGAAATATATTATTTTGGATTTGATTGCTGTTTTGTTGGCATGGTCGCTTTTCTTTATTTTCCGAAGATTGGAGATTGAGTCCACTTTCATTCAGGAGATTCAGTTGTTTTCACCCATTTACAATTTTGAAAAATTGTTGTTGGGTATTCCTCTCTATTGGTTGTTTGTCTTTTGGTTGTCGGGCTATTACAATCAGCCATTGCGAAAATCTAGGGTGGAAGAGTTGTGGCAAACACTCAGCAGTGTTTTCTTAGGATGTCTGGGTTTGTTTTTCATATTGTTGTTGGATGACCCTGTTGTGAATTATATCGACTACTATCGATCGTTTATTGTTTTGTTTCTTATCTATTTTGTGGTTGTCTATTTAGCACGTTATACGTTGACGCGTATTGTTACGTATAACATCCACCATCGTGTATGGGGATTCAATACGTTGATAGTGGGTAATGGAGAGAAGGCGATGAACTTGTATCAAGAGTTTCAGAACATGAAGCAATCTACAGGAGAGATTGTGAAAGGTTTTGTGACAGTGGAGTCGGAACAGGCGTGTGTGCCAGATGATATGATTTTAGGATCGGAAGATGATTTGGATGCGGTTATCGATAAGAATAAGATAGAGGAGGTGATTGTTGCGACAGATAGTGATGATATGAATGATTTTTACGAGGTGGTGAATCGTTTGGTGGGCAGAGATGTGGAGGTGAAGATTATTCCTAAACTATATGACTTTTTGGTAGGAGGCGTACGTGTGACCTCCATCTATGGAGCATTATTGGTTGATTTGTTTGATGTTCGGCTTTCTGAGTCGGGTAAGAATGTTAAACGATTGATGGATATCATGGTTTCAGCGTTAGCCTTAGTTCTTCTTTCTCCGCTCCTTTTACTGGTGTCTCTGGCGGTGAAATTTACCTCAGAGGGGCCAATCATCTATAAGCAGGAACGAGTCGGGTTGAAAGGCAAACTGTTTAACATCTACAAGTTTCGTACGATGGAAAACAATTCGGAGGGTAGTGTGCCACAGCTCTCATCGGCTAATGATAAACGCATTACTCGCGTGGGACGCATCTTGAGGAAATATAGGATTGATGAGATCCCTCAATTTGTCAACGTTCTGAAAGGAGATATGTCGCTGGTGGGACCACGTCCTGAGCGCCCTTATTATGAACAGCAGATAGCAGAAAAAGTACCATACTTTAAAGTCATTCACAAAGTGCGTCCTGGAATCACCTCATGGGGAATGGTGATGTATGGATATGCCAATACAGTGGATAAGATGATAGAACGATTGAAGTATGATATCATCTATTTGGAAAACATCTCCGTGACGGTGGATGTTAAGATTTTAATCTATACCATTCGAACCGTTCTGACGGGAAAGGGAATGTAATTATTCCCTTCCTTTAATCCTAATATTATAAGCTAATTTAAGACCTGTTCCGAGATAGCTGAGATGGTGTTTCTCTGTGTCGGATGTTTTGCCGGTTGAACTAGTGTAGACATACGACTTTTCTAATCCACCGGTGTGATCCCAGAACCATTGCACGTCAACTCTTCTGATCTGAATGCCGAAGGATGCGTACAAAAAGAGTCCTTGCCATCTTTCTCCGGTATATGTTTCCTTAAATTGCCATAAGGCAGGAGATTCTTTGAAATAATCTAGATAATAGATCTCTCGTTTGCCGATTCCTATGTTATAGCCCATCTTTAGGTCGACGATGGGTGTGACCGGACGTTTTGCCACAGGACTTATTCTGGCAGATACATAAATGGGAATGGTGCTGTAGGAGGTAGACCTGCTGACCTGCGCAATAGTGTATTCAACGCCTGCACCTACAAAGAAGGGATTGCCGAATTGATATCCAAAATCGATGCTGGCGTAAGGGGCTATCCTATCGCTGAACATAGAGTTGCCTATTCCCACCTCTGGGCGTAGAATATAACCGCAACGACTGAAACTTTTCTTGCCTTCAGTTTCTGCCTCTTGAGCACATACGTTGCCCACTAAGATAATTGATAGAAATAATAGAATCTGTTTTTTGAAATTCATCATAGGTTTCATCTGAGTATAATGATTTTCTTGTCTTCGAAGTATAGGTATAAAATATATGTACAGTCTTGTGTAAGACCGGTGAGAATCTCGTGTGGAAGTTCTTTTATGAAATCCACATAGGTGGTGGCGATCTGATGATCCTCTGAAGCTTTTATGTTCGTGATTTTCCCATCGGGAGTGACTGTGAAGGAGAGAGGCACTGCATGTCCACTTAATCCTGTTGTGTCTGTCAAATAGACAGGATGTTCATCTGCATAGTCCATTATGTTGCGATAGATCACCTCTCTTTGCGCATTTTCACGAGCGGATATAGTATCACTGTAGTAGCTTGGCATGGGTGCTACATCTCCTTCTGTTGCAGAATCATCGCAAGAAGCCAGCCCGAGAGCACTACCTACTGCAAGTCCGGCGATTGTGATAAACTGACCCATGCGACGTCTCTTCTCCAACTCGCGTTCCAAGTATCGCACTTCTGCCTCACATTTAGGACAGGTTCCTTTGCACTCTCCTTTGTATGAACATTCGTTAGTGATAAGAGATATATTATTGTCTGTGGCAATCTTCTGTCTAATCTCTCGTAGTATTTTACATCTTTCTTTTCCTTTCATATTGATTGATAATTTGTTAGTGAAATCTAAACGAAAAATTTTGCTTCTGAAATAACCTGCTTGATTATAAAATTTACATTAATATAGATCTATGTGTTTTGTTGTTGAAAGAGTTAATCCATTTTCAAAAGTTACAATGATTGTTAGATTATGTGTTTGTGGCGTGTTGGGATATGGGAAATTTATACTGCATCCTCCTCCATACCATAAACATCTTTCTTCTAAAGAATAATCTTTGAAATTTTTCTCTATATATTTTACATGATCGTCATGCAGAGGATATCCATTTGATACAAATGAGCCCCAAGAGTCTGCACAGACAGTGCCAAATTCCACCCAATCTGTACCAGCAGTACAAACTGTTGTATAATCTGTATCCGAAATAATTGAAATAGTTTTTACTGGATATGCTATGGCTTCAGCAATGTGACTTGATGTACCATACCAAGATGTATCTTTGTTTACTTTTGCTATGGAATCAAATAATTCTTTTGTTGGTGATAACGTGTCATTTATACCATATGAAATTATTTTCTTCCCAGTCATATTTATTGCCAGATAAAAGTATGTGTCTTGTCTGTGAAAGGTCACTTCGATGGAATCTGGTATGGTATAACAACTAATAAGATGTTTGGATTTCCATGAATCCTCTGGAGTTTTGTCTTCTTGATCTCGACAACTCCATAAGCAGAACACTATACTACATAGTAACAAAGAGATATAATAAAAAAAATTGTTGATTTCATGTTTCATAAATTGAGTTTGTAATTTTTTATTTCCAAATAATATGTATTTTCTGTTTATATTTAAAATCGTGTTCCTTTTTAGACTTAGAAAGATCAAAGTCTTTCGCTTTCCATGTATTGAAACATCCTGATGCTTATTGATCGAATGTTGAAAAGATGTTTCCGGAACAACTTTTCAAAGTTAAATAAAAAAAAATTTTCTGTTATATTCCTTGAAAAAATTTACTCTTTTGGATTTGTTGATTAGTGTTTTAGTCTCTCAAAAACTTTTCTCTTGTGTAAAGGTACAAAAAAAACACTGTCCGATAATAATCAGACAGTATTTTCATGAGTGATTTTACGAATTATTTAGAAAGTATTGCTTCCAATCGTGGTACCATGATCTTTTTTCTTGAAATGTGTGGATAAACCATAATATAGTTGCCCACTTTCTCTGATGTTACATCTTCGATGCCCATATTTAAGAAAGCCTCTTCTGCTTTTGATTCTGCATTGTTGCCACAGTATAGGATACGAGAGCAGTCGATGGTATCTGCATCGAGTTTGCAGAACATCATGTCAAGTCCTGCAGCTTCCATCTCTTCTTGCATTGCTGTGCGCATTCTGGCCTCCATTAAGTCAAGTTCCTCACTGTATGTGACATCAACATTTCCGATTCCGTATTTGATGCCATTTACTTCGTATGCTTTGTAGTCTGACTGGAAGATTTCAGAGTCTGTCATTCCTTCGTAGTTGTCAGCAAACTCATGCATTCTCGTATAGAAAGCATCTAAGTCTACAATGCCTGCGATGTTGAGTAAGTTGTATACGGCAATTGAATCGCTGTCATTTGATTTAGCGGGTTTCAATCGACCCGTATCAGAAAGGATACCAGCCAACATCAATTGCGCATTTTTCTTTGAAATGGTCATCTTCTTGTCTGTGAAACGATAGTATAGAATGGTGCAGACAGACCCTGCTGTGCGCACAGTATCGTATGATAATGCATCGGTAACGGATCCTTGTGGGTGATTGTCTACAACACGTAAAATGGTGGCAGAGCTGGCACCATCCACTGCTTGAAGATACTCGTTGTGATCAACAAGGATGACACGCTTGCCTGCTGCATTTGTAAGAATCTCTGGCGTGGTGAGTTGAAACGTGTCCAAAATAAAAGTTGTCTCTTTGTTGAGTGGTCCTGCGATATAGGCTTCGCAATCATACCCTAATTGTTTAAGATAATCGGCATAAACCATTGCGGATGCTGCTGCGTCAGTGTCGGGACTTTTATGACCTACAATATAGATCTTCCCTTTTCCAAACCCTTCTGGGTCAGTGAATTCTTTCTGGTCTTTTTGATTGTCGTTTTCATCTTCGCAACTCGCCAACATACCAAGACATAGTGCTGCCATTGGTAATAACATAAAACTTTTCTTTTTCATAAATTTTAAATAATTCTAAATATTGTATAATAAAAATAAGTGTTGTAAAATGTTTGTTTTCGTTTGCAAATATATTGATTATTTATTAATAAAATAAATAAATCTTTGTGTTGATTGTTTTAGTAAAAAACAAAATAAGAAAGTGTGTATTGTTTTCAATAATCATTTAAGCGAGATGAACCTTATAAAATTTGAATGTGAACGAATGGATGATTTGTGATTTGTTTATATTTGCATTTGTTTTAAACTAATTGATTATGGCTAGATTTACAAATTTACAGATAATTAGAGGCATCATAGTTTTCTTTATGGT
Organism: Paludibacteraceae bacterium; assembly: GCA_017551675.1. GTDB lineage: Bacteria > Bacteroidota > Bacteroidia > Bacteroidales > Paludibacteraceae > UBA1181. The sequence goes on along the minus strand of JAFZLC010000023.1, from coordinate 48,137 downwards.
GGCTTTGGTCGTTTCGGGTGCAACAGCTTTTCCAATAGAATCAGAGTTGAAGTTGATTTGCTCTATCTTTCATATAGATGGAGATAGTGTGGCTGGAATGCCAGCTATTTTCCGTTTCGTGTATGATATAAAGGAGGCGCTTATAGTTACGAATCAGCAATATCCTCAGTTGGCATACGGATGTGATTGGTTGGCTTTTGCTCACTTAGTGATTGCTGGTATGTTTGTAGGTCCATTCATTGATCCGATTCGAAATAAATTTGTCATCTATTGGGGTATGTTTGCTTGTGTGGCCATTTTGCCTCTTGCATTTATCTGCGGACCTATTAGAGAAATGCCGTTTTATTGGACTTTGATCGATTGCTCTTTTGGCGTTTTCGGTATTATTCCGCTTATCATTTGTATGAAATACATCAAAAAGTTGGAAGCGGAACAGAAAGAGGCTGCACAGGAAAAATGAAACTTACATCTTACGCTTTGTGGTTTTTCACATATTGAGATGGCGTTACACCGAATTTTTCGGAGAAACAGTTGCTGAAGTATTTAGGGTCGGAGAAACCTACCATGTAGGCTACATCGGCAATGCTTTGTTTGCTCTGAGTTAATATCTCAGCTGCATGTTCCAAACGAATAGCTTTGATATATTCTGAAGGAGAGCATCCTGTGATGGCTTTCATCTTCCTAAACAGTTGTACCCTGCTTAATGCAGTTTTTGACGCTAAAAATTCTACTGTCAGATTGCTCTCTCCAATGTTCTGTTTGATGACGTCGTTGATCTTGGCTATCAGTGTGTCGTCAATACTTTCTGGTATCTCAATATCAGGCATTCGCAATATTCGTGTACGCAAATGCTCTTTCTGCAACTCTTTGTTTTTGAGTATGGTGGCAATCTTAGCCTTGAGTAATTCGGCGTTGAATGGCTTGGTGATATAGTCATCAGCTCCTATGTTGAGGCCCTGTACTTGGTCTTCGACCGTATTCTCCGATGTGAGCAAGATGACAGGAATGTGTTGTGTCAACACATCCTCTTTTATGCAATGACAGAATTCTCGTCCGTCCATTTTTGGCATGACAATATCGGAGATGATCAAATCAGGTATCTCCTTGCGTGCAATCTGCAGAGCATCTTCTCCATTGGTGGAGGTGATGACATGGTAATGTGGTCTCAACAGATCATATTCATAACTAAGAATCTCCTCGCTATCATCTACAATGAGAAGTGTACGCTTGCTCTCTTCATTCGTAGCACTCATATCACTCTCTATGAGTGTGTAGCTTGTCTCTTTGGACGACTGTATCTGTGTACCTTGAGGCAATAGAATTGAGATGGTGGTACCAACTCCTTTTTCACTCTCGATGATGAATTGTCCTTTGTTGTATGCAATGAACTCCTGACAAATCTTGAGACCCAATCCAGACCCTTTTTCATTCTTGGTTCCAAAGGTGGTGGTCGTCGTGTTTTTGTCGAATAGTTTTAAGCGCTGCTCTTCCGTCATACCCACACCATCGTCTTGTATGCTCCATTTGATTTGGTCGCCCTCCTCTTGGATGCTGATGTGTATGTGACCATTCTCGCGGGTGAACTTGATGGCATTGTTCAGTAGGTTTCGACAGACGGTGCTAATCATGCGTTGATCCACAAAGGCCGATTTCTCTGATTGGTTGGTGAAGGTCAACTGTATGTTTTTCTCTTCGATCAATCCTTGCAGCAATGTGATGCACTCTTTGCTTAGTGCATCCAGGAAGACATCTTTAGGGGTGTAAAGTATGTTCTGATTCTGTATGCGTGCCCAATCCAACAAGTTTTCCATTTGAGTCTGCAAGTTTTTAGCAGACTTGCACACTTGTTTTATCTTGCTGTTATCCTCCTCTTCGCTCATCAATGATAGGTTTCCGACGATTGCAGTGAGTGGGTTCCTTAGATCGTGAGCAATGACAGAAAGGATCTTGTTCTTGGTGTCGAGTGATTCGTCCAACCGTTTGTTTTGAATCTCAAGGTTCTCTTTTTGAATTTGAACCTCTTGGTTTTTCAAGCGCAATTCTTCTGTTCGTTCAGAAACTAATTTCTCCAGTTTTGCCTGTTTTATTTTGTGCTCACGCATGCGTAAGTAGTAAATTAAGTGCAGGAACAGGAGGAAGGCGATTCCGCAAGCGATTCTAAACCACCATGTTTTCCACCAAGGTGGCAGAATGATGATGGTGATGGGTTGAGATAGCACTTCACTTCTCGTATTGATGCTCAATGCTTTTACTTGAAATACGTAGGTGCCAGGTGCTAGATTGGTGAAATAGACCTGTCGCATTTTTTCAGTGTTGACCCATCCGTCTTGAACGCCATCCATTCTGTATTGGTAGGTGAGTTCGTCGGCATGTTTGTAATCGATGGCATAAAAGTCGATACTGATACTGTTGCTATTGTAGTTGAGTGTCAGTGTGTCTGTAAATGCTAATGCCTCTTGAAGAACACTGCTTTCACTGACCTTTTGTTTTTCTCCCCAGATGTAGAGATCCTTTAGGTAAATCTGAGGGGTACACTCTGAAAAATCTAGCTTGTTGACATTGAAACGGAAGAAACCGTTGTTGGAACCCACATAGAGTTCGTCGCCCGAACGATAGATGGCGTTGGGTGTGAACGGATTTCCACTCAAATCGTTTTTAAGGTTGAAATGATGACTGTTCCCTGTCTCTCTGTCGAGACGAATGATCTCTTCTGCTGATATGATCCACAGACGATGGTTGTTGTCCTCGCAGAGTGAACTCAGATTGAATGGGAGCTTGTATTGCTGACTTAGGTTGATGAAGGTGCTGTCAGCTTCGTTATATTGGATAAGTCCGTTGTTGGCTGTTGCAAAGAGAATGTTGCCATCATGGTCTTCAATAGCCATCTTCACCTCGTTCTGAAGGTTTTCTGTACTCTCTTTGTTGATGGAGAGACGTTTGCATTTATTGTTTTCGTAAAGTATGATACACTCACTGGAGCAGAACCAATATCTTCCTTTATGATCTTTCATGATATGGTTGACCCATTGAGGATTCTTTATGGAGAAGATGGGCTCCTGACAGTTGTATTTGTTGTCTATTTTGTCAGTTTGAGTGTTGATACGACAGAGTCCGGCACCATCCGTAGAGACCCATACATAAGGCGGATCTACTAAGATGGAACGTAGCAGGTTGCTTGTGATTGTGTTAGAATCTTTCGCTTTGTATTCGTATTTCTTATATTCTTTTGTTTGTACGTTATACAGAGCCAAACCTACCTGACTGTTACCCCATGTGTTAATCCAAAACTCATTAGGGTTGCTAGCCTGTTTGATATCGAGTATGATTTTTCCTAGGCGCTTGTCACTGTAGAATGTTTTGCTTTTTTTGTCGTATATATTGAGGCCACCACCATCGGTTCCCACTAAGACTTTCTCAGAATTGTCTGAGAAACAGGTGACGGCGTTGTGTGTTAAGCTTCCGACCTTATCGTTTCGTTGGAAAAGTTCGAAAGCATTGGTGCTTTGATTGCATTGATAGATCCAATAGTGGTGAGTTCCAGCCCATATGTCATGCTGTTTGTCTTCCATGATGCAGCTGATGGTGAGTTGGTTCACACCCGAAGGATATTTGAAGTAAGGAACGGTAAATTCCTTTAAAGATGGATTGTATTTGATCAGCTGACCATTCACAGAACCGATCCAGATATTTTTGCGAGAATCTTCGTAGATGCTCAGTATGAAATCACTGATGAAGACGTTGGGAAGTGTACTGGTGGAGTAAATCTCCGTTTCTTGTGTTAGTCGATTATGGATGATGAGACCGAGATCTCTTGTTCCGATGTAAAGGTTACCGTCGGAAGAGGGGAAGATGAAGCGGACGTGCATCTCTTTTTTCTCTTCGTCCAGTTTGGGTATGGAGAGAGGAGTGATGGTCTGACTGCTCTTGTCAAACAGATGAAGTCCGTTTGACATGGATCCTAACCATATCTTGTCGGCGTCGAGATGCATGCAGATGGCATTGGGGTAGGAGTAGGTTTGCAGTTGAACTCCCTCGCTGGATAATTTGATCAGTTCCTGAAAGGAGAGTGCCCAAATAAAACCATCTTCATCCTCGTCGATGCTGACGATGTTGCAACTTTTGAGGTTTTTTAGCTGAATTCGAATGAACTCATCCGTTTGTCGGTCGTAGATAACGATTCCGTTGTCTGTTCCAATCCAAAGTCTTTTGTGAGAGTCTTCCAACAATTCTCGACAGTTGTTGTTGGGAAGAGAGTTAGGTCTGTCCTTATCTTGTAGGTATTGAATATAATCATACCCGTTGAATTTGAAAAGTCCGTTTCCTGTAGCGATCCACATAAGTCCATATGAATCTTCCACCATATCGTTGATATTGCTATAGGGTACGTAAGATTGCGACTGGTAGATGGAAAATCTAGGAGTCTCACCAAAACTGTGTAACATACACAGGATGAACAATATGACAGATAACCTAAGCTTCTTCATAATTTTTTTGTTTCAGGAAACGATACAAATTTAGTAAAAGATTTTTTGATATTCAAAAAAAAGTGTATCTTTGCACCGCAATTCTGAAATGAATTGGGATGGCGGGATAGCTCAGTTGGTTAGAGCGTCGGATTCATAACCCGGAGGTCTCGAGTTCAATTCTCGATCCCGCTACTAAAAGCGAAACTACATGGTTTCGCTTTTTTTTGTTTCCCTCCGTAGAGGCGTAATGCTTTGCGTCTACGGAGGGAAAATATGTTTTATTCCTGTATATTAGGTCCGAATTTGTGAATTTCATCGTCAACTTTCACGGAGAAAGAGTCTGTTTGCCATGGTATTTCTTCGAGCTCGGATAGAATATGTCTCTCGTCGTCGGTCACAAGAATAAATTTGTTGAACTTTGGCGTAGACGCTCCTATTGCTTTTAAATATCTGCTGATATTTATGCCTAAAGATATTTCGTATGGGTCGTGTATTCCAACATGACGGAAAACTTCAACAGGCGTGTCGGTGTCGTAGGCTATATCATTGATGATGTAGAGCACTTTTGCATTTGTTTTCTTAGCTTCTTCTTGTGCTATTTTGTATTTTCTGTTTAATGTGTTGTATTGCTCTTTGTCTTTTAATTGAAGCAGTTTGTTCCTTTCTGTGATATATATAATATGAGATTCTTTTGTTGACTCAGCTTGTGCTTTGTTATAATATTCAAGGACGTCGGATCCTTTCCAACGAATGGTGTCAAGGAAGTGGTAATAGAATTGTGGTCCGAATAGCAAGGCATATAGAAATGATGCGATGGCAATGGCTCTTGCACTGGATAAATAGGAGCAGTTGGATGTGTTATAGGTTAACAATATAAGACATGAGCATATAAGAATAGAGAAGAAACCGGCAGAAAGCATGAAGTTGGCGTTTGGCCAGTGCATCAATTTAAATAATATGCCTATTGTAAGAATGGACAGGGATATGCCCAAAATAACCTCTAATATTTTGGCATATGCGGGACTTTTCGTTTCTTCTTCCTCTTCGTCACTGATTAGGTTGTGCGTGTGTTTTTGCCGCAGAACGTTTAGAAATATGAATGCTGCGGAGATTGTGATGAGTGTGGTTAATATGCCTCTTCCTGGTATAAGTGTCATTTTTAGTAATGATACGAGGAAGACGATAATCATCGCTCCAATAATAAGTTTTTTCTTGTTCATGACAATCTTTTTTTATTGTTTAATGTGTTGGTTAAACTATGCTATATAGTGATTTGTCGACAAATATATAATTTTTTCGTGACAGAGGTAATTCAAAAAAAATCTAATAAGCGTTTGAATAAAAGAAAAAAAGTGTTTATCTTTGCAACCGCAAAAAAGGATGGTCGGGTAGCTCAGTTGGATAGAGCAACAGCCTTCTAAGCTGTGGGTCGAGGGTTCGAATCCCTCCTCGATCACCAAGCGCTGGAATCGTTCGGTTTCAGCGCTTTTTTAATAGTGATGCTCTTGTGTGGGTTCATATCGCTATAAATCCGCCTTATTATTTTAGTTATATGGAGAAAAAATCATTGTTGGGACATTTGGCAGCATTCTCATGCTATTTCATCTTCGGATTCAATATTGTAGCATGTAGGGAGATTGCGTTGTCGGGACTGGTCACTCCGTTGTGCCTTTTCTGTTTCCGCGCTTTGGGTGCGGCCTTACTATTTTGGTTTTTCTCTCTGTTTACGCCGCAAGAGAAGGTTGATCGGAAAGATTTGAAGAAAATCTTCCTAGCCTCTATGTTGGGATTGTTTCTGACACAGATGACCTTCTTGGTGGCAATCAAGATGACGACCCCTATGGATACGGCGGTGGTGGCATCCTTGACCCCTGTCTTTACCATGTTTATGGCTGCCATTTTTATTAAAGAGCCTATCACGGCGAAGAAGGTGACGGGTGTGATGATCAGTTTTGCCGGTGTTGTGTTTCTAATCTATAATTCGGTCTATGCGTCCAATGGGGTGACCTCCTCTTCATTGTTGGGTATCTTCCTGATTGTGTTGAATGCACTCTTTTTCTCATCCTATTTGGGCATCTTTCGTCCGGTGATTGTGAAATATAGTGCGGTGACATTCATGAAGTGGATGTTCACCTTCTCGGCCATGGTTTCATTGCCATTGGGTATGGTGGATTTGGTTTCATTGCCGTATGGTCAGTTTACGACAAGATTGACTTTGCTGATTGCCGGTGTGGTCTTCTTCTCCACATTTGTTGCCTATCTGCTCGTGTCGTACGCGCAGAAGCAAATTCGTCCGACGTTGGTCAGTCTCTACTCCTACGTGCAGCCTATTGTAGCCTCAGGTTTGAGTATCTATCTGGGTATGGATGTGTTGACGTGGAAGAAAGTCTTGGCAGCGATTCTGGTCTTCGCTGGCGTTGCTATCGTCAATAGAAGTAAGGCAAAAAAATAATTCGTGCTTTTGCATTGTTAAAAAATGCGTGAAAAATTTTATCTTTGCATAATTTTTTTGGAAAAACAATAAAGGTGAGTTCTATAAATTCACCATTTTAAAACAAATTGTCAATGGATAAGAAATTTAAACGAACAACGGTAACATCTGCTTTGCCATATGCAAATGGTCCTGTTCATATCGGACATTTGGCAGGTGTGTACGTTCCAGCAGATATCTATGTGCGTTACCTTCGTCTGAAGGGTGAGGAGGTTGTCTTCATCGGTGGTTCAGATGAACATGGTGTGCCTGTGACGATTCGTGCAAAGAAAGAGGGATGCACTCCTCAGGATGTTGTGGACAGATATCATAAGATTATCAAGGACTCTTTCCAAGAGTTTGGTATCTCTTTTGATGTCTATTCTCGTACGACCTCCAAGACTCATCATAAATTAGCTTCTGATTTTTTCCGTACCATCTACGATAAGAACGGTTTCATCGAGAAAACAAGCGAACAATATTACGATGAAGAGGCTAAAACATTCTTGGCCGATCGTTATATCGTTGGTGAGTGCCCTCGTTGCCATGCACAAGGTGCGTATGGTGATCAATGCGAGAAGTGCGGTAGCGCTCTTTCTCCTGAAGAGTTGATTAATCCAATCAGTAAGCTATCTGGTGCGAAACCTGTGTTGCGCTCTACTAAGCATTGGTATCTTCCATTGGACAAGCATGAGGCTTGGTTGCGTAAATGGATATTGGAGGATCATAAGGAGTGGAGATCCAATGTGTACGGGCAGTGTAAGAGCTGGTTGGATACTGGTTTGCAACCACGTGCGGTGAGCCGTGACTTGGATTGGGGTATCCCAGTGCCAGTTGAAGGTGCAGAAGGAAAGGTGCTTTATGTATGGTTTGACGCTCCTATCGGCTATATCAGTAACACAAAGGAGATGTGTGAAAACAATCCTGAGAAATATGGTAACTGGGAGAAGTGGTGGAAAGATCCTGAAACCCGTTTGATTCATTTCATCGGAAAGGATAATATCGTGTTCCACTGCATTGTCTTCCCTGCTATGTTGAAAGCTGAGGGTAGCTATATATTGCCAGATAACGTGCCAAGTAACGAATTCTTGAACCTTGAAGGTGACAAAATTTCCACTTCCCGCAACTGGGCTGTGTGGTTGAATGAATATTTGGTTGATTTCCCTGGTAAGCAAGATACACTTCGTTATGTGTTGACGGCCAATGCTCCTGAAACAAAAGATAACGACTTTACATGGAAGGATTTCCAAACTCGTAATAACAGTGAGTTGGTGGCTATCTATGGTAACTTCGTCAACCGTGCTTTGGTCTTGACAAAGAAATACTTCGATGGTAAGGTGCCTTCTCTTGCTCAGTTGACAGACTACGACAAAGAGACTTTGAAGGAGTTTTCCGACGTGAAGGAAAAACTTGAGTCGTTGTTGGATAACTTCAAGTTCCGCGATGCTCAAAAAGAGGCCATGAACTTGGCTCGTATTGGTAACAAATATTTGGCTGATACGGAACCTTGGAAATTGTCGAAGACTGATATGGAGCGTACATCTTCTATCCTCCATTTGAGTTTGCAAATCGCTGCCAATTTGGCCATTGCATTTGAACCATTCTTACCTTTCTCATCAGAGAAACTTCGTAAGATGTTGAACATGCAATCATTTGAGTGGAACCAATTGGGTAGAATCGATTTGTTAAAGACCGGTGCTGAGTTGGGTACACCTGAGTTGCTCTTCGAAAAGATTGAAGATGATGCCATCGAAGCTCAGATTCAACGTTTGGAGAACAATAAGAAAGAGAATGAAAAGAATAACTGGCAACCTGAACCAATCAACGGAGAGAGTACCATCGATGACTTCGCTAAGTTGGATATCCGCGTTGGAACGGTGTTGGAGTGCCAAAAGGTGAAGAAATCAGATAAACTGCTTCAATTTAAGATTGATGATGGTTTAGGTGGACGAACCATTCTTTCTGGTATAGCAAAATCATATCCTGATCCTGCTGAATTGGTAGGCAAACAGGTTTGCTTCGTGGCTAATTTCCCTACTCGTAAGATGATGGGCTTGGAGAGCCAAGGTATGATTATGTCTGCTGTTAACAGTGATGGTAACTTAGTGGTGATTTCACCTTCTAAGCAAGTTGCTAATGGTTCTCAGGTAGGATAAACGATTCTATTATACTACGGATAAAAAAATAATCTTTTGTTTTACAGCAAAAGATTATTTTTTTTTGTCAGCTAAGTCGTTGACCTTGTAATGGATAGGAAAAAGGATTATTTTTTCCGTGAAGCAGTTTGTGAAATTTCATGTTCTGCACTTTCATTCCTCAAATAAGCGGGAATGTGATGTCCTGTTTTTTTCACTTTCTTCTCTTTTTTTACATCTGAACCTTTCATAACGAGTCCTCCTAAAAATAAAATTAAACAAATAATATTATTAATATGAGTCGTGTTCAGTAGCAAAATGCTGGACTGCTCGCTTATGGTACATCATAAAATATGCCAAACGGATTTTTCTGTCATTTTGTCCACATTTGGGTTTGCGTGACCAACATATTATAACGCTTATTGATGTAGGAAAAAGATACCTCCGCCATCGTACAATGTCTCATCACTCAGTGAGATAACCTCCAGTCCTGCTGCCTCGATGAATTGACATAGTCCCCGACCCTCCTTATGTCGGAGAGGGTTGCCTAAAAAGAAGATCTTGCCATTGCTTATGCCACAAGTGCCACCTAAGAAACCATTCCGATGAATGGCAATGCGAATCTCATCAGGAGAAAATAGAAATGAGGAGAATCGCTCTCTTTGTAACACCTTATGAATACCTGCATCGGATGTGATGATGGCATGGTCTGATAGGGGAAGCATCGAACATCGTGTATAGGATTGGGGTAGGGCGATGAATCGTTTCTCCTTGTTGAGGCTTTGAACCATCGGGTCTGTGAATCCATCTTTATGAAAAAATGCATCGGTGGTGGATACGCAGTTGTAGAAACAGGAGTCTGACAAAAGTGCACCAATGACAGAATGTCCGATTTTGTAGGATATATTATTCCGATCGAGTAGATCGAATAGCTCCTGTGGCGCATTGGGAGCCACAATTAGGTGTTGCTCGTCTTGGTATAGAAAGATGTCAGGATGTGAGGAAATCGATTCATAAGTGATTCCTTCGGAGCGAAAAGGATAGACCTCCCCGACATAGTTGAGTAGTTGCTTCTGAATGCTCAGACTGCATCGATGGTCGACTATGGCAATCAGATCGTTAGTCATGATTAGTCTTTGTAGTTCCGTTGGTAAAATTTGCCCATCAGTTTGTCCGTGTTGATGGTGTTGATAAAGGCGTCTGGATCTGCTTTTTGAACGCCGTGGATAATCTTTATGTATTCCTCTCTTGAAACTACGGAGTAGACGAGGAAGTTCTTGTTGTGTGTGGATCCTTCACTCTCCATGATGGTCGCCCCGTGGTTGCTCTGTTGTGCGATGACGTCGCATACCGTGTCGGGGTGCGTGGTGGTGATGAGTAGTGTCTCCTTCTGATAGCGCTTGTGTAGTGCGTGTAGTATCTGGGTGGACACATACTGGAAGATGATGGAATAGAGCGCCTTATCCCATCCGAAAAGGAGTCCGGCGGCAAGCAGTATGACGATATTGATTGCTAATGAGATATTCCATGAATCACGGTGTTTCTTCTCCGACATGTAGATGGCGATGAAGTCGGTTCCTCCAGATGTGGCATCAACCAAAAGACATAAACAGATGGCAAGACCATTGATGATACCTCCGAAGATGGAGATGAGCAGAATATCTTCCGTAATGGGGTAGGAGGGAATTAAATCTGTGAAAACACCTGTGAGCAAGATCATCAGACAGGAATAGAGGGTGAATTTGCGTCCGATGAATCGAAACCCAATGTAGATGGGTATTGCATTTAAAATGATGTTGATGAAGGTGTAGTGCAAGTGAATGCCAAAGAACGACTCTCCGATACGTAGTATGAGGATGGTGAGTCCTGTGGCTCCTCCAGGATAGAGCCCTCCTGTATGTACGAGCGTTCTAATATTGGCAGCCATGAGTAGGGCTGCTATGATGATGACACCTATGCGGCGTAGCTCCTTTTTCCATTGAAATGTACTTCCCATTTTCCCTTTAGATTATATGGTGATTATGAAGAAAATTGACTGTGATAAATCTGATGATAAGCCCCTTGCTTGTCTAGCAACTCTTGGTGCTTGCCACACTCTACTATTTTGCCATCGTCGATGACGATGATCTTATCTGCATTTTTAATCGTACTGAGTCGGTGGGCAATAACGATACAGGTCTTGCCTACGGATAACCGTTGTATGGCTTGCTGAATCAGTATTTCAGTTCTTGTGTCGATGTTGCTTGTGGCCTCATCCAGCACTAAAATAGGGGCATTGGAGAGAATGGCGCGAGCAATGGTTAATAGTTGCTTCTGTCCGTGGCTGATACCTCCTCCTTGCTCCATGATAGGCTGGTCGTATTGTAAAGGCAGTTGTCGGATGAAACTCTCGCAGTTGGCGGCATGGGCCGCTTCGACAACCTCCGACTCTGTATAGCCGTTTTTGCCATATCCGATGTTATACTGAATGCTTTCGGAGAAGAGGTAAGGGTCTTGTAGCACAATGCCGATATTCTCTCTCAACTCTTTCTGTGTCAAGTCTCGTATATCTACTCCATCAATGCGGATATGTCCCTCCTGAAGGTCATAGAAACGAGTGAGAAGGTTGATGATGGTGGTCTTCCCAGCACCCGTCGTGCCTACAATGGCCACTACCTCGTCGGGCATGGCATTGAATGTGATTCCTTTCAGTACAGGACGGTTTTCTGTATAACCGAAGTGTATGTTGTCGAACTCGATTTTTCCCTTTACATCAGAGAGATGAATCGTCTCCTGCTTGTCCGTCACCTCCGGTTGCTCATCCAGCAATGCAAAGATTCTTTCTGCTCCCGCTATGGCAGATTGAATGGAGTTGAGCTGGGTGGCAATGGCATTGATGGGCCGTTGGAAATTCTTCGTGTAGAGCAGGAAGGATTGGATAGTACCTATCGTGATACTGCCTCTGTAGGCTAACAAGGCGCCTACCAAGGTGACGAAGATATAACTGCAGTTGTCCAACACCCTCATGAGAGGCATTAGAATTCCGCTGTATATCTGTGCTCGTACGCCTGTCTCTTTCACCTCTTGGTTGAGCACTTTGAACTTCTCCAACTGTTGCTTCTCTTGTCCGAAGGTCTGAATCACCTTCATGCCTGATATGGACTCTTCCACCATGCCGTTCAGATTTCCCAAAGCCACTTGTTGTTTTGAAAAGTAGTTGCGGGTTCTCTTCATGACAAACTTACTCAGAAGAATGGTGAGAGGAACGGTGACGCAGGTGACTAGCATCAGTTGCAGACTGAGTTTGGCCATGATGATGATGGAACCTATCAAGGTTAGACCACTGGTGATGAGTTGTATGAGGGAGTTGCCCATAGCCTCTTTGATCAGTTCTATGTCGTTGGTGAAGTAACTCATCAGCGAACCTCTAAGGTGGTTGTCGTAGTAGCGGATACTGAGAGATTGTAGTTTCAGAATCATCTCTTCACGCATCTTTTTGATGATCTTCTGTGTGGTGTACATCATGCCGTACTCTTGAAACCATACGCAGAAGGCGGAGAAGAGGTGAACTCCGAAGAAGAGTAGTAGCAATTTCGTTATCTTGCTGATGTCAAGTACGCCAGATGAAACTGTTTCTGTGACGCATTGGTCGATGGCGAGACCTAAGATATATGGACCTAGGAGGGAACAACCGACACCTAGCAGAGAAAGGAATACGATAAGACACAGCATAGGCTTGTACTCACCCCAATAGGAGAGCAGTCGGCGTGTGGTACCCCTCACGTCGTTGGCCTTTTCCACGGCACTGCCCATGGCTGCCATTCTCTTTTGTCCTCCGTTGGCTGTTAATCCTTTCCTCATAATCTATTCCAATTGAGAGTAACAAATTTCCTGATAAACCGTATTACTTTTTAATAGCTCTTCATGACTTCCCTCTCCGATGATGACTCCATTTTCCAGAAGGAGGATGCGGTCGGCATCTTTTATGGTGCTGATTCGTTGTGAGACAATGATTTTGGTGCAGTCAATCTCTCGTAAGGCTCGGTTGAGACGCACTTCTGTTTTTAGGTCGATGGCGTTGAGGCAATCGTCCAAAACCAAGATCTCTGGGTGTCCGATTAATGTGCGCGCTAAAGAGATGCGCTGCTTTTGTCCGCCAGAGAAATTGACACCCCCTTGTTGGATGATATGGTTGTAACCATTGTCCAAACTCTCGATGAAATCGTCGATTTGTGCAATCTCGCATGCATTCCGCATCTCCTCTTCGGTGGCGTCGGGCTTGCCCCAGCGTAGGTTCTCCGCGATGGTGCCAGAGAAGAGTTGTATGTTTTGCATGGCTAATCTCACTATTTGATGAAGATCTTCAGACGCATATTCGTTGATAGGTTTGCCTTTTAGGTAGATGTGTCCTTCGCAAGGGTTGTAGCATCGCATGATCAACTGTGCCAAGGTACTTTTACCTGAACCTGTTCCACCGACGATACCGATGGTTTCGCCCTCTTTGATGGAGAAGGAGATTCCTTTCAGAACATAATTATCAGACTGTTCCTCTTTTGTCTCATTGTAACTGAAATAGACGTTTTCGAAGCGAATGCACGAATCGTCGTGAGAGGAGTATGCTTTTGATTGCGTATTGCTCTCCTGATTGTCAGAGACGGCGATCACCTCGTTGATGCGCATCATGGAGGCTTTTGCTTCTGTGATGGACATGATGATTCGTTGCGCCATCATCAGCGACATGAGGATTTGAGTCAGGTAGTTGGTGATGGCCATGATTTCACCCACATGGATGGGGTCGCCGCTATCGATTAGTCTGGCACCTAGATAGACAACTATGGCGATACCGATGTTGAGGATGAGAGACATGATGGGACCGAGCAGAACAATCAGTTTACTCACTCTCAGATTACTTTCAATCAGGTCGTCGTTGGCTTCACGGAATCGTTGTTGTTCTTTCTCCTCCTGCGTGTAAGCTTTTACGACGCGTATGCCGGCGAGCGACTCTTGAATGACTGTGTTGAGTCGGTCGGTCTTGCCTTGGATCTTCATGAAGATGGGGTAAGCCTTTCTGACGATGATGTAGACTGCACCCAGCAAGATAGGAAGAATAATCAGCAGAACAGAGGAGAGTGTTTTGCTGATGGAAAGTACCATGACGACGGAGCCCACGAACAAGAAGGGAGAGCGAAAGAGCAGTCGCATGGAGGACTGAATAACGCTTTGCACCTTGTAGACGTCGCTTGTGATGCGAGTGATGAGGGAACCCGTCTGTAGTTTGTCGATGTTGTGAAAAGAGTAGTGAGAGACTCTTTCGAAGAGTTCTTGTCGCATGTCCGCTCCGAAGTTGTAGGAGACGTGACCCGCAGCAAAGATAGAGAGAACGCCACCAATCATACCGATGATGGTGATGATCAACATCTGTAAAGCTATGGGGAGGATGATATCGTACTGACTACGGAGAACACCGTCGTTGACGATTTTAGACATCAGATAAGGCTGAGACAATTCGGCACACACTTCCATTCCGACCAATAGAGGTGAGAGAATAGCCCATTTGTAATGAGGTTTTAAGAATTTAAATATTTCAGAGGTCGAATTCAATGCTACGTATAGGAAACTATGGGTGAGGTCTATAAACTCACCGTATCAACAAAAACAACACCCAAAATTAAGAAAAAAAAGATTATGAACCGTTAATTTTTCGAATCTATCTAAATTTAATTTTCAAAATACTTTCATATTTCAATGTAGAATGTTACTTTTGCGTAGATTTTTATAAAATGGCTACTTTGGATAGCGTGGATAGCTTAGAAAAAAGGATTGAGACAAAGGTACATCATCTGTTGGTGGAAGTCGATGGATTGAGGGCACGAAATCTCGAGCTAACTAAGAAAGTGATGCTTTTAGAGCAGAATCTTTCTGAAGCGCAGAAGGAGTTGCAGGATTGTCGCAAAGAGTTGTCTGATTTAACGTGTGTGAAAGCAACACAGGTTACTGCTGAAGAGGCTAGACAGATGCGCAATCGGATGTTGAAATTGGAGCGGGAGGTAGAGAAATGTATTTCACTTTTAAATGAATAATATGCCGGGTGAGGATGAATATTTCTATATCACGTTGAAGGTCCTTGGAGAAACACTGAAGGTTCCTATTAAACGCAGTGATGAGCAATATTTCCGTGAGACGGCAAAGTTGATAGAGCTTTCGTATGATAAATATGCGAAAGTCTTTTCTGCAACGCAAAATAATTTTAGAGTTGAAACATATTTGAAGTTCGTCGCATTAGACTTAGGCGTTCGCTATAAAATGGCAGAAGCCGCTAATGAAGAATTGAAGCAACGGTTGGTGCAATTGGAAAAGGATATTGACCAACATTTGAATTGAAATTCTTAACGCACACATGTTGAAAATTCCCGCATTTCGTCTTCGTATGGCTCGAAGAGGGATGCGTTTTTTTATATATTTTAATTAAATTTTTTATGACAGTTGTTTATATTATAGCAGCTTTCTTGGTTGGCGGATTGGTGACTTGGATTGTGATGAATACGATGCTAAAGTCTCGAACAAGCAATATATTAAAGGAAGCTGAAGCTGAAGCAAAAGTCCTCCGTGAGAATAAAATGTTGGAGGTGAAAGAAAAATATTTGAACTTGAAAAACGAGTATGAGGTTCAGTGTAATCAACGTAACGCTAAAATGCAACAATTTGAGTCAAAATTGAAGCAAAGAGAGATGCAATTGAACCAACTGCAGTCTGAGGTACAACGAGGTCGTGCAGAGAATGAAAACACGAAGGAAAATCTAAACAATCAGTTGGATGTGGTCAACTCTCGCAAACAGGAGTTGGAGAAATTGAACCGTATGGCGAATGAGCGTCTAGAGGCTATCTCTGGATTGTCGGCTCAGGAGGCTAAGGCCAGTTTGATTGAATCACTTAAGGAAGAGGCTAAGACGGATGCTATGTCATACGTCAACGAAATAATGGAAGAGGCTAAGATGACAGCCAACAAAGAGGCTAAACGTATTGTGGTTCAAACCATTCAACGTGTGGCAACTGAGGCTGCTATCGAAAACTCTGTTACTGTATTCAATATTGATTCTGACGAAATAAAGGGTCGTATCATCGGTCGTGAAGGTCGTAACATCCGTGCCCTTGAGGCTGCAACCGGTGTGGAGATCATTGTAGATGATACTCCAGAGGCTATCGTTCTTTCTGCATTCGACCCAGTACGTCGTGAGATTGCTCGTTTGGCATTGCACCAGTTGGTGACAGATGGTCGTATCCACCCTGCTCGTATTGAAGAGGTGGTTGCTAAAGTGAAGAAACAAGTGGAGGACGAAATCGTTGAAACAGGTAAACGTACTACAATCGACCTTGGTATCCACGGTCTTCACCCTGATTTGATCCGTTTGATTGGTAAGATGAAATATCGTTCTTCTTACGGTCAAAACTTGTTGCAACACGCTCGCGAAACTGCCAACCTTTGTGCAATCATGGCTTCTGAGTTGGGCTTGAACGCTAAGAAGGCAAAACGTGCCGGATTGCTTCACGATATTGGTAAAGTGCCTGATGATGAACCAGAATTGCCACACGCAATCTTGGGTATGAAATTGGCTGAGAAATACAAGGAGAAACCAGAGATTTGCAACGCTATTGGTGCTCACCACGATGAGATTGAAATGGATAGTTTATTGTCTCCTATCGTTCAAGCTTGTGATGCCATTTCAGGTGCTCGTCCAGGTGCCCGTCGTGAAATCGTTGAGGCTTACATCAAACGTTTGAATGATTTGGAGAAATTGGCACTCTCTTATCCAGGCGTTGTGAAGACCTATGCTATCCAAGCAGGTCGTGAACTTCGTGTGATTGTGGGTGCTGATAAGATTGACGATAAGGAGATCGAAACATTGTCTTACGATATAGCTAAAAAGATTCAGGATGAGATGACTTATCCTGGTCAGGTGAAAATCACAGTTATTCGCGAGACAAGAGCTGTTAGCTTCGCAAAATAAAATAAGTTGTTTTCATAAGTTGAAGGAGGGTGCGCTCAATCAAATGAGCGCATCCTCTTTTTTTATTGTTTTTTATTTATTACATTTGGTGATTGAAACAACACCGATTGGATTATGTTCAGAGGAAAGGAAACATGTAAAATACTTAAACAGATACGACAGAATATTGCATCTGAGAATGATATTCCCTTGGTAGTGGAGGAGTGCCATTACAAAGGGGAGTGTCGAGGCACCTGTCCGCGCTGTGAGGCAGAATTGGAATATCTGGAAAGGGAGCTGATGAAGCGCAGAGCCATGGGTAAAAAACTTGTGTTGGCAGGCTTGTCAGCAGGACTAAGTTGGACCCCAATGGCAGCGGCTGAAAATATACAGGTGAGCGAAGTCTCCACTCAACAGGATACGACACAAAATGATGAAAGAACAATTCGGATAGAGGGAACGATTAAAGATTCTAATGGAGAATCTTTATATCCTGTATCGGTGATGATTCAGGGAACTGCGAAAAGTGTAGAAACGGATTTTGACGGTAAGTATAGTGTCTATGTCAAAAGTGGAGATGTCTTGGAAATTTCCTGTATAGGATATAAAACGGTATTTAAAAGTGTTGATAAGATCAAATCATCAACACTTGATGTCGTGATGAAAGAAGAAGAAATGACAGGATTAATAGTGGAAACTACGATTAAACGAGCGAGTCCGATTGATTCAATGTTTTGGGAGTATAATTATGATAGAAGTTCGACACCTAGCTCATTGATTTCTGATGAAGAATACCGATGTGAAAAAGGTTATTGGAGAGATTTGAATCAGGACATTCAATACCATAAAGTTTATCCGAAGGTGGAAGAGATAAAAGAAGATGTGGAGGTGAAGGTACGATTTGTTATCAATGCGGATCAATCCTTGTCCGATTTTAAGATTGTCAGTTCTAATGATGGACGATTCAACGAGGCAGCCATAGAGACCATAAAGCGAATGGATGGTTGGCGGTGCCGAAAGGTGAACGGGAAACCTGTGGAGACAAGAAAGACGGTTAAAATTATATATCGGAAAGAGGAACTGCTGAGGTTGTCCAGACAAAGGGATGAGAAATAATTCAAAGGTTAGCTTTATCGTGTAAATTCAAAAAGACTGTATATGTTCAGAGGAAAAGAAACATGTAAAATACTTAAACAGATCCGACAGAATATTGCATCTGAGAATGATATCCCCTTGGTGGTGGAGGAGTGCCATTACAAAGGTGATTGTCGTGGTACATGTCCGCGCTGCGAGGCAGAATTGGAATATTTGGAACGGGAGTTGTTGAAGCGAAGAAGCATGGGTAAGAAACTTGTGCTGGCAGGTTTGTCTGTCGGACTAAGTTGGACACCAATGATGGCGGCAGAAAACATACAGATGAATGAAGTCCCTGCTCGACAAGATACGACAGAAAATGATGACAGAATATTCATGATAAAGGGAACAATTATGGATTCAGATGGAGAACCTCTGTATGGTGCTGCAGTTATGATCCAAGGAACTACGAAAGGAGTTGCCACGGATTTTGACGGTAGCTATAGTATTTATGTCAAAAGAGGAGATGTTTTGGAAATATCCTATATCGGATTTAAAACGGTGACGAAGCTTGTTGATAAAATTAAAGGGTCAACAGTTGATGTGAGGATGCAAGATGCCACAGATTTTTTAGGCGAGATTGTTGCAGTGTGTGGGGGCATATATTCGTCGGTATCGTTAGAAGAAGCAACAGAACGAGTTAGAGGATTGAAAGTGCCAGAAAATGGTGCCGAGTTGAAACTAAGACCTTTGATTAAGACGGATGAATATCGAAGCAAGGATAGGAAAAGAATTTTAAAACAGGATATTCTGTTCAATAAAGCCTACCCGATAGTCAAAGAGATGAAACAAAGTGTGAAGGTAAAGGTGCGGTTTATAATCAACGAGGATCATTCTTTGTCTGATTTTAAGATTGTAAGTACCGATGATGAGCGGTTTAATGAAGCAGCAATGGAGACATTAAAACGAATGGATGGATGGCAATGCCGACAGGTGAATGGAAGAGTCGTAAAAACAAGAAAGACCGTCACAATCAGTTATACCAAAGAGGAACTTATGAGGGTTATAGAGTTAATGGATAAGTAGTTTTTTACCACCTAAAACAACACCGATTGATTATGTTCAGAGGAAAAGAGAAATGCAAGATACTCAAACAGATCCGACAGAATATTGCATCTGAGAATGATATTCCCTTGGTGGTGGAGGAGTGCCATTATAAAGGGGAGTGTCGAGGCACCTGTCCGCGCTGTGAGGCGGAGTTGCATTACCTGGAAAAGGAGTTGATGAATCGAAGATCCATGGGGAAGAAGATTGTACTGGCAGGTCTGTCGGCAGGCTTGTCATGGTCGTCTATGATAGCGGAAGAAAATGTATCGAATGCGACAGTTGAGTCTGATACTTTGCTTAGTGAACAATTTCCTGTTTCTGTTGTTGTCAGTGTGGGTTTAGATGATGCATTCCCAAAAAAGATGGATGGTACAAGTAGTATTTCCTATGAGCCAAGGAAAAAATGCCCGATACAAGTGACAGGCAAGATTAAGGATTCTTCTGGAGAACCGCTTTGGGATGCGGTTGTGTCGATTAGAGGAACCCAACGAGGAGTCTTGGCTGATCGGAAAGGAAATTATACGATAGATGTGAACCCTGATGATATCCTTGAATTCTCATATATTGGTTATAAAACGGGAGTTGTGAAGGTGAAAGCGAATCCGAAGGGAAAGACTCAAAAACTTAAGCTTGATATTGTTTTAGAAGGTGAGGAGCTGGATGGCTTAGTTGTGATGAGTAGTGTTTCTCCAACGTTAGATGAGGGAACAAAACGAGTTAGGGGATTGAAAGTCCCCCAAAATGGAGCTGATTTGAAACCAAGACCTTTGATTCAGACGGATGAGTATCGAAGCAAAGATGGAAAAAGAGATTTACAACAGGACATCTTGTTCAACAAAGCCTATCCGATAGTCAAGGAGATGGGACAAGAGGTGAAGGTAAAGGTGCAGTTTATAATCAACGAGAATCATTCTTTGTCAGATTTTAAGATTTTAAGAAGTGATGATGAACGATTTAATGAAGCTGCGATGGAGACAATAAAGCGAATGGACGGCTGGCAATGCCGAATGAGAAACGGAAGAATCGTCAAAACAAAGAAGACTCTCACAATTCGCTATACCAAAGAGGAGCTTATGAGGATCGTGGAGTTGGAGGACAAATAGCATTTAATCATTTGAAACAAAGCCGATTGATTATGTTCGGAGGGAAAGATACATGCAAGATACTGAAACAGATTCGACAGACTATTGCGTCTGAGAATGATATTCCCTTGGTAGTGGAGGAGTGCCATTTCAAAGGGGAGTGCCGAGGCACCTGTCCGCGATGTGAGGCAGAATTGGAATACTTGGAAAGGGAGTTGCTGAAACGAAGATCCATGGGGAAGAAGATTGTGTTGGCGGGTTTGTCAGCAGGCTTGTCATGGGCACCAATGGCTGTGGCTGAAGGCGTACAATCAAAAGGAAGAAGTTCGTCGGCAAATGCAGATACCCTTCCAGAGGTGGTTATTGAAACGTATTATTGGCATAATCCTGATTGCGAAATGTTAACTGGTGTTGTTAGTAGAGTTTGTACGACCATTCGATCAGATTCGATACGAGTGAAAGGAATGGTTAAAGATAGCGTAGGCGAGCCTATCTATTTGGCGAATGTAAGGGTTAAAGGAACCACACGAGGTGTTACGACAGATTTTGATGGAAATTATACTATATACGTTAGTTCTGATGATACACTTGAATTTTCAGCAGTTGGGTTTAAAGATGCTATTGTGAAGGTGAACCCAGATAAGAAGTCTGCTTCTCGTATTAAATTAGACGTTGTTTTAAAAGATGAGGGTGAACTGGAAGAGGTTGTTATTACTACGGGTTACGTGTCTCCATTGAAAAGGAAAAAGCGGGAGACGACTGAAACGGATTCCACTTTAAGCCCAAGACCATTGATTCGGATGGATGAACATCAAAGCAAAGATAAGAAAGAAGACTTACAACAGAAATAGTTATACTTCTCCGTCCCTTATTCACTGAAGCAAGATATGAGTTTTGTTTTGTAACTCTTGATGGCATTCATCAGCTCCTCGTTGAGGCTGTAGCTTTTGTCATCTACACTATTGTTGAAATCCCAATGAAAATCACCGCCATTCATACGTCCTGCAGATGTGGTGACATCTGTTTTTACGAGAGAGGGTTCCGTGGGTGTGTAGTTATAGATTAGAGAATTGTCTGTATCGAAATTATAATAGCTTGTGCCTCCGGCAACAGTTTTGTATGAGGCTGGAACTGTTTCGTTTCGCGATGAGACTTCATAAACGTCGAAGTCGGTAGCATCCTCTTTTTGTGTGATATAACTAAATGAGCTGGGTTTCTCGGTGAAATAGTTATTGAAAGATTTGATGATTCCACCTGTCTCTCCAGAGAAGGTGCCGTCTCCCTTCGCATCCGTTCCTTGTCCAGAGGAGAGCATAGGTTTAGCTACATTTCGGAAGTAGTTGGCCTCGACAAAGGCACTTCCTCCATACGTTACGCCCACACCATATTTTGAAACGCCATCGTAATAGTTGTTGTATATGTGAACAGACATGGTTCGTATGCGTGGATGACGTGAGTCGGAGTGGTCAAACCAGTTGTGGTGATAAGAGATATAGTTGGGGCCTGTCTCTTTTTTCATTCCGCAGAGAGACATCTTGCCGGAATCGAAAAAGTGGTTGTAGGCAATCGTCATGTATTGCGAGTCGTCTTTTAAGTCGATTGAACCGTCTCCTTTTGCCTGATCGGCGTCGGATCCTGCCGAGCCATAGAAGATGTCGTTGTTATGAATCCATATATGCTTATTGTTGTTTTCGAATGCGATACCATCATCGCCGAAGAGCATGATGGCAAGATTACGAACTTCTAGATTGTGCGCACGAATGGCTCTTATGCCGAATCCATAGCAGGTGGCATCTTCGCCGACCCCCTCAATGGTTACATTGTTGATTGACATTGAGCTATTGGATGCTTTCACTAAAAGGTTATTCGTGTCGCCCGATTCAGTCATTCCATCCGCAGTGATCTGTCCGATCAAACGGATGCAGATGGGTCTTGTCTCATATCCTTTCTGAAGCGCCTTTAGAATATTGGAGATTCCTGTGCACTGAGTAGTCCCATTGGAAGAGGTGAAAACCTCCATGGAAACGCTCTTTTTTGTATCTTCCGTTACATAAAGTACGACGGCATTCTCTTTGAGTGTTCCGTTGTCATTGTAGGCGCCGACCCCTTGGTTGTTGAAGTGGGCGTAGCCTTCACGATTGTAAGCTTTCGCTTTTATTGAGACGATGGATGGGTTGCCTTTCTCCTTTCCGGAGGCAACGGCTATGATTTTTAGATTGTAATCGCCAGCTTCCAGCCCGAGCACGTCCGCCCGTATCCCTGTCGGATACTTGCGGATCAGCATCGGGTCAATTCTCTGATAAGCATCATTGGGAGTGGATGCTTTTTTGCAATATACATGGTAGTTATCAGCACCTTCTACTGCACTCCATTCAGCAAAACCGGATTCAAACCATCCGCCATAGTTGGTTACCTTCACATCACCCGTTTCGATAGATGACAAGGTGGTGTCGCCTGACAATCTCGGTGCGAACACGATACTGTCGATGTTGGCAACCTCATATTCAACAATAGATCCATCCTTTTGATGGATGTTCAGTTTTGTTTGTGCAATAGCCGTTAGTGCGCTAAAAAGGGCTATTATAATAACCGTTTTTCTCATAATCGAAAGTGGTTCTATAAGATTTTATGGTTTTCTATTCAAAATTGTTCAGTCTTTCTGTTCAAAATAGTTCGGTCTTTTTATGAGCAAAATGAAATATAAGATTTTATGGTCTCCTATTTCTTTATGGCAAAACTATCATATTATAGAAAAATATATCGTGAATAAAAATTCAAAAAAGAGGACTTTTGATTCAAACTGAATGAAATCTGTATCGAGAGAGGAGTGCCAATCGGTATAAAAAAGGGTTTTGTGTTAAAATGCAACAAGAATATAAGTATGAATTGTTTTTTTTCTTAATTTTGTCGAATGTGATATAGACTTTGGGGACTTCAATCGATGAATGGTTCATCCGTCCTCATTTTATGTTAACTGTTGTTTATAGGGTGAATTTATGGAACTCACCTATAGAAACACCACTTATAGTTTCCTTTGAAAACTACGTCGTACATTGGGTTGTGATTGGGGAGAGGGGATATAATACGTTGTGACGGGAGAAACGTGTGGGAAATCGTGAATAAGGATAAATTTGTGTTATGAAAAAGGCAATAATAAGTTGCGTGTGGATGATCATCTCGATGATGACAGCCTATTCTCAAAATTGGAACTTGGTTTGGAGTGAAGATTTTGGAGTGGTGGAGGACTCAGTCATTCGAGATTTCCCAGATCCAACCATGTCGGTTCCTGGCCATCAGTTTGATGAGTGCCATCCTATTTCAGATGGATGGTATGGTATTACGAATAGTCCGTGGTGGGCATACAATCGTAAGGCGAAGTGTGACATAGGTTCTGCCGCACATTTCACGGGAGGCGCAGATCATACGGGGAATCCGAATGGAGGAATGTTGGTGGTGAATGTAGATAAGACGGGAAATGGAGAACCTATCTACCGTCAGAAGATGAAGTTTGAAGTGTGTGGACAACGGAAGTATCGTTTTTCCATATTTGCAGCGGCTGTATCGAATTCAATAAGTGTCATCGATTTGCCTGTTCTTACCCTAAGCATAGTGAATCAGAATGGAGATGTCTTGGCGGAGAAATCCACGGGAAGCATTCCATTATGGGAGTTTAATGATCCGAACGATGGAACGCATGTTCATGACCAAAAGGTATGGAATGAATATAGTTTGGAATTTGTGGCACAAGAGGGAGATGAACTGGAACTTCAGGTGTTGAACTATTGCGTGAAGGATTATCTTGGAAATGACTTCGCTTTGGATGATATCTCTTTGTATCGCGACGACGACTATCAGTTGGAGGTTCCTAGGCTTACAGCCTTGGATGCTACGTATGGAGAGGATAATATGCATTGTAAGACCGCTGTGAGATATTCTGTTGTAAACGACGTTATCACTCCATGGTTGGATATTTATGATTATGTCTATTTCTTATGGCAGAAATCTGGCGATAATGGTTATACTTGGGAGAACCTGGAGGATGTCAGTGGCATCGAGAAAACCACCATTTACCAAGAAGGTAGGGGTACGGGTGAATATATTTACCGGGTGATTGTAACGGGAGGTCTCTCTGCAGGGGAAGCAGAGAAAGAAGCCCTCTACATCGGTACTAACGGAGGCCCTGCCAATGGTTGCATCTATTATTCAATTTCTAGTCCTGTTACTCTCAATTCGAGAATCTATGATTGTAACTTCCGTCCTTCACTGAGAAAGATATGGAGGGAAGATTTCGGTACGATTGACTCGCTGAAAACGCGTACGCTCGACGTCGTTTCCCCAAATTTTCAACCATATGTGCCAGGACAGCAGGAACACTTTGGCGAGGGTGCTTATTATACAGTGACTTGTGCGCCAGACTCTACCATCTATCACCTTTCTGCTGATGGTGAAACGAAGGTCTATCCAGAACAATATAAGACATTGGGAGTTACGGGGCAGGAGAATGATGCCTTCATGTATGTGAACATACCAGTAGGTGACAAGATATTGCTTGTGGATAAAAAGTTCTCAACTCCTTTGTGTCCATGCCAAAGCTACATCGTCAGTGTGAATGCAAAAGGACTGGAGATGGATGCTGTTTCCTTGACATTGTCTGCTCACGATGAGAGAGGGGTTTCCTATATGGATATTCCTTACAATGTAACTTTGGGCGAATGGACTCGCTTTGATATGCCTGTTTCAATATATACCGATGAAGTCGTCCATGTTAGAATCTATTGCGAGAATAAAGGAAATCAACCAGCAAAGATTGCCTTGGATGATATCCAATTCGTCGTTTGTGCGGATGAGGTACCTCAGGCTGAAGTGGGTATTGATGGCAATAAGGATAAGAAATATGAGGGTATCTTTGAATGTGGTGACCCTACAGAGGTGCATACCATCCACCTCTATTCGGAAGAATGGGATGTGGCAAGATTACCCTATTCTCATGTTTGGCAAGCCTCTACGGATGGAATCAATTGGACTCCTTTGAATACTGACAGCAAAGTTATTCAATATGATAACTCGGTTGGTGGCTCCATTATGTATAGGGCCGTCTTGGCGCGTACTAAAGCTGTAGCTCAACAGGTGGCAACGAACGGTTATCCAGATGATTATTGTGAATTGTATTATATCACAATGCCTGTCACTATCAGTTGTAGGGGTTGCCAAAAACCCAAGTTCTCACCTCTCAGCACCCCAGAAAACACAATTTGTGGAAGCGCTTCTCCAGTGGAGGTGGTCATCGAGGCGAAGAAGTCGCCTAACTCCAACGTGGATCACTACTATTGGTTTGAGAAAAGTCCGCACGAAACGGTATGGACTTCTATCCCAACACCAGAGGAACCTAATATTCTTAAAGCAACCACGGCTGATTCAATGCAATATCTCTTTTATGCTACGAGTGAGAGTTGTGTTTCCGATTCCATTATTTATCAGTTGAATATCATTCCTTTGATAACTCTGAAACCACTAAAAGATACAGTTATGTGTGAAGGTAGTGAGTTTACTCTGACACCGGTTGTCTTGAATGGTACTCCAACAGAATTTTTTGTGAATTCAGAACCTGCTACTATGCCATACGTGATAGATGATGTTGGTCTTGGAAAGGTTATCTCTCTTACTGCTTCTGATGGTAATTGCACCTCTTTGCCAGTGAATATGATTATATCGACAGAGGATTCCATACGTTATACTGAGTATCCTAGTCCAATGGTTCTGTGTCCGAATACAGATGACTACGTGTTTCTTCATGTGATTGGTTCATACACATCGGCAGTATGGAAGAAAAATGGAGTTGTTTTGACTGACAATGAATTGGCTGACAAGATACTCCTGACAGAATCTGCTACGTTTGAACTCGTTGCTGAGGGAAACTTGTGTCCTTCCGTCCACTATTCGTTTGATGTTGTCAAATTGGAGGGTGTGAAACTCTCTTTTGAATACCCTTCGTTATGGGGTTGTGAAGGAGATCAGGTCACATTGAACCTTAACGAACAAAATGTGAGTGGTGTGATTTGGGAACAAATGCGTAAGGGCGAAACCTCCTTCACTGAGATCCCATCGGCTAATGGATCTTCTTATACGGCCGAAGCAAAAGATACCATCTTCTATCGAGTACGTATACCTTCTAGTCCAGGGTGTGACGATATCTACTCCGATACGGCGGTTATCTATGCTGAAAAGAAAATTCCAGTGCCTTCCTATTCGGGTCCAACCACCATCTGTCGTGGAGATAAAATCATCTTCGAGAAAGATCCAGAATCGGAGGGCGTGTGGACAAAAAACATGGATATACTACCTTGGGTGAATCAGGGTACTCAGATGGTAGTGGAAGATACTCCCCAAGAACCACTGACTATCTATAAGTACTATACGGATAATGCAATTTGTAAAAAAGGCGAATTGGAAGTGAGGGTCAATGTGGAGAGAAAAGTTGATGATTTGTCACTAAATTATTTCAATGTGCCATCTTCTGTATGTAAAGGAGAAGAGTTCCATATAGGTGCATTTACAGGTTTGATGGCGGGAGGACCGTTTGATTTTGTGTGGATGAAAAACAATAATCCACTGACATCAGAATTAGGCTTCGAGGATAGTCTGACAACAACTGCACAATATACGTTCTATGTGAATGGGAAAGCTTGTCCTGATACATCCAGAACATTCACGGTAGAGGTGAAAGAGAGTCCGTTGGTGTCGCTGTCCGCTTCGGAGACCACTGTCTGCGAAAAGAGTGACGTCACCTTTACTGTTATTTCAAGTGATGCAAAAGATTTTACATGGCAGAAGAAAGAGGATGGTGCTACTGATTTCACTACCGTCGAAACCAGTACGACCACCGAACAGACCTGGCAGATGAATGCATCTTCCACGTATCGTGTGATCGCCAACTCATTGTACGAATGTGCCTCCGACACTTCCGATTTTATCTCTGTGAATGTGGAGAAACAAACTACATTGAGTCCATCCGACTTTGACGTACCATCCCTTGTGTGCGAGGGTGGAGAGGTGCATCTGACAACTTTGCCTACTTTAGAGATAAACAGTCCGTTTGCATGGAAGAAGGGTACTGAGACCCTGACCACCACCGAACGAAACTATGTCGATCATCTGACCGAAGATGCTCAGTATGAGTTTAGTGTGAAGGGTACGGCTTGTCCAGAGTCTTCCATCACATTTGATGTGAAGATGGAGAAACGTCCGATTGTGTCACTTGTCCCAACGGAGACATACGTCTGTGAGGGAAGTGATGTTACCTTTACAGCCACTTCAATTGATGCAAAGAATTTAACTTGGCAGAGGATGGGCGAGGAAGATTCGGACTTTACAACTATCGAAACCAGTACGGTCGTATCACATACATGGCAGATAAATGACCCTGCTGTTTATCGAGTGATAGCCAATCCAACAGAGACGTGCGAACCAGCCGTTTCTGATCCTATCACCGTGCGGGTGGAGAGAAAGAGTGCAATATCTCCATCCGACTTTGATGTTCCAACCCTTGTGTGTGAGGGCGGGGAGGTGACATTAACAGCGTTGCCAACCCTCGTCTTGAACAGTCCGTTTGCATGGAAGAAAGGTGCGGAAATCCTGACGACCGCCGATCGAAGTTATACCGATCATCTGACTGCTGATGCTCAATATGAGTTTAGTGTGAAGAGTGTGGTTTGCCCGGAGTCCTCCATCACATTCGATGTAAAGGTGGAGAAACGTCCGACTGTGTCATTGACTGCCTCTGAAACATTTGTTTGTGAGGGAACCGATGTCACTTTCTCTGCTACTGCCACGGATGCGAAAGATATAACATGGCAGAAGCAGGAGGATGAAGAACCCGATTTCTCTACCATCGAAACAAGTGCAAACACCGAGCAAACAAGACAAATGAAGGTTCGAACATCCTATCGTGTGATTGCCAATCCGTTGGAGGTGTGTGAACCAGTTACGTCCGACCCTGTTGTTGTTGATGTGGAGCCTAAAATAGAGTTCACTTTGCGAGATATGCCTACTTTGGTGTGTGAGAATTCAGAGATAATGGTATATATGGAGGTAACACCAGAAGAAAGTGTTGGGTTCTCGCATCGATGGGTTTTAACAAGAAATGGAGAATCCTATGCTCCGCCTCTTTATCCATTCACTGAAATGATTACGGAAAAGACCACCTATATACTAATAACCAAGGGAAGCGTATGTCCGAATGATACGAATCAATATGTGGTTGATATAGTACCACGATTAAGCATCCAATTGGAGGCTTCGGCAGATTCGCTCTGTGCAAATGAACCATTAGATTTATCTATTTCCTATGGAACAGATTTAGATTTAACAACCTGTCCTCATCTGCAAGTGCGCAGGGATGGCGAGACTTCTTATTCTACAATAGGCTTAGAAGGAGATTGCATTGGCAATGATTTCCATATAGATCAGGTTGACACCTCGTTGTACGTGCGGGTGATAACAGAAGGAGGAGCCTGTCCGGACACCTTCTCGAATGAATTATTCATCCATGTGGATCAACCAAATGAAGTGAAACTATTGACGCCATCCGTTTGTCAGGGAGAGAAGTCAGTGCTGAAAGTGGAAGGAGTACATCAATATACGAATATAGAATGGCGTTCGGCAGACACAACAGTGTCGGGTGGAGAACGACTTGAGGTACAGCCGATGACAGATACGGAGTATCATGTGAAAGTAATCAATGGCGCGTGCGAGGGTGAAGCAAGTGGTGTGGTGCATGTGCAACCTTATCCAGTTATCCTCTCCTGTGAGGAACTTGCATACGATCAGTATCAGGTGAAGGTAGAGTCCCCATCCACAAATCTGATTTATAATTATGGAGCGGGAGAGACAACGTCAGACATCTTGGAGCATGCGATTATCGGAGTGGAATATCATATTGTCGTGAAAGATGAAGTAGGATGTGCCGATACGTTTATCTTCAAGCCAACGGTAGAGATAATAATACCAGAATATTTTGTGGCAGGACGAGAGACATGGGAGGTGCTTAATTTGGATATGTTTGAAAGATCCTATTATTATATATTCGATCGGTTTGGAAAAATAGTCTATCGAGGAGTTGGAACAGATGAAGGTTGGGATGGCTATTATTTAGGACATCCGATGCCATCCACCGATTATTGGTATGACATACACATACCTGAGATTGATCGGGAGTATAGCGGACACTTCACGTTGTTGCGACAAAAGTAGAAATGAAGTAGTATGTTAAAATTATGCAAAAGGCAACAATTTTTAACGAGTAAGGTATTGTATAGAAAGAAAAAATAGGATAGTTTTGCAGAGTGTTGATGAGTTAAGAAATACTTGCCTCAATGCAGTATAAACCAGAATGGGGATGACTGGATTTGACAGCGGGTAGAAGTGGTAGGTAAGCATGCAGTGCGCTGGTGGCTAGCACTATAATCTTTGGAGACCAAAAATTTAACTGGCGAGAATAACTATGCTCTTGCTGCTTAATCGAATAATAGTAGATTGAAGCTTAATCTGGACACGGGTGTTCAGACAAGACGTTTCCCCGATGCTAAGTCCTGAGGCGGTCGGAATCGGAGGCGCAGAAAAATCAGGAATAGTCTTAGTACGCCTCGTTGCTAAGATGAAATTTTAGAGGATAAGACGGTAGTTGGTGGTCTTGGTCTTGCTATCGTACGAAAATGAAGTCAAGAATAAGCATGTAGAAAGCTTATGATTTCCTCGTTTGGACCAGGGTTCGAACCCCTGCATCTCCACAAGCTTAAACTCCAACGTGTTGGTAACAACATGTTGGAGTTTTCTATTCTGATTCAACAAAAATTTTGTCACCGAATCATTTATTTATATATTTGCACTCGCATCGTGGTAATGCAAGCCGACCAGTGCAAAGATTTCATCATACCATATCATTAACATAAGTTTAATTCAGTGTTAAGGTTTTTGTCAACAAGGTTACTGGTCCATTCAAATCCGATAAAGACTTTAATGCGCAAATGAGTTAAATTTATGGCAAATTCATCTATAGATTTTTTCAAATCACAATCCAAATTACTTTTTAAAGATTACAAAACTCGTTATTATAACGAGGAGAGAAAGGAGTATGCTTATCAACCTAAGTACTACGATGTAGCAGCTGTCTTTCGTTCTTTTGAATACCCTGATCAGGATCCTGATTTCACTTTCACGCTAATGAATGCTCAGCACCTTATGTCGTGGATGGCAGGATTCGAAGGCTGGGAGAAACTGATTCACGTTTCCGAAGAGGAACGAGACCATGCTAAACCGCTTCTGGATAAATTCAGAATTGGACAAAGCATCCAAGAAGTCTCTGAGGAGAAGTCTAATCGTGACATTCCAAAAATACTGGGAGGAGAACGAGCAAAGAACATAATAACTTTTGCTATCCTGACGGCAGTGGATCCTAATGAGGAGAAGGTGGTCTTTACGTATAGGAGGGTAGCGAAAATAACTTATTCCTTGACTAAGATACTGCCAAAATTGTCATTCCCTATCAAAGGACATAATGGAAATGAAGAAAGTTGCTTCTTGATAATGAATAAACCTTTGATTTCTGTGATAGAAAATGCTGGTCGTTGCGATCTTGCTTCGTTCTTTTTTTGCCGCGGTGGAGTGTTGGAATATTGGGAGAAAAAAGATCTGAGCAAAAAACACGATAGTGTGGTGAATGAATATATTAAGAAAGATGTGTACACGGATTGCGCGGTGATTGTCGATGAAGAACATTTCAGTTTGACAGGCAAGAACTTCCAATTCACCATACCATTCAGCATATTTGATACTCTCTCAGACAAACTCCAAAAGAATATCGATTTATATTTTAATGGAGAAGACAAGATCGTTTATAATTGTATGTATGAATCTGGTTTTGAAGGATATCGACGATCGAAAAAATTGTATGAGGGTATTGTCCCATACAAATATGTTTTTTCTATGTAAATAAAATATAGCTGGTCGCTATTTTTTTACGTGAATTAAAAAACAGGGCTGAATTCCGAAATGGAAATTCAGCCCTGTTCTCGTTGCCTTTGTTCGTTCCATAAATCTTCCTGCCATATAAAAAACAAGAGGATGTGCCACCTTCGACACATCCTCTTTGCCTTCTTATTTTGTTTTATTTATTGCTTAATCAACTTTTCGTTAAATACGCCATCTTCGCATTCAATTCGTACGATGTAAACGCCTTGACTGATTGCATTCAAATCGATTTGAACTTCATTCTCCTTAGGTGTATATTCTAATAATGTTCTACCATTTATGTCGCAGATGCGGACATTGGTAATCAACGATTTCGAACTGATTATCACCTCGCTAGAAGCAGGATTTGGATACATTGACAGTGACTCGGAAATTTGCGTGTCAACTAAACTTACATCGCCACACGTGATGCTACCATTTGCCTTGCCCGGAGTGGACGTGATTTTGTTACATACATCAAATAGTACCCAATCACCAGTGTTATCGGTTTTGTAACCATATGATGCATTGGTCTCGTGCGGTTCGTATGAAGCTAATGAGATGATTTCGCCAGAAGCATTGCTCAAATAGATGGTCTTCGACTTGTCAACATTCATATTGAAGTTGAGGTAGAGTGGACCATCAACAGGGTCGCTGTTCGCCCATACTAAAACGCGTTGTTTGCTTTCTACGATGGTTGATTTGCTTCCGTAGGCGATTGGACTAAGATCCAATTCGGTTGCCTTGTTAGAGAAGTAGAGACCAGCCAAGTCGATAGGCTCATTTCCGTAGTTGTAGACCTCAATCCAGTCTGAATATTTGCCATAATCGTCAGGATTGCCAGATTGTTGGTCACTGCTTGCACACATCTCGTTGATAGTGAGTGTGTATTCGTAGTTGCCCGGTGTGAAGACCGCAGTTATAGTACATGTGCTTGTCAACGAACCGCTTAACTCGCCAGGCAAGTTTGTTGAACAGTTTTCCTTCTTTCCTGTCTCATTAAACTGACCTTGAATCTCCCAATGGTCGAATTTGTATCCAGTAGGAGGGTAGGCCATGAAGTCGGTTGCAAATTCAGTTAAATATTTGCCTTTAAATCCGGTTACCGATTCTCCGTTTATTGTGAAGTGTGCACCCGCAACATTTGATCTCAATTCAAAATCGATTGCAGCTCCGGTTCCCGCATAAGTTTGAAGGTGTTGCAATATGTTTGCGGGTCTCTCCAATAAGAAAGTCAACATGGTGTTTGCAGCCTCTTTTGCTGATTTGTTCATGTCGGCACAGTATTCAGCCTCCACAAGACTTGTAATGCTGTCGTAAACGGCTCTGATGCGGTTTTCTGTGAAGGTGGTTGCCAAATGACAAAGATATTTTGTCGTGAACTGTTTCGAGAATTCAGGGTTGTTGCTCAAATGTTTGAATATGGTGGTCATCCATGTTTGTTGGTTACCCCAATTCGTTTTACCTTCTCCTCTACAATAGGTGATCATGTCGCTTGCACTGTTCAATGCACCATCGTGTCCGCAACCATAATCCGTATCGAAGACAATCCAACGGAAACGAGAGCCGTCCTTCCTTTCTCTCCAAATCTTTGTATTGTTACCTGGCCAATCGGCATTGCAGATGAATTGTTGGAATACTTGGTATTCTAGATATTCGTCCATATCCATACGCTTGCAGGCACCTACATAGAATTCATGAGAAGTGTTGTCGTTGCTCTCCACGTATGAAACCAATTCGTTGTAGGCATCGAGGGTTCCTTTTGAAACACCGATACCTTTTTGGTCTGAAAGTGTAATCAAATCCAAATCTTCTTCATCGACACCATGGTTTGCTTTTACGTAGCTTGCATTGGTACGCTCCATCAATGCCATCAAACCCAAGTATTCTCCATTGAGGTAATAGGCTACAGGTTGAT
Organism: Paludibacteraceae bacterium; assembly: GCA_017551675.1. GTDB lineage: Bacteria > Bacteroidota > Bacteroidia > Bacteroidales > Paludibacteraceae > UBA1181. The sequence goes on along the minus strand of JAFZLC010000023.1, from coordinate 14,917 downwards.
AGGCTTGATAGTCGATGTTCATATTGGTGCAGTAAGCTTGCATTAGGGCGTCTCTGAACTTTACTTTGTCGCTCTTTTGACCAGTTTGTTGTCCACCTTGTTGTCCACCTTGTTGGCCACCTTGTTGACCACCTTGGTTAAATCCACCTTGACCAGGGCCAAACATACCACCTTCTCCGCCACCAAAGTCGAAGCCACCCCACATGCCCATACCGGCATCAGCACCTTGACCACCATTTCTTAAATAAATGGTTTGTGTGTAGAGGTCGGGTTTAGTGCCGAAGAAGCGGTAATTGACAAGATTTTTACCTGTCTTTTTTGAAGCTTTTAGTGAAAGTGATCTTACTGTGTATGTTCTTGAACAACCACCTTCAATGGCAGCTTCCAACTCTTGAGACAGTACTTGTTGTCCATTAACGAAGTATTCGAAATTGACAGGACGAGACCAGTCGTTGTTGTAGTTGGCCCGCATCATCGTACAAGTTTTGTCACCAGTAGAACCATTTGATCCTGTAACATACATACCAATGGTATTGTCGTTGAAATAACGGTCTTCCACGGTGAGGGAAACCACAGGAATGGTAACTCCTCCGCAGCCATTGTGGTCATTGTCGGCATAAATATACGAGTGAGTAGCGATCTCACTTGGTAACATATTATTGGCGAAGGCTTTCGCGCGCACACTGGTATTGCCGTATATGTTTATGGCAGAGTTGTAAATGTTGCTCTCTTTGGTAGGCTCACTACCATCGGTGGTGTAACGTATGGTAGCGCCAGCCGTTGCACAACTCAATTGTAGGTTTACATTTCCGTGTTTCAGTCCGCCTTTCTCGCTGAACTCAGGAGTTTGACATCGTGTCAGTTCGGGATAGGCGGTGGTGTTTTGCGCACCTGGAGTAGGCTCCATATAACCCGTTGTGTTTCCATAACGGCCATATGATATGTGTGCGGTTTGAGCGTCGTAGGCGATAGAGTCGACCAATGTGTTTCCATTCTTTAATAAGAGGTATCCACCATCTGCATCGAGTTTGTAAGGTGAATGGTTGCCCTGATTGCTCTCGTCAAACCACATTAGAGTATAGCTATTGGCATTTACCATGAAATCGTTTTGGATTTGCCAAGTCCATTTTTCAGAATATTTTTTGGAACCCTTCTTGTAATGGATTAGGGTGTATCCTCTTAAATTGACACTTTGGGACTGATCGTTTGTAAATTCGATGAAGCCCGAGAAATTATAATTGTCGGTATTTAAATAAGTCGACAAATTACAAGGCATCACTTCGTTCATCTGAACGGCAGCGTTGCCAGCTATGCTTCCGCATAGGAGAAGTAGTGCCAAAACCTTTTTTGTATATTTTGTTACCATAGGCGATTGTTGAATTTCTGGTTTTTACGGCATAAAGTTACATATTTTTTAATATGTAGGTTATTTTTCATGGGATAAAAACGGGGGAAAATCCCTATATTTTGCTATGCTTTTCGACTTTTTCCGGTGGTTTATGAACTGTTTTGTTCCGTTCACAGATAAAAAATGCACTTTCGTTGAAAAATGGAATATGTTGTTCATAGTTTCCTTGTAGTTTTAAATAATGACCGAGTGAAATTTTCTCAAATTCATGAAATAAATAAATATTTCTTTGTTTGTTTGAAATAAAATGTTTTTCTTTGTAGTTGTATTGATGGGGGGATTTTGGGGCCTGATAGATTTTAATGGTATATTTATAAAATGGTGTATTATCATGAAAAAGACAAGTTTGTTATTATTGAGTATGATGGGACTCGGTAGTTCCATGCTCGCAGGACCGTCTCAAGTAACGGTAGAATTCAAGGATTTAACAAAAAAATCATTTGTGTTGGCGGAGTCTCCGACTTTCCAATATAAAAATGATAGTTTGGTAATTAATGGAAGTGCCTCCACGACATATTCGTTTGGACAAGTCAAAAAGTATTATTTTGAAGATGGGGAGTTGTCAAAGTTGTCGAGTGTAGAAGCAAACGAAGTGCGTGTTACCTACTTGGACAATCAGCACGTTCAGATTGAAGGCTTGAAGGAGAATTCTCAAGTGGCTCTTTTCTCTGTTTTAGGACAGTTGATAGAGAAGAAGACTTCTCAATCAGGAGAAGTTATTCAATTGACCTTACCTAATACAAAGGGTGTCTATATTTTGAAAATCAATGAGCAAACTGTTAAATTAATAAAGGAGTAAGCGTATGAAAAAATATATACTAACAAGCCTTATGGCTTTGATGTGCGTAGCCTCAGTTTCATACGCACAAACAATGTTTGTCGATGAGATTTTAAATGGTGATAGTATCAAACATGCTTATGATGTAAATATGATTGATTCTGTTGCCCATGTCGATTCTTCTCGTCAAGTGGTTATCTATGCCAATAAACATTATAGATATGCTTATCAAGCAGAAAATATAGATCGAGTTTATTTCTCAGACAAACAAGGCGTTAATGGAACAATAAAAAGAGTTGGTGGATGCAGCGCTGGTGAAGATTTAGATAATTCGATGGAAGGTAATAGTAATAGCCCAATGAATCCGTTTGTGGAAAGTGCTGAAAACGACACCATTCTCACTTATAAGTATGATCCAAAACAGAAACAATTGACTCTTAAACTTATTTCTTATCCTGGAAATTGTTGTGGAGAAGGCTGGACTATGAATCTTGCCACTGTCAAGGATACTATAGATGTTCAACCCGTACAAAAGGGGTATGATATATGCAATTGCATCTGTCGGTTTGATTTAGCTGTTGAGTTGAAAAACATCGAAGCAAAAAAATATCGTTTGAAATTAGATGGGAAAAACTATGATATTGATTTGTCGCAAACACCAGAGGGATTCTTCCTGGATGTCCCAACAGGCGTATTTGTGAAGAACAGTCCATGTAAAAGTAATATATATGAAAGTGAAGGATCTGAAGATCATGACAATTATGTAACTTCCTTTGACGATGGTTATTTGCCTAAAGGAGATACTTTGGTAACTTATACAATGGATTATGGAACATGTCTGGTAGTGTCACATGATAGAGAATTCAATTGCTGCCCGGGAAAGATAGAATCTAAAGTGAGAGTTTCGAAGGATACTGTCTATATTAATTCGTATGAGACGGAAGCAATGTGCAGTTGCGACTGTTTGTATGATGTTACCACAAAAGTGGAGAACCTAAAGAACAAAAAATACATTTTTGTGGTGGATGGAACAGAGTTCGTTGTTGATATGACATCCTATGCTTATGGAGAAAAATTTGTTATACTTAGAGGCGAAAGAGGTGCTTTCTTCAAAAGTAGTGAATGTAAGAATTCCTTATTCGACAATGAAAAAGGGTTGGAATATGAAGAACCAACGACTGTAAGACATGAGAAAACAGATACCTTGGTTTCTTATTGGTTTAATGTGTTAACGGGTGAGGGTGAGGTTGTATCACACAATTTGCTCTATAACTGTTGTGCAGAATTGGATTCTAAGGTAAGTATTCAGAATGATACGATTATTATAAAAACCATAGACAAGGCAGATGTGGCTTGTAAGTGTATGTGTACGTTTGATGTAACCACTAAATTGTACGGCTTGCAACCTCGGAAATATCACTTTATTGTTGATGGAACGGAGTTTGATATGGATTATAGCCCTATTTCAGCGATTATTTATAAGGGAGTAATCATGAATGAGCCAAATGGTGTGTTTGTGAAGAGTAGTCCATGTAAAAAAGAGAGCAGTGACTTAGAAGAGGATAAAGAACCAAATCCGACAAGAGGAGGTCTTATGTATGCAGGTAGTCGTTCGGAGAGTGCAGATACGTTAGTCTCTTATAAATATGATCCTAAAACAGGTGAGTGTGTTATTGTCTCTTACGATGTAAATCTCACATGTTGTGGAGAAGTGGGATCGTCGACGAAATATGAGAAGGAGGCCATTGTCATCAAGGGATATCAAACAGGAGATATCTGCAGATGTCAGTGTGTATATGACATCACCACGAAGGTGCAAGGATTGAAAAAGCAGAAATATCGCTTCGTCGTAGACGGTGATGAGTTTGAGGTTGATTTCTCACAGGAGACGGAAGGTGTTGTGACCAGATAAACAATACGATGATATATGATAAATCCGCAATGCGAGTGTTGATTCACATTGCGGATTTTTTTGTAGAGACGCACGGCCGTGCGTCTCTACATTGCGCATTTGCCAGATGAAATTGCTGCATCATCCTCCCATTTATATTTGTTCTTAATACCACTTCGTTTTCTGTCAATCCAATTTAGATGGGGTTAGAAGTTGAAATTAAATGTTAACCCAAAATCGAATCTTGGATCCAAAATGGGTAAAAAGCTAAAATCTCCATTGATTACCGAAAACGGAGTGTCCAGTTGGACCATTACCTGTGGCCCACAGGCAACACGACCATTGCGCGTGAGATTAAACAGATAACCTGCGGAATATATGGATTCTATTGTAATACATTGCCCATTTCCTTTAGATGTGCCACTTGTCCATACGTTAGTGTAATACGTCGCACCTAATGATATTTCAGCGATAAGATATCCAACGGAACTTCTGAAGTTCTCTTTGTATAAGGCACACAATCCTGCATAATAGGTTATTATGTCCTCCTTTTTTTCTGTTATCTCCTCCTCGTCATAATAATACGTGTGTACATCACATTGAACGATTCGCTTGCCAAACTTGAATAATCCTCCCACCTCCAATTTCCGTGTCGGCTTGGCAACAATGGCTAAATGAAAGGCTGCACCTTTCCTCATCTGTGAATTGTAATCTTCCCATCCTGCTACTTCTTCTTTGTAACCTGTAAGGTATGAGAAGGCTCCTCCTGCATATAAGCCGATAGAACTCTTTTTAGTGTCGCTCGTCATAGTCTCTTCCTCGCTTTGTGGCAATGAGACCTCTTCTGTCGCTATATTCTTCTCTTCGTGAATGGATTCTTGCGCTTCGATCGTGGTATTTGCAACTCCGACCATGAATGCAAAAACGATTAGTCCTTTCCTGTTCATTTTAATGCTTTTTTGTTGTTCCTTTAGAAAAGTAGAGACGATGTGTACATCGTCTCTACAATATGAAATCAATTTACGAAATTGCCCTCTTATTTGTGACTCTCATACAAATATCGTTTGATATTCTTCTTTGGAGTCTTTTCAAATTCGTTAGGGTAGAGGATAATCTCTGATATCTGCTCGTAATTAGCTACAGCTTGGTTGAATTTCTTTTTGTTTTCATCCATGATGCCTTGCAAATCCTCCTTCTGGATGTTGATCTCATCCATGGCGCGCATATCAGGATATACCAATGCAATCAACTTACCTTCCTTTTCTACAATCAGACACTCTGAAACAAATGGCATGTTGGTCAATTTTGCCTCCAATGCTTCTGGGTAGATGTTTTGTCCGGAAGGACCTAGAATCATCGTCTTGCATCTTCCTTTGATGAATAGATAGCCATCTTTGCTAAGTGTTCCGATGTCGCCAGTGTGGAACCATCCATCTTCATCAAACGTTTTTGCTGTTTCTGTTGGGTTTTTATAATAACCTGGTGTGATGTTTTGTCCTTTTACCAAAATCTCGCCTGCGATGTTCTCTGCGTCTTCTGAGTCGATTCGAACATCCATGTTGCGTAGCGGTTTACCCACTGACTTTGGTACGAATTCTTCAAGGTTGACGAAACTAATTAGCGGAGAACACTCCGTCATACCATATCCAACAGCAAATGGGAATTCCAATTTCGTCAAACTCTCTTCAATCTCAGCATTCAAAGGCGCACCTCCGATAATCACTTGCTTGAAGTTGCCTCCGAAGATCTGAATCATCATATTGCGTACCTTAGGATAGATGCTTGCTTTCAATTCCTCTTCGCTCATGAAGGCTGCATGCTTCGTGATGATAGGCTCAGCTACCGAACGATAGATCTTCTCTACAATCAAAGGCACAGTAAAGACAACGTTTGGTTTCACCTCTTCGAATGCCTTTACCAAAATCTGTGGTGCAGGGATCTTGTTCAAGAAGGTGATGTGCGAACCATTTGTGATTTGTGAAAGGAAATCCAATGTGCATCCGTAGGTGTGTGCCAAAGGTAAGAAGGTAAGTATCTTGTTGCCTTTGTATGCCAAATTCTTTTCGATGACAAATCCTATGTTTCCACGGATGTTCTCGTATGTTTGCAATACACCTTTGCTGAATCCGGTTGTGCCAGAAGTGTAGTTGAGCGCAAATATGTCGTCACCCTTTCTTTTTGCATAGTGAATATCCTCTTTTTGTACTCCGTTAGGGTAGGCGATGCTTGTTTTGTCGCGAAGCTCCTGAATCTTTGCAGAGATAACTTTCTTCGTGCTTTGATGTATCAGATACTTCTCAGTGTAGCAATAGATGCATTTTAGTTTGCGCATGTGGTCTTCCAACACCTGTTCTTTTAGGTTGTCACTTACGAAAAGCAACTTGGATTCAGAGTGGTTGACAATGTGGTGAATGTCATCAATAGGGAAGTTCTGAAGAATTGGAACAATGGTAGCTCCGTATGTGACGGTTGCTAAAAATACAATGGCCCATTCTGGCGTGTTTTTGCCGACTAATGCAATCTTGTCACCTTCTTCAATTTCAAGTTCCTGAAATAGTTGGTGAACTTCTGCTATGGCTTGAGCCATTTTACCATACGTGAATGTTTCACCTGTTAGGTAGTTGGTTAGTGCTGGCATGTCCCAGTTTTCGCGGATTGACTTTTCCAACATTTCGTTGAAATAGTCTACGTCGTAGTACTTCATGTTTGAAAATTTTAAGATGTGAAGAATGTTATCATTTTCCACATTTTGTTAGATTTTGTTAGTATTTAAGTTAAAATGTCGGGGCAAATATACGTTCTTTCACCATTCTGACAAACAAAAAAAAACTATTATTGCTTGCCTCTTGCTCTTTTCCTTTTTCTTTTTTGCAAGAAACGAAAAATAGTATAAATTTGCAGACTGATCTTGCACGAATCTTCTTCAAGTGTGCATTTGAGGATGGTTCTGTTCGTAGGTTGAAATTGATCTTAAAGGATGATATATAGTTATGGTATTCAGTAGTTTGTATTTTCTATTCGTCTTTCTTCCTTTAGCTTTTTTGTTGTATTTTATTACTCCAGTTAAGTACAAGAATTATGCGCTATTGATAGAAAGTCTTTTTTTCTATTCTTTTGGAGAGGGAAAACTGGTCTTCATATTGCTCTTCTCTTCTGTTTTCAATTACTATGTGGCTAAATGGATTCAGAAAGAGCGAAAGAAGGGAATAATACTCTCGTTGGTGGTCAATTTGGGCATTCTGTTTTGCTTTAAGTATTTAAATTTTACGTTGAATAACATTGTGTGGGTGTGTGGACTGCTTCATTTGCCGTGTCCTCTTCCTGCATTGAATATCATATTGCCAATTGGTATTAGTTTTTATACCTTCCAAGCTTTGTCATATTGCATCGACGTCTATTATGGTAAAGTGGAACCGACGCAAAAGTATATTAATTTTGCCACCTATCTATGTATGTTCCCTCAGTTGGTGGCAGGACCGATAGTTCGCTATTCAGATATTGAAAAGCAAATGGATGATCGTCGTGTGAAGTTGGATCGCATTGCTTCGGGAGTGGAACGTTTTATTATTGGTTTGGGTAAGAAGGTGCTTATTGCTAATACAATGGCTGGTGTGGCTGATGGCATTTTTGCAATGCAGGTGGATGAACTTTCCTCGTCATTAGCTTGGGTGGGAATTTTGGCCTACACCTTCCAAATCTTTTTCGACTTCTCTGGCTACTCGGATATGGCCATTGGATTGGGAAGAATCTTTGGCTTTGAATTTTTGGAGAACTTTAATTATCCGTACATAGCAAGGAGTATAAAGGATTTTTGGTGAAGATGGCACATCTCTATGTCCACGTGGTTTAAGGATTATGTATACATTCCATTGGGTGGTAATCGTTTAGGAAATGTGCGTACATATATCAATCTGACAATAGTCTTTATCGTTACAGGTTTCTGGCATGGTGCTAGTTGGCATTTTATTGCATGGGGTTTGTTCCATGGTTTCTTTTTGGTGATTGAGCGAATTGGCTTTGGTAAGGCGTTGGAAAAGATCCCTGTGGTGTTTCAACATCTTTATACATTGTTGGTGGTGACAATCGGATGGGTCTTTTTTAGAGCGGATTCAACATCACAGGCATTTAGTTACATAAAGAAACTTTTCTCTTTTTCGGCAGGAAATCTGGAGGTTATATGGCAGGCAAATATGTTGATAAATACCTTTGTGATTGTTGTCTTTTTGTTGGCGATCTTCTTCTCTCTTCCACTTGCGAAAAGGTGGCTCGAAAGATGTGCTAATAATGTATACGTACAGTGGGGATGGATGTTAATCCTATTGGTGATATTTGTATGTTCAGTCGTCTTCATCAATTCGAGTGGATATAATCCGTTTATCTATTTCAGATTTTAAATGATTGTAGTTATGAGAAATAGAAATATATGTTTCATTGTCTTGTTTTCACTTATGTTGGTGACACCAGCCATCGTTTCGTTCTTCCGTGGCGATGATGAAGTGGTGAATATTGAGAATCGTAAATCAGTAGAAAAACCTGTGTTTGCTACTGATACTATACAGGATGCTACCTTTATGCAAAAGGTTATTTGTCATGTGAACGATTTGAAGAGCTACTGCACAGATTACAACAAATACTATGTGGATCATTTCGTCTTTCGTAATCCAATGACAAAATTGTACTTGGCAGCTAAAATGCGCTCGGGGGAGGGCTCGTTGAGTGAAACCGTCATAAGTGGTAAGGATGGATGGTATTTCTTGGGCGAGTTTTACTCTAATATTGTTTCGGAATCAATGGGTTATAGACCTTTCTCTTCAACAGATATAGATGTAATTAAGCAGAACATACTTCAGTGTAAATCTTTTTGTGATGAATTGAATATTCCTATTGTTTTTGTTGTTGCACCCAACAAGATGACAATTTATTACGAATATTTCCCTTATCAGGCGGAACGAAAAAAGAGTCGATATGATCAGATCAATGAGATAATGCCCGAATTGAATGTTGATTATATTGATTTGAAAAGCCTATTGCTTTGTAATAAGCAAGAAGATAAGTTTTTGTATCGCAAAATTGACACTCACTGGTCTTTCAATGGTTCATACTTAGCCTATAAAGCTATTATGGGAAAATTTTGTTCTTATTGCCCTCAAATGAGCTTTAGGCATGATTCTATGTATGTAAAAGCGTATGATATGTTAAGTGGTGATTTGTCTACAATGATGGCCATGCCTGAAATGAGGGAGCCAGTTGAGGTTTATTATCCAAAATGTAAACCTGAATATGATGAGGCATCGCAAGTTGCTTGTGGTAGATTCCAATATATAAAGAGACGCGGAACATACGATGCGAAAGGAAAGATACTGATATTTGGTGATTCTTTTGGATGTGCGTTGTTTTATTTTCTTGCCTCCTCGTGTCATGAAACTTTGTTCTATCAGGCAATTGGTGGATCTCACTTTGACAAGGATGCGGTTCTTCGAGAGAAACCGGATTGTATCTTGATGGAGGTCTGCGAACGTGAATTGGAAGCTCTCTGCTCTGTGTTTGGAGAACATCAATATTGTGAATAACAGGTAGTCCTATATATAAAAAACAGGCATAAGAGGAAGACTTATGCCTGTTTTTCTTTTTATGCTGATAAAAACTAAAAGCCAACTCTTTTTCGACTGTTCGTTTGCTGATAGCTGAACTCTTTTTCTGAAGAGGCTGCTGTGAAGTCGGCGGCACATAATGAGATCTCCTTCTCATTCTGAAGTTGCGTTCTCATGGCTGCCTTTGACCATGTGCGCTCGTATAGGTTTCGTACGTATCGAGCGTTAGGGAATTCTTCTGAATCGATGTATTCTTGCGGCATGTTATCAAAATAGTCCTTTACTGCCTTGTCGAGGTCTGGATCACACTCGAAGTGCTTCTGAGCCATCAACATGAAAATCTGAGCCAACTGCTCCTTGGTGTAGGATGGGAATTCAATGACGTATGGCATACGACTGCGTAATCCCATGTTTCCATCCATCAATGTCTCCATTGGCTTTTTGTAGCCTGCCATGATAACAATGAAGTTATCTCGATGGTTCTCCATCTCTGCAATAAGCGTAGTGAGTGCCTCTTTCCCATAGTCGTTTTGCCCGATGTCATTGCGATATAGATCGTATGCTTCATCGATGAAGAGAACAGATCCGTATGCGTCTCGACAGATGGCAGCCGTCCTTGGTGCCGTCTGCCCCACATACTGACCACAGAGGTCTCGCGCCTCATACTCAAAGAAGTGACCATTGGTGAGTAGTCCGTTTTGTGCGAAAATCTTTCCGATGATGCGGGCAACGGTGGTTTTGCCTGTTCCAGGAGCCCCCAGAAAACGCATGTGCATACATGGATGTTCGATCTTTTTGTTTGCTGCGGCTACCTTCGCTTGTGTGACAATCTCCTTCACACTCTCGATGATTTTTTCCATACCAATCATTTCACTCAACTCGTCAAATCCATCTTTTACACTCTCGTTGATGGTTTGAGCAAGACACTCTATGTCATGTTTGCGAATGATGTTATCTTTCTTCTCCTCTTTCTTTCGTATGTCAGCCTTGTGTTTTTGTAGGATGATCTTATCCGTAACCTTTTCCACTGTACGTAGTCCGTAGAAACGACCATCACTCTTTTCTTCTCGAATGAGGGCATGAAATACTTCACGAGCAGATTTGTCCATCTTGAAATCATAGTCGTTCAGAATCTCTTCCGCCTTCTTCTCCAACTGTTCGTCTGTGAATGGTGGTATCGTAAATGTTTTGATGAGAAGAATGTCTGCAAGCATGTCTTCCACCTTTTTCAACTCGTGAGGTTCAATGTAGGGAACTCTAAACACGAAGTTGAAATTGTTCGTATAATGAGAAAGTTCAATGAGCAAATTCTTTAAGGTGAGTTGCTTTGAATTTTCAAGGAACTCACTGATGTCCAAACAAATAAGACTTCCGTAATTGTTCTTTTCATAGATGACTCCGAAAAGATCTTTTATGCAGATGCGAGAACCCTCCGTTTCGTCGGAGAGAATGTATTCGAAATAATACTTTTGTGAAAAAGCCCCGATGTAAACGCCAAGAAGTGTTAGCAGATTGATGCCTCTGGTTAAACCGCATCCGCCGTTGATGGCAAACAGGTAACTTTGGGAACGGAAACTCTTCTGGGATTTGTGTTTAAACATATCATCGGCATAATCTGCACATTCGTGTGCAAACGTTTTGAAAGAGTCCCATCCAATCAGATTGTCAATGTCACCCACCAACGAGTTTAATGCGTTTTCATCGAATATCAGAGAACTTTTCTTCTCTTCCTCTCCCGACTCTTTACTTACGGTTAGGAAGGAACTTTCACCAATTAGACAGTAACAGTCGTTCTCTTTCTGAGTTGGTATAGAGTGCTGATTGACCTCTTTGAAGTTGGATACGATCTTGTCGGAAATACATTTCGTCACTTCTTCGATGGAGTTGGGTGAACTGATGGTACAACTGAAAAAGGAGTTGTCCACTTGCTTAATGTCGGAGACATTGCTTTCGGAGAAACAAGCTTCCATCACACAAGGAAGCGACTCTAGTTCAATTTCACGTTTGGACGAGAAAATACCCGTTTTGATAAATCCGACGGTAATTTTGATCGTATAGTTCATTGTTATCTTACTTTTCTTTGTTGAAAATCAGTATGCTTTGGTTTTTAGCATTACGGAAGTACAAAGATAATGTTTTTTTTCAGATGTAATGGTGAGAAATAAATTTATAGACCTTACCTAAAAAAAAGAGGGAGACTTTTAAAAAGCCTCCCTCGACATATTTGTTTGAAGTATAGACGATTACATCATTCCGCCCATTCCTCCACCCATTGGAGGCATTGCAGGAGCAGCTTTCTCCTCTTTCTTTTCTGCGATGACGCATTCAGTTGTCAACATCATACCTGCGATAGAAGCAGCATTTTCTAATGCTACACGAGTTACCTTAGCAGGGTCGATGACACCAGCCTCGAAGAAGTTCTCGAACTTATCAGTACGAGCGTTGTAACCGAAGTCGCCTTTGCCCTCTTTTACTTTCTGAACGAAGACAGCACCTTCCTTACCTGCGTTAGCAATGATTTGACGAAGAGGTTCTTCGATAGCACGTTTGATGATCTCGATACCAGTTGTCTCGTCTTGGTTGTCACCCTTCATGCCTTCCAATGATTCGATGGCACGGATGTAAGTCACACCACCACCAGGAACGATACCTTCCTCAACAGCAGCACGTGTTGCGCTCAAAGCGTCATCCACACGGTCTTTCTTCTCTTTCATCTCAACCTCAGAAGGAGCACCTACATAAAGAACAGCAACACCGCCAGCCAGTTTAGCTAAACGCTCTTGCAATTTCTCTTTGTCATAGCTACTCTTTGTAGTTTCGATTTGAGCCTTGATTTGGTTAACACGCTCTTTGATGTTTTCTTTTGCACCAGCACCGTTGACAATAGTTGTATTGTCTTTGTTGATGGTTACCTTCTCTGCAGTACCCAACAAATCGATGGTTGCGCTTTCCAATTTGATACCTTTCTCTTCAGAGATAACGATACCGCCAGTTAGAATAGCGATGTCTTCCAACATCTCCTTACGACGATCGCCAAATCCAGGAGCCTTAACAGCAGCTACCTTCAAAGCTCCTCTCAAACGGTTAACTACAAGGGTAGTCAATGCCTCTCCGTCGATATCCTCTGCAATGATCAACAAAGGACGACCAGATTGTGCAGTAGCTTCCAAAATAGGAAGGATATCCTTCAAAGAAGAGATCTTTTTATCGTGGATTAAGATGTATGGATTTTCAAATTCCACTTCCATCTTCTCTGTATTTGTTACGAAATAAGGTGATAAGTAACCGCGGTCAAATTGCATACCCTCTACTACATCTACTGTAGTATCCATGCTCTTTGCCTCTTCAACGGTGATGACACCCTCTTTTTTCACCTTTGCCATTGCATCGGCGATCAATTTACCGATCTCATTATCGTTGTTGGCAGAGATAGTTGCTACTTGCTCGATTTTTCCATAATCGTCGCCTACCTCTTTAGCTTGAGACTTGATGCTAGCAACTACTTTAGCAACTGCTTTGTCAATACCACGTTTCAAATCCATTGGATTAGCACCTGCGGCTACGTTCTTCAAACCTACAGTGATGATAGATTGTGCCAAAACGGTAGCAGTGGTAGTTCCATCACCTGCATCGTCACCAGTCTTAGAAGCTACTTCCTTGACGATTTGTGCACCCATGTTCTCGTATGGATCAGCCAATTCAACCTCTTTAGCTACTGAAACACCATCTTTTGTGATGTGAGGAGCACCGAATTTCTTTTCGATGATTACGTTACGACCCTTAGGACCAAGAGTCACTTTCACTGCGTTTGCTAACTCGTCAACACCTTTCTTCAAAAGGTCGCGAGCATCTGTATCGAATTTAATTTCTTTTGCCATGGTTTTGTTTGTTTGTCGTAGACCACAAAATCTTATGAAGATTCACCCGATTCTTAGTCTAACTTTGTTAATGATAATTTGTTGGAAAATTTTACTGCTTGAGTGTATACCTATTATTATATAACAGCAAGTATGTCACTCTGACGCATGATAAGGTATTTCTCTCCATCCAACTCCAATTCTGTACCAGCATATTTGCCGTAAAGAACAGTGTCGCCCACCTTAACCACCATCTCTTCATCCTTGGTTCCGGTTCCGATTGCAAGAACTTCTCCCTTTAATGGCTTCTCTTTTGCTGAATCTGGAATGATGATTCCACTTGCAGTCTTCTCTTCTGCTGCAGCAGGTTTTACCAAAACTCTGTCTGCTAATGGTTTAATGTTCATTTTATTATCTTTTAATTATTAATTTATATTTCTACCTGTGAGGTTGCGCTCCTTTCGCTCACAACCACATTGACTACTGCATAATTTGTGCCAAATCTTATTTTATACTTTTTTCTGACATAAATGTCGCGCATGGGTAAAAGGAGTGTGACAATCTGTCAGTGTGAGGGGGGTGAAATTTGATTTTGGATTGAAAACTTAGCACTTAATGCCAAATTCTGAATTTCAATTGTTATCTTTGCGACAATTTTTAAATACTAACTTAAATTATTTCTATTCTATGGGATTACTAACAGGAAAGACAGCCCTGATCACTGGTGCTGCTCGCGGAATTGGTAAGGCGATTGCATTGAAGTTTGCAAGTGAAGGAGCCAATATAGCATTTACAGATTTGGAAATCGGTGAATTAGCACAAGCAACCGTGAAAGAGATTGAAGCTTATGGTGTGAAGGTGAAAGGATATGCATCTAATGCTGCAGATTTCGAACAGACACATAATGTAGTGAACGAGGTTGTTAAAGAGTTTGGTACAATAGACGTTCTTGTTAACAATGCAGGTATCACAAAAGATGGTTTGATGATGCGTATGTCTGAAGGTCAATGGGACGCTGTTTTGAATGTCAATTTGAAATCAGCATTCAACTTCATTCATGCTGTAACACCAGTTATGATGAGACAACGTTCAGGTAGCATCATCGGAATGAGTTCTGTTGTCGGTGTTTCTGGTAATGCAGGTCAATGTAACTACTCTGCATCTAAGGCAGGTATGATTGGTTTGACAAAATCAATTGCTAAGGAGATCGGTTCTCGTGGTATTCGTGCAAATTGCATCGCTCCTGGATTCATTATTACAGATATGACTGCTCAGTTATCTGAAGAAGTTCGCAAACAATGGGAAGCAACAATTCCTTTAAAACGTGGTGGAACTCCTGAAGATGTGGCTAATGTAGCTCTATTCTTAGCTTCAGATTTGTCAGGTTATGTT
>JAFZLC010000022.1 GCA_017551675.1 Paludibacteraceae bacterium | reverse complement strand
TATCCATTGGGCATACCAAATCCATCTCGGCTGCCGTTATTGCCATTTCATAGCCACACTCCATCGTTTTGTAATTGGGATGCGTTGCCCGTACCTTCACAGGTTGAACACCCACATTCTTCATGACCGGTGGAATTGTGTCCCAAGTTTTCCCTTCGTCCTTGCTATATTCCACCTTGATTGAGTCTGCCGAGCTAATTCCTTCCGCATATGCCACCATATCAAAATACGCTCCATCATATACCTTTGTCGTATCCATTGGGCACACCAAATCCATCTCGGCTGCCGTTATTGCCATTTCATAGCCACACTCTACTGTTTTGTGTTCTGGATATGTCGCCCTGACTTTCACCTTCATAGTATCAGAATTTACTATACTTGGAACTTCAGAATTCCATATCAAGCCCTCATCCGTACTATATTCTATTGAAATTTCATTATTTCCCATGCCTCCTTTCACATAGGCAATAGGAGCCAACTGCATTCCATCATAAACCTTCCTCGTCACCGTATCACTAGGACAAACCAAAAAAGCAGCAGTATCCAAACCATTTGCCTTCATTGGAGTTGCGAACAATAATTCTTCCAGCAACAGAGTGTCTTTATATGGAGAAAACAATGTCCATTCATCCGAAGCATCAACAATTCTTCCATAAGAAGCATTTGTTGTCATTTTTTTGTATGTAACCTGATCTAATACTATTATTGAATCTCCGCACTTTTGAGCAATAGCTAATTTTGCACCTGTTCCGTTTTCTATCTTAAAATTCGTATGTATCCCCCCCCTATATGACATACCATCAGCCCAGACCATCAAATAATCATGCGGCGCTATTTTTGTGTTTTCATAACTATACGGTATTTGATATTTTGTCAACTTAGTAATCTTATCCGTCAAATATAACCCTGCAACATCCACCGTATCCTCACCATAATTATACAACTCTACCCAATCAGTAAACAACCCATAATCATCTAAAATAGTTGTAGAACTATCAGAAGAGGCACACATTTCGTTTATCACGACTGTTGGTGATTGACATTCACAAGTATCAAATATAGCATTTAGCGTACATTTCCTTTTAATCGACTTTATAAACACCTCATCTTTCACAGAATACGAAGTATCCGCCAACCGGACATCCCAACGAACAAATCTATAATTTGCCGGAGCAATTGCTCTCAACTTTAATTCGCCTGAATTGAACCAAAAACCAGAAAACGACGACCGATTTACAACTTCATCGTTCATTTCAAACTTAACCCCTGGCACATTAGAAGAGAAAGAGAGTCCCACGTTCCATTTATAACCCGCAATATTTCCTATCGAAGACAATATAGTTTGTATTCTCTCATCTGTTTTTTTCATTAAAAATGCACGTCCAGGACAATCTAAAGGAGAAAGTCCATCAAATGTCGCACAAAACTCCTTCTCTACAACAGTTGCTAAACTATCATAAACAGACTCTATATTTTTTCTTGATAAGGTTGTACCCAAATACATCATCCATCGGTTAATAAATCTTTTCTTAAATTGAGGATTTTTTATCAAATTAGAAAATATAACGACCTTCCACTTTTCATCATTAGCCCACGTTTTTTCTTCAACATCACCCGTACACCATTTTATCGGATCAATAGAAACATCACTAGGAGAACATCCCATCGTCACATCCATGTCATATAATATCCAACGAAACTTTCCATTATTCCGATCCCTCCAGCACATAATATTATTACCTGGCCAATCGGCATTGGCGGAAAATTGTTCTATAATCATGTAGTCTATATACTCCTCCATATCCATCATTTTAGAGGCCTGATCATAATAAGTAGCATCCAAAGGATTATTATTATCAAGAAATGAAACCAGAGTATTATATGCCATTTTATCTCCCTCTTTCACTTCATGCGTCTTTATCATGTCTATACTTTCTTCTTCTAATCCAAAATTAGAGACAATATAGTCATCATTCAAATGTTCCCGAAGACCCATCATTCCTTGGTAAGCCCCATTCAAATAATAGGCAACTGGCTGATATGCTTGATAGTCCACATTCATCTCTCGAGCAAGCGTCTGAAAATAGCCATCCCTAAACCGCAAAGAGAACGCATCATGGGCATTTCCTCCTACCCTGATTTTCAGAGACTTATATTGACCACCCAACTTATCTTGAAAGAAATCATAGTTAAAATATTCCTTACTACTGCCTATCTTCTTTCCCGTCTTTATTTTTAGCGATTTTGGAATATTCGTATAAGAACGAGTGCTACCTCCAGAAACAGCAATTTCGACATCCTCACATACCACTCTTTTCCCGTCTACAAAATATTCAAAAACTGCAGGTCTTTCCCAATCCTGATTAAAATTAGCAGGAAAGGTCGTACCATTTCCCAAAATACCGTTTGCTCCTTTAACTGCAATACCAATAGAATCATCATATAAATATTTGTCGTCTACTGAAACAGAAACAATTGGAACAGAAAAACCTCCACAAGAAGAATGCGCCTCATCCATAAAAATAAAGGTGCCCGACAAAATATCACTTGGCAACAAAGAATCCGAATATGCCCTAGCCTTAATACATACAGTCGAGTCAAACAACATATCACTGATAGAATCATTATAAATTAGGCTATTCTTTGTCGGTTCCGAACCATCCGTCGTATAATAAATGGTAGCATCCTTCGTGCCACATACCAAAGAAAGCGATACCGAAGACTCCTGATACCCTGGAGAAGCCCCCTTGAAACAGACAGGAGAAACCCTATCCTTCAAAGAAGAATAGGACAACCCATTCTTTTCCTTTGGAGAAGGTTCCATATATCCAAGTTTTCCTTTTTCTCCAATTCCATACGCAACATGAGCTTCCATCGGCTCATAATAGAACTCCTCCAACATCTCTTCACCATTGTACACACAAATTTGACCTCCATCCGAATCCAATTTCTTAGATGAATGGAATGTTTTTGTACTATCCTTGTCGAAGAACATCAATCCATATGATTTTGACTTCACCTCGAAATCATACGGAACAATCCACTCCCATTTATATTTGTACTTCCCCTTTGATGTCCTACTATAATGGACTATCCTATATCCTTTTAATGAGACAGTCTCATTCCCCGAATTATAAAACTCTATGTATCCGGGGAAATTCCATGAATTTCGATCCAAATAGGAGGACAAATTACATGGCATCACCTCTGTTATTTGAATGGAGGCAT
>JAFZLC010000021.1 GCA_017551675.1 Paludibacteraceae bacterium | reverse complement strand
CATCTCCTCAAATTGAATTGGTGGCCCCGGCACATCGCCACTATCTGGGAACACTGGATACTTCGGCCATCCTCGAGGAATATCGTAATTGGTTTCCTCTGGTGCCACGTAGTTTGGATTTTCCGTGACCTCCAACTTGCCCTCCAACAACAACTTCTCATAGATGCCCTTGTTGGTGGCAGGTCCTGGTGGCAAGTCGTACCTCCGAGCCAACTCGCTGGTCGACTCACTGTTGAGCTGTGCCATACGCAACACGTAGTTCTGGTTGCCCGCCGTGATGACGGGGTTCGTCGCCTGATCGAACTTGTTGGTGAACTGTCCGCTGCCAATCCGACTGCTCACCCGCTCGCCCCCAACATAGTAGTGCTTGGTGAAACGATCCTTCGCATAGGTGAACATCGGTGAGACATACGCCGTGAAATCCTCGCCATGCTGCACGCTTCCCATGAACTTGCCGTTCACAAAGAGCATGTCGTTGGTAGAGGAACTTTTCACAACCCTCTCGCCAGCATGATCGTAAGTGAAACAGAGGTCTTCTCCGTTTACACTAATCGCCGACATTCTGTTCTCCTCGTCCCATATCATTTGTCGGAAATCCCCACTCGCAGTGTCTACCCACGAAGTAGGGTTGCCGTTAGCATCGTACAAGTACAACCGACTTCCTATTCTGCTCGGAGCAGAAGGCGTATCTCCATCATACTGATAACTGAGATGGTGTTCTCCAACTGTAGTTTCACCATCTGTCTTGCTAATAGATTTATGTGTCTGAACTTTGTTCATTATCGAATATCGGTTATCATACTTCATCGATAGGGTATATGAATGTTTTTCATCTCGTGTCTCTGCATCTCCTTCTGCCGAAATGAGGCGGTCAAGGTCATCGTACCTATACGAATGTCTGTAGTTACCACCCAGTCCGAAGTCAGGAATATTAGCGGAGTTTACGATGGAGACAATATTACCCACATTATCATAACTGTAGGCATTGTCAAGATATTTGTTTCCATTGAACGACACATCTGAATTAATCAAACGGTTGCGTAAAGGTTCATAATCAAGAGATTGTTCTGTCCCGTTTCCGTACTTTCTGTAGATTCGGTTTTCCCTCTCATCATATCCTTGGCGAAGGATGATGGGATATTCCCTTGATGATTTCGTTCCCTTCATGGAGGTGAGATTACCGGCGTGGTTGTATGCGAAATCCACAATCTCTCCGTCTGGGTAGACCAGTTTGCGGGTCCTTCCCCATGTATCAAACTCCGACTCGCTCACAAAGGTACGCATATTATTTTGGGAAATCAAGACCGTTCGTATGTTTTTTGTCACGTTACCCATCTCGTCGAAGAAGAATTCTGTGCCTCCACTGGCATCCTGAATTAGATAGAGCCGTCCACCACGAAAATGTTCGTCTCCACGTTTCCCGTAGGTGTACTCCACCTTATTCCAAGGATTATGTGGATAATTGATTTCCACAAGACGGTTATAGTCATACTTATAGGTAATTTTGAAATCCTTGTTTATGGTATGCAGATTGGCGGTCTGTTTGGAAAGCAGATTTCCAGTCTTATCATACTCATACGTTACCAATCCCACATCTGGATTATCTACACTGAGTTTTCTTCCCAACTCGTCATACGTGTAATCGGTTTCATTACCGTCAGTATCGATTACTTTTAAAATTTCACCCACTGAATTATATTCAAACGAAGTGGTTATCTCTTCCTCATTGTTATATTTTACGGTCTTATATGTTTGACCCAACATATCAATATAACGCTTTGTTTTTCTGCCAAGAGCATCAATTTGTGTAATCTCAGACAAAATCTTATTTCCCTCGTCAGAAAGAGCATACTCCATTTTGCTCTCTGTTCCATCAGGCATTGTAACTCTAATTTTCCTGTCAAGCACATCATAGGCCGTCTTTATTGGCGGATAAGACGACGTAATATCAGGAAGTGTGGTCTCTTTCCCCAACAACTCAGAAGATGGAAGATATACCTCCGTCACATTACCAAATCTATCGTAAATTATTTTTCCTGTGACACTCATTTTCCTCTCATCAGCAGTTTCTGGGGTTGTGAAGACTGAGATATCCTTTTTTGTACAAAGTATCCTACCATTTCCATCAACAAAAATCACCGTTCGTAGTGGATCTGACGGATAATCGTCTCTATAGTATTCTGTCATGGAATAAGCATGGTCGTCTGCCTGTCCGTATGAGTATCGCATGGTGTAATCTGCTCCTGCTGCAGATTCTTTAGGTCCAAGGACTTTTGTTAGACGGCATCGGTTGTCATATTCGTATTTAATTTGTGTTTTATTGTCATCCGTATGGCTGGTACAAACGCCCCATTTTGTATCGTATTCAGAATGGAATTCGTATCCCTCTTGGTCTGTTCTTTTGATGACGAACTGATGCACGTCATTGTCATATTCAAATACGACTTCAACCCTTTGCTTGTTAATATTTTCGGGGTATTTAATACCTGTTATATTTCCGTATTTATCGTACGTTTGGTCTATATCAGCAGTCTCTGTCTTTCCTTTATCAGTAAACTCGCGGGAGATTTTGGTAACGTTACCTTTGTTGTCAATAGTCATAAGGAGGTGACGAAGTTGTTTTCCATCTTCTCCAAAAAGTTTCACATCCTTTGGATTATTCACAATGAACGACTCTTCCAACGTATAATATTCCACCTTCGCAGTACGGTTGTTAGTAGAATTACCAGTTTCCTTAATTTCAATCACGCGACCGAGTTCATCAAAAGTATAATCCTCACGAGACAAAAGATATATGGATGTGTCGGTGTCTATCTCATACTGTTTTGTTTCTGTTGCAACTTTGGCAAAGAACACCCTTTTTGCCAATGAAACATCTTCGTTTGTATATTTTTGATTAGAATTATCAGGGTTCAGCATAGCATACTCATTTTGTAGTTTGCTAACAAGCGCTCCATCCGCCAAACGTGTTTCAACACTAGTTAAAGTGCCACAAGTGAAGTATGAAGTATTGTCATACTTTTCAGTGACAACTCTGTGTAATGAGTTATCCGCATTATGCAATTTGGAAGTCACACTTTCAAATCCAAAGTTTTCTCGCAAGATCCTATCATATTTTCCTTTACCATACTCGAAAGAAACAAGAGTGGAGTCCTCTCCATCACCCTTATGACCATCATAAGTTTTAACCTCTTTCAACAAATGATAGTGATACGGATCGTCCTGAGTTGGTTTTCTTAGTTCATAATCAAAATCCATTGATTTTTTGAATGGCGTCTCAATGCGGCGTAGCAGGTTGGTGGTACCTGTAATACTTTGCGTTATGGTGAATTCGTTTTCGTCATTCGAGCGAAGCAGGTCAGGGTATCCGTCACCATCCATGTCATCAACAGCATATAAGGAAGAGGAGACAGAATGTTGTAAACTGGCATTTATATCGACGGCGATTTCCACACCCACCACAGTGTAAACAGGGATGCATACGCTGAAGTTCACACCTGTGTTAGCAGATTCTGCGTTTGTCTTACCTCTGTCGTTGTATTCGAAACCGAGGAGTCTGACTTTGATAAATTTCCCTCCTATGTTTAGATAGGTGTCGTCCCCGTCAATTAAATCCACAAGTCCATCACCATTGAGGTCGGCGTAAGCACGGAGAGCATTGCTTGTAGTGCTTGAGAGGCCAACGCCCAATTTCCCACCAACACTCACATTACTTAACTCTCCAAGATTATCAGCATTGAACCCACCGCCCAAGTTTCCTCCATAGGTTACACTCTTATTGCTTGTAGTTTGCAAATACTCGATTTGCACCCCTGGAAGAAAAGAATATCCTATGTTGTATTCAACAACGCCATTTTGGCGAACACGGTCTGGCAACCCATCACCATTGATATCCAACATGACGGTTTTCTGTGAGTCCTTGCTTTTTGAGCAGGAGGCTGACAGGGAGACTGATGTTGATAAACCTACTGAAGCGTTTGTCGTATTGTTCTGCGTTGTATTGTTAGCATTATCTGAGGAATGGTCACATCCTATATTTTTGTAGGTAACGGCTACATTCATACATCCTCCGTTGCTTGATGCCTTGGTTTCATTGACCTCAAAAAGTGACATCTTCGTCTCAGTTTGTCTAGCCCCCCACTGGTCTGTATATTGAATTGCATTATCAGTAACGATGTCTGGGTAACGATCTCCGTTCATATCCATCACCTCAAGGTTTTGACTGCTCTTTGTTTCACACACAGAGGCATCAACTGAAACACCTGCAGAAAAAGCATTCTCCGCGAACGGAACGCTCACACTGGCTTCTGGAATGAAGGCATCACTTTTCCCATAAACACATTTGCATGGGGCGTCAAAAACACCATTCTGTTGTTCTCTCACATACGGTGACACATAGATGTCTTGCAGACCAATCCTTCCGGAAGAGGAAGAATCTCTGCCAATGAAAATATGAGAATCTCCACCTCTATACATTTTTGCTTCCGGATCAACTGTCATTGGCATCAGGATTTTATCTTTGGGATTCTCAAACCCAAGACCGTTGAAAGTTTCCAAGTCGCTTATGCCATTTCCCAAATTTTCCAGCTTCGTTGCATCAATCTGCTTAAAAGACAAATCAGCCTGATTCAAAGGTTTTTCAGCTCGACCTCCATTAGAATTATATTGGAACTGTCCCCACCCACGATACAGAGAGCCCATTTCGCAAGCCCACCCATCAGCATAGATAGACATAGGCACAGTGTCTTTCTCGAACGTATACGTAGTATCACTTACAACAGTATCTTTTTTCACTCCGTTTTCGAGAGTTATCTGCTTCTCTATCTCTTTTATATGAATGATTTTATTCGACACTTCGCATTTGAATTCATCTATTTTAAAGAGACTAATGCAGTTGGATAGATGAATAGTCGGAGTATAACTTCCCGACAGAAATGCAGTATCACTATCAAATGTAAGAGAGTCCCATGATTCTACATCGGCAAATGCAAACCGCTGTTTGTGAACACCATTATTATTGTCATACAACAAGAAATTGTTGATGCTTTCTTTATTCAAATCAGGAAATTCTTGGGGATAGATTGTTGAAAAAGAAACAGATACGGCAGAGTCTCTACTGATTTCATAAGAGTCACCCAACCTAAATAAATTCTTTACCTTCTTGGATGGATTTAAATAAGTCTGATATTCATCTTCCGATACAATTGGCTGGAAGTTGATCTCTTTATAATTGACATAACCATCCGACTCAATGAAAATTTCAATAGCCTCTCCATTTTTCATGTTTAGAGAGTTTACAGACAAATCTTTTTCAGTCTTGACAAATGGAGGGAAGATTTCATCAAACAATGTATCTACCGTCGCACCTTCCTTATCTTTCACTAATGCATATACTTGTACGGAGTCCAGTTGATTGTCGACTTCAATAGGAGCAGAGAGAGAAATGTTGCCATCCCCATTTTTGGCAAACACCTTAGCTCCAAACAATTGAAAATCTTCCGTATTAGAGAAATGTCCGATAGTTTTGCCATTAAGATCTTTCCTCTTCAAATCAGCATTCAGATAATCGATTTCAATATTCCATGAAGTATAATCTTGTTCGCCATTATAGATAGAATTTTGTCTGAAATAGATATTTGTTCCACGAGCTACTGAAACAACAGGAATTTCAAAAACATGTTCTTCGATGTCGTCTTTTGCGATAAACTCTCTCCACACCTCCTCGTCCGAGATTTGAACCATTACTTTAACGCCATCTCTACGAGAAGAATCCTTCAATTCCGAACGACTTTTCACTTTTACCTTCAACTGTATATCACCCGAGAATGGAGCTTTCCACACTCTCACCACATCAGCAAGAGGGAATTGTTCTGCCAGTTCCGCCTCCTCATCTTTAGGGTTAGGGTAATATGCTGGATTTACAGGAGCACCCACCTCAACACCATAAACATTTGTGCTGAACGTAGGAATTCCGTTCACCAATCTGTTAAAATAGACGGTTCCATCGATATTTAGGTCCATTAGTCCGTCTCCGTTGAAATCGGCGAAGTAGGTGACTATTTTAGTTGTAGATTTTGTTCTTTCCCATCCAATACCTGCATTTGCGCCCACACCCGCAGAAGCATTCGCACAAAGTTTGAGTCCCCAGCTATTGCTCCAACTCTTACTTTCAGAGAAACTATGTCCTACGCCTTTCAGTTCTATTGGATCTGCGAAACGCATTCCTGCAAGGTTCTTTTCATAATACAAAGCCTCACCATCCCATACCACCCTATCGGATAAACCATCTCCGTCAATATCAATAAACGTTGTTGAACCCACACCCGATCCCTGATTGTGAGAGTAAGTACCCATCAAAACAGCACTACATTTTGCAGGTCCGACAGTCACACATACACCTGCACCTAACGCACCACCAACGGTGATGCTTTTGGCATAAGATCCCGACAGAGAAGAATACGAATCATTAAATCCATGATCATTCACATTACTTACAAATTTAGGATTTACGTTTTTATCAGAAATCGTTCGTTCCGTTGTCCTTTTCCAAAGGGTCAAATTATCGCCAACTCCTACGTTATTATCGTAAGACATTTTATGTTCACCGATCAATTCCCCCTCAGAATCCAACTCCTTAATGGAAGTAAGTATTTTCTTGAAAAAGGCTCCGTCAGAATGCTCTAAGTTATATTTCCGTAAAATCTCATCTTTGTATTTAACTTCAATGTTCTTTAACAAAGTACCATTAGTTTGACACATATAACCATAACGAGCATTAAGAGAAGCATCAGTCCTACCCTTGTCATAATGGAAAACGACAGAATAAACACCTTTCTCTCCCTCAAAGCCAGTATAGTCAATAGAAGATAGTACAATTTCTTTTGATTCCATTTCCCCGTCAACTATATCATAGTTGTAATTGACGGTGTTGCCATGAACATCTATTTCCCGCGTCAGATACCACTCACTACGTATTCCACTCGTGATTGACGATTGAACAACCGTATATATGCTTTTCTTCCCGTTTTTATCGACAATTTCCCATGTGTAATCCGTTGGAGAATTCCCATGACGTATGATTTTAGCAAACGTACTTTCTCTCTCCAAATAAAAACGCTTGTCACCAGACGCTCTTGCATCAAGTGGTTTTTTCCGCGCGTTAGGAGTCATTCGTTCTCCATCAATCATGTATGATTCACTTTCTTGATCGGGCAAATAAAGAGGGACGCCCCAACGTGTATCAATTGTAATTTTAGAAATATGGAAATCCCATCCTTCTCCTGCCCATCCTCCCTTTATGGAGCTATTATATGCCAATACAACATTTGGAGTCATTCCTTGTCGTCCAACAGGCACATTAATCGGGTACTGTAACATCAATGAACCTCTTGCATTTGCATGAGGAGCTTCCATCATAGTAATACCAGAAATAGGATTTGTCGCATTTAGCCCTTGCATCTGCGTTGGAACAAAGATGTTTCCCTCTGGATTGTCAGGAGTTTTCAGAAGGGCATTAATCATATCTGTGAAATGTGTGGTTCTACTTTCTATGGTTCTTGCTTCACTATTAACACAAGCAAGAGGCAAAGCCACCCATTTTTCTTTTTTCTCATCATAGAAAAAGGTTCGTATATCTTTTATAGAATACCCAGAAGGAATCAAAGTGGAATCGTATGGCAAAGAAACAAAGGCTTCTCCTTCGAACATCATACCATGAGGAAGGAAACGGTATCCTCCTTCTTCCACTGTCACATTCACCATATCAAAAGGTAGGGGTGGTAGGTCTTTCTTCGTCAACTTACTAATGGAGAGAGCCGTGTCATTCTTGATTAATCCACTATCAACATACAACGACGCACTTCCTAATGATAATGAGGTTTGAGTACCAGCAACAAAAATCTTTTCTACAAATGTCTCAGACACTGAATCGCCTATATCCACACGTAACATCGAGACTATTACCTGACCATTGTCTAATGAGGCTATCACTTTTAATTTCGAATCGTTACTGAAAGAAGCATCTCTTTTCAATGAAAAAAAGTTGTCAGATAGCCGAGCTTCAATATTGTTGACTTTTACAGACACCAATCTAGAATTACCCTGAAGATGTCCCTTTACATATAATGAATCTCCTATTCTGTAACTTTCATCTATCACAAGGAAAGATTGTTCGTCTAAAAAATCTTTTTCCGCATACGACACATTTGGTGTGACACTTGAAGAGTTTAGGAAATATGATTCTATAACACTTGTTCCTCCTACCGCAACAACTGTCACGCACAACAATAATAGTGCACCTGTGATGATAATTGTTTTTTTCATTACTCAACAATAATTTTAGTATATGCGTTAACACCTCTTGCCTTTGCTTCGACCACTACTATTCCATGTGTATTCATAGGAATAAGAACTTGTTCCAAACCTTCCGTAAAGCCATTCTTCCCCCACAAAAGTTTACCATCCTCGTCATACATGCGAAGTTCATATTTTGTACTACTTTCCGTGTTGATTGTGAGAATACACTCTCCCTCTAATTTAATTGGATTGGGATATGCAGAAATAGTAATAAAAGGTTTCTCATATTCCATGTTATCTTTTGACACAAGCGTTATCTTGTCTCCGTCTTTTAAAAGAACATCATTGAAAACCTGACCATATTCTGGATCGACATACGATTCCGTTCCATCAGGATGAAGAATCTTTAATATTGAACTATATTGTGGATGAATTGAAAATTCGAGGTTGCAATTCACAGAATCAGAAGTTCCTGTATATCTTACCAGCCATTCTCTATTTAGAACATTCTGATTGTCTTTTTGCTCATATTCAAGACATCCTCCATTATCACCAAACAAAACGTATTCCCCCTCTTTGATTTCCTTTGAAGAAACTACAAATAAAGGTTCCGCTACATTTACAGATTTTTTCTGAGACAATCCACTTATCGAATCGCAACCTATTCCGAACACATTTTCATTATGGCTTGAATTTTTCTTAGCATTCCATATTAACTTACCATTCGCTGAATAATATGATGACCATTTTTCCAAAGAAATGCCATATTTGATGGATAAATAGCTTTCAACAATGTTCATCTCTTTGGGGTTGAGAATTCGGTTAGTGATTATATATTCACCTTGCATTCCTAATGCAGTGTCCACAGGAATGTTTTTCTGCAGACGTCCTCCAACAAGAACACACTTCACATTCTTTGTGGAATCTTTAGGAGCGTGGTATTTATACGTGTAAATACGTGGATGACAAGACTTTCTGGAATAGTTCATATATTTGATGTCATCCAAATCTGCCACTCTATCCGTCGTACATACCATTTCCTTGCCCGAAAGTTTTCTCATTCTCCATACAGGCCTCTCCTTCTCCCCTTGCATAGCATCATGAACAGAGAAGAAACAAAATTTCTCAGAATATATTCCAATCGTATCAGCAATGTAATGCTGTCTCTCTACGGGATTACCATTTATCAAAGAGTCTTGTTTCGGTTTGTACCATACATATATGGCATCCTTGGGCATCGAAAAGATGCACAGAATGTTAGTGAGTAGAAAAGTGATTATCGTAAATATTATCTTCATCTGTGTTTCCTATTTGATGATTTCCCAAATGAATAAGCATAACCGACAGATATCACTATGGAATTTGCTTTATTCTTATTTTCTATGAATTTGTATGGATTATATTCCGTCGTCACAACATCAGACACGCCCCATAAATAACGACCATCTATATAAAGCCCGAAAGGAAATTCATAACTAACGCCAGCCATCACTGAGAAATCATTGTTTCCCTTCAATACTTTTCTCAGCTGATCTCGTGTCTCTATATCAGAGCCGGACAGTCCAAGTTGTTCCCCGTTGCTATGATATTCAATATGGTTAGGGGTTATGTTGAACCCCATTTGAAATCCTACTTCAAAGTTTAAACCACCCACAGTGTAAACCTTTGCCATTACCCCGACATTTACAAATTGGTATTTAAAATCCATATCATACCATAAACCATAGATGTCGTTGTAATGTAAATTCATATACTTTTGCGAATAGCTCACCTCAGGTTGAAAAGCAAGAATAGTCTCTGGAATTCTAGCATTAAAGAAAATACCCCCCATCCCTTTAATTCGACGATTTTCGTCTAATGTATAATTGGAATAATAATCTTCACTGATAATAATCTCTCCCAAGTTTTCTATCTTACCAAATGAAAAACCACCCATCACCCCAATACTATAATCTGACTCATATTGAGAATAGGAGGATTGGGATAACAAAACCACACAAAGCAAAGTCAAAATTTTCTTCATTCTTGCCATCATTTTACAGAATTGTACAAATTTGTAATTCATTTACAACCTTTTATAAATCGCTTTCAGGAATGGTCTTTACAATTGAATTGTTCAGCAATTACAATAAATAAGGCAGTCAACCAGTAAATAATATTCAATAAATAAAAACCGTTCAAAGGTAGCTAATTATAATTTGTCTATCAAATAATTTTACGAAAAATTAAAATCACATTATCCGTCCATCAAGAAACATCAATTAACTTTACAAAGTTAACAATCGTTATCTTGAATTCCAAAACAATTCAATCTCTATAGGTGTTTCCTACAAATTCACTGTTTTAAATAATATAATATGAATTGTGAGTTAATGAACTTTTCGGTGCTATTGTATCTCTTAATTAATCCCACCCATAACATTTTTTGCACTTACAATTATGTTTTTAAACGGATTTGAGATAATTTTGCACTTTTAAAACGGCAAAGTAATATAACACTGCCTTTTAGAGATAGAAAATAGTAATACAATAATAACAAAAATGGCAAAGAAATTCGCAGAACATTCCAATTTCAACCTCTCCGATATCAACAAAGAGGTGTTGAAACAATGGGAGGAGAAAGATTTATTTCATAAAAGTGTCCAAATCAGGGAAGGGGCTCCCTCCTTCGTCTTCTTCGAAGGTCCTCCTTCAGCCAACGGAATGCCTGGCATTCACCACGTTATGGCTCGCTCCATTAAGGATATTTTCTGCCGTTACAAAACTATGAAAGGCTTCCATGTGAAGCGTAAAGCAGGTTGGGATACGCACGGACTACCTGTTGAATTAGGCGTCGAGAAAGAATTGGGTATCACCAAGGAAGACATTGGTAAAAAAATCTCTGTCGACGACTATAACATCGCTTGTCGCACCAATGTGATGAAATTCACAAAAGAGTGGACCGACCTAACAAAGAAAATGGGTTACTGGGTAGACCTTGAAAATCCATACATCACATACGATAACAAGTATATCGAAACACTTTGGTATCTTCTTAAAGAACTTTACAAAAAAGGTTATCTATACAAAGGCTACACTATTCAGCCTTACTCGCCTGCCGCTGGTACGGGTCTTAGCTCTCACGAGTTGAACCAACCTGGCTGCTACCGCGATGTGAAAGATACCACCGTTGTGGCTCAATTCAAGATGTTGGACCCTAAACCTGAGATGGCAAAGTGGGGAACTCCTTACTTCATCGCTTGGACCACCACTCCTTGGACATTGTCATCCAACACTGCTCTTTGCGTGGGACCAAACATCACCTACGTGGCTGTTCAATCTTACAACCCTTACACAGGTCAACCTGCCACTTACGTGCTCGCTAAAGATTTGGTGAACGCTCATTTCAATCCTAAAGCTGCTGATTTGGCATTAGAGGATTACAAAGAGGGCGACAAACTGGTTCCTTTTAAAGTAATCGCTGAATATAAGGGTACCGACCTCGTCGGCATGAAATACGAACAATTGCTCAACTGGATCAAACCAGAGAACGCTGATCAAGCATTCCGCGTTATTCCAGGCGACTACGTAACCACCGAGGATGGTACGGGTATCGTACACATCGCACCTACTTTTGGTGCCGACGATGCGAAAGTGGCTAAAGCTGCTGGTATTCCGCCTCTTCAATTGGTTGATAAATATGGAAACCTCCGTCCTTCAGTTGATTTAACAGGTAAATTCTACTTGTTGGCCGACTTGGATCCTGAATATGTAAAAACACATGTCAATGTGGAGGCATACAAGAAATACGAAGGTCGCTTCGTAAAGAACGCTTACGATCCAACACTGACCGACAAAGACGAGACTCTCGATATCTCCATCTGTATGGATATGAAGGTTAACAACCAAGCCTTCAAAATCGAAAAGCATGTCCACAACTACCCTCACTGCTGGCGTACGGACAAGCCTGTACTCTACTATCCATTGGATAGCTGGTTCATCAAATCCACCAAAGCTCGCGAGCGCATGATGGAACTGAACAAGACCATCCTTTGGAAACCTGAATCAACAGGTACTGGTCGTTTCGGTAAATGGTTGGAAAACCTAAACGATTGGAACCTCTCTCGTTCTCGCTATTGGGGAACACCACTTCCTATCTGGCGCAATGAAGAGGGTACGGAAGAGAAATGTATCGGTTCCATCGCAGAATTGTTCGAAGAGATAGACAAGTCCATCAAGGCTGGTTTCATGAAAGAAAACCCTTGGAAGAACTTCAAAGTGGGCGACTACTCAAAAGAAAACTACGATCCTAAGAATATCGATCTTCACCGTCCTTACATCGACAATATCATCTTGGTTTCCGACAGTGGAAAACCAATGAAGCGTGAAGCTGACCTTATCGACGTATGGTTTGATTCTGGTGCTATGCCATTCGCTCAACAACACTATCCTTTCGAGAACAAAGAGGTGGTGGATAATGGTGAGTTCTACCCTGCCGACTTCATCGCTGAAGGTGTGGATCAAACTCGTGGATGGTTCTTCACCCTACATGCTATCTCTACAATGATTAAGGATAGCGTGGCATTCAAGGCCGTTATCTCTAATGGTTTGGTACTCGATAAGAACGGTAATAAGATGTCCAAACGTTTGGGCAACGCGGTTGACCCATTCGGAGCCATTGAGAAATATGGTTCTGACCCATTACGTTGGTATATGATCACCAACGCATCCCCTTGGGACAATCTGAAATTCGACACTGAAGGTATCGAAGAGGTACGCCGTAAATTCTTCGGCACACTCTACAATACCTATTCATTCTTCGCTCTATATGCGAATGTGGATAACTTCACCAACAGCCAGCCTCAAGTACCAATGGAGAAAAGACCTGAGATCGACCGTTGGATCATCTCATTGCTCAACTCCCTCATCAAAGAGGTGGACGAGAGCTACAACGACTACGAACCTACTCGTGCAGGTCGCACTATCTCCAACTTCGTAAACGATCATTTGAGCAATTGGTACGTTCGTCTAAATCGTAAACGCTTCTGGGGTGGTACACTAACAGAAGACAAGTTGGCTGCATACCAAACACTTTATACTTGCTTGGATACAGTAGCACGTCTGATGGCTCCTATCTCTCCTTTCTATTCAGACCAATTGTTCTTGAATTTGAATAATGCATCTGGTTGCGACAAGAGCGAATCTGTTCACTTGGCAGACTTCCCTAAATACAACGAGGCCTTGATTGATAAGACATTGGAAGAACGTATGCAATTAGCACAAGACATCTCATCCATGACCTTGTCTCTTCGTAAAAAGGAGAACATCAAGGTGCGTCAACCATTGAAGCAAATCATGGTTCCAATCCTTGCAGAACATGAGCAAGAGAACGTGGAGGCTGTGAAAGATTTGATCATGAACGAGGTAAACGTGAAAGAGATCAACTTCGTGGATGACTCAACAGGTATCTTGGTAAAAAGAATCAAACCAGACTTCAAAAAGTTAGGTCCTAAATGCGGTAAAAGCATGAAAGCTGTGGCTGCTCAATTGCAGGCATTGGCACAAGAAGAGATCTCAAAATTGGAGAATACTGGCACCTACGAGATGAACATCGATGGCAACACCATCGTTGTAGAAAAGAGCGACGTAGAGATTATCTCTGAAGATATACCAGGATGGTTGGTTGCCAACAATGGAAACATTACCATTGCATTGGATGTAACAATCACACCAGAACTTCAAAAAGAGGGTATCGCACGCGAATTCATCAACCGTATTCAAAACATACGTAAGTCCAGTGGTTTCGAAATTACCGATAAGATCCTTATCGAAATTGAGAAATCTGACAATGTGAATGCCGCTATTGAAGAGTTCAACGAATACATCTCTTCTCAGGTATTGGCTAAGAGCATCACCTTGGTGGATAAAGTATCTGACGCTACTGAGTTAGACTTTGACGATTTCAAAGTAAACATCAGTGTAAAGAAGTCTTAATAG
This sequence comes from Paludibacteraceae bacterium, assembly GCA_017551675.1. GTDB lineage: Bacteria > Bacteroidota > Bacteroidia > Bacteroidales > Paludibacteraceae > UBA1181. The sequence goes on along the minus strand of JAFZLC010000021.1, from coordinate 28,146 downwards.
ATCATACACAAAGCCACAAAACGACACTTCATTGCCGTTTTGTGGCTTTTTTCTATTCTATACATTCATCCCACTAGATTACAAACTCACCTTGAAACACTCCAATATCCCCATATTCATTCCCGAACTGGCTTGTCCGCATCAATGCATATTCTGCAACCAAGCCAAAATCAGTGGTCAGCAGGAGATTCCACAGCCCGATGAGATACCATCCATCGCCGACACCTACCTCGAGACCATGAATGACGGACGTGAAGTGGAGATAGCCTTCTTTGGAGGTTCCTTTACGGGCATTCCGCTCGATCTACAAGAGAAATATCTGCGTGAGGCATACAAATACCTATGCGAGGGCAAAATCAACGGCATACGGCTCTCTACACGTCCCGACTATATCAACGATAAGGTGATAGAGCTTTTGAAGCGCTATGGCGTCACCACCATCGAATTAGGTGCACAATCCACCAACGATGATGTATTGCTTGCTTCTGGTCGGGGACATAAAAGCGATGCCATTCGAAAAGCCTCAGAGATGATATTAGCCGCCAACATCCACCTCGGTTTGCAGATGATGATCGGACTTCCACACGACACTTACGAACGTTCACAACAGACAGTGAAAGACATCATCTCCTTAGGAGCCGATAACACACGTATCTACCCCACCCTTGTCATCAAAGGCACACAACTAGCCAAGTTGTATGAGTTAGGTCGATACCAACCACTTGACCTCTCCACTGCCGTAAGTTGGGCAAAAGATTTCTACCTGCGATTCGAAACGGCAGGAGTTACCATCCTACGCGTAGGATTGCATGCATCAGAAGAGTTGACCCATGAGCGATCGTTGATTGCAGGCCCCTACCACAAATCCTTCAAGGAACTGATGATGACAGAAATATGGGCAGATATCCTCAACCAAACATTAAAAGAGAAAAGAAATCAGGAAATCACCTTAGAGGTAAATCCCACACAAGTGAATTTCGTATGGGGATATGCAGGACAAAACAAGAAAATCTTTCAAGAAAAGAATCTCACCGCCAAGATTCGAGGGAACAATTCGTTATCAAAATATGAGGTGAAAATTATTTGAGGCAACACATGCTGTTTTTTTAACGATGAACACATAGAACTCACATTAAATCAAATTTTGCATTAAGTTCATAAGAAATTTATTACATTTGTCAGCAATTCATTCTTTAATTACAGCTTTATAAACACAAGAAACATAAAATAGATATGAAAAGAAAAGCAAGATTTATCAAACAATTATTTCTCATCGGAGCATTATTCCTTCCACTTGGAGCAATAGCAGCGAATAATAATCCATTAGCTCCATACGAGAGTTTCCTTAAGCCCGAAGATGATATCATCATCACAGAAAAAACAGAGACGATAACCTACTCACGAAACTCTTCGGGGGTATCCGCCAATCTCTCGGTAAAAACAAAATATATGAACCGACGTTTCGGGTCAAACTGCAATTTTCAAATCTATTATAACGAAGAAGACAGAAAAATAGAAAATATCAAAGGAGAAAACCTTGTTTGGGATTTTTCTTCCAACTTAAACAACGACAACATCTTTTTCGACGGTCTCAATGTTTGTAATGGAAATATCAAGCTGATCGAGGTTGGAGATAAAGCATCATTTCAATACGATCTGAAATTCAAGGACGTCATTTATCTAGCAAGCGTGGTTTTCGCCGAATCAAGATTCATTGGGAAATTTACACTTACTGTGGAAGTACCAGCTTGGTTAGACATGGACATAAAAGAATTTAATTTCAATGGGAACGTTATAACGGACAAAAAAGAGACTAACAAGAAAACGATTTATACGTTCACAATGAACAACGTAAGACCCATTAAAAATGAGAAACACAAGGAACCATCCTTGTTTATTTATCCGAACTTATTATTTGTATACAAATCAGCCACTCTGTCCAACGGACAAAACATCACACTTTTCAACACGGCACAAGACCAATACAAATGGTACGATAAGCTAATGAAACAAACCATCGAAAACACGGACAGCCTTTGCTCCGAAACAAAGAAGATCACAGCCAACTGCAAAGACAAATACGAGAAAATTGCCACCATCTATCAATGGGTACAAAAAATATCCGTTACATAGCCTTCGAAAACGGGATAGCCGGATTCAAGCCTCAAAATGCCAGCAAAGTACTGGATAACAAATACGGCGACTGTAAAGGAATGGCAAATCTGCTTCGTTCCATGTTAAGATGCGAGGGAATAGATAGTAGAATGGTATGGATTGGAACCAACGATCTACCCTACAACTATTCTACACCATCTTTGGCGGTTGACAATCATGCCATATGCGCCGCTATTCTTGGGAAAGACACCATTTTTCTCGATGCCACTTGTGAATATGCAGCACTGAAAGAATACCCAAGTTCCATTGCAGGCCGACCAGTCATGCTCGAAGACCAAGGCAAATGCATTCTAACCCACGTGCCTGCCAATCGTCCGAAAGACAACCTAGATAGTACATTCATATCCATGAAGCTAACTGATAAGGGAGTGGAAGGCGTCCATAAAAGAATATTAAGAGGAGAGGATAAAATCTTGTTCCTATACGATTTCAAAGACGACTTTACCGACATCGTAAAAAAATTGCATAACCAAGGATATGAAGGTCTCCCTACCGATGATAATCAAGTAACATTATCAGGCATCTCATCCGCAGACAAAGAGGTCGTTATAGAATATCCATTTGCTATGGAATCACCCATCACAAAGGCAAACAACAAATATTACGTATCAATGGACATCATCAACAGACTCATATCAATGAACATTGAAACGGAAAAGCGAAAAACCAATCTATATTTTGACTACAAAGCTGTAGACTCTTACTCCTCGGAGTTGGTCATTCCGAATGGCTACAAGGTCACTCACATACCAGCCAACCTCTCAATAGACAAAGACAAGTATAAATTCGAAGTGAAATATACTCAAAAAGGAGGGAAAATCATTTACACTAGATCCATCACCATCAAGGAGCAAACAATTCTCCAAAAGGATTTGGACGAGTGGAACAAAGATATCGAGCAGTTGAAATCCACGTATATGGAAACTGTGGTATTGGAGAAATAAACAATAGTATTATAAATCACAATTCGAAAACTTCATAAAAATGAAAAAATACATAGCAATCATAATAGCCTTGGTCTTTGTTCTTCCCACACAGGCTAAAAGAAGACCACTCGACGAAGAGAAAACAATCAACGAAATCTGGGCACGTAACGACATGCCAGAATTCAACGATTTCAAGGTTGAAGACAAATACAAAGATGAACCTATCGTATTTCTTGCAAGATACGATGAATTCATTGGAAAAAGCAGGGTTGTCACCGCAGGCACCGTACCCCCCATAACCATAAAAAGGTTGAGTCGATACTTGGTGAAAATCAACGACAACAGCGCCATTAAATCATTTTCCGAAATAGAATACAAAAACTTTTCAGCGAACGAAAAAGGTGTTGTCGGTATCCGCATTCATAAACAAGACGGGACAATCGTAGAATTGAATCCCAACGACTACATCAAAGTAAGTACCAATCTGAAAGACAAAAAGGCCAAAAATAACGTGACAAAGATAGCCGTACCCAATTTACAGAAAGGGGATATTGTAGATTATTTCATTTATCAAGAATCAGATATGGTTTTCTCAAAGCAATACGAATATCCGCTAAACGACTTCGCACCCATTCAGAAATACAGATTCCACGGCGACCTAACCACCAGCAAAGACTGGCAACAATCATGGTATTGGTTGCCAAGCACAATTAAAGCGAAAGAGACCAACGAGAAAGACATGTCGCTGCTAGACTTCCAACTCACTGACATTGAAAAGAAAAAGAAAGAGCCGTTCTCCGCTCCATATAAGGATGAACCACGACTAAAAATTGGTTATGACAAATACATTTCAGAACAAAAGAAAGGTCCGTTAGAAAAAAAATTCGGAAAATTGAATCGAATGAACAAAGGAGCAAAAGACAATCAAATATGTGGTTTTTTCACCTCATATGGTCACTTTGATTCAGGTTTAGGAATTACCTACGGGAAAGACCAAAAAAATGCAGTCGCACAAATTAAAAAATACATATCTAAGCAGCCCAACCTAACCGAAAAGCAAAAGGCTGAAGAGACATACAACATGCTTTCTCTTTTAGCCCCAACGCTTAATTTGTCTCCGAAAGACTTTTGGCGACTATATTCTCTCTTGCTTTACAAGTTAGCCATATCACGCTCACAAGGACAAGTTCCCGACCGATATGCAGGAACGTGGGAAGACCAATTGTTTGAAGATGATTACAACTATATAATAAAGCTCACGGATGGAACTTACTATTATCCAAGCGACGACAAAATAAATTGTGCAATTGACAACCCATCTAATTACGAAGGCATGGAGGCTATATTCCTCAATGCAGGCAACAAAAAGATGAGTTTCAAAGGGGACAAAGAATACAGCAAACTACAACGAGAAAAAATAAAAATCACGCCAGCCGAAAAAAACAAAACGGAATACACAATCACTGCATCATTGGACGACGTGGATGCCAATGCACTTAACATCAATCGTACCACCTCTATCATTGGCACAGAGAAAAGACAGATTCGTGATGATTTAGGAACCTACCAACAATGGGACTCCATCATGCGTTCTCACTTCAATATCAAAACCACCTTTAAAGATGATGCGAAGAAGAACAAAATGCTTCCTTATATAATGAATCAATACCTCTCCTTTATGGTAAAAGACTCCTCCTTTCAAAAGGATGCATTCGAACAAGAGGCTAAGGATTACTACTACAACAAAGCGGGAAAACCGAAAGACTATAAGATAAATTCATACGGTCTATTCGCCGACAATCCTAACTTCTCCTACTCCATCACGTCAAAAGTGGGGGAATTGGTGAGAACCGCTCCAAATAGTAAAATCATCAGTATAGGTCATCTGATGAAAGACATAGACTTCACCTCATTAAAGAAAGAACGTACAAAAAACATATACTTCCCTAACACTTTCCAATATGTATACAAGATATGTCTGACGATACCTTCTGGCTATATAGTAGATAATCTATCCACGTTGGAAAGCAATGTCTCCAACAACTGTGGAGCATTCAAATCGAATGCAAAAGTTGAGAAAAGCCAACTAATACTTACAGTTGATTGGAAAATTAACAACGTAGAATATTCTGCCCAAGAATGGAACAAACTACTGGAGATTTTCAATGCCTACGAATCCCTATTCAATAAATCAGTAGTTATAAGCAAATAAACAAAATCTAACACAGAAAGAGGGTGTGTCAAAGCAATTTGAACTGAACCCCGAAAGTTGGACAAAAAAAACTTTCGGGGTTCAGTTCATTTCGACACACCCTCTTTCTATCTTTTCTCCCTTCTATTTCTTCTTCTGAACAGACCAGCCGAACTTGCCAATCTTCTCTCCCATCTTATAGTAAGCGCCATGGCTATAGGCCATCAATTGTGCGTCTGATAGTTTAAACGCACCCGTCTCCTTCTCCATATACTTCTCATCTGCCAGTACGTTGACCACCTCGGCGATAAACATATCATGCGAACCTAACGGGATAATCTGTTTCACCTTGCACTCAATCGAGAGAGGCGACTCCTCAATAAGGACAGAGTCGATCACCTGCGTCTTCATCGGTGTCAGTTTCATCTCCTTGAATTTGTTATAATCCCTACCCGAGCGAACGCCACACCAATCAGTGGCAAAGGCGAGATCCTCATTGGTAAGGTTGATGACAAATTCACCATTTCGTTTGATGATATCGTACGAATGGCGACTAGGGCGAACGGAGATATAACACATGGCTGGATCCGAACAGATAGTTCCAATCCATGCCACTGTGAAGATATTATACTCCTCTTCCGACTTGCCACAAGAGATCATGGCCGCAGGAAGCGGATAGATCATCGTACCCGGTTTGAAGGAGATTTTCATAATTAGATGATAACAACGTTTTCACCCTCGACGATTCGCTCGCAATAATGACACTTAAACAATCCTTTTGTTTTGTCAATCGCACGGAATTTCGTGCTCATAGGCTCGTTGTTAGTGATACATTTAGGGTTTTTACATTTGATTACTCCGATAATCTCATCAGGCAACTGCAACTGCATCTTCTCAGCCACTTCATACTCCTTGATGATATTAATCTTAGCCATTGGAGCAAGGATGGCTATCTTGTTCACCTCATCCTGACTCAAATATTTGTCAGATACTTTTATGATTGCCTTCTTACCCAATTTCTTACTTTCAAGGTTATAACCAAATGTTACCTGATTTGTCACACCATCCAACTCCAAGATGGTGATAACCTGAAACAATTTCTCTGAAGGTATATGATCAATCACTGTGCCATTACGAAGGGCAGCTACTTTCAATTCTTTTTCCATCACTGTTCAATTTAAATTTAACTGGTGAATTTACGGTATCTTCTTAGAGACCTAACAAATCACATATCACAGCCTGACGTGCATAAACACCGTTCTTTGCTTGCTGGAAATAATAGGCTTTCTCATTATTATCCACATCATAATCAATCTCATTAACACGAGGAAGTGGATGTAAAATGCGAAGGTTTGGTTTCGTATTCTCCAACAACTTGTTGCGCAATGTGTATACATTTCTCACCTTCTCATATTCAAAGAGGTCGGTGAAGCGTTCCTTCTGCACACGAGTCATGTAAAGGATATCAGCATCAGCTATGTTTGCTTCGTTCAATTCAGTATGTTCTTCAAATGGAATATTGTGTTCCTTACAGAACAACTTGTATTCCTCTGGCAATTCCAACTCCTTAGGAGCGATAAACGAAAAAGTCGGATTGAAATGAGACATTGCCTGTATCAATGAATGTACGGTTCTACCATACTTCAAATCACCCACCATGCAGATTTTCAAATCTTCCAATCTACCTTGTGTCTTTTTGATGGAATAGAGGTCCAACATCGTCTGTGTAGGATGTTGGTTGGCGCCATCACCTGCATTAACGACAGGGACACTTGACACCTCTGATGCGTAACGTGCAGCACCTTCAATTGGGTTTCTCATCACGATCAAATCAGCGTAATTGCTCACCATGATAATCGTGTCTTTCAATGTTTCACCCTTGGTACCACTTGTTGTTGAAGCATCCGAGAAACCAATGACACGACCACCCAAGCGGTTCACAGCCGTTTCAAAGCTCAATCGCGTACGAGTGGATGGTTCAAAGAAGAGTGTTGCAATCACCTTCCCGTTCAGAATCTGCTGATTAGGGTTCTTTTCAAAAGCTTCAGCTTTTTCGAGGATCTGTAATATCTTTTCTCTCGAATAATCCGTAATGGATACTAAACTCCGATTAGCCATAAGTTTATGTTTTTATTCAAAAAAAAACCAACGCGAGCCAAAGTCGCATTGGTTTTTTTATATTAATTATTTATCTTTTCTTTCCTCATGATAACTCATTTTCCATTTGCAAAAATAGAACAAAATTAAATATGAGAAACACTTTTTCAAAACTAATTTTCCACATTTTGAAATAGTACATCGTCTCTACTTTCCGACGTCAGAAAGTTTTATAGTAGATGGAAAGTAACAGTCAAACCAGCCATCACGATAGAGACCATACTCATCAACTTGATAAGGATGTTCAAAGATGGTCCGGATGTATCCTTGAATGGGTCACCAACGGTATCACCCACCACTGTTGCTTTGTGACATTCAGAGCCTTTACCTCCGAAGTTTCCTTCCTCAACATATTTCTTAGCGTTATCCCAAGCACCTCCTGCATTAGCCATAAAGACAGCCAATACGAAGCCGGTACTCAAACCACCAATAAGCAGACCGAGTACACCGCCAACGCCTAAGAACAATCCTGTTAAGATTGGAACCAAGATAGCTAGGATGGATGGTAACAACATCTCATGTTGTGCACCCTTCGTAGAGATCTCCACGCAACGTGCATAGTCTGGTTTTGCCTCACCTTCCAAGATACCTTTGATGGTTTGGAATTGGCGACGAACCTCTTCCACCATCTTCTGAGCTGCACGACCTACTGCATTCATCGTCAAACCACAGAATACAAATGCCATCATAGCACCGATGAATACACCCACCAATACGATAGGGTTCATCAAGTTCACATGGTATGCCTCCATGAAATCGACCAATGTTGCCTGAGCAGCATCCAATCCGTTTGGCAATTGTTCACCCATACGAATCAATGCGATCTTAATCTCTTCAACATATGATGCCAAGAGAGCCAAAGCTGTCAAGGCTGCAGAACCGATAGCGAAACCTTTACCTGTAGCAGCTGTAGTGTTACCCAAAGCATCCAACGCATCCGTACGTCTGCGCACCTCTGGGTCCAATCCACTCATCTCGGCGTTACCACCAGCATTATCAGCGATAGGTCCGTATGCATCTGTTGCCAAGGTAATACCCAAAGTAGACAACATACCAACTGCAGCGATACCAATTCCGTACAATCCCATGGAAAGATTTTCTGCGTTGAACTCTAATGAGAATCCATTAGCACAAAGGTAGGATAAGACGATAGCCACACCGACAGTCACAACAGGAATAGCAGTAGACAACATACCTAATCCCAAACCTGAAATAATAACTGTAGCAGGACCCGTCTGTGAACTCTCAGACACTTTTTGTGTCGGACGATAACTTTGAGAAGTATAATACTCTGTTGCCTTACCAATAATAACACCAGCAGTCAATCCCACAACTACAGAGAGGGAAACTTGCCACCAGCGACTATCTTCTGTACCAAACAAATAAGCGAATACACAGAATGTAGCTACAGCAATCAACACTGCTGCCGTGTTGGTTCCACGACTAAGTGCAGCCAACAACTCTTTCATACCAGCATCCTCTTTGGTCTTCACTAAGAAGATACCCAACAATGACAACAACACACCAATTGCAGCGATCAAAGATGGAGCCAAAACGGCTTTCAACTGCAAGTCGCCAGCTGAAGCAAATGCAGAAGCACCCAACGCCATAGTAGCCAAGATAGAACCTGCATATGACTCGTAAAGATCGGCACCCATACCTGCCACATCACCTACATTGTCTCCTACATTATCAGCAATTGTAGCTGGGTTACGAGGGTCATCCTCAGGGATATTGTACTCAGTCTTACCAACCAAGTCGGCTCCTACATCAGCAGCCTTTGTATAGATACCACCACCCACACGTGCGAAAAGAGCCTGAGTAGAAGCACCCATTCCGAACGTCAACATGGTAGTTGTTATTGTTATCAAATGATGATCAGGACCGATGAAGTGATCCAAAATCAAAAACCAAACGGAAACATCCAACAAAGCAAGACCAACAACTGTCAATCCCATCACTGCACCAGAACGAAATGCCACCTTCAAACCACTATTCAACGAGTTCTTGGCTGCATTGGCTGTACGTGCAGATGCATAGGTTGCCGTCTTCATTCCAAAGAATCCTGCCAATCCTGAGAAGAGACCTCCCGTCAGGAACGCGAATGGAACCCAATTGTTCTGTAATCCAAAATAAGCCATAATCGTAAACAACACAGCCAATACCACAAACACAATGATCACCACTTTGTACTGCTGTTTCAAATACGCCATCGCACCTTCTCTTACATACTGTGCGATCTTTTTCATTAAGTCCGAACCTTCATCCTCTTTCTTCATCCACCGATAGAAGAAATAGGCGAATCCCAAAGCTAACACCGAAGCTAATAGAACACATAAAAACAATCTTTCCATAAACTTTCTATAATAAAATTTTAAACTTATATTTCAACGTTAAAAAGATTCTTTGCTGTTTTCTAAAAAGCAAATTAACATTTTTTTTGTTTTGTGTTTAGCAAAGTTAAATTTCTTTTTAGCAAAACGAAATTTTTCACTTTGTTTTTTCAAAAAAAATTACATTCACTTTTTTTCGTTGTCTCATGCGCCCTCTTGTCACCACTCATCCGAAGCGACAACATTGAATCATAACGGTATCTTCCTCAATTTGAGTCATTATCCGTACCGCCTTCATCCTCCATCATAATAACACCATCCATTGTAAATGTAATGCTATCCAATATATCTCTCGAAAAATTCTTAACGTAAATTCCTTCCGTCCTCACCTCTTTTCCTACAAATCGAATGGTGTCAATCTCAGATATGTTCACTGTCTCAACCCATCCAAACGATAAGTGAAAATTAATTTGGGTTTCAGCCCAGACAAACAATCCTGCACAAAACACCGCCAAAAATAAAATAACCTTTTTCATCTCTAACAATAATATTCGTTCTGTTAATATATATTATGTAATATTTGTCTTTTCACGGTATATAACACAATAATTCTCAGTGGTTCCATCTGAAAATCCATGCAAATTAATCAAAATAAGTCATCTTTAAAAATGTTTCATTGAAAATTTCAATAAAAAGTTGTTTTTTTTCAGTCTCTTAAACTTCCTGTTTTTATATTTATTTGTAAATTAGTCGCTTGAAAAAACCATATACACGTAAACATAAACAAAATATCATGATGAACAAAAGAACTATTTTATTCCTTTTTCTCACTGCACTCACAACATGCTTGTATGCTGTAAGCACTCAAACGTCCTATTATATCTTCCATTCCAGCGGTATGGCACTCTCATCTGTGGATGGAACCCCCAATCTTCATACTTTCGATGCTTCTGAAAGCCAAACTTTTCAATTTGTGCAATCGGGCAATTACTATCTGATTAAGAACAAAAAAACGGGTACCAATATTGCCAAGAAGGAGACATGGAACACTGAATACTCCTCCTCTACGGGCAACGTGGCCAAATTCACAATAGAGAGCAGCGGCGGCGACTTTGTCAAATTCAAATGCGCGGACAATAATCTGTACTTGGGTACGGATGGTACGGCTCCTGGCAGTAGTGTCTATTCTGATAAGAATGGTAAAGAGACCCTTCACTACTGGTATCTTCGCGAGGCAAACGGCTCTCAGTTAGTCACAGATGGATTGCAAACCATCATTGCCAAGGCTGAAAACAGACTAGCCTCAACCATAGAGGGAGACAAGGAAGGTCAGTTCTCCAGCGCCACACGCAAAAAACTGCAAGATGCCATAGATGATGCTGACATCACTCTGCAAAACGCATCCAATCAGCAAGAGATCATCTCGGCTACCCAAGCGTTAAACACAGCTCTCACCAACTACAACAACCAACGAAACCCTGCTTTTGTTCCTGGTGAGAAATATTACATCATGCATGCTAGTAACCGCTACCTCTCAAACGAAAATAATTCTATTCAGATTAAAAACCGTAAATTCACCACCGCGCAACAGTTTGTGTTCGAGGCGGCAGGAAACAATACATACGCCATTAAAAACGTGGCATCCAACTCCTACCTAAATGCCTCTGGTGAATACAACGTCAACCTCGCCAACTCTTCATCCAACAATTCTGCACGCTTCAAAATCGACTATGCGCCGAATGAAGACCTCTATGTTCGCTTCCAATTCGCTTCCAACAGCAAATACCTAGGAACGGATGGCACAAGCGATGGCAAAGGGGTATATAGTGACAAGGATGGTTCGGATGGAAAACATTACTGGCACCTGATTCGTGTGGATGGCGAACCAGAACAGCCTTACAAATCCTTTCACATAGGTAGCTCCGCACTTCGTCTTGGCATGAACTGGTATGACGAAGATGGCAATCATATCAACGCTCATGGTGGTTGTGTCCTCTATGAGAACGGCACCTACTACTGGTTTGGCGAGAACTATCGTCCGTCTCCCGTCAGAAGCAACGGCATCGTCTGCTATACTTCAAAAGACCTATACAACTGGAAGTTGGAGGGAATGGCTTATAAATGTCCGGAAGCTGCGCTACGCAACGACTACCAAGACATGAACTACGGACGCACCTTGGAACGTCCGAAGGTGATGTATTGTCCCAACACAGGCAAATATGTCATGTGGGTGCATTGGGAAAACGGTTCGGGTTATGCCGCCTCCCGTGTAGCCATCTTATACAGCGATAAGATCACGGGACCTTACACGTTCCTTAAAACCATGCGTCCAAGGGGTGATGAGCAACCTTCAGGTTCGCGCGACCAAACACTCCTATTCGACCCCGACTACAATGCTGGCTATCATTTTGGTTCGGCAGAGGAGAACATGACCATGCACGGCACATTGCTGACAAAAGATTACCTAGATCTATCCAACACATGGGAACGCATATTTATCCAAAAGCAGTATGAAGCGCCAGCCATCTTCAAATACCACAAACGCTTCGTGACTATCACCTCAGGCTGTACGGGTTGGGATCCTAATCCTGCTCACTCCTCCTACTCTCAGTTGCCACTCAGCGGATGGAACGACAAAGGCAATCCATGCGTAGATAAAGATTACAACAAAAGTTACAATTCACAAAGCAACTACGTCTTTAAAGTGCCCAATAAATATGACGCTTATATCTTCATGGGAGACCGTTGGAAAGGCGGAGACTACTTTAGTGATGCTAACGTAGGTGAGTCATGGCACATCTGGCTACCGATTGATATGCGAACCGGCTACCCGATCATCCACTTCTATTCAGAATGGAATCTCTCCATCTTTGATAAAATCAATAGATATAGAAGGGTGGATCATTTTGAAGAAGGAAAGAGTTATCTGCTCCTGTCTAAAAATGCCAATAAGATTCTATCCAACAAAGATGGAAAGATTATGTTGACTGAAGATAATGACGAGATCAACCTCTCCTTCCGTGTCTCCACAACCGGCAATTATGCCATCTTAACCACAGCACAAGGAGAAGCGCTGACGGCAGGTAGCGATGGTGTCTTCCTCTCCGACTCCACCGGACATGAAGACCAACAGTGGAAAATCAGTTCTTCCAACACGAATGACGGTTATTTCTACTTCCAACCAAGGAACAACAGCTCGAAAGCACTGACCAATTTCAGTGCTTCACCAACTGCTAACGGAATTGCGGGCATCGGTAACTGGGAAAAGTTAGATGCATGTCAGTTTGCCTTCTGCTTTGATTCTAAAAAATACAACTACGCTCCTATCACCGACGAATCGGATGGCAGCTATCAAAGATGGATAGAGTCGAAGGGGTATGAACAAACGACAAACAGCGACGAGATCATCTTCTCCAACAAGGAGGAACAAGAAGTAGCCCTACTTATCTATGAAGAGGAGGGACACATCACGCTCCACTCTCTCAAAAATCAAGTAGTGACAATTTGTGACATGAACGGCCGTATCGTGCAGACTATCTCAATGGACAAGGATGAGATACGCAACGTGACACTTTCACAAGGAGTATATAGCATCAATGGATATAAATGGTTGAAGAAATAAAAGAGAAACATGGACTTTGAAATTTCGATAAAATGGAACTCAAAGAGGATCCTCCTCTAATCTTTGGGCGATTCATCTCCCTGTTTGCCATTCATTATGCGCAAGGAGATTTACTATTTTATCATTTGCATTTTACTATTTTGGAGATATGAAACGGCTAATCTTCCTCTGTATGCTTTGCCCCATAGGTACGGATGGTTACTTGCGCATACATCTTGAAAAATTATGGATAATTTATATATTTGCAGTATGTTAAACTAAAAATCTAAGAAGATGGCAACAATAACATTAAAATACAATCCTCGTAGCAAGTTCGCAATTGCTTTAATTAGCCTTATAAAAGCATCATCTGACAAAGTAGAAATAATTGATAGTCCATACGATAAAAAATATGTCTCAGAAGTAACAGCTATGGATAAAACACGTTTCAAATCCGTCAAAAGATGTGATTTATGGAAGTGAAATATGATATTCGATATTCGGAGGATGCCCTGAAAGACATAGCTTTTTTCAAAAAATTAGGAGATAAGGCTATTATAAATAAAATAGACAAAATTCTTGACGAACTTGAAGCACATCCGAAAACAGGAAGCGGACAGGTTGAACAATTAAAGTTTGATTTAACTGGATTTTGGAGTAGGAGAATAAATAGAGAACACCGAATTGTCTATAAGATAGACGAAGAAGAGAATATTGTATACATATACAAAATGAGTGGTCATTACGAAAAAAACAAGAAACATTAAAAGAAAGGAACACGCTTTTTTATTATAAATTCAACTCATACAGTGGGTTATAAAAGTTATGTATTATGAGAAACCTTTTATTCTACATATTATCCATATTCATCTTGTTTCCCCTCAATGGAGTAGCACAGAAACAAGGGTCAAGACAAGAGGGAAAAAGATTCGAGGTCCTCAGAGATTCAGGTTCTTTTAACTTCACAGTAAATGAACTCATTAAAGATGACGTAATTCGGAACAAGTATTTCTTAAAAGGTATCAGCTATATAAAGAGGGTTGACAAAAACACGTTGCTTATCACACTAAACAACTCCATGAAACCTTCGTTGCGAATTTGTGTTGACCAAGGAGAACTTAGTCCTTATCAAGGATACTCAACTGAGGGACAACAAATAATTAGTACTAACTTTTTATATACGAACCCTATTAAGATTAATTCATTTAAGGTGGAAGGTGTAGAAAAGGGACAAAGGAGCGTAAAAGTAACAATATATGACAATATTAGCAACACGTGTCTGTCCGAAAAAACATTCACGTTATCACCCGTCATCGTGCATAAATACACATCAGAGATACAATACACGGATGTAGATGGCAACAATCAAGTCTACACGAACGAGTCAGCTTGTTGGATACCTGCATCCACCACCGTTCCTGCCTATTTTATTGTGAGAGATGAATACGGCAAACGAATGACGGGAAATATAACGTATTCAATATATTGTTCCGACTCAATGGGAGACCTAACAATAAGATACACAACCGACACGATCCCTTCTCAAGTATTGGCACTATTCAACCAACCATCACGCAACCCATCGAAATGTTTACCTAAATGGTATGTCATTTCCTCTTACGGGGAGAAACGTGTTAAGTTCCTGGAAATACGGAAATAAGTTATTGCTAACGGCGGTCCCATAAACATCCTATCATTTCGTTAATTCATTCAATCCAACTGAACGAATTTACGTTAATTCATTCAACACAACTGAACGAATTTACATTAATTCATTCAATCCAATTGAACGAATTAATGTTTTTTGTAGAATGGAACAACAACTTGGGAAACACACAACGTTAATAAAACTATATTCAATGGTGATTATTTTACCGACCCCGTTTTTAATTCATTATCAAGAAAAGAGTATACATACCGAGGACTTTGATAGTAAAGTCGGGTGTTAGTATTCAACAAACGCTGATAGGTATCAGAATTGATCACCAATGAAAGAGCCTGTTCTGCAGAAAGTGTAGGATTTTCTTCTGTCAGCAATGCGGCTAGGTTTTTAACCATATCAAGTATCATTTGTTCGTGTTCACTCATATCCTTTTCAGAAGTTTAATGGCATTTTCGGTGCCGAAGAAATATTGAATAGTGATACCTTTCATGTAATGCAGGTTACGTACAAGCGTTGGCAGGTCAATACTATGTGTTTCATATTTCCACAATTGTACACCTACACGATCATTTGCTATAGGACCAATTACAATATCGTAGTCATGTGCGGGTTCACGGTTAGGATTATTGCGGTTAAGCAAAATGAACTTTGCCCATTCTTCACTGTAAGTGTCAAAACGCAAAAGTCTTAACGAGTTCATTTTTGTCTCATCAATATCATAAGACATTACAATGGGGCTACCAGTTTCAAGTTGGTCAACTTTTGCTTGAGCCATTTCTTGGGCTTGTTTGATATCTTCCGACAGATAGAACCCCTGTCCAAAATCTTTGTTGGGTTTAGAACGAGTGAGATCTATATGGTCAAACTCAACATTGGTACCATGATACAAAATCATACGAGCATACCTCCTTTCCTACGGCAGTATTCTCCAATGTCATCAATCATCGACTGGAAAGACTGTGTATGAACATAACCATAGTGTTTGTCAATAAAGTCTATGGCCTGATAGCGACACAGATAGTTATATGCCTGCTTCAGTGTAAGTCCGAACCGCTGCCCGAACTCACTAGAGAAGATAAGCATCCATTCCAGTTTATCTTTGATGTCGTATTCTTTAGAAGAACCTTTCGTTTCCATTTGTAACCCATATTGTTTCATTTTTCAAAAGTACGACAATTATTTGGAACAGCAAAGCGAACTTAACAACTTATGAATCACATAAAAAAAGTAGAGACGATGTGCACATCGTCTCTACGCAGATACCAATATTATCATTGTTATATTAATCCAAAACCGTTACCCAGCCATGAACATCTGGCTCCTCGCCATATTGGATACCACGGAGCTTATCATACAATTTCTTACTGATAGGACCTGGCTTACCATCCTTAGAGATAACGTATGACTTATTCATCTCCAAATCATCAATCTTTGAGATTGGACTGATCACAGCAGCAGTACCGCAAGCACCAGCCTCCTCTAATGTTTCAAGTTCCTCGATAGGAATCTGACGTCTTTCCACCTTCAAACCAAGGTCTTCTGCCAACTGCATCAAACTCTTGTTTGTGATAGAAGGAAGAATAGAAGTTGATTTAGGAGTAATATAAGTATTATTCTTGATACCGAAGAAGTTAGCTGCACCAGCCTCATCGATATATCTCTTCTCTTTTGCATCCAAATAGAACTCACAAGCATAACCTAAGTCATGAGCCTTCTTGTTAGCCAACAAGCTAGCAGCGTAATTACCACCTACCTTATAGATACCTGTTCCAAGAGGAGCAGAACGGTCGAATTCACGAATAACTACATATGGATTAGCGAAGAAACCGCCTTTGAAGTAAGGTCCTACTGGAGTTACGAACACTACGAAAAGATATTCATTAGCAGGATGAACACCTACCTGTGCACCTGTACCAATTAACAATGGGCGGATATAAAGAGAAGCACCACTCTCGTATGGCGGAATGAAACGCTCATTCAACTTCACCACCTTCTTAATCATCTCACAGAACTTTTCTGTTGACAACTCTGGCATCAAGATACCACGACAAGTGGATTGCAAACGCTCTGCATTTGCTTCCATACGGAAGATACGAATCTTACCATCCTTGCAACGATACGCCTTCAATCCCTCGAAAGCCTCTTGTCCATAATGAAGACAAGTAGCTGCCATATGGATGTTGATTGATTCTTCTGAACTAACTTCTATTTCTCCCCACGCGCCATTTCTAAAATAGCAACGTACATTGTAATCCGTCGGCATATAGCCGAACTTAAGATTAGCCCAATCGATGTTTAACTCTGACATATTCTTATCTTTTTTAATATCCGATATAATTTCACCCCCAAAGTTAACGATTTTCAAAGTAGGATTATCATAAAAAAGGAGAAAAAAGAAAAAAAAGGGAAAAAATGACAAGTAACGTGACTATACAAACGGATAATTATACCACCCAGAGTAAGATTATCAAAAAACAATCGCGGCTGGTACATTGTATACCAGCCGCGAAGTAAACACGTATATAATCTTACTTTGAAACTGCTCTTACGTTAGCTCCATATGTACGAGAATGCCAATCAACTGTCATCTCATATTCTTCGCAACCATCCATACATGTAGTTCCGAACTGCATGCAATCCGCAAAATCATAGGAGTTTGCGGTAAGATTTGAAGACCAATAATGACCACCCACTACAACAACTCCTTCTCCCGGACTTTCCCAATCACCAAAATAGATATATTTGCCATTGTATTTGGAAATTCCAATCATACCACCCTTATTTCTACCACAGTCATCAAGATTCACAATCCATTCCCAATCACAACCATCAATCAGTTCTTTCATCTCTTTTGATGTTGGCATTCTCCACGTCGAGCCCCAATTAACAGAAGCTGCATCATCCGAAGCATCTAAAACATTTTTTTCATCCGAAGAATTATATTTGGTCATACCAGCAGGTGCTTCATACTTATAGTTTGTCCAATCATAAACACCTTCCACACCTCCTTTATCAGTTGTTTCTCCCCATGCAAAATAATCTCCACTTTCTGTCCGTTTCGTAGCACCTACATTGTAGCAAGCCCATTTCAATCCACTTGGCAATCCCAAATCGACGTAATAATATCCTGCAATCTGACCACTATTAGATAACTCGTATTGAGCATAAACATCCAAATCGCCTTGAATATTAGTGAATGACGAATCACTCCAACCAATAAAATCATATCCCATTTTTTTAGGAATTTCTGGCGTCACGACGTTCACACCTTTTCCCACTATTTGACTACTGATTAACTTCTTTTCTGCCGTATAGAAATTAACCTTACATGCATTTTCTTCTAATATATACAGCGCATATACATCTATATCTCTCTGTACATTAGATAGTGCAGTGTCACTCCAACCTACAAAAACAAATCCTTCTACAACAGGAGCCTTTACAAGTGCAACACTTTGATTTTCTTCCACCTTTTGACTCTCAATCAATGTACTATCAATGGAATAGAAATTAACAGTATAATAGATAATCTTCTCACATATTGCATACACATCTATATCTTTCTGTACATTAGCAAATGAAGAATCGCTCCATCCGATGAAACGATAGTCCTCCTCTTGTGGACTTACAGGAACAATTGCACCTCTGCCAGAGAAAACTTGTTGGCTATCTATCAACGTTCCTTCTTGGTTATAAAATTTGACGGTATATTTTTTAGGAGCAACAGCTCGGATACTCAGACCTGCACTTCGTTCTTCATGACCAACTTCCTCATAATTTAATTCAGTTAAACCACTGAAGCATTTGCTATACTGATCATACTCTTCATGAAGTGTCGATGACCAATATGTGCAAAGTTCACCCACATACGGATTACCATTATCTGACCTCATTCCAGCAGATGGAAGGAATATCACTTTACCATTAAACTTTGAAGTACCTATAAAACCTGCTATTCCTGTCCCATTAAAATCATCCGTGGCTTTCCAATTGCATCCATTTAACAACTCTTTCATTTCAGCCAAAGTTGGAATACACCAATTTTCTCCCCAACAGTAATAAGCAGCATCATCCTCTAATTCCAACACCGTTTTTTTATCCAAAGAAAAATATTTCTTAATGGACTGATCGGTACCTTCACACAATCTATACGTTTCCCATGAATAATCATCCTTTGTCGTTGTTTCTCCCCATGCGAAATAATTTCCATACCCTTCTGGTTTTGTTGCGCCCACATTGTATGTCGCCCATTTCAAACCACTTGCCAATCCAAGATCCACGTATGAATAATCTCCTATCTTACCGCTAACAGAGACTCCATTTTCGATTAAAGAGGGTTTATATTGAGCATACACATCTATATCTTTCTGCACATTGATGAATGAAGAGTCACTCCAACCAATAAAGTCATAGCCACTTATTATAGGTGCTTTAGGTGTAGTAGTCGTACCCCCTTTCCACACATTGCAACTTTTTATCAATGAACTATCAGCAGCATAAAAATTCACCTTATATTTTACTATGATGTCAATATCAGCAACTGCACGAACTGTCCGTCCGTAATATCTATTAATTGTTCGACTACTAGATACACATTGCATAGCCCCTTGATCATCTCCATAAAGATAACTCGCCCCATAATCTGTGTTAGAGAAAATCGAAGACGACCATACAGACATGCTTGATTCAAAATAACGCTTTGTCCCGTTATAGTATCCTACAGCAGGAAAGAAAATAGTGTTACCATTGACATTTGAAGTTCCAATCATTCCCGCAACTCCAGTTTCATTGAAATCATCCGTCCATGTCCAAACACAGCCAGAGATTAACTCTTGTAGTTCAGCCGAAGTTGGCATGCGCCACTCTCCTTTCCATGAAGCAGTTGCAGCATCATCTTCTATATCCAAAACAGTCTTGTCATCCACAATACCGCTCGAACTACGATAACAATACTTAATCAAAGACCCATCTATGCTGTCACACCACATATAAGTTTTGCTTGAATAATCACTTTTGGGCAAAGTCTCTCCCCATGCAAAATAGTCGCCAGACTCAACCGGTTTGGTTGCGCCAACATTATAAGTAGCCCACAACAATCCACTCTCCAAGCCAAGATCAACAAATGTATATTCATTCATTCTTCCACTAACTGACACACTTTGTGTCGTTGTTCCTGTCGTATCGAATACAATATTGACATCTTCATAAGTCACTTCCACCACCTTCTCCACATCATACTTATCCACCTTTCCATCAGTAGTCTTCGTACGCATATATCTTGTGGAAGTTGCATCATCTTTTTCGTAATCAACCTGCTCCACTTTCTCTATATCATATTTCACGATCTGATTGTCAACAGTCTTCACGCTCATATACGTCACAGCACCCGCCACAACGGCAAACATTATTACTGCTATTGATAATATTATCTTCTTCATCTTTAATGCTATTTTACTTTCGAATCACTTTAATTGATTTTGTTCCCACAGTCAACACATAAACACCCTTTTGATTTGGAAGTGTGACAACGGCAGAACCCTCTTTGTCAGTCGTGGCAGCAAAAATTGTCACTCCATTCACACCAACCAACGACACCTTTTCCAATGCTTGTGCATTGAGCACCTGCAACGTGGTCTCATTCAGACTTACTATTTGCAATACATCTGCCGCTAATGCATTTACACCGGTTTCATCACCTTCTGTAAAATGATAATTTCTAACATCACTGATTGCATAACTAGTGGCAAGACTACCATTTACAATCAAACTACCGTTCTCGTACGTCACAATAGGATTCTCGTCCAATGAAAAACTGTACATCTTCCCATCTAATTGCTCTACTGTCATGTACTGTTTTTGTGCATTCAAACATAACAAGCAACCCGAAAACGCAAGGATCGCCAACACTTTTTTTCTCATATTATCTATTTCTTTATGGTGAGTTCTATAATTTCGCATCTCAGAAAATGGCAGAACCCAGGAACCATTTAAAAAGACGGCGCAAAGATACTATAAATAATTCAATCTTAAAGGTACACAATTAAAACAAAAATGCTCTGGAAGCATAAAATCTTCCAGAGCACATTTATCATTTGCGATTTTGTCGAAAGCATGGTTGCTAACACAAAAGCACCCAGAAATTTATAAATCCTCGATTCTTTCTAATCTATCGTTTATCGATGATTTTTATTTTCTCTTTTTCAACAAACCTCCTAATCTACCGATGATGGAAATCAACTTACCTGTTGTAGGATTGGAAGAGGCAACAGCACCCAAAGAACTCAAGATAGAAGACAAATCGATGCCGCTACCTTTCTTTGTAATTATAGAAACCAATCCTGCAATGATGGTTGGCAACAAGCCTGCTGCAGCATTTGCCGAAGATGCACTCAATCCCAATTTAGGAGCAACCTGAGATGAAAAGATCTGAGATGCCAATTGAGTAATAGGACTTGATTCTGCAGAAGTATTTCCTGTAAACAAAGAAGTCAATTGTTCAATACCATTTGGACTCTTAGCTGTCTGCTTCAGACTATTTAGGATAGAGTCTGACAAACCATCCAATACGTTGCTACCCAAATCACTTTGTGATGCACTTTGTGAAGCAGCTTCCTGCACTTGCTTCAAAATTAAATCTGAAATTTGTGACATAATTTTATTTTAAATAGTTAAACATTCTAAGGAACTCTCTAAAACGCAAATCTGTGGCACTCCATACCAGAAATGCCACAGATGTAAAAGTATAAAAAAAATCTTTTTCTTTTATTAGAAAAGAAGAAAATCTTCTTGTTTAGATTTGATCCTGCAAAGCGTCTCTTGCGTCACACCTATGTAAGATGCTACATTGATGGCGCTGATACGAGATGCCAATCCAGGAATACGTTTCTCCAAATTCTCATACTTATCTTCAGCAGAATCATTCAAGACTGAATCCAATCTGTTATGACACAAAATCAAGGTGAATTCCAAGACTTTCTGATAGATTGTATTCAACTCTTCCTCCTCATCACAAAGTTTCAAGAACTTAGCACGATCCATTTTCACATATACAGTTGGTTCAAGAGCCTCGATGGTTGCCTCTGTTGGTTTTCCAGTGACGAAACTTTCAATATCGAAGAAACCATATCCCTCTGTTGCAAAGAAATCAGATATAAGTTTTTTATTCTTATAGTGATATACTTGCACCATACCTTTTTGAACTACACCCCAGAAGTCACACACGTCTCCTGGTTTCAAAATAAGGTCATGTTTCTTAACCTTCTCTTGAACGAGAATAGAATTCAACTTTCTCTTTGTCTCTATCGACAATTCTATATGACCTAAAACATGTTCTATTTCGGCAGAGACTAATCTTTTATTTATAACAACTTTTTTCATATATAAATTTCAATTCAAATTCGTTAAACATACCACAATATACCATACCATTATTTCACCTTCGAACGAATACGGCTTAGTGTCTCTGGTGTCACACCCAAATAGGAAGCAACAAAGATAGAAGGAACACGCAACACATATTCCGAATTTCGATTGATGAGATTGTCATAACGAACCTTTGCTGGCTCAAATATACAATCCAAAGTCTTCTGCTTTTTCTTACGTAACAACTGCTCTGTCAAATTGCGATAAAAGATACGAATCTCTTTATTCTGTTTACACAACTCGTCCAAATCAGTCTTTGTACAAAGATAAAGCACTGAGGGCTCAAGCATCTGAATGTAGCGTTTACTTGGCGTTTGGCGAAAGAAACTCTCACAATCATAGAAGATTTCATCTTCACTAGCCAAATACTCCGTCATTTCTTCTCCTGCCTTGCGATAGAAGATTCTGATTAATCCAGTATCAACAATACCCAAAAAACGACTCACATCACCTTCTAGTTGAAGGTACTCACCTTTGTTGAGTTGAATAACTCTCGTCTTTGAGTTCAACAACTTAACCGAATCTTCCGACAATGCCATTGCAGGAAGTTCATTAAAGCATTTAAAAATGCGTTCATAAAATCCTTTTTCCATACTTATTCTATGTTAAATTCAGTTTTCCACCTACAAAAATAGCATTTTATTTAAATACGCAAATTTTTTTTTGTTTTTTTTAATAATCGAACACATTTCTACCTTTTCGTTCTCTTTGTTGAAAATTATTAAGTTTATAGCTGAATTGGAGAAGGAAATAGCTGCCCAAAGTATTATATTCTGTATCGTTGATTGATGAATCACTGATTTTTCTAGAAAGATTTCCTTGTTGTCCCAACAAATCAAAAACCTTGAAACGCAATATTCCTGCATTATTTTTCATAAAAGTCTTTGATAATTGAGCATTCCAAAGCCACTCTTGATTATTAAATCCATCCGAATATCCTTTATACAAATGATAGTCTATGTTCGAAGATAACTCCATTTTCCATGGCAATTTTATATTTATGTCATATTCCACCTGATAGTCAAAAGTCTCGTAATTTGCACTGTTTCGGACCTCATTTTTGCTTCTTTGGTAATCAACATTGCCCGCCAGTTCCATGTCAAATTTGGTTCCTCTGTAAGAAATTGAAATTCTTTCTGACGCTCCTATCACTTTTGTTAAATTTTTTAACATTTGATCGGTGATCATTGACGAACTTTCCAACGAAACATTTTCTTCATAACTTCCCTTCGTTGATGTGCTGAATATGAAATCTTTATTTTTGAATGGTGTATTGAAAACAAGTGAGCCGCTCATGTTCCAATTGCCATTCACATTCTCCTTATAACTACGTTGCACTCCTGTTTGTGTATCATATACCAATCTGTTCATAATCGCATTCTGAATCATACGATATGAGGCGTTCGCCATCCAACTGCGCTGCGTCTCACTGACATACTTCTTGAAACGAACAGACGCATTGTGCGTATAGGCGGGTTTCAAATTCGGATTACCATACAACAGATTCAACGGATCTGATTCGTCAATCACCTCTTGCAAATACTCCACATCAGGTGCCGAACTCTGTCCACGGTAACGGAATCGCAAGTTGCTTTGTTTATCAAACTTAATACCCAACATCAAGTTAGGAGAAAAATTAAAGACGGTTTGTCGTTTGTTGTTATTCACATTTGGTCCGACCAGGTTAACCGTAGATGAGTTCTGTGGTTGGAATGTGAATCCCACATTATAATTCAGCTTTGTATATTTACCTTGTAAACTGATATCCGCCTGATGATTATTGTAATCGTTCTCCACCTCACTACTCAAAGAGTCAATCATATCTTTCTTCTCATATACATTTAACTCATTCTCATCATATACATAGGAGTACGAATTGGCATTTCTCCTCTGATAACGGTATCTGAATTGTAGAAAATGATTTTTAAAAACAGGTTCCGTGTAGGCTCCCTCCACATAGAATGTCAGATTATTGCTTCTCCTATCTGTATATCTGTGTGTGGTGAACAAAGAGTCATCTTCTAAATCATCCTCCTCATCATAGGTATAAAAATGGGTATACGATGAATTGTTCACTTCTGATGGAGAGTAGTTGCCCGACGATCCTGCACCAAACGAAAGGTTTCTACCCTTATTATTCAACTTACGCATAAATCGTAATGTGGCATTGAAGCCCAGTTTGTCACTCGTCATGTATTTGGAAGACTCCTTGTCATTGTTTTTCAGACGAGCAGTATTGAAGTTCTCTGTCAACGTATGACCATCCGTAGTAGAATGAGAATAGTTGATGAGAGGACGGAATGTAATGTTTGTCATGGAATCCGGATTCCATTTGAAACGGAAGACTGTCGAGATGTCATCTCCCTTTCGCAAGGAATTCGACTCCTCATTTTTAAAGGTGGAACCACTGGTTCTGAATGTTTCGATCTTACTTTTTTTCTCTACATCATTCTTTGTATGTTTGTACTGCACATTACCACCATACTCACACTGTTTGCTTTTCTCTTTGGCAAATGTGATTCCCAACAATCCAGAGGTAGTGATACCATTATTGGCACCTCGGTTCATGGCATCGTACGACATACCTGCATCTGTGAATCCAGTACTATTTACATTGTTGAAGGAACTGATCACAGAAAAATTACTATTCTCTTTGAATCGGCTAAGGTTAGCGCCCAACTCATAACGGAAATCAGGATGAACCTCATACAAATCGTGTCCGGCACCTCCAGTGAAATTCCCCATCCATCCATTTTTCATTCCCTTCTTGACTGTCAAATCCAGCACTGTCTCATCATCATCGTCATCCGTTCCAGTCGACAGAGAAGAATCACTCTTCTTATTATATGTCTTAAGATTTTCAACCATATTGGCAGGAAGATTCTTCAAGGAAACCTTAGGATCATCAGAGAAAAACTCTCTTCCATCCACCAGCACCTTCTTTATCTCTTTACCATTCACCATCAATTTACCATCCCTAGAAAGCTGTGCGCCAGGCAATTTTTTCACCAAATCTTCCAACACGGCGCCATCAGCCACACGGAAAGCCTCAGCATTATAAACCAATGTATCCTCTTTCACCACCACAGGTGTCGCTGCCGCCAAAATCTTAACCTCTTCCAACATCACCTTATCGGGTGTCAGTCGGATACGAAGCGGCTTCTCCTGCACCTCCTTCACCTGTATCTTACGATAGGAAGTATTATACCCCATAAAGGAGGTTCTTAACAAATAAGCACCCTCGTCTACATTTTTCAAGACAAATGCACCCTCGTCATTACATATCTCACCTTTTACATAAGATGAATCACTCACATTTAAAAGTTCCACCGTTGCATACGGCATCACGCCACCTTCTTCTTTATCCATTACTACTCCAGACAAATCTGCAGAGAAAAGAGAGGTAAAAGAACAAACGGAAAAAACAATTCCCAAAAAACGAAATACTCTCATTTACAAATTTTTATTTTGTGCAAAAATAAATGTTTTTACGTATAATCAAACAGACTGTTCGTTGAAAAAAATTACACTTTCCATCAGATTTTATGTTTTATTACGGAAAAATTGTATATTTGCCGACTAGAAGCCATATGCTTACAAGAAAACAAAAATAACCATTATTATATTTAAAGTCATGAAAAATAAAGTATTAGCATTATTTACAGCAGCAGCCTTTTGCACAAGTTCTGCATTTTCGCAAGAAATTGCAACGTGGGAGAACTTCTGTAAAACAGCCGTGACTTTCACCTTCGACGATGCTCCAGGTGAGTCAAGTTCACATACTTGGGCTGCACAACAACTTGAAAAGTACGGTTTCAAGGGTTCCTTTTACGTGATTACAAACCAAGCGAACTCAAATAGTTGGAACACTTATAAAGGTTTGGCACAAAAAGGGCATGAAATCGGTAGTCACACACAATCTCACGACAATGCCAGTGCAGCAGAGTTGCAACCTTCAAAAAGTGCGATTGAGAACAACATTGGAGAGCCTTGTTTGACCATTGCTTATCCAAACTGTATCCACTTAGGAAACGATGTGCTCAAGTACTACATCGGAGGTCGTATGTGTGGTTCAACCACCAACACCAAATCACCTTCAGACTTGTCCAGATGGGATTGTTACATGTGCGGAACGCAAGGAATCAACAACTCAAGCGGAGTAACTTCCAAATGTTCCAGCGCCAATGGAGGTTGGGTAGCATTCCTAATCCATGGAATCTCAAACCACAATCCATGGGGTAACTATTCAGTAACAAGTGAAGAGACCCTTACAGGATCATTGTCTTGGTTGGATCAAAACAGAAAAGACTATTGGGTATGTACTGCGCGTGATGCCATCATGTATCTTAAAGAACGTGACAACGCTACACTCAAAAAGATTTCTAGCGACAACACAAGCGACACTTACTCATTGACCCTCAATGCAAGTCTTACAAGTAACAATATTTGCAAATGGAATTATCCATTGACTATTCGTGTACCAATGCAAGACGGATGGGCTAACATTACGGTGACTCAAAACGACGAGGAAATTGAATTCGAAGAGAAGGATGGCAAAATTTACTTCAAAGCCATACCAAACGGAGGAGATATCGTTGTAGGTTCTGGTCAACCAGCTGTTCCAGATCCAGATTTCACTATTTCTGTTGATAAAGCAGACAAATACTGCAAAGATTCTACTTACAAAGTAACATGGACTGCTACAGGTGATTTCAATGACAGAACTTACATTTTGAACTGGGGAACAGGTTCAACTTCTACTGAAGTTTCCATCTCTAGTGTCAAAGCTTCATCTGAATGGGGTGAAACAGCTGACAATCCATATTGGGTAGTCGATAATATTTTGAGCGATGATGGCAACCACGGAGGTAGCAGTCGTTGGGGATCCATGAGCGGTTCTGACGAATGGGTAGAGTTTAACTTCGGTAAAACTCAAACCGTTGGCGGCATCAAGATTGACGAGTGCACAGAATATAGTGTTATCACATCTTTCGAGGTTCAATATGATGAAAATGGATCTTGGAAGACAGCGTACACTGGAACAAAGGTAAATCACGACTTCACGGCTACATTCAGCCCTGTATCCACTAGCAAGATGAGATTATTCATCAAGTCAACAGACGATGGCGCTGGTTGTAACATCAACTACGTTGAATTCTCTGGTGTTGCTGGTTATGTGATTAAAGATGGTATCACTGCTGCAGGTTCTGTTGATTGGAAACCTAAATCAGCAGGAACAGGTATGTTGACAATCACTTCCACAAAGAATAAAGTGATAACACAAACCGCTTCCATGAAGATAGAGAACTGCGGCGGTGGTGATGAACCATGTACAGATTGTGGTGGTTCTGATCCTAATCCAGGTGCTAGTGCTTCCACATTCTTTGATGGTGATTCATACTTCGGTCCTGATTGCGACAGCAAAAACTACACAGGTGCTTACTATACTGGTAACTACACTAGCTTGTTCAAGACTTACTTAGGTAAGACTGACGAGGAAATCGCTAGCAAGATGGATAAACTTTGGAATCACTATTTCAAAGGTAACAAAGACAACGAAGCAGTATACTTCGAAAACGGCAGTGAAGCTTATATCAAGGATATCAACAACAAAGACGTTCGTTCCGAGGGTATGTCATACGGTATGATGATTTGTGTGCAAACCAATCACAAGACTG
>JAFZLC010000020.1 GCA_017551675.1 Paludibacteraceae bacterium | reverse complement strand
TCCTCTTCATCATCGTGAATGATTGCTCGGCGGTTATCTCCTTTGCCGAATACTTCCAACCCTTCTCCGTATTGATCATCTTCCAGACAAGAAGGCAATGTTACGAAGAAAATCAGAGAAAGAGAAATAAAAAATAAAATTTTATTCATAATCATTATTTATATATGATGGCAGCGGCTAATTCTTCAGCTATTTTAGCGCCTTTCATAACTTCAACTATTTTTAAGCCAAATTCCATGGCAGTTCCAGCTCCTCTGGAGGTGATGAACTGATTAGATGAAACCACAACATTTTCTGTGCTTACCTCTGCACCGATTAAGTGTTCCTCGAAGCCTGGGTAGCAAGTTGCCTTTTCACCATTTAGTAAACCAAGGTTTCCGAAAACCGATGGAGCAGCACAAATGGCAGCCATCTTAATTCCTTGTTCAGCAGAGTCCTGCAACAATTCACACAAACCTGCGTGAGCATCAAGGTTTTTGGTGCCAGGCATACCACCAGGTAAAAGGAGCAGTTCTGCGTCAGAAAAATCTGTTTCGCTGAATAGTGCTTCTGTCTTAATGGTTATACCATGAGAACCTGTTACCATAAGTTCATTTGTGACTGAGATAAGTTTAACATCAAGTCCCGCCCTTCGTATGATATCGATGGGAGCGATGGCTTCTGTTTCTTCAAATCCGTTGGCAAAAAATGCGTATATCATATCTATTTATTTTAATTGTAAATCGTATGTTATGCGACCAACTTGGTTCTTCTCATCTTTAGAAGGAGTGAATTTGGTCTTTTTGGCAGCTGCTACTGCTGCATTGATAACGGAAGCATTATCGACTGTCGTTCCTTTTACGTGGTGAGCTTCGATTACATTTCCGTCTTTGTCGACTGTGATGCTTACAATCACTTTTCCTTCCACCTGATCAGAGTAGGAAGGCATTGCGATGGCACCTTTCACAGAGCGACCTGCCAAGGATACAGAATTATTGTTACCAGATCCGGAGTTTCCTTCTGTATTGGTTGAAGTGTTGCTTCCAAATGGGTTTCCTTTGGAGCCGGACGAGTTGCCTCCTGTACCTTGTGTATTATTTTCTATACCAGAACCTCCGCCACCGTTGCCAAATACGCTTGTTCTTTTGGCAATTGCGTTGCGGATACTATCTTGACGCCTTTGCTCTGCTGCTTTTTTGCGTTTCTCTTCAGCAATGCGGCGTTGTTCCTCTTGTTGTTTTTGCTTTTCGATTCTCTTTTTCTCTGCGAGTTCTTTCTCTTTTTTCAGTTCCTCTTCCGTTCTCTGTTTCTTCATATGAACAGATTCTTCAAGGTCTTGCGTTTGGTACGCTTCGTCGCTAGGCGTCACAGATTGTTTGGGAGGTGTTGGCTCTGCCAATTGCTCTGCTATCTCTTCTGCGGGAGTAGGCTCAAAATAATCGTTGCCGCCATTATCGGACATGCCAAACATCACCTCCAAGCCCTCCTCGTCTTGAGGAATCTCTCGCTTAAGGTATATGTTGAGCAATAGTAATAAAACTCCTAGGTGGAGCAATATTGTCACGATTGCTGCTATTATTTGTGTTTTTTTGAATCTCTCCATCAACTAAAATCATTTATCCATTGGCCGTGTGGCAATGACTAATTTGAATTTGTTCTTGTTTGCAATGTTAAGTACCTTAACTACCTCTCCGTAAGGAATGGATTCATCTGCATAAAGAGCTACATACATCTCAGGTTCCTCGCTAACGATCTGAAGTAAAAATGGCTCTATTTCGTCAAATGAGACATTTCTCTCACTGTCTTTTCCAAATGCTACATAATAGTTCAACTCTTTGTCTATGGTTACACGAGTCAATGGTTTGGCTGATGTTTGTTCAGAGCTTTGTGGCAACATCAGTTTGATTGCATTGGGATGAACCACTGTGGATGTAAGCATAAAGAATATAAGTAGCAGGAAGATGATGTCGGTCATGGACGACATGTTGAAGCCTGCTTCTGCTTTATTTCTTCTTTTAAGTGCCATTGTTTCCCCTCGTTTTTATCGCTTAGTTAGCGGGTTCGTTAAGAATATCCATAAATTCTACGGTACGAGCTTCCATGTTGTTGACAACTGTGTCGACCTTGGAAGTAAGATAGTTGTAGGCGAAGAAGGCTACGATACCAACAATCAAACCGGCTACAGTGGTAACCATAGCTGTATAGATACCGTCTGCCAATGAAGTGACATCTACGTTGTTGCCAGCATTGGCCATGTTAAAGAAGGCTTGGATCATACCTGTAACGGTTCCTAAGAATCCAATCATTGGTCCTCCTCCTGCGATTGTGGCAAGAAGTGATAATCCACGTTCCAACTTACCAACTTCAATGTTTCCTACGTTTTCAATTGCTACCATCACATCATTCATTGGGCGACCTAAACGGGTGATGCCCTTTTCAATCATGCGAGAGTAAGGAGTGTCTGTGTTTTTACACAATGTAAGTGCTGCCTCAATCTTTCCTTCATTGATGTAATCCTTGATCTTGTCCATGAAAGAAGGATCTTTTTCCGCTGCCTTACGAATGACGATAAGCCGTTCAACGAAAATATATACGGCTATGATGCAAAGCAATAATAGGGGAATCATAATCCATCCACCTCTTGTTGCCATGTCAAATAGGTTGAGGCTTGCTACTTCCACTTCTGCCTCTGCTGCTTGTAATAGTACCATTGTTATTTCTTTATTTTATTGCTACAAAAATAGCGTTGATAATCTTAAAAACAATTTAAAAACGAAAAAAAATCAATCATTTATATATCTTGTTTGGACAAATGTAACAAAAATATACTTATGGTGGGTTCTATAAATTCATATTGTATCAGTTTAAAACAGTGAATTTATCGGACCACCTTATTATAAATGAAGATTATGTCCCATTCTCTCCTTTTTGGTTCGAATGTATGTCATATTGTATTTGTTAGGTGTTATCTCGATGGGAACATTTTCCGTGATCTCTAATCCGTAACTTTCCAAACCAATTCGTTTGGTTGGATTGTTGGTCATCAATCGCATCTTTGACACACCTAATTCTCTAAGAATCTGGGCTCCGACACCATAGTCGCGCTCATCTGGTTGAAATCCCAAATGAACATTGGCATCAACTGTGTCATAACCATTCTCTTGCAGTTTGTATGCTTTTATTTTGTTCATTAGTCCGATTCCTCGGCCTTCCTGATTCATATAGACAAGCACGCCTTTGCCTTCTGATTCAATGCGTCTCATTGCCTCTTCCAACTGTTCTCCGCATTCGCAACGAAGAGATCCGAAGATATCTCCTGTTGCACAGGATGAGTGTACGCGCACTAATATAGGCTCATCTTTTTCCCAAGATCCTTTGGTTAGGGCGATGTGTTCCTGCCCGTTGGATTTCTGTCTGAATGGAGTGAGCATGAAATCACCAAATTTTGTTGGGAGGTGAACCGTTTCCCCTTTCTCGATTAAGGATTCAGTCTTTATTCTGTAGGCGATTAAGTCCTTGATTGTGATTATCTTGATGCCAAATTGTTTTGCTTTTTCCACCAATTGAGGCATACGGGCCATTGTGCCGTCCTCATTCATGATCTCAATGAGTGCAGCAACGGGTTGTAATCCTGCTAATCGGGCTAAATCGACAGCAGCCTCGGTGTGGCCTGCACGACGTAATACGCCTTTTTCTTGCGCATATAGTGGGTTGATGTGACCTGGACGTCCAAATGTCTCTGATGTGGATTTAGGGTCTGCCAATGCTCGTATGGTTTCTGCTCGGTCGTGAGTGGAAACACCAGTGGTGCATCCTTCCAGTTTGTCAACCGTCACCGTGAATGGCGTTCCAAGCATGGAGGTGTTATTCATCACCTGTTTTTCCAACTTTAATGTTTCGCAACGAGAAAGAGTGACAGGCACGCACAATACACCTCGACCTTCTTTCAACATGAAGTTTACTTTCTCTTCTGTGATTAATTCTGCTGATGTGATAAAGTCACCTTCGTTTTCTCTGTCTTCGTCATCAACTACGATGAGGAATTTCCCTTGTTTGAAATCGGCGATTGCTTCCTCTATGCTATTTAATTTATAGTCAGTCATTTGTAGTTTGTATATTAAGATTTTTTTTATTCTTTTTAGGTTTGATGCATCTCTTCAAGAACGATGTGATTGTAGTGATGTTCAATGTCCTATCTGTTGCCGCCATATAGGTTAAGAACATACCTAATGGGAATAGAATAAATGAACTAAGCCAGATTCCTTCCCAAACGAACCATACACCTTCTCTTGCCATCTTGTAGCCGGCATTGTCGATAATGTAATAGATGATGAAAAGGATGACGGATATAACCACAGGAAATCCCAAGCCTCCTTTTCGAATGATGGCACCTAATGGAGCTCCGATAAAGAAGAAAATTAGACAAGCCAATGATAATGTGAATTTTCTATGGCGTTCGATGTCAAATCTGTGAATTCTTCTGTCGTCTCCTTCCACCACACTATGAATGAATGGAAGGTCCATTTGCATTCTGTTTATTTGATTTTCCGCCCGATTGATCATCTCTATTTGAACGGAGTGGGGATGTTTGGACAAAATCTTATCCAAGTTGTATACGGTGTAGTTTTTAACAGTGTCGGTTGTATAAATGCTTGGTGTGCTTAACAAGCCTCTGTCAAAAAAGTGGTTTTTGTACACTGCATAATAGGCTAGGTTCATACTATCTCGGTGATAAGCCATGGAGTCCATAGCCGCGGTGAGCTCGTTCAAATCTTTGCCTAGGTATCGGTTGGACATGATGGATTCGTCCACCTTGTTGAAGTTGGCGTCAAATTCAATTAAAATCTCTTTGTAGGAGTAGGTTTCTCTTCTGTAAGGAACGTTCTTGCTCGAATGGTTTTGATTCTTTAGGTTTTCAAAGGATTCTCCTGAGTAAAGGGACAATAAAAGACTGTTTTTGTCACTTGCCATGCGTAGTCGACCAGAATCGGCAGCTAAAACGACAGAATTGTCAAATCCATTTGTGAAATCATATATCATGATGTCTTTGAGCAATTTTGTCTCCTTCTCCTTTTCTCGCACATATATGTGGTATCCATCAATTCCTTGATAGAAAGAACCTTCTGGGATCTCCACTTCAGGTGATTTCTGCCTCATGGAATAGAGTAGTGTCCATAGTTTTGTTTGAATCTTCGGCATGGCCATGTTCGAGTAGAAAAATGCGCCAACGCTGATGATGGAAATGAAGATGATGTACGGACGCATGATGCGAAACAACGAGATGCCTGCTGCTTTCATGGCAAGCAACTCCAACTTTTCTCCTAAATTACCAAAGGTGATAAGAGATGACAACAGAATGGCCAGTGGTAAGGCCATGGAAACCAATGATAAAGCGGCATAAAAAAAGAATTCAGCTAAGACTGAAATGCTTAATCCTTTTCCTACCATTTCATCCACATACTTCCAAAGAAATTGCATGAGAACGATAAAAAGACATACGAGGAACGTTGCAATAAATGTTCCCAAATAACTTTTTATCAAATAGGAATATAATCGTTTAATATGCATCTCTTTTTAAAAAATCGGTACAAAGTTAATGATTTTACTTTGTTTTACCTACATTCCGAGAGCTTTTTGAAGTTGTTCGATTTGTATATTCCACCAGTCGGTTAAATCTTTAAGGTCGTCGCTTGACTCACTGAAATCTGTTATTGTTAATGTTACGTCTTCAGAAATTTCAGAAACGCTTATTCTCATTTCGAAATAACAACGGTTGTCTTCTTCATCCTCCCAGCGATATCTGACGTGACTGTTCGCTTTGCTTAGAAGCATTTGTGCGCTTTGCTCGCTTCTGCCCCAATGAAATGTGAAAATATTCTCTTTTTCCTCTACTTTATCTGCAAACCAGCATGCCAACCCATCCGACGTGCTTAGTGCATTCCATAAAACGTTTTGGGAAACTTTCCCTAATACATATTCTAACTGAAAAATATCTTTCATAGGCACAAAGTTGTGTTTCTTTTAAAGTTCAGCAAAAAAGCGGAAATAAAGCCCTTGCCTGTTTTTGAAATTTTTTCGCAAGATAATTAAAATTTCTGTAGAAACCGAAACGTATGCTAGAAATTATCAAAATAGTTATTAACATGCTCGGAAATGGCAATGCATTCCATTTCAATCAACCAGGTTGGACGACATACAGGGGCAATGACGAAGAGTTTGGGTACATGTTGGAAGTTTGTTGTGGAGAATAGTTTCGCAACTGTTTCATAATCTGCGTAGTCTCTTAGATAGACCAACGCAACAGCCACATCGTCTGTTGTGGCTTCTCCTTCTCTCAAAAGTGCATTCACGTTCTCAATCATTCGAACGGTTTGCTTTTCAATGTCATTTTCATGCATCACCTCTCCCTTATTGTTGATGCTGGCGGTTCCCGAGATGTATAAATGGTCTCTGTCTCCATATTTTACCCTTACGCCTCGCTCAAATGTAACCCCATATTCATACGTGGGATTGAGGTATTCCTTGGCATGTAGATATTGTTGTTGATTCTTTTGAAGTCCTTTCACGGCATAGGCATCAAATAGAACCTTTGATGCTGGATTGGCGCTTCTCCCTTCTATACCTGTACTTGCAATATAGTGTGTCTGTGCTGTTAGTCCGATTGTGGCGAAATTTTCTCTTCGTCCGACTACAACTCCCTGATAGTTCACATCAATGTTTTGAACGAAAAACCATGTGCGTACGCAATCGTTGGCGAAATGAAGTCCCTCTTGCTGTAGCGACAATTGATAGGATTGGAGGAGTTGATGTGTCTGCAATTTCGAATCTCCTTCAGTCAGGCTTTGATTTCCAATCCAATAATGTGTGTATCCATTGTGCTGAATGGTATGGAAAGGCCCCTTCGAAATGCATGTTTGCCCAATCACGTCATAGCACCAAAGGGAGATCTTGGTGTTGGGAACAAGTGGGGGCTGTTGCACAATGCTTATAGCGCATTGACAGAAATCTTCTCCTTTGATAAGTGCTGCTTGATTGGCGGCATCTGAAATGAAGAAACGAAGGAACAATGTGCTTCCGTCACTTCTCTTTTCATGACGCCATTCGGCAAATGCTTCTTTTAGTCTTCGCAATTGATTTTCAAAAGCGTTTTCTCCTTCTCGACAAGGTACAGGCTCTTCTTGAATGGGGGTAAATAGAGAGTGAATCTCTTGGATACCTCCATTGGCAGGTTGAAATATTGAACTTTTCCTTGCTACTTTTGAAGATTGATATTGGACTTCTTTTGAAATCATAGATGAACCTATTTTACATGCAAAGGTAATAATTTATTTGTTGAATACTCCTAAAACACCTTCTCTTATTTATGAACGCGTCCTTCGTTCTTTGCTGCAAAATCTTTCCAACTGCTGAATTTCTTTGTTCTCAGGGGCGAGTTCGTCTCGTAAAAGTGACATAGTGCTACACCTAAGGCGTCTGTGGCATCTAATTTCGTCTCTAAATCTTCCTTAGGAATTTTCAGAATCTGCTCAAGCATTTTTGATACTTGCTCTTTTGAAGCTGCTCCATTGCCGGTAATGGCTTGCTTAATCTTCAATGGCGCATATTCTGCTATGGGTAAATCTCGCTGAAGTGCGGCTGCTATGGCAACACCTTGTGCTCTTCCCAGTTTCAGCATGGATTGTACGTTTTTTCCAAAGAATTGTGCTTCGATGGCAAATTCGTCCGGCAAATATTGCTCAATGAGTTCGATGGTTTTGTTGTATATGGATTTTAATTTCAGATAGGTGTCACCTGTCTTGCGAATGTCAAGGATTCCCATTGCCACATAGGTGGCCTTTTTCCCCACCACTTGTACGACCCCGTATCCCATGACATTGGTTCCTGGGTCTATACCTAATATGATACGCTCTGTATTTTGGGTGTTGCTTTCCATTTCAAGTACTACAATTCGTATTGTTTAAGGTAGGTGCAGAAGAATAAAACACGCTCTCCAAATGTGTTACTGACCTCTGTTTCCATCTTCGTAAGATGGTGTTTCTTAAATTCATTCATTTCAGAGATGGATTCTGCCTCTAATTGAAATGAATAGGATATGCCATCTTTCTCATCCGTTAACACCTTGAATAGTCGAATGTTAGAGATGAGTCCCGTTGCTTTTATCTCGGGCGTGAGTTCGGATGAAAGCCAGTATAGAAATCGTTTTTCTACCTCGGGTGCAACTAAATATGTCGTGTTGAATAGTATCATAGTGCAAAAATAACTACCTTTGTTCAAAATAAAAAATATGAACGAACTGATTTCTTTGTTTTATCGTCTTACGGGCGAAACTCCAACTTGTCATCTCCTGAAAGGAGAGGGCTCTAACCGTCAGTATTATAGATTGGTATCTCCGTCACACTCCTTGATTGGTGTGAAAGGAGAATCGGTAGTTGAAAATCACACCTTCTTGGTGATGGCGAAACATTTTGAATCGAAGGGATTGAACACACCTCGTGTTTTGGCTGCTACTGACGACGAGTTGTATTATTTGCAGGAGGATTTGGGTGATGAGTCGCTGTTTCATGCAATTGCAGATTCGATTCAGAGTCGTTCTTATTCGAGTGAGGCGCTTGCCTTGTTGAAAAAAACTATGTCGAAATTGGCTGATTTCCAATTTAAAGCTGCAGAGGGGTTTGATTTCTCTGTTTGCTATCCGATACCATCCATGGATCGTCAGTCTATTTTATGGGATTTAAACTACTTCAAGTATTGTTATCTGAAGTTGGCTCATATTGATTTTCTGGAGTTGGATTTGGAAAGAGATTTTCAATTGCTGACAGACGATTTGTTACAGTATGATAGTCAGACATTCTTGTATCGTGATTTTCAGTCTCGCAATGTGATGGTGAAAGAGGGAGAACCTTACTTCATTGATTTTCAAGGGGGACGAAAGGGTCCTATCTTCTATGATGTAGCTTCTTTTGTTTGGCAGGCAAAGGCTAATTATCCCAAGGAGATAAAAAAAGAATTAATTGGTGCTTACATAGAATCACTTAGGAAATATCAGCAGGTGGATGAGAAGCTGTTTTATTCTGCTTTAGGTTTGTTCGTTCTTTTCCGCTTGATTCAGGTTTTAGGTGCATATGGATACAGAGGTTTGTATGAAAGAAAATCTCATTTTTTGGAAAGCATACCATTCGCACTGACGAATGTGAAGGAGTTGTTGGAAGAGAATGATTTTAGCAGATATCCGTATTTAATCTCTTTGTTGCAGAAAATGTCGGAACAGGTGCAGGTAAAGTCTACTGCATCGCTTGATCCATCGAAATTAACCGTAAAGGTGTATAGTTTCTCTTACAAGAAAGGCATTCCAGATGATGATTCAGGTAATGGGGGTGGCTATGTGTTTGACTGTCGTGGCGTTCATAATCCGGGCAGGTATGATGAATATAAATCATTGACAGGGCTAGATCAACCTGTTATTGATTTTCTGGAAAAGGATGGGGAGATATTGAAATTCTTAGAGTCGGTTTATGCATTGGCAGATGCTCATGTACTTCGTTATATAGAGCGTGGTTTCACCTCGTTGATGTTCTCCTTCGGATGTACAGGAGGACAGCATCGTTCTGTTTATTCTGCACAACATGTGGCAGAACATATTGCTCGTAAGTTTGGTGTGCGGGTCTTGCTTTGCCACAGAGAGCGTGGCATAGAACAGGTGCTTTGAAAAATAGTATGATTACTCTTCGGGTGCGCCCTTCTTCAAAATGAGCGTGGTAGCACCTAGTGTGATGATTTCACCATCTTCTACGATGCGTTTCTCCTTTTTTTGAAGTATCTCATTCATGACAAAAGTGCCAACAAGACTGTCATAATCTTCCACTTTATGGATGATTTCCCCCCTTTTGTTTATTTCCACATGGATGATGCAGTGTTTTCTGTCCATACTCATATCTCCTGTGTCGATGGGTGACGAGACCACTGTGCCAGGACATCTCCTGCCCAATAGATTCTCTCCCAATTGTAATGGAATAATCTGTTTTTCGCAAAACACGTTCTCTATCACGATGACATGTCCGTATGTGTAATCAATGCTTTGTTTCTCCTCTTTCGATTTGAATTTCACACTGAAGTTCTTCCCGCAATTTTCACAATGTAAAATCAGGGAAGCTCCTGGCTCGATTCTACTCTCTTCGAATCGTACGAATTCTTCGCATTTAGGACAACGTATTTTTCTCATGACAGATGTATTGTATGGAGTGGGGAATATAGAGCGTATCTTTATATTTTACCAGCCTCTTTTAATTTTTGAAAATCCAGTTCGAAGTTGGGGGTAAAAACATCTTTCCCTAGGTTCTCTTCAATTTCTGAAATTTTCCAGAAGCGACCATCCACTACTTCAGAGTGGTCTGGTTGAGGCTCCTTATCGTAGACGATGGTATGGACATATATCATCTCTCGCTCTCTAGGACTCTCCCAGATATAATTGAAAAGTCTCTCTGGCTGGATATCGGTTAGACCTAATTCTTCACGGGCTTCACGAAGAAGGGCTATGTCAATGCTTTCTCCGAAGTCTATGTGTCCGCCGACTGCCGTATCCCATTTGCCAGGTTGGATGTCTTTCCAGTCGGCTCTTTTTTGCAGATATAGGTCTCCTGCAGCGTTGAAAACATGCAGATGGACAGCAGCGTGAAGTAATTTAGATCCATTGTGACACTCTTGTCGGGTGGCACGGTCGATCACGTTACCCTCTTCGTCAATAACTGGGAAATATTCGATCATAGGATGTATTGTTATGTTATTATACCAATCTCATTGGAATGCCTTCGTTGGAAAGGTATTTTTTCAGATCTGGTATGGCAATCTCATGAAAATGGAAGATGGAAGCAGCGAGGGCAGCGTCAGCCTTTCCTTGTTCGAACACATCTTTGAAGTGTTTCATCTTGCCAGCACCACCAGAGGCAATGACAGGGATGGATAGCGATTCGGATAGACGAGCTAATGCTTCATTGGCAAATCCTTGTTTTACGCCATCGTGATTCATGCTAGTGAAAAGGATCTCTCCCGCGCCTCTTTCTTGTGCCTCTTTGGCCCATGAGAAGAGTTTCTTTTCTGTTGCGATGCGCCCACCATTGAGGTAGCAAGTCCACTCTCCACTTTCATCTAATTTGGCATCGATGGCAACGGTACAGACTTGACATCCGAAGTTCTTCGCCACGTCAGAGATCAAATCAGGATTTTTGATGGCGGCTGAGTTGATGGAGACTTTATCGGCTCCCGCACCCAATAGTTTGTCCACGTCGCTTAGTTCATGGATTCCTCCACCCACGGTGAAAGGAATGCTGATGTTTTGTGCAATTCGACGAACGAGGTCGACGAATGTCTTTCTTCCTTCGTGAGAAGCGGTAATGTCGAGGAATACGAGTTCGTCAGCCCCCTGGCGACTATATTCGGCACCAAGTTCAACGGGATCCCCCACATTGCGAATGTTGACGAAGTTGATTCCCTTTACGGTTTGTCCATCTTTAATATCCAGACAAGGTATGATTCGTTTGGCTAACATAGGTTCAAAAAGTTTTTAAGTATGATTTCCCCCATGGAACCGCTTTTTTCTGGGTGAAATTGTACAGCATAAAAATTATCTTTTTGCAAAGCAGCAC
Source organism: Paludibacteraceae bacterium (assembly GCA_017551675.1). Classification (GTDB taxonomy): domain Bacteria; phylum Bacteroidota; class Bacteroidia; order Bacteroidales; family Paludibacteraceae; genus UBA1181. Next base: position 44,712 of record JAFZLC010000020.1, on the reverse strand, counting down.
TGTAAGGGTGCATATAATCGGTGGTGGCAACCGTATCTATTCCTTTTGTAGCATAGTAGCTATGAACGTAGTAGAAGTAAGGATTGTCCGGAAGCCCTTCGAATAGTGTGCTTTTGAGGTTGTGAATCGTATTCCATCCCATGTGAGGCACCTTGTTGATTTGTGCGTTTGGTATGAATCGTTTCACCTCTTCGTCAAAGATGCCTAAACATTCCACTTTCCCGTTGGCTGCCTCTTCGGATGACTGACACATCAGTTGCATACCGATACAGATGCCAAGAGTGGGCTGACTAAGACCTTTGATGACTTTGTCCAACGAATGCTCCTTGAGGTATTTCATGGTTGTTTCGGCTTCACCGACGCCAGGAAATATTACTTTGTCTGCTTTCTGTATCTTTTCAATGTCTCCCGTGATTTCAGCGTTTACGCCTAATCTTCTAAGAGCATAGTCAACAGAAAAGATATTGCCAGCATTGTATTTTATAATGACAACGTTCATCTTATTTATTGTTTCAATAAGTAGGATTTGAATGTTTCGAAATCTTTTGGTAATTCGATGCTTTGTTTCTTTCCTTTCATAAACTCTTGAAGTTTCTGAGGAATAACAACAGGTTCGCCAATAATTCCTTCTACTGTATCTTTGAATTTGGCTGGGTGGGCAGTCTCTAAGAAAACACCTGTCTCATTAGGCTTCAACATTTCAGATAATGCACGGTAACCCACAGCACCATGAGGATCGAGAAGGTATTTGTGTTCTTTGTAGCACTTCTTGAGAGTCTCTCTGATTTGATCGTCTGTGTAGGTGCAACCAGATATGTCTTCGCAGATGGCTTTGTGAGAACCATATAGGGCGAGGACGCGTGCGAAGTTGCTAGGGTCTCCCACGTCCATTGCGTTGGCGATAGTTTGAACGGAAGCTTTTGGTTTGTATTCTCCCGTTTGTAGATATTGATAGAAGATGTCGTTGCGGTTGTTGGCTGCGATGAAACGACTAACAGGCATACCCATGCGTTTGCCGAATAGACCTGCAGTGATGTTCCCGAAATTGCCGGATGGCACGCAAATGACAATATCTTTTTTGATGCCTAGTTTATGCAATTGAGCCACTGCATAGAAGTAGTAGAATGCTTGAGGAAGGAAACGTGCCACATTTATGGAGTTGGCAGAGGTTAGTTTCATGTGAGCATTCAACTCTTTATCCATGAAAGCAGATTTAACAAGAGCTTGACAGTCGTCGAAAACGCCATCGATTTCTAAGGCGGTGATATTTTCACCGAGGGTGGTGAACTGACACTCTTGAATAGGACTTACCTTTCCTTTTGGATATAATACATAGACATGGATACCATTCACGCCAAGGAAGCCATTGGCTACAGCAGAACCAGTATCGCCGGAAGTGGCAACGAGTACGTTCACCTCTTTTTGTCCCTCTTTTTTGATGAAATAGCCTAATAGACGGGACATGAATCTGGCGCCTACATCTTTGAATGCAAGGGTAGGACCGTGGAATAGTTCCAAACTATATATGTTGTCATTGACGTGAACAAGAGGCACGTCGAAGCTTAATGTGTCGTAAACAATCTTTTTTAAGGATTCAGCATCAACATCGTCGCCGAAAAAAGCATCGGCTACTGTATATGCGATTTCTTGAAAAGATAAATCTTTCATCTTGTCGAAGAAAGATGCTGGTAGTTGTTTGATGACTTCAGGCATGAATAAGCCTCTGTCGGAAGCCAATCCTTTCACCACAGCCTCTTGAAGTGTGGCTTTGTCGGCTTTTTGGTTGGTACTGTAGTACTTCATATTGTTAATTTGTTATTTTGCAAAATAGTTTTGCAAAGATAGGAATCTTAATTAAGATTTACGGAGATTTCACAAAATTACTTTGATGAGGGGAGTGAAGATTATGAAATTTGAGAGGAATGGTAAACGATTGATGGAATGAAAAAAAGTGGAGGTAACCTTGATGGTTACCTCCACTTAAGATATACAGTGAATATTTAGTTTAAGCTAGTTTATTTCACTTGTAATTTTTTAACAGTTGACTTACCGTCTGCAGTTTGAATCTTAACTGAGTATACACCTGCAGGTAAAGAGATCTGGATTGACTCGAAGTTGCTATCTTCAGCGAGAAGGATTTGACCCATCATATTGAAGATTGTAACATTTTCGATTGCTACAGAGCTATTAACGCTGAAGTAGTTCTCTGCTGGGTTTGGAGCCAATACAATGACTTGTTGGTCAGCTGAGTTAAGTTCAACGCCGTTGCCACCGTTGCATTTGATAGTAACTCTATACAATTTGCAATCTTTAAATTCGTCGATAGTTGTCTCTTCTGTATAAGTTTGATTGTTGTAAGAGTTTCCGTCAACTGTCAATTCTGTGATATCAGGAGTTGGTTTCCAAATTTTGAAGTTTCCAGACAAGTGAAGCATTGCCAAGTAGTGAACCAAACCGTCGTAGTAACGGTATTGACCTGTCATCAAGCTACCATCCCAAGCTTTCTTCAAATTAGTCTTGATCTTAGATTCGTAACTTGGATCGTTTACCAATGCGTAGCAAGCTACGGCATTAGCACCAGCCTCACCAAGAGTGTATGACTCACTAGGATTTGAACCATCCCAGTTGAAACGAGCGTTCTTATATCCGTTGTTGTCAAAGAAGTCGATAAGTCTCTTTGCCATCTCCTCTTGTCTAGAAGCATCTTTTCCGAACAAATAGTAGTCCATACCGAAGTTCATAGCGCAACGCATAGCATCGTACATATACTTCTCTGCGTTAGAGTTGTAACTTACTCCATGAGGTGTTCCGTCGAAGTTGTTGTAGTCGGAGAACAAACCTGATCTTGTGTTAGAAGATTTGTACAAGTGAGTACGAGTTGCTTCAGCGGCTGCAGCCCATCTGTCTTTGTTGGTGGTTGACCAACGAGAGAACAAATCAACGAATGCAGGCAAGTCGTATGAAGGGTCAGAGAAGTTACTTTCGTTACCCTGAGGTTGGAATGTGATGATATTATGTTGTTGGTTGAACAATGAGTGATTTGGATTATCCCACATTCTCTTCAAGATGTATTGAGCATCCTCCATGTATTGATCGTCATGCCAACGGTTAGCAGCGAAGAGCAGTGACATCATAAAGTACATTTCACCATCAGGTGCACAGTTTGGATCTTTCTGTTGTCCTGAATCATAACATTGCCAAGCGAAGTAACCATCCCATCCGTCACCTTTGTGCCACATGTGGTTCTTTGCCCATTTCCAAAGTTTGTCGAACTCAGTCTTGTGATTGGTTTGCACACAAATCATCATACCGTATGACATACCCTCGGAACGAACGTCATTGTTGTTGATATCCTTGATATAAGCTTCACTGCCGTTTTCGAAGTATACTGCTTCGTTGTCTTTGTTACCTTTGAAATAGTGATTCCAAAGTTTATCCATCTTGCTAGCGATTTCCTCATCAGTCTTACCTAAGTAAGTCTTGAACAAGCTAGTGTAGTTACCAGTATAGTAAGCACCTGTGTAGTTTTTGCTGTCGCAATCAGGACCGAAGTATGAATCACCGTCAAAGAATGTGGATGAGCTAGTAGTTGTAGTACCAGGGTCAGTGCCAGGATCTGTTCCAGGGTCAGTGCCAGGATCAGTGCTTGATGAGCTACCGACAGGTAAGATGTCTACATAATCGATGTTGCAATATGTAGTTCCATACTTGATCTTCAATGTATGTTCACCAGCGGTTAGTTGAACCTTTTCTTTTGAGGTTAATTTATAGGTATCCCAATCGTTACCACCATTTCCATCTGCGGTCAAAGTACATACATTCTTCTTATCTACTTCGATGATGATTTCAACATCATTAATACCATTAGAAGTGTAAGCTGAAATCTCATATGTAGCAGTAGAGTCTACTTTTATTGAATATTTCAACCATTCGTCAGTTGTTGTGTGACCAATTGCGTAGCCAGTACCACCTGTTTCGATATCTACACCATCATTACGGTATTTGCCACCTTCATTCTCATCATCAGTATCAGAATAACCGAATCCGTTACCTCCCTTATCGTAGTTCTCTGCCTCGATTCTACCAGGGATAGCGATTACACCTTTGTAAGGTTCTTCTGTTTCTGTTGGTTCTGGCTCAGGGAGTTCTCCACCGCAGATGGATCCTGCACCCTTACAACCGTTCCAGCACATAGAAGCGTATGAGTATTCGATGGAACCTTGTCCACCACCTGACTCACATAAGAATTTACAGTCATAGACACCACCTAATGTAACACCCTTTTGCTCCCATGCTTTGAAGTGCTCGGTAACATTGATGGTTCCACAGTTTGTATAAGAAGAACGAACTGCAAAGATTTGTGTGAATGTCTGAGTACCATCAATAGAAGGTGCATTCACTCTCGTACCAACTTTCAATGTGTATGTAACACCATCCACAGTGTAGGTTCCTTTGTCGGTTGCACCATAGAAGTTTCCGCCACCTCCGAAGGAGTCGTCTACAATATAATACTCGGTCAACGGATTCTTAGTCCAACCATAGATACCGATGTAAGAATAGTTGGATCCTCCACCGTTCTTCGTGTATTTGTAACCAGCGATGATTGGGTCAAGTGCAGCATGTTTCTTTGATGCACTTCCATCATAGTAACCTACACGAGCAAGGAAGTCACCGGAGTTGTTCCAGTTTGCCTTGAATGCACATTCAGCTTCGCCACCGAATGCAGTCATGTAACCTGGATTTCCTTCGTCACTCCAGATTTCAAGGTGATAACCATTACCAACATCTTGAAGTCCCTGACCAGATACTTGCTTTCCACCAGAGAACTTATTGTTCTGAGAACATGGATCTACAGGATCCTTTGTAGTCGTACTAGCGTTAGTATTTGTATTGGTGTTAGTGTTAGTATTGGTATTTGTATTAGTGTTAGTATTGGTGTTAGTATTTGTATTGGTGTTTGTGTTTGTATTGGTGCTAGAAGAACTGTTTCCATCGCTAGAATCGTTGTTAATCTCCATCTTTGCGTATTTGAAATCTACGTAACCAGAACCACCACCAGCTTCAGCCAAGATTTGGCATTCCATCAAACCACCGAGGTTCAAACCTAATTTCTTCCATTGTCTGAAGTGCTCAGAAACGTGGATAGTACCACATTGACGACGTTTTTGACGGATACTGAAGATTTGAGTGAAGGTAGAGTTACCCCATTTAGACTCTCCAGTACGAGTACCTGTCCAAACAGCATATTCCTCACCATCTACAGTAATGGTACCTTTTTTGGAACCTATGTAGCTACCACCTGGTGTTCCACGATCGTGCAACCAGTCATCTACGATGTAATACTCGATTTGTGGATTATCCATCCAACCGTAGATTCCTACGTATGAATAAGATCCACCATCATTACCAGACTTGGTGAATTGGTATTCAACCACCAAGTTACCACCAAGATTATCAACTGATGGTTTGTTGCTCCATGATTTACCTACACGTCCTAGATAATCACCTGCATTATTCCATTCAGCTTTAAAAGCAGCTTCTTGATTGTAAAGAGTGATTGAACCAGAACCACCTCCGTTACGCCACAACTCGTAGCTATAACCAGATTGCGTATTTCCAATTTTTTGGTTTCCTCCACCGAAATCGATTTTTTGTCCTCCACTAACGTTAGGACTCATCGAACATGGATCAGCCGCAAAACTGTTAAATCCTGACACGAACATAAGTCCTGTCATACATGCGGTGGCAATAAGCCTGCGCACTGTCATTTTTTTTGCGTTCATCTGTGTTAGATTTAATGTTGATTGTTTTATAAAATGTAATAAATTGTTTCGAAATCCGAAAGGCGCAAGTCGTTTCTTGACATTGTCAAAAGACGACAATACATAGGTAAGTGAAAAATCAAGTCGTTTCATAATAATAATGGTTTTAATTCATGTAATAATGTAATAATGTATCAAATTAATTTTTTTCGCTCAGTGAAAGTAACATCTCATTATCCAAAAGTTCAACAGACAAAATCATCAAGTTGGATAAACAACATTTCATTCATACATCTCAACGCTACAAAAATAGGTTGGAATATGGTTATTGACTATGAAAAATTTGGCAAATAAGAAGAAAATTTTGTCAAAATAAAAAAACAAAAACAGGTGATTTATTATGTTAATGCTTAGAAAATGAGATGTTTATGTTGCAATTTTCAGGTTTTTTCCATTGTCATATAGAAGACAACGCAAAGAAAGTGAGGTGCCAAATTTTTGGCACTCACTTTATCTCTTTTGTTTTATAATTATGCTATTTCTTAGTGTATATCCGTTAACATTCATTACATAGTGATAAATTCCATTAGGCAAGGAGTTTACATTGATTGTTGCGGTATGGACACCTTCGGATTTTTGTCCGTTAACAATGTCCATTATCTTTACACCTAGTGTATTATAGAGAGAAAGGATGACATAACCTTCGTCACCTAAACTGTAGGTGATGCTTGTTTCTCCGTTGAAGACTGGATTTGGTACGTTTTGAGACAACGAATATGTATAAATATCTCCGCTTTTATCGATGATTTCGCTTGTTCCATCGTCCTCGTTTGTAATTTTATGGCCAGACCAGGCTTTTATCCAATGACTTTGGTCGGTTTTGATAGTGGAACTCTTAATATTCGTATTAATAGTACTGTCATCATACAGGAACTTCTTGATGAATTTCGTTTGGGCTGTGTTTTGGTTTGAGCCTACACCAGAGCATTGCATATTATTATCAATCACATAGCCAAAGCGATCTTCAATGTCCATGGCTTTCCATACCTCTTCTGCTCCCTTCATTCCAGTGTAAGATGCTTCAGCCCCTGCAGGGTCGAAGCCAGAATTAAAGAGACCAAGGAATGCACGAGGTGCAATCATGGCGATTAGCTCGTGGTGGTCATAAGGAACCTTATCGATTTGTCCTTTGAAGGTGCTTTCGAAACGCTTCAAATACCAGTCGTATCCTTCGCTAAAAGTGTAATCCTCACCATTGTTATATTCTTCTCCAGCTCTCCATGAGTTGAGTGAGCCGTCGCCTGATTCTTGAGTGATGGTCAGTGCGATACGTTCGTCGAGTGCACCTGCATAAAGAGCTATCTTGCCAGAACATGAGCGTCCTGTCACTGCTATGCGTTTAATGTTAATGTTAAGTTTGTCTTTCAGAAGATACAATCCATCGATTAGACGACTGACACCCCATGACCATGCACAGAAACCTGTTTTTGTGTCGAATGTGCCTGGGTAGAGTTGGTAGAATGGATCATTCTCACTTCTACCTCCATCCGAGTAGTAGCCTGTGATTTGTTTGTGAGAGAAAGGCACTATAAGACATTTATTAAAGATAGAAGAGGAAAACTCTTCTGTGTTTTCATCTATACAAATTACGACAGGGTAAGTGCCTGCTGTAGTAGGAATGTACAAATTACTTGTTAATGTCAGACTGTTCTGTCCGTTGTAGACTTTCACCGTTAGGGTTCCGTCAGTGTAATCGGCTTCCAACTTGTCGAATGCAGGTTTTTCTCCGATTTCCCAATGTTCGATTTCCCTTTTGATTTCGTTGCGGCGGCAAGCCCAGTCGCTGAATTTAGTGATTAAACCAGAACCATCAGCCCATTCAAATGGATTAGGTAGGGAGGTGCAAGACTTTAGATTGTTTATGTCTAATGTTGCCGGGTCTGCGCAATCAGCTCCCGTGTTTTCTTTGTCGTAGTTTAAAGGATATTCACTGGCTGTCGTAATAATACTGCCAGTCGAATCACCTTCTGTGATGTGTCCTGGTTGTCCATTCCATGACATGGTGGCGAAAGTAAATTCGATAGAGCCTTTTCCTCCGCCCGTTTCGCAATTGATTTTGCAATCGTATATGTTTCCTAGTTTGATGCCTAGTTCTTCCCAGATTTTAAAGTGCTCGCTAACAGAAACGTGTCCGCATGTACGGAATTCACTTCTTACAGCATAGATTTGAGTGAAATTTTTTTGACCTTCGATGCAGGGGTGGTTGAATCTGTCTCCTTTGTACAAAGTGTATGTGGCTCCATCTAAGGAGTAGGAACCTAACTCGGTTGTTTCATAATACATGCCTTCACCGTCAGGCGTGAAAGAGTCTTCCACAATATAATATTCTAACAAAGGATTTTTGGTCCATCCATGGACTCCTATGTACGAATATTCTCCAGCAGTGCCGTTTTTTATGTGATTATATTCAGCAGTGATATTGCCAAGTTTTGTGTAATTCAGAGTGGCCTCTAAGTCGAAATAACCAACAAGAGCGAGAAAATCACCGGAATCGTCCCAATTTGCTTTGAAGGCACAATCAGCATCCCCTCCATAAACAGTCATAGAGCCAGTTTCAGTGTTTTGTTGCCAAAGTTCGTAATTATACCCGTTAGCGATATCAGAAATCCTATTTGATGTGGCGGTTTCCCCTCCCTCATATTTTGTGTTATGGGTGCATGGGTCAGCTTTTGCACTAAATAGAATAGTAGCTGTGAAAGAAGAAAGCAATACTATACATAACCTTAGGTTATTGTACAAGAATGACATAGGAATTGTTTTCATCGTATTATAAAATTGTTATATAGAGTGTAATAAATCTTCTAAATCTAATCTAAAAGTGTAATAAAATCTTCTAAAGTAGCGTAACTATACTAACACTGACTATATAAATAGTGTAATATATGTTGTCGTTTCGTAATAATGGACTCTAAATCTTGGCAAATATACTCTATTTTTTTGTATTAGCAAGTTTTTTTTCTGTTTTTTCAAATTGGTCAATAGAAATGTTTTTGTTTCTTTTGCAAATCAAAATGAAAAATTGAAGTAGATATGTTAAAGAAAATTTTATCAATATCTGGCAAGTCCGGATTGTTTGAATTGGTTTCGCAGGGTAAAAACATGTTGATTGTTGAATCGTTGACAGACCATAAGAAACTTCCTGCATATACGAATGAGAAGATACTTTCTTTAGGAGATATTGCAATGTATACACAAGAAGGAGAGGTTCCTTTAGCAGAAGTTTTTGTAGCCATGAAGAAAAAAGAAGAGGGTAAGTTAGTTCCATTCGATGCAAAGAAGGCCGATTCAAAGACGCTTTCAGACTACCTTGCTGCTGTTCTTCCAACATATGATAGAGAAAGAGTATATTCTTCTGATATCAAGAAGTTAATCACATGGTATAATATCTTGGTTGAAGCAGGACGTGACGATTTCGAATCGGATGTCCGTAAAGATGAGGAGAATAAAGAATAAGATTTGAATTGAGAAAAAGAATAAGGAAGAGTGTCGTTATGGCATTCTTCCTTTTTTGTTTAGTTGACAAGAGGAATAAAAAATGAGGGGAAAGATAATGAAGAATCTTTTTTGTTATTTGGTTTGAAATACCTAACTTTGCAAAATCTATAATTATGAGCATGAGATTTTCGTATAAGATAGTTACTTTGGCGATAATGATGGGTTCTTTGATGACTTCTTGTGGCGAGTACACAAAGATCACAAAGAGCGGTGATGCGCAGTTGAAGTATGATAAGGCTTTTGAATACTACGAGAAGGAGGATTATATAAAGGCGGCCACTTTGTTGGAAGCTACGGTTCCTACTTTTAGAGGTACGGAAAAAGGTGAGAAGGGCTTATTTACAATGGCAATGGCTTATTTCAAGAATAAGGACTATGTTATGGCGAAGAGTTACTTTTCAACATATTGCAAAGGTTATCCATCTGGTACCTATGCAGAGGAGGCCAGATATCATGTGGCATATTGCTACTATTTAGATTCGCCTGATGTGAAGTTGGATCAGTCGAGTACACAGAAGGCGATAGATGAGTTCTTGAATTTCTCACAGATGTATCCCAATAGTGAGAAATTGCCGAGAGTGCTAGATATGATAAAGGATATGCGGGAGAAACTTGCAGAAAAGGAATACTTGAGTGCAAAGTTGTATTACGATTTGGGCGATTACATGGGTAATAATTACCTATCGGCTGTGGTGACTGCTACAAATGCATTGAAGAAGTTTCCTGATACTCAGTATAAAGAAGAGTTATCCTTCCTTATATTAAAATCTAAGTACATGCAGGCAGTGAAGAGCGTTGAGACAAAAAGGGAGGATCGCTTTAGAGATACAGTTGATGAGTATTACAATTTCGTCAGAGATTTTCCAGAAAGTGACCACCTAAAGGAGGCTAAAAAGTTTTTGGAACGCTCTCGACATTTCTTAGATAAAAATAAGACAACAGAAGAAAACAATAAAAAGTAATAAAATATAATTAATTATGGATTACAAGAAAGTAAATGCTCCTACTAACACGATTACACGAGATATGAACTCGTTGTGTGCAGATACGGGCAATGTTTATGAAACTGTAAATATTATTGCAAGACGTGCCAATCAAATCAGCATTGAAATGAAGAGTGAGTTGGAGAAGAAATTACAGGAATTTGCTTCTTACAACGATAACTTGGAGGAGGTATTCGAAAATAGAGAACAAATTGAGATTTCTCGTTTTTATGAAAAATTACCAAAGCCTACGTTGATTGCAACTCAAGAGTATATCGAAGGAAAGATTTACTATAGAAATCCGTTGAAGGACAAGGCAAAATTTTAATTAATATATTTCGGAAGGTCATCCGGTGAGGGTGACCTTTTTTTTACGTTACGGTATGAATAGGGAAAAATGGATTGACGTCGCTCGTTGTTTGGGTATCTTTGGGATTTATTCAGTACACATGGGGGAAAGTATAGGATCGGCATATATTTTCTTCTTTAAATTCATTGTTCCTCTGTTCTTCTTTTTGGCAGGATGTACGGAGACGTATCAGAAAGACATCACTTTCTTTGATTATGTTCGATTGAAGGTAAAAAGAATATTGTTGCCTACGTTCTTGTTTGTTCTTTTTGTCATGCTGGTGCAGTTGCTCCAAGATGTAAGTATATTAGCTCCATTTCAGACACTTCGAAATGCTATTGTTTATGGAGAACTGAGGAATTTGCCATATGTTGGTACTCTATGGTTCTTTACATGTTTGTTTGTCATCCAAATCTTTTTCAGGGTTCTATGCAAATTAAAAAACAAATGGATTGTTTTGGCTTTGTCTGTGGGTTTTCTATTGATAAGTGAGTATGCTTTGCCTCATAGACCTATGTTGGAGCCAAAGTGGGCATGGAATATAGACAGTGCCATGTTTTATATATTTTATTACGCATTAGGTTTTGTCTTCTATCCCTATTTGCGCAATTGGTTTTTGTTGGATACAAGGAAGAAAAAAATTTCATGGTTGGCTGTTGCTCTCGTATCTGTTGTTTATACCATTGCGGTTTTCGGGCAAGCTGAAGCTTTGTTAATCGAGCATTCTGAATTGTATGCACTAGTGGCCTCCCATCCAGTTTATAGAGAGTTGAATATAGTGGTTATCTGGCCGTGCTTGATTATTATGTGCATATTATGCCTATCTAAACTATTTGAAGGGGTGGAAGTATTTAACTTGTGTGGTATGAATACATTGTATTTGTGTGGCAATGAGTTGATAATGAAGATGGTTGTTCCCAGTTTGATGGGATTAGTTGGTCTGGAGTTGCAGTTCCCTAGTCCGATAACTGCTTATTTCTATTGCATTCTATTGATGTTCTTGACATATAAATTCGTTATTCCTGTTCAAAAAAACATGATGAGTTGGATGGAAGGTCATATTTCTATCAACTAGAGAAATGGCAAAGTAACAACTTTTTATTGTGGTTTTCTCAGAAAATTTTTCATACATTTGTTTTTATTAATAAACCAAATAAAAGAAAGTATATGAAGAATTTTTCGGAAATGACAAATGAAGAGGTGGTTGACTATTTTGTTAAAAGAAGACAAGATGGTATTCCTTCTCGTGACTTAATTAATTCACTAAATAAACTGGATTTTACTCCAGAGCAGCAGAGACTGGTTTTAGATTGTTTGAAAAAAGAAGACAAGAAAATCAAAAAACAAAAAGAAGCCGAAGCTCTAGTCTCAAAAAGAAATAGTTCGATTATGAGAATTGTGGGTGGAATTGTACTCTTTCTTTTGTCTATTATATTGTTTGGAGAAACGTTAAAGGCAGGAAGAATAGCAATTCTTAATATTATCATGTTTGGTGCTGCGCTTTTCCTTTTCCTTACAGGTATTGTTGGGTTGATATCATGGATTAGAAAAAAATAGACATTCTCTGACACAAACAAAGGTAAACACAGGATTCTGCAGAGTGGAGAATGTCATATATAAATGAGGGGTGTCTAAACCATGGTTTAGACACCCCTCATTCATTGTTTTGCTAAATTTCCTTTCGAAACAATTTATTCTATTAATAGATAATATGTCTTAGGATTGTATATGAATTCTCCAGAGTGGCTAATACCGATGAAATCAATCTTGTCGATAAATTCGCCATTTGCCTTTTTTAATAAATAAGCAGGAATCTCACATATAAATCCAACATTGTTTTCTTCTAATCCGAAAGCAGTTTGAACATCTGGTCTTTCTGCGAATGTGGCAGTAAAGATGTTATTGCCTAATTTCAAATAGAGGTTGTCTAATTTTGCTTTTGCCTCTGTGTCGAATGCCCATCCATAAATAGTGATCATTGTTAATTGTGCATAATCCTTTATATGGATAGTGCTTGTCCCATTTGTATAAGAGTCAACATAAATACCTCCATTGGCATACTCTTCATTTCTAATGCGTTCTGTAAGGGTAGGAATGGTGGCGTTTTTCCTTAAATCAAATTTGATAGGGGAGTAAGCTTTCCCATCTTTGGTAATTTTGATTATTTCGATTTGATTAGCAACGAAACCTGTTTGATCGGTTAATAATTCTTTTGAGAATGAAAAACTGAAACCAACATTCTCAGAAGAACACCCAAGCACTTCTTTTACATCTGTTCTTGGTTTGCCGTAGTTTGCTTTGATATAATTTTCTCCAATATGTAGAACAATGTCTTTTAGCTCTGTATTGTTGTTTTGGTCGATAGCCCATCCTGACAATCTGATTGTGTCAGCATTGTTGAAATCTAAGAGGCTAATATTTGGGGTAAGGTCATTACAATAGTCAATATTAAAACCACCATTTCCATTCACTGGTTCAATTGTTGGAAATTCTGGTTTTTGTGTGATCGAACATCCCTCAAATACTTTAGATGAATCATTGTTACAACTAGACAACATACATAAGGAAAGTATGCAACAACTTAAAAATAGTGATGAGTGTTTCATGACTTAAATTTTTTTGTATTTAAATTCTGTAATTGAATATTTTATCTGGTTAAATTAATTTTAAATGCAATTCCGAAGTCGTTGGTGACTGTTGGGTAGCCTTCAGATACCTTTGGCGTGCTGGATTTGCAATCATAGTATAATTTCACATTTAATCTCTCGCTTAAAACATAATCGGCAGAGAGCTTAATGGTAAGAGATCGTAGTCCGCTACTTAATTGAGAATATTCATCATCAATTACACGGATGTATGCATCAGTATTTTTGAATCCAACGTCTCCGCGTAGATTCAAGTCGTTTTTAATTTTTTTCTGATTCTTTCCAACCTTGATGATCATACCGATATCATCGAATCGATATCCACCACCAAAGACATACTCCATATTACCAGACTCTAGAATCTGGTTTCCAGGAATGTCTAGTTGTATGTTACGTGACTTCTTCACCTCAAATTTAAGAGAAAGATTGTTCTTTAAACTTGCATCAATTCCAAATAGAGGGGAGAATTGTTCACTGATGCTCACTGTATTTACTTCATAGTGTGAAGTGATGAAATTGAAGTCCTCATTTTCTCCATTGATTCCGTAAACGTCATCTCCATATATGCCAATCCAATCAGTCATTGATCTGTAGGCAGCTATATTATATGTACACTTATATGTATGGTTGATGTTGAATGACTTAAACTTCTTTTTGATTTGTGGAATCTTCATAAGAGCATCACATGTCAACTTCCAGTTAGGAATTAGGGAAGAGACCATCTTCAGAATGTTGCTTTCTGGAACGAAATTCAAATCTGTTGTAGAGGCGTCTTTGCCCATATATGCTGCATAGAAAGCAGGAATCAAAACATCAGCGTTGCTTTTGCTTACGTAATTAGGTTTTCCATTTGCATTTTCGTAACCTACTTTGCTATAAATTCTTTTCTGAATAATGTTTCTGTTTTCCAAGAATTTAGCAAAGGTTTTGGATTCTGCCGTGTTCTTTGTAAAGGCCGTTCTTATCGGTAAGCAAGTACGAGAGAAACTTCCTGCTACATCTTGTGAATTCCATCCGTCCTTATAACCATACATGTAATAGATGTCATCTTGGTTATTCTTAAACCATGAAGCATTCAAGTCAATTTTCAGTCCTGGTATAGGTTCCAAAAGCGACTTAACGGTCAGGTTCTGAGAGGTTGTATGAACGATTGGGTTGGTGATGTTTTCGTTCATGATTAGCAAGGAATCTTCATTATAAGCTCGATTTAGGAATTTGTCCACATTGTAGAATCCGAATGTGAAATCATATCCTGGTTTTTCGTTATCCTGACCCAAGAATCCACTGAATGGACGATATCCGTTTACTTCAAGAGCGTCGGTTTGTCTATAGTTAATATTGAAGTTTCTAATTAACATCAAGAAACGGACACTGTAATCACGTATTTTGTCGAATGCATTGTCTTCTCGTTCATTGTTTTTGATTGTTAAAACAAGATTGTTGAAATCTGCCTTAGTGGAGATGGAGATAGAGTTTGGATCAACAATGCTGTATTTGAATGGAACGTTTACTCCGCCAGTGTCGGTTAGAGTCACAATCAGTTTCACTGAGTTGAGTCGGTGATTGATACGTGTTTTGTTACCCGCTTTCAGTCTGAGTTTCTTCCTTTCGTATACTTTAGGTTTGTTATCTTTCTCTTTCTTCTCTTTATTTTCGTCTTTCCATTTCAACGAATTGGTAGGTTTTTGAAGCTTTCTGTTCAATTCTTTTAAATATGGGAATTTGTTGTACAGAGTTTCAAAATTGAAGCGAACGTCGCCACTCCAATTACGTTGATTGTTGATGATGTTACCCGTGACAGGATCTTGTCCTAAAGTCAAGATAGCACCTTTGTCCCATTGGTAGTTTGCACTGTATTGAGCATTGGATGTGATCCAATCCAAATGTGGTAATTTGTTGATTGGAAGAGCATAAGAGGCAGAGAATTTTTGCTCATAGGCAACAGGGTCTCCAAAGTTCTTTATACTACTCCATACCGTATCTTTCCATCTTTCATACCAATCGAAGTAACCAATATCTTGGAGGTATTCTTTGTTAATTGGAATGTTGACAAGACGATTGCCATCTTCGTTATCAGTACTGATGATCTCAGCGATTTCGGAGTTCATGGCAGAACTGAAAGATAATTTCAAGGATCTGGTTAAATCCCACTTGATGTTAGATGTTCTGTCCCATTGCCAATTTTTGTCGAATGACATATATTGGAATGTGGTATCTTTGATGATAGGAGAGTTGTAGTTCCTATTTTGTATCTCTTCATAGTATCTAGTCATGGAGGTACTGAATGATACATTCTTAGGAGCGTAATAGAAGTTGAAATCCTTGATTAGTTTCAGATGGTTGGATTTAAGCCATTTCACCTTTTTGAATGGTTCCACTGGCTTTGGATTGAGGGAATAAACATAGTTGAATGTTCCCTTGTAGTTTTTAATTTTTTCGTATTCAACGTCTGGGTTTGTCTCCTTCGTCTCGTTATATCCTAAACTGAATGAGAAGTTAGCCGGATCATAAGGCATAGGTACTTTTTTGCTTGCTACGCCCACGCGTACGTTGTTCAATGAGAAACTTTGGTATACCTTGTCCGTTCTTGACATGGCTTTTATAGAATCCTTTATTTTGTTGTCATCGTAATAGTCGAGAGTCTTGTCCAGCTCAGTGTCTGTGTTAAGCGGATCATATTTAGGTTGTGACATTTGATGTGTTCTCGTATAAGTGAAAGGCATGTTAACCTTTCCCTTTTCTGGGAAGAGCTTTCCTAACTGAATAGCAGCTGTAATGTTGTATTCGTAGTAGTCCTCTTGGTTTCTACTTGTGACATTGTCCTCTATGTTTCCGAATCCAGTTGTCTCTGCTTGTCCTCCGATGGTGAGAGATCCTAAATCAGAGAATACGACGCCTAAGTTGGCTACGGCAGCCCAACCGCCATCTTCGTCGAATCCAGACATTCTCATCTCGTTCACCCAGATTTCTGCACTATGGTCAACGTCGTCCTCGTTTACGATACCAATCATGAGCGAAGATATTTCGCCGAATGAAGGAGAACCGATGACAGCCATCATGTTTCGTCCGTCCATTTTGGTGTATCGTTCATTAAACTTCACCTGTCCCGCATTTTTCTTTTTATCTCTCTCTAGCTTCAGATTTGTGAGTTGTTCGAATGCGAAATCAAAGTTGTTAGAAGCAGGCCATACTGTTTCTGCAAGGTTGGCTCCTTCTGGGGTTATTTTTAGAGGTATCCTGTATTCGTAGTAGTTGTCGGTGAAATCAGAACCTAAACGAACGAATGCATAAATTCTGTTGTCTGGAATATCCTCTCCGTCAATTAGTTTTTCAGCGTGTACAAACATTTTGAATCTCTTATATTGACGAGTATCCAATGAAATGGTTTTGTATACGGCACGAATGTCATTAGGTTCCAAACTATCAATACGAAGAACCATAGATTGTTCATTCTCCTCTACCGTACTTTGTTGTTGGCTAGGATCGTATGTAGGTTTAATGTGTGGAGGTAATTGATAACCCACTGGTTTTTTACTTGAATCATTGTATTTGCAGACAGATGAGATATCTATACGACCTGAACCTTTCAGTTTGCTAGCGATTGAGCTCTCCACTAATCTGTCATTTTTCTCGTAGATTCTCCAATCTGTACGTACGAGTTGTAATTCACCGATACGGAGGTGTTCTTCCTCTTCAAATCCTGTCATATACATACGGATGTATCGGATGGATCTGAAATCGGAAATGTTACCTTCTGCACGTTTCTTGTTGGTTTTGATAGGAATTCTTATTTGATACCAAGTAATTGTATCTTTCGTACCGTTTTTAAGTAGTACTTCAGAAGTTGCTTTGTTGGTAATGAAGTTTTCTCCCCATCTGTTCTCATTTTTAAAGTAGTCTTTGTCGATTTCGAGGATATATTCGTAGTATTGCTCGGTTTCGTTAAGAGTGTTATCTCTGTTCAAGTCCTCGCAGTCAGGTGTGTTGATAGCGGTAGAGGTGAAATCATTTTCAGAAGAGGTGGTTGAGTTACCTTCTGTTCCGTTGTAGTATTTATAGCAATCGAAGATGTGCGCCTCTCTTTCTTCGTAGTCTCTTCCTCTGAAGTAGTGGAAGTTATCACCAGCAGGGTCGGTGAGAGGTGAAAATGTTTCCGAATTCCATCTAGCGATTGCTCTTGAATTGACCTTCTCTTTGACAGCCTGCGCATATCTTCTATAAGATTCAGTAAAGTTGAACTCATCTTCATCCGAAAGGCCATCCAATCCTAAATCTTGTTGAGCAAGATAAGCGTTGTCGAAGGACGTCGTTATGGCAGTAAGACGAGGAACACGGCCCCAAATAGTGGAGTCGACAGCTGCCATGTTTTGGGTGGTCGGCAATCCATTTTCGAAGGCTTTACGTCCATCTTTCAAAATATCTTCAGATATATTTCCTAAGTTGAACACCAGTTTACCTGATGTGGTATTCATGTCGTTATAGATGAATGGGTCCATCAACCATAATTCCAAATATTCAATGTTGGAATTTTCAAAGTTGGTGTTGTCAAGTTTTCTCATGATACCAGCCCATCGATCTCCAGGATTCTCAAGGTATCCATCCTCGTTCATTCCATCCACATCTAGGTTGTAGGCACCTCTTTCTTTTGGATAATAGTGAAGGTGGAGTGTCTGGAGTGTTGTTGATTCAAGATTGCTGAAATCCTTGTCGAGATATATTTCTGTTTCGTGGGTTTGTCTGACATAATGGTTAGACAGTATATCATCTTTGTTGGCTTTAATGTATGATGGTGTACTGTTTTTTGTATGCTCAGAGGTGAAAATCTGGTCTATATAATACCAAGCCATGTGAGAACGATTCAAACCATAACCTATATAAGACAGCTTTACTGGATCAAGGTATTTACCCCAATAGGAATCATTCTCACGGATGAAATGTTTACTGTACAAAGGTCCGCTGGTGACTTTAGGCGTGCTGGCCAGAGCCCATGAAGAAGGATTTTTGATGTTGATGCTAGATTCAGCTCCTTCAAAATCATCGATGTAAGAGATACCTGATTTGTCATCATCTTGGTTGATATCCCTACAATGTCCAGGAATCAGTTGTGCAAATTCACCAGAAAGAGCAAATGATGATGGAGCTTTTGCATTGATAAGAGGAAGTTTGTCAATAGCGTTTGTCAGCCATTGCCAATCTGTTTTGTATGTTCCATTCATGCCCCAAATGGTATTGGATAAAGGTTCATTTCCTAATGACACTTTTGAGGTGAGTGGTCTTTCTGTTAAGTGTAGTAAGGTACTACCTAGCGAGAATTTGTCGGAGAATACATATTCTGCATTGACACCAACCAGAGACTTTCGTTGCGTACTGAAGAAAGACTCACTCTCCAACGATACGTTGATAGGGGAGTTGGATGCAAGAGCTGTTTCGTCAAGGATCTTCACAATACCTAGGTTGTAGTCGACGGTATAGCCAGTACCCTCTGTCAGTGTTCTTCCTCCAGCGGTAACACGTACAGAACCTCTTGCCACATTCGTAACGCCTAGTCTGATTTCTGAACCGGAAGACGAACTATATTCTCCTGTGATGATGTATTTATTCTTTTCCGTATACTGTTGTGCGACTGTCAGGGTTGAGTCGTACAATTCAGGATAGGTGTATTTATCTATGTTTGGAAGGTTCCCATATCCGTTTTTAATACCCGTATCAAAAGGTCGGGTGGATAGGAATATGATACGACCCGTAGAAGGGTTCACTGTATAGCCTGGAATGTAGTCGAAATATCCGTCTGGCATTGCGTTTTGGCGTTTGTTGAGACGGTCCATGTTGAGAATCTGCAAGAGGTTCTTGTTATTCAACGTAGGAATGTAGTTTAGATAGGCTGTAAGTGAATCGCTTTGGAAATAGTATTTAATTTCAACTTTAAAATTGTCTTGTTGAATGTTAAATGCACCCAGAGAATAGATGTTACGCATGCTTAAGTTCCATAGCTTTTTATTAGAAGGCGTAGGAATGGTACTTTTCAGCAATTTCACTATAATGTTCTGAGAAGATGTCTTTGTGGAGTCGGAAGTCGTTGTAGTCAGTTCTCCCACACGGTATTTTTTACCTCCTTTTGAATATTCGTAAGCAACTGCAATGATATGGTCGGATGAGGTGGTGCTTCTTAATGAGATATATCCCAATTCAGGATTCAGGGTATATTCAGACTCGGAAAGTAATCTTGCACTATTTAAAATTTCGTAATCTTTAGCAGATTCGAGATTGTTGCCATTGTACGTTGCAGTGTTAAGTGCGTGAGATACAGTTTGAATATCTCGTATGTTTTGATTGGAACTTAACTGTTTGTACAAATCGCCATTGTTGTTATCTGGAGCATTCTCAGATTTCCCGTCAGCATCGTAGGTTTCACCTATATCTGTTAGGGCGACAATGTTTCTTGTTGTATAGTTGGCAGAAGAGGATGACGTGTTGGTAACCCAGACCTCTACTTTGTTGATTATTATACCAGATTGAGGGTTTGGCGCGTTTTTAGCCCATTCGTCATAATGGTCGTAGAAATAAGTAGAGAGGAAGAAGTGCTTGTTCTCCTCGTATTTAGTTGGCACCAATTCAAATTTTGTAGTTTGAGCACCATCTGTAGAGATTGTTTTCCTTGTGGAATTCTGTTGGGATGCAATAGCAGATATTTTCAATTTTCCGAATTGAAGGTCGGTACGAATACCGAACAAGTCTGTACTACCAGAGATTAGTGACGAAGATAGAGGAAGACTAACATCACCTGCTTCGACACGTTGAAGAATGTCGTCTTCATCACCTTTGTATCCTAAGTTGATCAGCTTCTTATCGGCATCGAATGATGCTTCGGTGTTGTAATTCATGTTGAAGTTGATTTTGTCTCCAACAGATCCTGTGGCAGAGAGTTGAATCTTAGGGTCGAAATTGAACATTGAATTGATTCGATTTCTTTCGGAGATAGTTGGATTGTCTCGTTTGGATATGGTGAATCCGAAGTCGAGATCAACAGAACCTTGAGTTTTCAATTGAACGCCACCGGGGCCAAATACGTCTTCTCCTTTCTTACCTAATCCGATTTGAACGTCGCTGAAGGTGAATTTGTTTCCTCCGTCGGTGTTGGTTTTTGCTTTTTCTGCCCAGTACTGATTCATGGATTGTTGCAGGGCATAGCTTCTATATTCATCTTCGCTTAAGACGAATGGGGTGGCGATATCCATATCGCCGACTCTGTTGTGGAAGATATAGTAACCTGTTGTAGGGTCGTATTCAACCTCAGACGACATGTTTGATGGGTCTTTTAGATCGATGGCAGATTGTTCAAGTAAGTTGTCGTATGTGACAACTTCAGTTGATTTAACTGGAAATTTCAAACCTTTCATGGTATCGGTTCTACCCGATTGAGGAGCCTCTACTTTTTCAGCTTGGTTGGTTGCAGGTTGGGCGGTTCTTGCTCTTGGATTAAGACTCATTCTTCCTGCAGGTCTTTGTGCATAACCAGAAAGAGCTACTATGCTGCATAGTAGCACAAAAACGATGGCAATATATTTTAAACTCTTTTCCAATTTTCTTTATTCTTATAGATAAGAACGTCAACGAAGCCTGTTTAGTGCCTCTTTAATTAATTTTTCTACTGAAATTGAAGGATTCTCTTTTACAATAGCATCAACGACTTTAACCGCAGCAGATTGATTGTAACCTAAAACAACAAGTGCAGCCAATGCTTCTTCTTTGTTTTCGTTGAATGATTCAATTCCGTTAGAACTTGTTTTGTTTACTTTATCTTTCAGATCAACAATGATTCGTTCCGCTGTTTTACTTCCGATACCTTTTACACCTTTCAATTGTTTGACATTTTCTGTGCTTATGATTGCCTCTAGTTCCTGTACAGTGTAAGCGGATAGAATCATGCGCGCGGAACTCGCACCGACTCCGGAAACAGAAATAAGGAGTAAAAATAGATTTCGTTCTTCTTTTGTTGCAAAGCCATAGAGGGAGAACGCGTCTTCTCGTATAGATTCGTATATATATAGATGTACATCATCTTTCCCCTCAATTGCCGAGTATGTATTTAGAGAAATATTGATGGCAAACCCTATTTGCTGGGTTTCTATAATAGTTTGAGTCGGACTTAATTCCGCAATTTTCCCTTTTATGTATTCAAGCATGATTGAATTTCTATTGCTGATTTTATAAGAAAACAAAAATTGGTGCAAATGTAAGAAAAAAATATTGCATTTAAGAGTAAACGGAGAAGGATTTTTGAAACATCAAATTTTGGTATTAAATTAATATCGTGTACCTTTGCAAGGTATTTTGTTTAAAAATGTATGCTATGCAAAAACGAATTTTATGTTTAGTTATTTCTTTTGTAATTTGTCTTGTTTCGACATTTGCCCAAATTTCGTTTCAGAATATAGGCAGGATAAAGGTTGATGAATTGACAGATACGCAGATAGCACAGTTTGTTAAGAAATATACTGAACAGGGTTATTCATTAGCGGATGTTGAGCGTATGGCAAAGGCCAAAGATATGCCTGCTGCAGAATTGGAAAAGCTGAAGTTTAGAATTAATGCATTGGAGTCATCAACGGAATCTGCAGAATTGATAGAGGCTCCTACAATTCAGTTGCCAACGGTGACGGAGAAAAGTAAACAAAGTAGAGTCTATGGAGCGTCATTGTTTGATCGATCGAAGGTGTCGTTTGAGCCTGGACAATCCATACCAACACCAAGAAATTATATAGTTGGAGCTAATGATGTTTTACATGTTGATGTGTATGGCATGTCTGAAGCAACATATGATTTGACAGTTTCGTCAGAAGGGTCTATTCGAATTCCGAATGTAGGCATGGCTCAAGTGAGCGGCTTGACAATCGAAGCAGCAGAAAATGTGATTAAGAAGAAATTGTCCGTTATATACAATTCAATTAACTCAGGTAGAACTACGGTTGCGGTTTCTGTGAATAGAATTCGTTCAATCAAGGTGTACATTATGGGTGAGGTTCACAATCCAGGAAGTTACACATTGTCATCCGTTTCTTCTGTGATAAATGCAATGAATGCATGTGGTGGTCCGTCAGAAAATGGATCCATGCGTTCTATCAAGTTGCTGAGGAATGGTAAGGAGATTGCAAATGTGGATTTGTATGAGTTTTTGATGAAGGGTGTTATGCCTAGCGATATGACTTTGCAAGATCAGGATGTAATACATGTTCCTCCATATGAGAATCGAGTAACTGTAAATGGTGCGGTAAAGCGTGATGGTATTTATGAATTGAAAAATGGGGAAACATTACAAAATTTGTTAGACTATTGTGGAGGTTTCACAGAGGATGCTTATACGGAGAGAATATCAGTAACACGCAATATGAATGGAGAAAAGAGTGTTGCTGATGTGACAAAGGATATTTTTAAGATGTTCAATCCTGCATCAGGAGATATCTATCAGGTGGATCGCATTTTGGAAAAATACACGAATAGAGTACAAATCATAGGTAGTGTCTTCCGTCCTGGTATATATGCTTTGGAAGAAAACATGTCGCTTCGTGATTTGGTGAATAAGGCAAATGGTTTGACGGAAGATGCCTTTATGGAGAGTGCAACTGTATTGCGTCTGCAAGAAGATCTGACGCCAGAGATTGTCTCCTTTAATGTAAAAGACTTGATGGAGGGTAAGTTCAATCTGTTATTACAGAAAGAAGATGTTGTAACGATTGGTGGAAAAAATGATTTTGAACCGGAGAAGAAAGTTGCTATTTATGGTGCTGTTTTGTCGCCAGGATCATTTCCATTTTATGAAAATATTACACTGCGAGATATCGTTTTCTTGGCAAGAGGATTTGAAGATTCTGCAGATCCGGAACGAATTGAGGTTGTGAGAAGAGTAAAAGATGCTGATGTACTGAAAAATAATGATAAAAAGACGGAAGTTTTCACATTGTCTTTAAACCGTGAGTTGTCGGGTCCAGATGCAGATTTTAAATTGCAACCCAAAGATCTGATTACGGTTCGTAAAAAAGAGGGATATGAATCATTGGGTACAGTTCAGGTGTTGGGTGAAGTACAAAGACCTGGAACGTATGCCGTAACACGTAAGACGGAGCGAATTTCAGACTTGATTGCAAGGTCTAATGGTTTGTCACAGTATGCATATGCAGAAGGTGCCTTTTTGATTCGTAGTTCTAAACGTACGGAAGCTGAACGTCGTAGGGATCTTAAATTGTTGGCGATGTTGAAAGAAGCTGATAATGTATCCTCTATCGAGGAAATACGCAAAGAAATAGAATCTCGACAAGATTTGGTTGGCATTAGGTTGGAGGAGATTGTTAGGACTCCGGGTTCTGAAACAGATTTGTATTTGGAAGCGGGCGATATCATTTTTGTACCTAAGACTTTGCAAACTGTTACGATAGCAGGTGCCGTTCAAGTGCCAGGAATGGAGATTTATACGGGGCCATCATTGCGTAAATATATAAGAGGTGCGGGTGGATTTGAAAGAAAAGCAAGAAGACGAGGTGTATATGTGGCATATTCTAATGGTAAGATTGCATCTACACGTCAGACTTTCTTGTGGGTGAAGAATTATCCGACAGTTAAACCTGGATGTCATATATTTGTGCCAGAGAAAGAGGTGAGAGAATCGAATGGAAAGGAAAATGCCACCTTCTTTGTTTCATTGTTTAGTTCTGTTGCCACAATGGCTTCTGTGGTTGTGACTGCTATAACAGTTATTAGTAATCAGTATGGTCATTCCAGTTCTGGTGGAAATCCGTAAGTTGAGTAATTGTTTAGGTTCTGATAGTGCATCAATGATAAAGAAAGAGAATAAGTATGAGCGATTTTGAAGAGTTGTTTAAATCAATGGTTTCTGAAGAAGAGAAGAACCCTTCTGTTTCTTTGAAAGATATAATTTTAATCGTCAAAAGATATTGGAATTACATTTGGAAGAAGAAATGGATTGTTGTCGCTGCAGGCTTAATAGGTGCAGTTTTGGGGTATATTTACATATACAATAAAAAGATAAATTATAGAGCCAATTATGTTTTCACGGTAGGTGGAGATTCCCCTTCTTCATCGGGATTAAGCATTACTTCCTTGCTGGGAATGGGAAGCCTTTCGATGAATGCTTTTTCAGGGGATAATGTGCTTGAGCTGTTGAAGTCAAGGAATATGGTTGAGAACACATTGTTGTCTCCTTGTGAGTATCAGGGTGATACAATAACATATATGGAATATGCTCTAATCTGTGATAGTGTTCGAGAGATGTGTGCAGAAGGTAAAATAAAACCAAGTGACGAAGATCAGATTTCTATTTGTGATATTTCATTCCCGTATGGACAAGACAGAAAGACTTTCAGTAGAATACAGGATAGTATCATTATGGCGGTAGCATCAGGTATGATAAAAGACAATATTACAGCAGTAAGAAGAGATAAGAAATTATCCTATATGGAGTATCAGTTTGTTTATCCGAATGAAGAGTTTGCCATGAAGTTTTCTGCCACGCATTTGAAATCTGTCACGGATTTTTATGTAGAGACAAAGACTGGTCTGTCAAGGAAAAATTTAGAGTCATTTCAACATAGGGCAGATTCTGTACGGAGAGAATTGGATAAAACCATTGCAAAAAGTTCTGCTTTTTATGATGGACATAGAAATGCTTCGGGTTCGTTTGTGTCGGCTCAGTTGAAGAAATATGAGATTGACATTCAGGTTTTGACCTCAACATATCAGGAGATTGAAAAAAATATTAAAGTGTTGGAGTTAGACTTGGCGAGAGAAACTCCATTGATTCAAATCATTGACAAACCATTCTATCCATTACCAAATGACAAAGTGAGGAAGTTAAAAGGATTTATTATTGGAGGATTTTTGGGAGGATTTTTGTCATGCTTGACTCTTGTCGCATTGCTCTATTTCTTTGAAATGAGGAAGAAATTAGAGAATGAAGAGAAAGAATAATCATTCAATCGAACAGTAGAAGTTAGTTAGTATGAGTTTACAAGGCAAACATATTTTGGTAGGCGTAACGGGTGGTATTGCTGCATATAAGATGGCAACGGTAATTCGTGACTTCAAAAAGAAGGGCGCTGAAGTGAAAGTTGTTATGACCCCAATGGCGAAACAATTTATCACACCACTTACATTGGCTACACTTTCACAAAATCCTATCTTGGTTGATTTCTTCGACCCTGAAAATGGTGCGTGGAATAGTCACGTTTCCCTCGGAATATGGGCGGATGCATACTTGATTGCTCCTGCTACTGCAAATACAATTGGTAAGATGGCTAATGGCATTGCTGATAATTTGTTGCTGACCTCTTATCTTTCTGCAAAGTGCCCTGTATTTGTCGCTCCTGCGATGGATTTGGATATGTATGCTCATCCTGCTGTGCAAAAGAATATAGAGACATTACGTTCTCGTGGAAATCATATCATTGACGCGGAAGAGGGCTTCCTCGCTAGCGGATTAACAGGGAAAGGTCGTATGGCAGAACCTTCAACTATTGTTGATTCGATGGAACTCTATTTCGCTTCTGTGAATGATTTAAAAGGGAAAAAAGTGTTAATCACGGCGGGGCCTACATACGAAAAGATAGATCCTGTTCGTTTTATTGGTAACTATTCTTCTGGGAAAATGGGATACGCCTTGGCTGAAGAGTGTGCGTCTCGTGGTGCTGATGTGATTTTAGTCTCCGGTCCCGTTTCATTGAATCCTGTTCACCCTAATATTAAAAAGATTTCGGTAGAGTCGGCAGGAGAGATGTTTGATGCTGCGGTTGAAAATAGTTCTGATGCGGATGTTGAAATCCTGTGTGCGGCAGTGGCGGATTATACGCCAGCTCAACGTGCGGATCGAAAGATAAAAAGAGAAAAAACAGGGGAGATGAGCATCGACTTGATTCCAACTAAGGATATTGCTGCTCATCTGGGTAAGATAAAAAAGGAAGGTCAGTTGATGGTCGGATTTGCTTTGGAAACAGATAATGAAGAGGTGAATGCGGTTGACAAATGTGCTCGTAAGAATTTGGACTTCATCGTGCTTAATTCCTTAAACAATAAAAACACATGTTTTCAAAGTGATACCAATATGATAACTATATTTGACAAGGATGGTAGTCGTTATCCCTATGAGTTTAAACCTAAACGAGAGGTGGCTAAGGATATCGTAGACCATATAGTTGAAAAGCTGTCATAATGGAATAAAAATAGGATTCTTCCGTTTGATAATTTAGATTTTTAAATACGCTTTAAGATATGAATTTGAGAAATATATGCATGTCATTGTTCTTTCTTATGTGCATCGGTCTGAATGCACAGGAGATAAAATGTCATATTCAAATAAACACAGATAAAATAGAGGGTACTAACAAGGATATCTATAATGAGTTGGCAAATGATCTCACGGAGTTTGTTAATTCCCGTAGGTGGACAGATGCTACTTTTACTGAGGATGAGAGAATAGAATGCACTTTTATTTTCATCTTGGAACAAACTGCGGGAGAGTCTTATTCGGGTAAGCTACAGGTTCAGGCTTCTCGTCCTGTATATAACTCTGGTTATAACACCACCTTGTTTAATTTCATGGATAAGAATCTTAATTTCACATATTCTCGTTATCAACGATTGGAATTTGATGAAAATGTGTATGAGTCTAATCTCTTATCTTTGGTTGCGTATTACGTAAACATTGTATTAGGTCTTAATTTTGATTCGTTCGGACGATACGGAGGATCTAAATATTTTGAGAAAGCGGAGCTGATTTGTGCTTTGGCTCAAACGTCCGATGATGCGGGTTGGACTGCCTTCAAAAGTGATCAAAACAGATATGCTTTGATTAGTAATTTTATGGATGATCGTTTAAAGAAATTGCGTGATATCATCTATGAATACCATCGCTTTGGACTCGATGAAATGGTTAATAGTGTAGAAAAGGGTAGAACAAATATTTACAACAACCTTCCGTATCTTCGTGAAATGAATAGGGCCGTTCCTTATTCAATTGCATTGCAGACTTTTGTGGAAAACAAGATAAACGAGTTGTTGGATATGTTTAAACCTGCCACTGCGAAAGAGAAGAAAGAAGTCTACGATATTCTACAGAGCATCTTGCCTACGGAGACTGCCAAATTTCAAGAATTGTTGAATTAGAATTTTTGAATATGTTACAATCTCTTTCTGTTGAAAATTATGCTTTAATCGAAAAGACTGAGATTAATTGGCGTAAGGGTTTCTCTGTTATCACTGGTGAAACGGGTTCTGGTAAATCCATTCTATTGGGTGCATTGGGATTGATTCAGGGAGCTCGCGCTGATATAAAGACACTAAAAGATACAGAAAAGAAATGTGTGGTTGAGGCAGAGTTTGATGTCGCACCCTATTCTTTGCAACCGTTTTTCTCTGCGAATGAACTGGACTATGATGATATTTGCTTGATTCGTAGAGAAATAACTCCAAATGGCAAATCGCGTGCTTTTGTGAATGATACTCCGGTCTCTCTTAATGTATTACGAGAGCTGACTGCATATCTTATAGATATCCATTCGCAGCATGAGACATTGTTGCTGAATGAGAGTTCCTTCCAAATGCATGTTTTGGATGCATTGTCTGATACCAAGACTCTTTTGAATGAGTATGTCGCTTTGTATCGTCAGTATCAATCTTCTCAGAAGAGATTAAACGAGATGATTTCCAACTTGGAACAACAGAATGCTAATCGTGATTATTTGGAGTTCCAACTAAACCAGTTGAACGAGGCTGGATTTTCTTCTGACGAGCAGAATGAATTGGAGGAAGAATCGGATTATCTATCTCATACAACGGAATTAAAGGATGCATTGTCGAAAGTCAAGTGGCTTCTCTCTGAGAAGGAGGAAAGTGTTTGTTCGGCTTTGAAAGAGATGAATGATGCGATTGCTTCTGTGCTCTCTGTTTATACTGATTTGGAGCCTGTGGGCGAGCGTTTGAATAGCGTTTGGATTGAACTGAAGGACCTTTCGAGAGAGGTGGAGCAACGCTTGGCGGATGTTACTGTCGATCCTCAACGCTTGGAGTTTATCACCCAACGTTTGGATCTAATCTATACACTAGAAAAAAAACATAAAGTGAATGATCTTCCTTCTTTACTGGAGGTGAAACGTTCATTTGAAGAACAATTGAATGGATTGGATTCTTCTTCGGATCAAATAGATGCTTTGAAAAAGGAGATAAAGGCGATGGAGAGTCAGTTGTCTGGCTTGGCGCAACAGATCTCCCAAAAACGTAAAAGCGCGAAGCAACCTATGGAGCAGTCGGTATGTGACATATTACGCGATTTAGGCATTGCAAATGCTAATTTTGAGGTCAAATTGGAGACACTCCCTTCTTTCAATGAAATGGGAACGGATGCTGTGACATTCTTGTTCTCTGCCAATAAAAATGCTTCTTTGCAACCTCTTTCTTCTGTTGCTTCAGGTGGTGAAATGTCACGTCTTATGTTGGCTTTGAAGTCGATTTTGTCAAAAACAGACAATCTGCCAACCATCATTTTGGATGAGATCGATACGGGCGTTTCTGGTGAAGTGGCTGACAGAATGGGTAGATTGATGAAGTCGATGGGTGAGTACATGCAAGTGGTTAGTATCACACACTTGCCTCAAATTGCTTCTAAAGGAGCAACGCATTACAAAGTATATAAGGAGGACAACGAAGTGAGTACCGTTTCCCATATAAAAGAGTTGACCAAAGAGGAACGTGTGATGGAGATAGCTCAAATGCTTAGCGGGAACAACCCTTCTGAGGCCGCTCAAGAGAATGCACGCGAGTTGCTTGCTTACTAATCGACCGACAGGTTGTGAATCTATTGTTAACACAAGGATAAATTTTGAATCAAAATGCTATTATCATATTATAAGGAGAATGTGGTGGAAGCTGGATGCGACGAGGCTGGACGTGGTTGTCTGGCAGGTCCTGTTTTTGCTGCAGCTGTCATATTGCCCACTGATTTCCAAAATGAGATATTGAATGATTCAAAACAACTGACCGAGAAACAAAGGTATTTGTTACGCCCAGTGATAGAGGAACAGGCCTTGTCGTGGGCCGTTGGTATTGTAAGCGCACAGGAAATTGATAAAATCAATATCCTGAACGCTTCTATTCTAGCTATGCATCGTGCTCTTAGTCAGTTGACGATTCCACCTCAACATATCATTGTCGATGGTAATCGTTTTAAACCGTATGAAAAAGTGCCTTATCAGTGTGTGGTGAAAGGCGATGGCAAGTATATGTCTATCGCAGCAGCCTCCATTTTAGCTAAGACTTATCGTGATGATTATATGAACAGCATCTCCGCGGATTATCCAATGTATCAATGGTCTAAGAACAAAGGCTATCCGACCAAGGCACATCGTAGTGCAATCAAGGAGTATGGTCCTTGCGAACATCATCGTATGTCATTTACATTATTGGAGGATACCCAATTAGAATTCCAGTTTGAATAGTCCTAGAACTCGTCTTACGCCTTTTCGTAACTGACAAAAGCAAATTGTTTGCTGTCGGGCGACCATGAATTAACATTGATGGTTCCTTGTCCGCCAAATAGCTCAACAATCGTTTGTGGTGTTCCCCCTTCTGCTGGCATCAGTCGGAGAAGCACATTCTTGTTTGGTAAATGTTCGTCAGGTTTCAAATCCCCTTTGTGATAGGCTATGTAAACAACCAGTTTTCCATCGGGTGATACATGTGCGAACCATGCATTTAGATCTTCGTCGAAGGTCATCTGTGTTTGTTCACTGCCATCTTTCTTCATTCGCCATATTTGCATTAGTCCAGTCTTCACCCAGTTGAACCAGATGTATTGACCGCACGGACTATATTCTGGTCCGTCGCTGAGTCCATCTTTCCCCTCTGTATGGGCGATTTCAACACCCGTTTCTAAATTCATGGTGTGAACCACGTGAGCCTCACCACGGAAGGCACAGTAGGCCATCTCTTTCATGTCGGGACTCCATCCATGCAGGTAACTAGGTCCATTCGGTGTGACGCATTTTGCTTCGCCGCCTTCAAACGGTAGGATGTAAATACGGGAGTTGCCATCTTCTGCCGTGTGGTGACTAACGGCAATCTGTTTTCCATCAGATGAAATGACATGATCGTTATTGCATTTTTGTGCGATGCCTGATTCGATTAGTTGTGCATCCCCCTTTCCGTCTGATGATAATCGATAAAGACGACCATTTGAGTTGAAAACAAGCCATTTGCCATCGGGCGACCAGTTGGGTGCCTCAATTAGGTAGGGAAATGATTGAATTGTTCTACGTGTACCAGTTGGTATGTCGTAAACTTCTAAATGACTGATGATTCTTTCCATTTTTTTATTTTATAAGTTAGTACGATTAAAATTTGAGCAGGAACATAAGCTGCCCAAACTAAAAATCTCGTGAGAAACATTTATAGTGACTGTTTTAATATATTTATTATTTGTCTACTTCAATTTCATGAGTGAAGTCTATTTTACTAGAGATGATATCTTTTTAGTGGCCGTCAGTGTCAGTTTATGCATGGCTCTGGTACAAGCAATGTATAATAGACTGCGATCCATTTCGTTGTTGTATTCTTTTTCGGAAACGAAAGGAACCACCACTTCATCAAACTCCAAACCTTTGGCGGTGTGGGCTGTGGTGACGATGATTCCGTTGGAGAAGGCGGCACTCTCACTGGACAGCAAGCATACCTGATCGGTTCGTTCCGATAAGATGGTATGTAGTTGAATCGCCTCTTTTTCTGTTTTACAGATGATGCCAACAGAACCAGTCCCTTTCAGTGCGTTTTCAACATACGTATGAAGATATTCCAATTCATCATTTGCAGAAGGGAAGGTGAGAACGGAGGGTTGCTCGCCGTGACGTTCGATGGCAATCAGATCAGGACTCTTAGAGATTTTTTGTGCGAAGTTAGTGATCTCGTAGGATGAACGGTAGCTCTTGCAGAGTTTCATCACTTCAGATCCTGGTAACACTCGTTGAATGTCCATGTAGTTGGTTGAACTATATGGATTGACAGATTGCAAAGCGTCACCTAGGATTGTTTTGTTACAAGGGAACAAAAGAGAGAGCACTTTGTATTGAATAGGTGTGTAATCTTGCATTTCATCCACCAAGAGATGTTTGATGGGAAGTTTCTCTTTTAATCCTTCCATCTTGATCTTCAGATAGAGAAGAGGTGCGACATCAGCATATTCAAGCTGTCTGTTTTTCCCTCTTTTGAAAAGTTCTGGCTGACCTAACCATTCGTAGAATGATTGATAGAGTGCAAGGTCGTTATTACCAGAGAACATCTTTTTAATCTCCGCTTTGATGTTGTTTTTGTCGGTTGTGGACAACTCTAAGTTGGGAGCAGACAGTTGAAGTTCGCGGATAATATCCTTCGCTATCGGTTCGAATCGACTGCGCATTGGAATACGATGATATGCTTTGAAGCGTTCTTCAATGTATTCTTTAGGAACAGGAATACGTCCGATTTTGATATCCACCGCTTGAAAGCAATGGTTCTCCACATACAAAAAGAACTTATCCATTTTGTCGATAAATTCAACCGATGATTTAAAACGGATTCGGTTGATGAATGCCTCATCATGTTTCTCGATGATTTCGGTCACCTGCTCGAAGAAGGTTTGGAATTTGTATTTGCTTTGTAGCTGCTTATCCATTAACTCTTCGAATCCACACTCTTCGATGGTCTCTTCACCCAATTCAGGAAGGACGTTGGAGATGTAGTCGGCAAAGACTTTATTAGGAGATATGATAAGGATATCTTTGGATGAGATTTCCCCTTTGAATCGGTATAGAATATATGCAACGCGGTGGAGTGCGATGGATGTTTTTCCAGAACCTGCCACACCTTGAATGATAAGGGTCTTAGCCTCTTCGTTACGAATGATTAGGTTTTGTTCCCGTTGAATGGTGGCAACGATGTTTTTCATTCGTTCATCAGATGTGCTGCTTAGCTCTTTTTGAAGAATATCGTCTTGAATGTTGATGGAGCTTTCCAACATGAATTCCATGACGGAGCGACGGATACGATATTGCCTTTTCAGATTGATGGTCCCGTTGATGATTCCGGATGGTGATTCATAATGAGCCTTACCCGTTTCGTAGTCGTAGAACATGGTAGAGATGGGAGCACGCCAGTCGTGTATGACGTTTTCATTCTTTTCTGTGTCATAATAAGAGTGGATACCGATGTAAATAGGCACGCTCTCTTTTTTCTTATCCTCTTGAAAATCGATTCTTCCGAAGTAGGGAATCTCAATCATTTTACGGATTCGTTTTTTCCGTTCGACGATGGCTTCACTTGATAAGACGGCTTGGGTGACATTATGGCGAACTGCACTCTTTTCTGCTCGGTCTAACTCGGATTGGTTTTCCCACAAATAGTTCTTATACTCGCGTAGGTCTTTTACGTTGTTATTGATTACTTCATCCAGCTTGGTGATGATTTTTTCCAATCTTCTGATGATGCTCTTCATATAAGAGACTTCATCTTGCTCTGTTTGATTAAATACGGACACCGTTGTATGATTTAAGATGGGTTCTCTGAATTAATTTCGTGAACTTATGTGTTATGTATGAAATAGTTACGTTGAAATGTGATTGTCAGGCAAAAGCATTCCATTTCGCTAAACTTTCATAGAGACAAAGTTAAATAAATTCTGTCAGTGTGCAAATATTCTTTATCTTTGTGATGTCATTAAAAATTCGAGTAACATGGAACAAAAAAGAACATATCAGTGTGTGGGAACATGCTCTAAGTTGATCAATGTTTCTGTGGAAGATGGCGTCATAAAAAGTGTACAATTTTTAGGAGGCTGTCATGGAAACACGCAGGGTGTTGCTGCATTAGTGAAAGGTATGAAGGTGGAGGATGCGATTTCCAAATTAAAGGGAATCGATTGTGGAGGAAGAGGTACATCATGTCCAGATCAGTTGGCGCACGCATTAGAGGCATTCCTATAATCGAAAGGGGAGTACAAATGACCCTTGTGTGGAGAAATAATATTGTACAACTCTAAAAATATGTCTAATTTTGCACTTCAATAAATTTGTATACAAATACATAATTCAATATGGTTCTATTTTTCAAAAAGGCAGATAACGGCTATTTAGCTGTGGATGCTGAAAAAAAGTTCGATGCTCAAGATATTGAAAAGCTTACATGGCTTTTCAGTGGAGCAAAATTCACTGATGAAGAGAAAATCTCTGGTTGGTTTATCGGTCCTCGTCGCGAGATGATAACTCCATGGAGTACCAATGCGGTTGAGATCACGCAAAACATGTCTCTTAAGGGAATCCGTCGTATAGAGGAGTACTTTGCAGCAAAAGGAAAGGATTCAGAGCATGATCCGATGTTGCAACGTGTTTACAATGGATTGGATCAATCTATCTTTACAATTGATAAAAAGCCAGATCCAATTGTCTATATCGATGATTTGGCAGCCTACAACCAACAAGAAGGTTTGGCTCTTAGTCAGCAGGAGATGGACTATTTGAATAGTGTAAGTGAAAAGATCGGCCGCAAGTTGACAGATAGTGAGGTGTTCGGATTCTCTCAAGTGAATTCAGAACACTGTCGTCATAAGATATTTGGTGGTTTGTTCATCATCGACGGAGAGGAGAAAGAGTCTTCTTTGTTCCAAATGATTAAGAAAACATCTGCTGAAAATCCTAATAAGATTGTTTCGGCTTACAAAGATAATGTGGCTTTCAATGAGGGTCCCGAAATCGAGCAGTTTGCACCTGCAAGTGGTGACAAGCCAGACTTCTTCGAGGTAAAAAAGATAAAATCTGTGATCTCATTAAAAGCAGAAACACATAACTTCCCTACAACAGTGGAGCCATTCAATGGTGCTGCAACTGGTACTGGTGGTGAGATTCGTGACCGTCTTGGTGGTGGTAAGGCAAGTTTGCCTATCGCAGGTACGGCTGTATATATGACATCCTATCCTCGTACGACTCCTGGTCGTCATTGGGAGGATATATTGGATCCTCGTAAGTGGTTGTATCAGACACCAGAACAGATTTTGATTAAGGCTTCTAATGGAGCAAGTGATTTCGGTAACAAGTTCGGTCAACCATTGATTTGTGGTTCATTGCTTACCTTTGAACATGCTGAAAACAACAAGAAATATGCTTATGATAAAGTTATCATGTTGGCAGGTGGTGTTGGTTTCGCTAAACAGAAAGATAGTTTGAAGGGCAATCCAGAACCAGGAGAGAAAGTGGTTGTCATGGGTGGTGATAACTATCGTATTGGTATGGGAGGTGGAGCTGTCTCTTCTGTTGAGACAGGACAATACTCTAATGCTATTGAGTTGAATGCCGTACAACGTGCTAACCCTGAAATGCAGAAGAGAGTCTCCAACGTGATTCGTACGTTGGCAGAATCAGATAACAACCCTATCGTTTCTATCCACGACCATGGTGCAGGTGGTCACTTAAACTGCTTGTCAGAGTTGGTTGAGGCTACGGGTGGAAAAATCGATATGGATAAATTGCCTATTGGCGACCCTACTTTGTCTGACAAGGAAATCATTGGAAATGAGAGTCAGGAGCGTATGGGCTTCTTGGTAAAAGAAAAAGATATTGCTTTGATTAGTAGAATAGCAGATCGTGAACGTGCTCCTATGTATGTGGTGGGAGAAACAACCGACGATATGCAATTCGTCTTTGAACGTGCAAATGGAGATCAACCTATCAACCTCCGTTTGGATTATATGATTGGTAAACCACCTCGTACTGTGATTACTGATAAGACAGTGGTAGAGAAATTTGCCCCTGTTCAAACTGACGAAAAGAATATTCAAACTTATATCAACGATGTTCTTCAATTGGAATCTGTGGCTTGTAAGGATTGGTTGACAAACAAAGTAGACCGTTCCGTAACAGGTAAGATCGCACGTCAGCAATGCGCTGGTGAGTTGCAGTTGCCATTGAACGACTTGGGTGCTGTAGCATTGGATTACAGAGGCAAGAGTGGTATTGCAACATCCATCGGACATGCACCATCTGCTGCATTGGTGGATCCTGCTGCAGGTTCTGTTCTATCCATCTCTGAAGCTTTGACAAACATTGTATGGGCTCCATTGCAAGATGGTTTGGCAAGTGTCTCATTGAGTGCCAACTGGATGTGGCCTTGTAAGAATCCAGGAGAGGATGCTCGTTTGTATAAGGCAGTTGAGGCTTGTAGCGACTTTGCTTGCGAATTAGGCATCAACATACCAACAGGAAAGGATTCATTGTCTATGACTCAAAAATATGGAGAGGATAAGGTATACTCACCAGGTACGGTCATCATCTCTGCAGGTGCTGAAGTATCCGATGTTCGTCGCATTGTCTCTCCTGTTTTGGTCAATAAGAAAGATACATGCATTTATCATATTGATTTCTCATTTGATGCATTGAAATTGGGAGGTTCTGCTTTAGCTGCCACTTTGAATAAGGTGGGTGATGAAGTGCCTACGGTTAAGGAAGCTTCTTATTTCGCAGATGCTTTTGAAACTATTCAAGAACTGATAAAGAAGGATTTGATTTTGGCTGGACATGATATCTCAGAAGGTGGTATGATTACTGCTTTGTTGGAAATGTGTTTCGCTAATACAAAGGGTGGTTTGAATGTTAACTTGAAAGAGATTGCAGAACCAGACTTGGTAAAAATCCTCTTCTCTGAGAATCCAGGTGTCTTGATTCAAGTTGAGAAGAAGTCCGAGGTAGAGAAGATCCTTCATAATGCAGGTGTTGGCTTTGCTAAGATTGCTGTTCCTACAGATGATCGCCAGATTGTTGTTGAGAAGGATGGTAAGAAAGAGGTGTTCGACATCGATGCGTTGCGTGATGTTTGGTATAAATCTTCTTACTTATTGGATCGTAAACAAAGTGGAGAGGTTTGTGCTAAGGAACGTTACGAGAACTATAAGAAACAACCACTTCAAATCCAATTCAACAGTGCATTTACTGGTAAGCTCTCTTCTATGAAGTTGACGGCAGATCGCAAGGGACGTTCTGGTGTTAAAGCTGCTATCATCCGTGAGAAAGGTACGAATGGCGAGCGCGAGATGGCTTACTCATTATACTTGGCTGGATTTGATGTGAAGGATGTTCACATGACAGACTTGACTTCTGGACGTGAGACGCTGGAAGATGTGAATATGATAGTCTTCTGTGGTGGATTCTCCAATTCAGATGTGTTGGGTTCTGCAAAAGGATGGGCTGGAGGCTTCCGTTACAGTGAGAAGGCAAAAGAGACTTTGAGAAAGTTCTATGCACGTGAAGATACATTGAGTTTGGGTATTTGTAATGGATGTCAGTTGATGGCAGAATTGGAGTTGCTGTATCCAGAACATGAGAAGAAGCACAAGATGTTGCATAACAATTCACATAAGTTTGAGTCTAACTTTGTCGGATTGACAATTCCAGAGAATAACTCAGTGATGTTCGGCTCATTGTCAGGTAGCAAGTTGGGCGTTTGGGTAGCTCACGGAGAGGGTAAGTTTGACTTCCCTTACGAAGAGAGCAAATACAATGTGATTGCTAAATATACATACGAAGGTTATCCAGCAAATCCAAATGGCTCTATGTATAATGTGGCTGGTGTTTGTTCGAAGGATGGCAGACACTTGGCTATGATGCCTCACTTGGAGCGTGCTATCTTCCCTTGGCAATGGGCATATTATCCAGCTGATCGTAAGGCTACGGATGAAGTGACACCTTGGTTGGAAGCATTTGTGAATGCTCGCAAGTGGATTGAGGCTAAAAGATGATTTATTAATTGTTTTTGATTTTTGTTCTGTAGAGACGCACGGTCGTGCGTCTCT
This sequence comes from Paludibacteraceae bacterium, assembly GCA_017551675.1. Taxonomy (GTDB): domain Bacteria; phylum Bacteroidota; class Bacteroidia; order Bacteroidales; family Paludibacteraceae; genus UBA1181. Next base: position 7,555 of record JAFZLC010000020.1, on the reverse strand, counting down.
ATTTATATTCATAAAATACAAGACTAGAAACACATCCAAAGGCATGAAATACTTTATAAAATTATTTTTCGCATGTGTGGTGGCAGAGTTGGTATTCGCCTCATCTGTCTCCGCTCAGTGTGATGTGCAAGCTTTTTCTTCTAAGTTAGAACGTCAATCTTGGAAAGATGCCAAGAAAACGGCAAGTGCATATTTTTTAGAACATGAAGAGGACGCTTATAAAAATCAGAATGATTGTTTGCGTCTTGCAGGTGATCTCATCGTCTCTGATATTTCAGATAGTATTCCAGATGGTATATGCTATGCGTTACCTGCACGATTTTCAGATGCCATAGATACGCAGGATCTAGATTTCATCTTCGTAATCTTTTATGCTAGATTGTATCAAATACGACAAACGTGTGTGATGGATGAGAAGTCGTGGATCGAGACAATGAGTTACGTGACAGATTTTTATGCAAATCATGTAGATTCTATTAAGAAGCATTTCAATCTTTCCGCCAATGATCGTTTTTGCCGATACATGGATAGATGTCTCAATGCCAAAAAAGAAGGGACGTTTGATTCATTTATAGGAGGTGAGTACGGGAAGAGCAATAAGAAGGCATATGTAAAAATGGCGTTTGATAGAGACTCTATTTTATACACCTGTACGAAAAATCCTAAAGCAAAAATTTCGTTGGAGGTGGAAATTACGGATGATGACTTAAAACGAAATGATACTGAGTTCCGACAGAAAATGATTCGGTTACTAGGGTATCGATATTGTTGTAGGTTTCTTGGAAGACGTTATGAGAAAAGAGTTGATGAGATCCCTAGTTTATGGTCACGTATTTACTTTTCTAAAGTGGAAGAAAGATTGAAAGAAGAGCAAGAAATAAGGATGAAAAGGAAGAAGGAAGAGAAAAAATCGGTGGAGGTATTTGGAATATCTAAAATTAGAGGACTAATTCAAGGATTCAGTAAGGAAGAAAATCAGCGATATAGGGATCGATTAGATGAGTATGTTTTGGCTTACGACCTGCCTGTCCTTTCGTTGGAAGACTATTATGATTGCATTGAGATATTTATCTCGGAAGAGAGAATGCGCTCTAACGTGGAATCTTCTGAACCTTCTGATAGTTTGAAAATACTCATGGAAATGAGTCAGAATGGCACATTGAAGGAGGAATTTGAACTAAAGAGAAGCAAATAAAGTCTATATACTATTTACTTCACATCGTCTTGTTTCACTTCGATGTCGTACAATTTTGTATCCAAAGAGGTTTGATAGAATGTTTGATATGCGGTATGGAAATCTTGCCATAAAGGTTTCCCATCCACTTGAATGTTTTTCTTGTAGTCGAACGCGAGTAGGTGGTCGGTTCCGTGGTTGTCAATGTTATCGAGCAATGCACGGATAGAAAGATCCTCCTGTTTGCCGATTATCCATGAGCGATAAATGTTGTTCTCCATCTCTTCGTGAGGCTTGATCACCTTGGCAGCGACAAGCTGATTGATGATGTCTTGAAAAAGAGGATAGGGGATATTTAGGGTTTTGACAATTTCGTCGGGTTGCGTTTCCATCTTTTGCTCATGCCACTTTTTGTAGATGATGGATGCGATGGTAACCATTAAAAAGTGCATGTATTGAGGCGTCAGTTCTTTTACCTCTTTCACGAATGTATAGTTGCCTTGTCTGTCGATGGAACTTCCCATGGAAGCACTTAGCAGAAAGATGATCCACATGAAGTGGACCCATGCCATAGTGATGAAGATGATGGCGAATGTAGATCCGTAGTTCTTCAGATAAGAGCCCTCTATGGTGTCGAACAAGACCATATAGCCAGTGTTCAATATCCACAAAAGAATCATGAAGAAGAAGGTGGAAGTGAAGGCGCTTGCCATACTGACGTTGGTATGAGGGAAGAACTTGAAAACCGCCAGGAAGGCGAAGAAGGTCAAACTGTATAAAACCAGCTTTATAATCAGTGGATTGTGTATGTAGTTGAGTATGGGCAGTGATACCGGTAGTGAGACTCCAAGGATGACGAAAATGATAGTGTAAAATCGCAATCTTTCTTCGATGGAGCGGTCTTGTGCTCCCCATATCCGATTGAGGTTATGATTGATGCTGTAAAACAGACTGTAGGTGCACCATAGCATAACGCCTAATACGATCACATTGCCTCTCCAAGAAGACTCTTTGATGTAGTCGTCGGCAAGAGAAAACACGTCGTTGATGGCTTTTTCCATGTATGGGAACATCCCTGTTAGTGCTGAGATGATAACATCGGAATTGATGAATCCTTGCAACACGCACAACATCAGCGCCAAAAATGGAATCGTGGATGTGAAGGTGAGGAAGGTGAGGGCCGACGCCTTAGTGGATGCCTCGTGGTCTATGAATGAATGGAGAAAAATCAGCGGAATCTTTTTCCATGAGAATTTGTTTTGACGGAAGCAATCGTAGTCGAAGTTTAAACATTTGTTGTAATGCTTGATACCCCATTTAGTTATATTGTTAATTGCTTCTTTAATATGATTGATGAATTTGAAAATTTTTGCCATGTCTCTTTGATTGTGTTTAACACTGCAAAGATATACATAATTTTTGCTTCAGTTGTTAAATAAAAAGACCATTCATTTGTGTAAGTATAATAAAAAGGTTCGTCGCCACATAGGACGACGAACCTCTCGCATTAAAATATTTGACTAATAATTTTCGCATTCTCTCCCTCGTAGACAACTACGTCGGTCGCTGGTTCGTAATCAAAATTTTTGAATTGCAACAACAGCATTGCGACATACATTCCATCCTTTGAAACACAACTTTCCAATATGTAGCGTCCATTGTATGATTCTTTTAAATGGAAATTCTCAACCGCCTGAGTTAGGTTTTCGGAAGATGTGCGTAGAATTCGTTGCAGTCGGTCACCGTCTTGTTGATCCAATTGCATTTTCTTGGGTTCGATAACGCTTCCTGTAGATGCACACTTTGCTACGGTTTTTAAACCAAACCATGATTTGCTGATGCATACACGAGCATCAGCACAGATGTCATTCCACATCTGTAAACTTTTTATGTTTGCCATTTTTGATTAAATTTTGTTAGGTATAATAAAATGATTTCTCTTAATGCATATTTTAATACAAAGGAGAATCACACCTAACAAAGAATGCGTCTCAACGCAATGACAAAATAAAAGCGTGGAGACGCACTCCTTTTTTGCACCTCAAGACAGGGGTTGTGAAAGGATAGATATGGAAGGTAAATAAAACAATATGAGTAATGTGTAGTCCAATGAGTAGAAAACCTGTTGGACTTGCCACCTCCAAAAGAATGAGAACGAGCAGGACGAGAATGTCCCAGTCGTTGAGTTTTCTTAGCATTCAATAAAACGCCAGAAGGAGCTTCTTCCGCATCTATCAGTATGCTTGAATGCTGTTCCTCGTATGAATTGACGACACAACTCACCTCGTCAGACTTGTCTGTTGCATATGCTTCCCTGAAAAGGCAAGGTGCATTAGACAATCCAAACAATGATGCAATAGAAAGCCAAAGGTGAATTATCAAAAAAATCATATAAGAAACTAGATTAATTGACGACAAAGATATGCTTTTTTGTTAAACAGAACAATTATGATAGAGGGGTAAAAATCTATTAGAAACAACAAATGAGGTAGATGGTAGATTGAGAGAGTTGTTGGGAAAAATAAAAGCCTCAATGTTTATTCGTTGAACATTGAGGCTTTTAGTTGTCGTTTTCTGTCTGATCCATAAAATGTTTTTTTAATAGTTGTTTTTTAAATCTTTTGACTCCATGTAAATTCTAGTTACTACTGAAAACGCCAACACTACTGAAAAAAATAATCCTAGTACCATAGTTGTAAATTTTAAAAAGTGAAACATCTTCGTTTTTAATAACAATACAAATATATGCATTATTTTCAAAATGACAAATAAAAATAAGAAAAAACTGAATATAGTAAGCAAAAATATTAAAACGGCTGACAAAATGATAGTTTATATAAGGTGACATAAGAAAAAAGTAATATTAGAATTTAGGGGAAAAATAGATAGAATTGTCATGTGCATTGAATCTTCATGAGCCTCCAACAGGGTAAAAGGGAAGAGTTTTTTTGCCCACATGTTTTTTCGTGGAGGTTTGATCTTTCGTATCTTTGTAAAAACAAAATAAAGAATCATGAAAAATAAGACTCTACTTTTTATCCTAATAGTTTGTATCATCTCATGGATCGCTTCGGCAGTGTTCTACTTGCTCGGCGGTGACATGCAAGATATCAGCGGTATCGTCTTCTGCACAGGACTAATGTTCATTCCCCTGCTCTCGGTGATCATCACGCAACACATCTTCCACGAACCTATTCTGAAGAATCTTGGCATCTCCTTCCGATTCAACCGATGGTTTGTGGTGGCGGCATTGTTGCCTATAGCCATCAACCTCTTATCATTAGCGGTGTCGGCAGCATTCCCTATGATGCGTTTTTCCACCGAGACACCCATCTTACAAAATGCGTTAGAGAAAATGTCGGAACAGATTCCGGGAATTAACGCTTACGGACTACTGGGCATCTCCCTTCTGTCGGGACTCTTCTCAAGCCTTACGATCAATGCTGTTGTTGCCTTTGGCGAGGAAATAGCATGGAGGGGTTGGTTGCTTAAACAGTTCGAAGGCGTCAGCTTCCTGAAGACAGCACTGGTGATCGGTGTCATCTGGGGCATCTGGCACGCACCAATCATCCTTATGGGACACAACTATCCTCAACACCCTGCGGCAGGAGCAGCAATGATGGTGTTGTTCTGCATAATGATCACACCCGTGATGCAATACATCCGCATCAAGGCCCATTCTATGATTCCAGCAGCCATCTTCCATGGGGCAATCAATGCCGGTGTGGGGCTATCGATGATGTACATCGACGGATTCAACGACCTGCTGGGCGGACTGCTAGGCGTGGCCGGTTTCATCACACTGCTTATCGTCAACCTAATCCTGTTTGCCATAGATAAGTGGGTGACGAAAGAGAATATCTACACGGAACAAATAAAACAGCTTTGATAAGGACAAGTTCTTACTGAAGATTTTTGCTATAAAATCATCGGCAGCTTTCTTATGTCATTCCAACTTGAGGTCACAGTTTGTGACTTCAAAACTGATATTTCCCTAATGTTACTGAAACACAAACTGAACAGGAACCATTTTAGATCTTTTTGAAACTGAGTAGAGGTTTTTAAATGCTTTCATTGTCTTCGTTTTAAGATGTCATTGAACATCTCATCAATATCAGTATTTGCTTTCTGCGATTTTTTCCCTTTTCTAACCTCCTCTATTGCTTTTCTTGTCACCTCATTGGGATTATCGTAAACCACATCGAGGAGGATGCTCTCCACATAATTGTTGAAAGTGCGGTTTACAAGGATAGCGTTTTCTTTTAAACGCTCTACAATGTCTTCCCTCAGACGTAGAGATACAGGTTTACGAACAATTGTTGTTGCCATATTTTGTAGTTTTTTGTTATACAATCGTTTGCAAATATAATGCAATTGTAATACAATTGCAATTTTTTGTATGACTTCATGAACCACATGGTGTTACCCTGGGAACCACACGGCGTTGCCATGGGCTATATCTGTTGTAGCCTTTCAGGCTGATGAGGGAAGATGGATGAATTTTCCCAATTCCTTGTCCTCGAACAAATTATTTGGTGAAGTCGCAAATTACGACTTCATGAAATCCGTGTTTTGTAAAGACATTAGACTCTTCGTGAAATTTCCGTCAGAAATGGAAGTTGCAAATTGTGACATCCAATTTAAATAGCCGCTAAAACTCGCCGTGTCATTTTTTATGGTCACAATTTGTGACCTTAGAGAAGAACAACCGATTTCAGACTGCTCTTATTTAGTCAGTTGAAACATTTCACATCACCTTCGCCAGAATATCAGGGATAAAGCTTGCGTCAAATAGGTCGAAGGCGAAACATTTCTTTCCCAAGTCCTTGAGTGATGCGCCAACATGGTATAAAATCATGTTGTCGATGATCAGAAAACGGTCGTGCATTTGTGAAGTGTATTTTACTGTCAATGTGGGGTACTGGGCGTTGAAGCTACGAATATCCTGTGCGGTCAGTCTTGTGTTGGACAGGGTGTAGATGGTGACATCCACGCCGCTGTTTTTGGTCGCCAGTCTTTCAAGCACAGATAGGTCTACATAATTGTCTATCAATATAATCTCCTTCTGAGCCTGACTAATAAAGCTTTGGAATTTAGCGTATGCATCAAAGATCTGGCCTTGGAAGAAGATGCCTTGGGTGTCATCAATTTTGTAACGATCCATTCGTGTAAATAACTCATCAATACGCTTATCAGATTCTATACGGTGTATTTCAAGCGAGTCGAGCCGCTGAAAGATTTGCGCGTTCGACATGAGGAATCTACGCATAGCGACGAAAGCATCCATAATTTTGATACTTACCTGAACCGCTGTCTCGCTTTTCAAGACCGAACTAAGCATAGCACATCCTTGTTCTGTAAAAGCATAAGGCAGATATTGCCTTCCTCCTCGTGTTTCAGTTTTTGAGGTCACAAATTGTGACCTCAAAAAACAAAACTCCTCTTGGTTCAATTGGAACATGAAACGTTCGGGGAATCTGTCGATATTTCGCTTTACTGCTTGATTAAGAACTTTCGTCTCCACTCCATACAGTTCCGCTATGTCCCGGTCTATCATAACCTGCTGATTACGAATCACCAATATTTTGTTTTGGATGATTGCTAATTCTTTATTTTCCATTACAGATAAAAATTTCAATTTGTCACACTACCTTCGCCAGAATATCAGGGATAAAGCTTGCGTCAAATAGGTCGAAGGCGAAACATTTCTTTCCCAAGTCCTTGAGTGATGCGCCAACATGGTATAAAATCCTGTTGTCGATGATCAGAAAACGGTCGTGCATTTGTGAAGTGTATTTTACTGTCAATGTGGGGTACTGGGCGTTGAAGCTACGAATATCCTGTGCGGTCAGTCTTGTGTTGGGCAGGGTGTAGATGGTGACATCCACGCCGCTGTTTTTGGTTGCCAGTCTTTCAAGCACAGATAGGTCCACATAATTGTCTATCAATATAATCTCCTTCTGAGCCTGACTAATAAAGCTTTGGAATTTAGCGTATGCATCAAAGATCTGGCCTTGGAAGAAGATGCCTTGGGTGTCATCAATTTTGTACTTGTCCATCAGAGAAAACAATTCTGCAATTTGCTTATCGTGTTCTTTGTGATGGATGTCAGATTCTATGAGGTGTTTTTGAATGGTGTTGATTTCTGCGAATAAACAGGCGTTATTATGCAAAAAACTTCTCATTTCGCGGAAAGCTCGCATTATAAAAATGCTTTGTTGGTCGGCAAGGTCACCACGTAAAACCGTGGCAAGCATATAAATTCCTTGTTCAGTAAAAGCATTCGGCATTTTCCTTATACCACCCCAACTTGAAGTCACAAATTGTGACTTCAAGTTTAAAATATCATATTGCGATTTTACCATATCCAATTCTTCACGT
>JAFZLC010000019.1 GCA_017551675.1 Paludibacteraceae bacterium | reverse complement strand
CTGTGGTATTTTGATGTTGATTTTGATTGTTCTGACTTGGAGGATTCATTGTCAAGAGTATCTCTAACAACTTCTTCTGATAATCTTGTGCCATAGCAAGATTGAAACGGGTACTATCGTCAGCTGGATCTTTGCGCAAAGACTCTTTGTAGTCATTGATGGGCGCATTGACCTTCTTCAGATTTTCTTGCAATGAGTTATAAAACACTTGCTTAAATTCATTGACGTTTCGTCCTTGTGCTTCCGCCTGTTGAATCATCTCATTGTTTGTGAGAATAGAATCCAATGGCGTCAGTTTTTTCATTACTGAATTTCCTTTGTTGTGTAATATTTCGTCGGCAAGGTCCTTGAACTCTTGTGGTGCATCGCTTCTCTTTGTGGATTTGACAGCTTGCTCATACATCATATCAGACAATCCGGGGTCCGTTCCGTTTTTTTCAGCTAATTTATAATATGTATTAGCGCCATTATATAACGCAGCGGTATTCATAGAGTCTATAGTGGCAGCTGATGTATATTGAATGATTGCATTGTCGTATTTCTTGTCTTCAAAATAACTATTTCCTCTGTTGATGTAATCATTCGTTTGAAAGAATGAGAGTTGGGAACGATTACTGATCAATAAGATTAGTAGGACAATGATTACGGTTGCAATAATGCTTATTATGATGATCTCTTTTTTATTCATAATCGTATTAATCAAATAGTTTAAAGTCTCTGAATAATCCGTTTTTACGTTCCAAAATGATAACCTCAATGATGAGCAACACTAAGATAACCCATACAATAGGAGGAAATTGTTCGTCATATTCTGAGTATACTTTTTCGTTAACTTCATCAGTTGTGAATTTATCTAGTTCTTTTTGCAATGCTTTGACTGCATCGTTTGTATTATCTGCATGGATATAAACGCCATCACCTGCTTCAGCAATCTCTCTACACATGTTCTCATTTAGTTTGGTGATGATGGTGTTTCCTTCTTTATCCTTCTTCATACTGTTGGTTCCCGCAATAGGAATTGGTGCACCATTAGGGTCTCCGATACCAATGACGTTGACATGAATTCCTTTTTCAGCCAACTCTTTTGCGGTCTGCACTGCATCGTCTTCGTGGTTCTCTCCATCTGTGATGATGATGACAGCCTGACCTTTATTCTTTTCCTCATTCTCTGAGAAAGAACGAGCAGCTAGATTTAAAGCTGCACCAATAGCGGTTCCTTGCTGACGAATAGCACCTGGCTGAATGGAAGAGATAAACATCTTGGCAGCCTGATAGTCTGTCGTGATAGGTAGTTGCGTGAAAGGTTTTCCAGCAAATATAATCACACCAAACTTATCGTTGTTTAGATCGTCAAGCATTTTGTATAGCATCTGCTTAGATTTCTCCAATCTGTTGGGACGAATATCCTCAGCCAGCATGGAGTTGGATATGTCTAATGCCACCATTACTTCTAAACCTTTCTTTTTGACGGTCTCCAATTTGGAACCAAATTGTGGTCGAGCAATCACGAAGATGATTCCCGCCATTGCAAGCATTAGAATACAAAATTTTAGGATTTGTCTGAATTGAGAAGCCCCCGGCATTAGGTTTTTCAATAATTCAAGGTCGCCGAACTTCTCCAAATTCTTTCTCCTTTGTATTCTTGTATAGATATATCCACCTATTAAAATCGGTATAATAATTAGTAGATATAAATATTGTTGATTTGCAAATCTAAATATAAATAGCATAATAATCTCCTTTCTTCATTTATGGGATGTGACGCAAAACGGTGTTACGAAGGATCACTTCGAGAAGAAGCAATAATAGTGCGCAAATTGCGTATGGAAGAAACTCTTCTTGCTTCTTCGTATACTCTGTCACTTGTATTTTTGTCTTTTCCATTTGATCTATCTCCGCATAGATAGCTTTCAACGTTTTGTTGTCTGTAGCACGGAAGTATTTACCGTTTGTTTTGTCTGCAATTGCTTGTAGCGTTTTCTCATCAATGTCTACTTTCATGTTCTGTCTTTGTATACCAAAGACTGTTCTTACAGGGTAGGGAGCTAGTCCTTTAGTTCCCACACCAATAGTGTAGACGCGTATGTTGTACGTTTTTGCTAAGTCGGCAGCGGTTAACGGATCAACCTCTCCTCTGTTGTTGGAACCATCCGTCAACAAGATGATCACTCTGGATTTCGCCTGACTGTCTTTGATTCTGTTCACTGCATTCGCCAATCCCATTCCGATGGCAGTACCATCAGCATCGATCATTTCGTCGGACACATTGTTCATTAAACTGACAAGAGAAGCTTTGTCTGTTGTCATCGGACTCAAGGTGAAACTCTCACCAGCAAAGACGACAATACCAATGTTGTCGTTTGGACGAGAGGAGATGAAATCCACTCCCACAGACTTGGCAGCCTCCAGACGGTTGGGTTTCAAGTCTTCCGCAATCATACTTCCTGAAATATCCATCGCCATGACGATGTCTATACCTTCTACATCTTTATCCGACCAGTTGTTTGAGGATTGGGGACGAGCCAAGACAATGATGAGTAAGGCAATAACCCCCATTCGAAGTATAAATGGAAGATGGAGCAGGTAATATTTGTAGCTTTTGCCGACACCCATAAATGCTTCTGTCGTAGATATCTGCAGATTGGCTGTGGTACGCTTTCTTCTGAAGAAATACCATGCTGCCAAAGGAATCAGAATCAGAAGTAAATAGAGTAATTTAGGATGTGCAAATTCTATAGACGAACTAACTTGTTCACCAGTATCGTGAAACAATGCATCTTTTAAGCTCGAAAATACACCTGAGTCAATCAGAATCTTTATAAGCACTGCAACAACAGCACCTGCGAATATTCCAATCCAGACGGATATTCCATTGAATAGTTTATTCAGTTTCATGTTCAACCTCCTTTACTTCATCATTTGGTTTTCTTTGTCGCATAAGATGATTCTTCCATCTTTTTCAACAAATCATTAGTTACATCTTTACCTGTAAACGCTATTTTTATGGATTGGATGGTATAGAGTGGTCCCCATGGAATTCCCCACCATCCTAAGATTAGACTAATCAACAGATACTTGTATCCATATTTGATTGCAGATTCATTTGTTTTCAAAAAGTATAATTTACTATTGAGCTTAAATGTCATTACCACAATGGATATTGTATATTGGAAGTGTATAAACTTACCACCTAGTTCAAGTTCTTTGTTAATCTCCTCGTCAGTCAACCCTTCTTCTATTCCTTTTATATTCCTCTTTATATTATTTATAGGAGAGCTTGCTTTTACCTTCTTTCCTGCATTATTAGGTGTTCCCTCAATGTCATCTATTTCTTCTTTTGGCGGAATATAGATGGTTTCATTGATGATTCGATATGCATTTAAAATAGATAATTCATTCTCCTCGAGTGTTGGTTCTTGCTTAGCAAACTTAACCATGTCGGAGGTTGAAAATATCTGTTTCATATTGTCGATAACAGGAGCAGCATCGTTGTTGCGTTGCAGAGAGTCAATGATTTCTGAGGATGTCATCTCCATGGCAGAGATCTTGAATCTCTTGACGAAATATTCACGCAAAGTGTCTGTGATACTTGTATAATACTGCTTGGTTTGACCTTGTTTCCATACTTTTTCTTCCTTGATTACGTTTAGCTCCTCAAGGGCGATTTCGTGTGGTAAGCGAGGATCTACCTTTTTCACTTTTTGCCTAACTTCTGCATCTTTCAATCGTAGGTAATATTGATATACAATGAAACCAATAAAAGCTAGACCAACTATTATGGCAAAAATGGATATGTACAAGAAAATTCGCTTCCAATTGATTCCTGGATCGTAATTGTCTTTTAAGCCTTTGATTTGAGCATGAACGAAGTCTTCTTCGATGGTCGTAACATTCAAGAAAAGCTTCTCCGTCTCATATTTTTTCACTTTGCTTTCAAAGATGAATGCAGGAATTGCATAACTTCCAGAATCAAAAGATGTTATAATGATTTCTTGTGAAACTTTTATGTTTCCACCCTCTTTTGTTGTATCCAATTTTGAAATGCTCAGAATTTCAATTCCTGGAATGAGCGTATCGCTAGAAATAATGGGGAAAAGTACACTTGCACTTTGAGGTTGTGTTATCTCAAGTTGTATTTTACTTTGTTCTCCAATTTTCATTTCAGAGGGGGAGAGTGTCGCTGCAACTTCTATGGCGTCACCCATTGCTGAACAACCCAAAAGGATACCAATGAAAAGAAATATGGATCGTTTAATTGAATTCATGATAATTGCATTTTATTTCAAACTCTTTGTTTGAACAACTTCATAAGTGCCTTTACATAATCTTCGTCCGTTGCAATGGAAGTGAAATCAATGCCACTCTGATTGAAGTATTGCTTCAATTGGATTTCTTTGTTATCCCAATACTGACGATAACATTTGCGTAATTTCTTATCTGATGTGTCAATCCACATATCCTCTCCAGACTCTGCATCTTTCACTTTCAATAATCCTACAGAAGGAAGCTCCATTTCTCTTCGGTCATAGACTCGCAAAGCCACTACATCATGTTTCCTGTTGGCGATGGTAAGTGACTGGGAGAAGTCATAATTATTGGAGTTCAATGTCTTTGAATTTGAAAAGAAGTTTTTCTTATCTGTAGGTGAAATGTTACCATTGATAAAGTCGGAAATGACAAATGCCGTACATCTCTTCTTGATAGCATTGGTTAGGTATTGTAATGCACCTTGAATATCCGTCTTTTTGCTCTTTGGTTCATAGCCAAGCAATTCGCGGATGATGTAAAGTACGTGTTTCTTACCTTTTTGAGGAGGTATGAATTTCTCAATTTGGTCGGTGAAAAGGATGACTCCAATTTTATCATTGTTTTGAATGGCTGAAAAAGCGATTGTTGCAGCTAATTCAGTCATCATGTCTCTTTTGATTTGATTGGTTGTACCAAATTCACCACTGCCGGAAACATCTACCAATAACATCATAGTCATCTCACGCTCTTCTTCAAAAACCTTTATGTAAGGTCTGTTGAAACGAGCGGTAACGTTCCAGTCGATGTTTCTCACATCGTCGCCATATTGGTATTCACGGACTTCAGAGAAGGTCATACCACGTCCCTTGAAGGCGGTATGATACTCTCCTGCAAAAATGTTTTTGGAGAGTCCCTTCGTCTTAATCTCTATTTTACGTACTTTCTTTAATATTTCGTTTGTATCTTTCATCGCTTATAAATTTTATAGGATCAGTCCTGAAAGAAAAAACGATTAAGGCACCTCGACAGCGTTCAGTATTACGTTGACAACATCTTCGGAAGTCATGTTGTTGGCCTCTGCCTCGTAGCTGAGTCCGATACGATGACGAAGTACATCCATGGCAATGGCACGCACGTCTTCTGGAATGACATAACCTCTACGTTTGATAAATGCATACGCACGTGCAGCTAATGCTAGATTGATGGATGCACGAGGTGAACCTCCGAAGGATATCATCTCTTTCAAATCCTTTAGATTGTATGTCTCTGGATAACGTGTTGCATTGACAATGTCAACAATGTATTTTTCTATTTTCTCATCCAAATAGACTTCTTGAACAACTTTTCTAGCTGCTATGATGTCTTCTGGTTTAAGAATAGGTTTGATTTCTGTTTTCTCCTTTTTAATATTTTGGCGGATAATCAATTTCTCCTCCTCTGGTTTAGGATAGGTAATGTGTACCTTCAACATGAAACGGTCTACTTGAGCCTCTGGCAACGGATATGTACCTTCTTGCTCAATAGGGTTTTGTGTAGCCAATACTAAGAATGGCTTTGGCAATTGGAACGTCTCTTCTCCAATGGTTACCTGACGCTCTTGCATTGCCTCTAGTAACGCACTCTGTACCTTTGCTGGAGCACGGTTAATCTCATCTGCAAGTACTAGATTTGCAAAGATAGGACCCTTTTTGATGTTAAACTCCTCTGATTTCTGACTATAGATCATTGTTCCTACAACGTCGGCAGGCAACAAGTCTGGAGTAAACTGAATACGACTGTATTTAGCATCAATCAATTCACCCAAAGTTTTTATTGCTAATGTCTTAGCTAGTCCTGGTACACCTTCCAATAAAACGTGACCGTCTGCCAATAGTCCAATTAACAATGATTCAACCAAATGCTTTTGTCCGACAATGGTTTTATCCATTCCCATTATAAGCATATCAACGAAAGAACTTTGTTTTTCAATCTTCTCGTTCAATGTTCTAATATCAATCTGGTCCATTTTACAAAAATATTTTTATTGTTTTATTTTGTTTCTAACTTCAAAACTCATCTTCATTTTATATATTGTTTCGCTTAGACCATTCTTAACAATATTTAATGGGGATGAGCCTTATTTAACCTTTATTTGAATTTAAGCGCTAAATCATTGATTTCGTCAGCCAATGCTTTGCACTTGGATGATTTAGTATTTCCAAATTCATTTCCTAAATCAGGAATCTTCAAGGTCATACCTGATCTCACTTCACTTGGACTTGACAATACATCTGTATTGAAGAAATAGATATATCCCCAGAAGTTCATCACATTATCAAAATTGTTTCTTGATATCTGTGCTAATCGACTTCCTTCTTTCACAACATATTCTTCTCTTATCTTCATCTTGGAAGGGAATTTGATTTCTGGATGCTCCTTCTTCATATAATCAATCAGTCTTTGATCGAATGTATGCGTGTCAGCATCTGAAGAGAATGCGGAATTGTCATCGATGGCACTTTCCTGATTCTCCTCTTGAGAGGTAAGGTTATCCTCATTTTCTGTAGTTGCAGCAGAACTGCTCGTTTCATCAACACTGTCGCTGTTTTCGCTTGTTGCTGCAGTTGCCTTTTCTCCTTCATTGGAAGTTGGCGTGTTGGCTACAGGAGCTTCTGTTTTCTGCTCTTTAGCGGAATTGTCTAATATGTTGTGATCCATTGCATATTTTATTCCAAACAGAAGCGCCAAAACAATGGCTAATCCGATGAACATCCATTTAATCCATTTGCGACTCTTGGCGTTCATCTCTTCTCTCTCTTTCTGTCTCTTCAATTTTTTCTGTCTCTTCTCTTCTTTGAGTCTTTCTGCTTTTGTTTTTGGTGCAGGAACGGCAGTTTCTTTATTCTCTTTTCCTTGAGCATCAGCAGTTTCAGCTTTTGTCTCAGCAGGTTCCTCTTTTTTCTCTTGTGTGTTTTCTGCACTTTGAGTTTGTGGTTCCTCGCTTGTAGGTTGTTGTGCAGGTGCTTCTGGCGTTGTCTCTACCACGTTTGGCTCTTGTGTTTCTGTGGTACTTGAGATGTCTGTCTGACTTGCACTCGGAATCTCCTCTTGTATGTTGTTGGAGGATTCTCCTCCGATTGTCTGGTTATAGTTATTTGTTTGAGTCTCTGTTGTAGGCTCAACAATAGGATTATTCACTACTGGTTCGACTGACGAACTATTGATAACTGTTTCAACTGGTTCGTAGGAAGGAACCTCAGGTTGATTTGAAACAATTGGATCACTCTGTGGAATTGGATTTTCCACAATATCGGATTTTGTTTCGTTACTTCCCAACTCGTTGGTCGGATTCGTATTCGATTCAATGTTGTTTTGTAGTGTGTTTTCGTCAGCCATATTAGAAGAGAGGTTAGAATTGTTGGTATTCAGTGGAATCTCCTGTATGTATGATGCATATTTGTCATCAATTGCAGAAGAATTGTTGTTTTCTTGGTATGGTGTGTTTATGTGTTCTTCCACTTTGAGCTCTCTTTTCTCTTGGACAGGAGTGTTGCTTGACTCTTGAGTAGGAGTGTAGATAGGCTCTTGTGTAGAAGTATTTATTGGCTCTTGTATAGGAGTGTTGATAATGTCTTGAGAAGGAACCTCTGTAGATACATTGTTGACGAAAACAGTAGAAGAGGAAGAACTGATAGGAGTTTCATCTTCTGATTCATCATCGAAATCGTCATCTGTGTCTGTATCTACAGGTCCGTCATCTTTCAAAACGTAAGTTTCCAAATGAGCATAAGGTTTGTTGATTTCTTCTTTCAAATTTTTTTCAGGGACGAACGAGACTTTTTTGTGAGCAGGAATAATCATTTCGCTACCATCCTGAACGTTTACGCTTTTACGTTCTTCAATGGCGATGATTTTGAATGTGCCTATATTGGGGATTTTTGCGATTCCATCTTTGTTGAGGGCTTCTTCTACTATCTCAAAAAGAGTACGCAAGAAATTTTCGGAGAGTTTTTTTGTTACTCCAGCTTCTTCCGCAATATTTCCTAAAATGTCCTGTAAACTTTTTTTCTCGTTCATAACTTCTAATTGTTAAATTTGTCTTTGAGAATCGCGCTTACCTTAAAAGCTAATGATTGTTTCGGCGGAGAGAGTAGCCTTTGTTTTGTTGTAGGATTGATGGATATTCTCTCTTTTTTTCTTCTAGCCTCAAATATGCCAAAACCCGGTATGGACAACGAATTGCCATTCAACATTTCCTCTTTCAAACAGTTGGTAAATGAAGCAAACAAAGCATCTGCAGTTTCTGCGTCTATCTGCAGACGTTTGCGAATCTCGGATGTTATTTCTTTCGTGTTCAAAATATATGAGTTTTAGGTGGGGTTCGTTAAAAAGTTTATAACCCGCAATTCATACTATTTTTTAATTGGTGAATTTATTGAACTCACCTTTATAAATTTGCTACGAATATAGCAAAAAAATCAGAAAAAAACAAGAACTCTTTTTTACGGATAAATGGTTTAATATTCTTCGTAATATTCTTGAGGTTCATTGCTCCTTGATCGTGGATGCCAATCAAGCGATTCTGTTTCTTTCTTTTTTTCACTTACAAACACTTCACAATTGACTGTCTTGTTTTCGACTGTGGCATAGATAGTGGCTTTGCCGTCTGCTTTTGCTACGATGCTTCCATCGGAAGTGACAGAAACTATGTTGTCGTTAGAAGATGTCCAATTTACTGTTTGGTTGGATGCGTCTTCTGGATAAACAGAGGCTACAAGTTTCTCTTTGTCTCCAATGGCAAGGTCTAGCTTGATCTTGTCTAATGATATGTTCTCAACTTTAATGACGAAACTGTCTACGACAAATTCACTGTTGCCTCTCCATGGAAGGGAATGAAAATACTCTTTGTAATGAACATCGATTTGTCTCCCGCCCATTGTCATTAGCTTTTCTGCCGTTTCTTTGTCTTCAATGGAGAAGATAAACTCGTTGGATTGAATAGCACCAGCTTTTGGGGAACTTTTGAATCCACTCTGAATCATCTTTCCTTCATATGTCTTGAAAACATATCCTTTTTTGACCACAAAATTTAATTCTCCACTTTTCACTCCTTCGCCAAACACGTAGTAGTAACGTATTCCGAAAAAGATACCTCCTCCGATAAGAAGAAGGAGAATCACAATGATGAATATCTTTATTTTCATGACTGTATAAAATTTAGTCTATTTTTTTACCAACTTATACGAAACAGACTTGCCATCGGCTGTTATCTTTACGATGTAGAAACCTGTTGGATAATTGTTTGTATAAACTATAGTTGACATTTGATTTTTCAAATCGTATGTTTGAATTAATTGTCCGTCAATTGTATAGATCTGTGCAATCACCTCCTTTTCATAGGCATGTTCTATCATGTCAATGATGAAATAGTCATCAAATAGGGTAGGATAGACCATGTATGAGCGGTCGGATAGTATTGTTGGTGCATCTACAAATTCTACAGGATCTTTTTCTGCCACCAAACTAGCCATGGCAGCCACAAATGGTGCGTTGTAGTCACATCCACCTTCCGTTTCCGTATAACTAGAACCTCCTTCGACAACATTGCCAAATTGACCATAGGAGGAAGGTCCTCCAATCAGACCGCCACTGGCAAACATAAACTCTGCTTTGTTCTTTTCGTCGGTTGGCGGATTGTCATTTCTTCCCATGGCATTACGGTGGTGTATTTTGTGGGTCATATCACCCTTAAATCCATGTAAGAAGGTATGGTTGAATTCATTTTTACCTAATACATAATCAATGATTCTGAGGGTGAAATTTTTCGCCTTTTTGATGTCTTTTGTTGTTGTGATAACACCATCTTCTGCAAGTTTTGCATATAAAGCTGCAGCGACAGCACCTCCAAGTGCTAGCTTGTTGGTACCCCAGTTGCTTTTGTAATATGGGAATCCGTTGCTAGAGCAAGAGGAATCGCTGCTCCTTGGTTCTTGTGGATCTTGTATATGCAATCTATAAACATTTTTTTCTAGGAAACTTAGATATGTTCCTCCTTGTCCATTGTTAGCTGTTGGATCATCCTTTACGATGTAGTAATATGCAAAGTCAGACATTGTGTCCCACGCTAATGGTGAATTGGATTCCCATTTGCCACTTAGGTAGCTTAATGCTTCTGTCTTGTATTGAGTTTCACCTGTCAGTCTGTATAGCAGAATGGCGGCAAGTGCAAACTCATCCGTCCATTCTTGATTAGGATTGGAATAAAAGATAGGAATGCTTGCATGTGCAGACTTGTTTTTCTTTGCAAAATTATATGCTTTGATGGCGTATGTCTTGCACAACTCTTTGTATGACTGGTCTGGATAATTTAGTGACATCAATGCCAATGCGGATGCATAGTTGGCTGCTTGCGGACCTCCTTTGTCGCTCGCTGTC
The DNA here is from genome assembly GCA_017551675.1 of Paludibacteraceae bacterium. GTDB lineage: Bacteria > Bacteroidota > Bacteroidia > Bacteroidales > Paludibacteraceae > UBA1181. Next base: position 49,440 of record JAFZLC010000019.1, on the reverse strand, counting down.
CATACGGGACGTGGGTCACCACCATTTTCTACTTTATCCTTCGATTGTCTGGCAGACGTCTTCCATACATTGTGATCGCCCTCAAAACCTACATAATAGACAAACGTATTGTCGTTTGGAAAGCATTTTATGAAATAGTCGGTTGCATATTTCACTTCATCCAACACATCGGGAATTTGGTTGGGCTCTCCGTAAGCCTCGTCATAATTGTCTTGAAAAGCTTCTGGCCACACATCGTATGCTATAAGCAGAGATACTGCGGCATAACCCATTGTCGTACCCACTTTAATGTGGTCTCCACAGTCATGCCATCCTCCAGTTAAATCGTAGTTGCCATTGCCGCCACCATTGACAGAACCTTTGCCATCTTGGGTGTGACAAGATACTTCATTATTCTTTTGAAGCTCTGAGTTGTTGACCAGCATCCAGTTGTGACTGTCTCCACAACGCTGTCCACCAAAGAACTTCAAGCCCATATTTAAGGCTTCACGATAATCTGAATTACTATAGGCTGCCGAATACGAAGAGTAATCGTATGCATAAGCCGAAACACTCATTGTTGCGAGTAAAAGTGGTATTAGTTTTTTCTGCATAATCTATATCAACTTAGGTTAATGCAAAAATAACTCTTTTATTGATAACAAACTAAATTTTTTTTATTTATCTTTGCTTTGCGTTTGTGCGCAATAGGTATATGGAATCATAGTTTTATGGATATGAAGAAAAGACAATTTAAAATTAAATTATTAATTGCATTATTGGGGTTGTTTGGCATTAGTTGCACTTCTTGCAAATGCGAATATGGTGGAGATGAAGATATAGAATGGGAAGAGAGAAACCGACCTCATCATAGTGAAGAAAAGTCTGATGTTGAATCTTATGATTCAACGATAAATGATACGGAGGTTACGGAAGAATCCATCAATTAATCCCGTTGATTTTAATGCTGATTATTGGAGAATTATTGTTCTCCAGTAATCCTTTTCAGATGGCAAAATGCCACCTCGTTGGTCTCTTCGTTTCGTAAATGCAAACCATTTCCTTCACAATGCTTGAAGAATTCACAATCTTTGCAAATGCCTGTCTTTGTCCATGAACGGTCTCTCATCACTTGGTATCTGTTTTGCCATACATCTGCAAAATTATCTTTGTATATATTTCCTTGTATGAAACGACTCCTTAAGTCAGGACATGCTGATATGCTGCCATCTGCTAAAATGGAGGCAACGTTGATGCCTGCACGGCAGAAAAAGAAATGATCTCGTACTTGTGCTTCATATTCGCCTAAGAATCCTTCACAACCATAGCTGACAGTAATCTTGCCTTCTTTTCTCGTTTCGACAATGAAATCGAATACGGCTTTGAATTTCTCATTGGATAATTGCAAGTCGGGATTGTCGGCAGCTCTGCCAACGGGAAATATGGTGAATAATCTCCATTCTTTGATTCCACAGTCAATGAGCAGTTGTTTGATTTGTGGTAACTCGTCAAAGTTTCTGTTGTTTACGCAGGTTACGACGTCGTGACGCAAATCTGTGGTTGGCAACATCTTGATGGCATTAATAGCACGATCGAAGGAGAGTTCGTTTTGTCGGAGCCAGTTGTGCGATTCTTTTAGTCCGTCGAGACTGATAGTGCAAGCACGCATACCCGCGTTGAGTAGTGATGTGAGACGCTCTTTCGTCAGTAAAAAGCCATTGCTGACGATGCCCCATGGAAATCCGAGATTGTAGAGTTGTATGCCCGCTTGTTCAATGTCTTTGCGCACAAGTACCTCTCCGCCTGTTAATACAATCATCGTCTTGTGTGGGTCTACAATTGGAATAATCTGCTTGACTGCATTGATGAAGTCTTCCACTGGCATGTCTTTTACTGAAGACATTTGATGACAGTCACTTCCACAATGTAAACAGTTTAACGTGCATCGGAGCGTACTTTCCCAAAAAAGATAGGTCAGTTTGTGCTCTTTTGCCATGTTATGACGGTATGTGTCGAATAATTTTAGTGCAATCTTTTTTCTCAAAGATAATTTCTTCGGATTCTCCATCTCTTTTTATGCTGCGGTTATCACTTTGATTTCTCGTTTTTCTTTTTCGACTCAGAATCATCCTTTTTCTTGCTGTCGGATTCCTTTTTGTTTTGTTGAGATTCAACAGACTTGAAGTCTGAACTTGGAGCGCCATACAAACAATTGATCTTATCGTTCTTGTTGATTTTCTCTTTTGCTTGACTTTGCGTGCAAGTTGCATCTTTTTTCTCTTTGTGGCATGCGTAGGATGAATAAGAACATCCTAAAAAGCCTATTATCATTAATAAAATTTTGCTGATAAAGTTCCTCATATCTCCATACTTTTGGGGTGAATTTGTAGGACCCACCTTCTGTTTGTGAAACAAAAGTAAAAAATATTTGTGAAACGGAACTCTTTTTGATAGAGTTTCATCTTCACGGGAACAAGAGACAATGCAAAATGTAATAATTTAGAATGAACTTCGTTGCGTTACTTTTCTCCGGTCATTCTTTTTAGATGACAAAAGGCAACTTCGTTGGTCTCTGTGTTTCGAAGATGTAGTCCATTTCCTTCACAATGTTTGAAGAATTTGCAGTCCTTGCAGATGCCTGTTTTGGTCCAAGAACGATCACGCATGATTTGATATCTGTTTTGCCATACGTCGGCAAAGTTGTCTTTGTAGATGTTGCCTTGAATAAAACGGTCTCTCAGATCGGGACAAGCAGAGATGCTTCCATCTACGAGTATGGAGCCCACATTGATTCCTGCGCGACAGAAAAAGAAGTTGTCTCTGACGCGGCTTTCATAATCCCCTAGGAAGCCTTCGCATCCGTAATTTACTCGTATTTTACCCTCATTCCTTGTCTCCTCGATGAAATCGAATACGGCTTTGAATTTCTCGTTAGACAGTTGCAATTCGGGATTTTGAGCAGCTCTTCCTATAGGAAAAATGGTCGCTATTCTCCAATTCTTTATGCCATAATCGATTAACATTTGCTTGATTTGTGGAAGTTCATCGAAGTTTCGGTTGTTGACACAAGTCATGACGTCATATTCAAGATCTGTTTTAGGCAGCATCTTGATGGCATTGATGGCACGGTCGTAAGAGAGTGCGTTTTGTCGTAACCAGTTGTGCGAGTCGCGCAGTCCATCAAGACTTACCGTACAGGCACGCATCCCTGCTTGAAGTAGGGAATTCATTCTCTCTGGGGTCATTAAATAACCATTGGTGACGATTCCCCAAGGGAACCCAAGGTTATAGAGTTCACGTCCGGCTTGTTCCAAATCTTTTCGAACCAGAGCCTCTCCACCAGTGATGACGACAATCGTATGATGGGGGTCGACGATGGGCATGATTTGCTTGATGGCTTTGATGAAGTCCTCGACAGGCATGTCGTTGACATCAGAAGATTGACGACAATCACTGCCACAATGTAGGCAGTTTAACGAACAACGTAAGGTGCATTCCCAGAAAATATAATTTAACTTATGTTCTTTGGTTACGTTGTGGCGATATATATCGAATAATTTTAATGCAATTCTTTTTTTTAATGGAATTTTTTTTGGATTCTCCATGTGTTATCGTTTATAGAGTTAAAAGGGTGTATCAAAATCCATATTTTGATACACCCTTTGTGTTAAAATGTGTGCTAATCTTATTTCTTTATGAATTTAGCAACGTATTTTTTGTCGTTGGAAATGACAGTCAATATGTAATTTCCACTCTTAAGATCACCTACGTAAAGATTGCTTCCGTTTGAAATGAAGGCGCTCATCACTTTTTCTCCGTTGAAATTATAAATAGTAACATTGGCATCTTCTGCACCGTCCATGTTGAACCACAAATAATTTTCTACAGGGTTTGAGAACAATAGGACTTTTTCAGCATTAGCATCAGTGATGTTTGCTGTGCTGTTGAATATGATTTTGCCTAATTCACCCTTATCGTTTAGAATAATGGTTAAATCTTTGCTATATACGCCATAATTTAACCATATGTCGTTTGTTGGTGGTACAATTTCTCTCTCAATATCTTCTTTTGAAATAGAATCATAAGCAGCAGAGAAATCGTTCTTTGCAGATATCTTTATGTTGCACCAAGGAACATATGTGTATTCCACTTTGAAGTCTCCGTTTTCGTCTGATGTGGCTTTTGCAATTGCTTCTCCTTCGCACATGTCAAATTGAATTTCCACATTGTTTAGTGGATTGCCATGTTTGTCAATAACATGTCCCGTGAATTTGTAGTCAGCGTATGGACAGCCATACAAAACGATTGTTTCGTTTCCATTGAATTCTTTGATTGTGTCACGATCAAAAGGCTCGACAGAATCAATCTTTTTTTCTTCTGCGTGCAACGTGACAAATCCCATTGCTGATAACAATGATGCAATTCCCTTTCTTATAAGAGATCTTGTTTTTACTGAAACTTTTTTCATAATGACAATTTATATTAACTATATCCAATTTAAATTCATTAGATGCCACGAACGAAAAGTGCATTTGCCTATTTGCTATTCTACCCGTTTGTGAATATTCACCATAAAATTATATCACCCAATCATTAACACAAATTACTTGTCGCTATGCCCAATCATCATCTTAATGGTAAGCAAATCTATGTATTTATTGTGAATTAACCTAAAAAAAATAAAATTATTTCTAAAAAATAAAAATAATGATGGAAGTGCTTGATTTTTAAGAAGCGCCTCACACCTTTTCTGACATTGATTTCTTTTTCCCGTTATGTTCAGCTAACACGTGGTGCTGTTTTTGTAGGTTATAATCCTTACGCTGTTTCTTTTTCCCGTTATATTCTGTTAACACGTGGTATTGTTTCTGTAGATTATAATCCCGATGCGGTTCCTTCTTCCCGTTATATTCTGCTAACACCATTCCGGTTACAATGGCGAATGCACCGATAAGAGCTATCCATGTCACTTGCTCGTCTAATACGATTACTGCGGTGATGATTGTAATCAACGGCATCGAATAGATGTAGTTGGAGGCCAATACAGCTCCGAGTTCCCTTTGTACTAGGTTCCAAACTAAATACCCAAAAAGAGAAGAGAAAAGTGTCAGCAATAGGAAGTTTATGATCACGGAGGGTATTAAAAAATTCTCCCATGGGATGACTGCGTCGTCTAATGGAAGCAAGGGTATTGCTGTCAGACAACTGTAGAAAAAGACTTTTCTTGTGATGAAAAGGGTGGAGTATTTTTTGTGTAATCTCTTCACACTGATGGAGTAGATGACCCATACTAGCGATGCACCTAATGCCAATAAGTCTCCTTTGGGAGATAATTTCAGATAAAAATGGCCATTTAATACAACGAGAACCATTCCGAGAAAGGTGAGCAATGATCCAGCCACTTGTCTTTTCTTCAATTTCTCTTTCTTAAATATTAAACTGACGATGATCAAGATGATCAACGGACTCGTGCACACAAGAAGAGAAACGTTTGATGAAGGAGAGTTGGAGAGAGCAGTATTTTCTAGCCAGAAATAGAGTGTGCCACCCATCAGTCCACCTAAAAACAGTTGAAATTCATCTTTCTTGTTCTGCGAGAACATCATGTCGTGTGATAACACCAACAATAAAAAATAGGTGAATATAAACCGTACGACGAAAATAAATATGGATGAAAAACCATAATCGAGCAGAATTTTGGTTGATACAAAACTCGTGCCCCAAAAAATCATTGTAATAATGGCCATCAAATGCCAAAAATTTCTTCCTCTATTGTGCATACCTTTTTAATGTAATTGCCACATAAAATCTCATTATTCAATCACGTCACTCACATACACTCTATCTTGTGTCCAACCACAATACCTCAGCATATTAGTTTTTTTTCTGTATTGTGATGATACAAGATCTTTTTGGATTCGTTAAGCTTATTCAAATTTTATCCCTCGAATAACACAACTTACTTTTCCCTTTTTTGCCAATAAATAATCCTATAGCGAATTGATATTTATAGAACTCGCTTTGTAAAGGTTTGATCAACAATGTGCTGAACAATCTTTGCCGTATCGAAAAAATCACTTAAATCTAGTGCTTTGAATTATAAAAAAGCGATATGCGATAGACGTGACAAAGATACGAATTTATTTTGATTTAAACGTTTTTTGAAAGAATCTTTTTGTCCTCGGTGCGGATTATTTCATAAACACAATTCTATGAATAAATATCATTTTAATCTCATGACTTATAAAATCATTAAAAATCATACGTATAACCCACTTCTTTTTCGCATGTTTTCCTTTAGATTGGCTGCGTATAGCCATGTGTCTGCGAAATGTAGATTGCCCAATGGAAACGGTTCCTTGATTTTTTCGTTGTAACAGATGGTTGGGTCTACCTCTTTACAGACAAGAAGATGGTCTTGTATTTGCACACTGGTGAATTCGGGGGTAGTCTTGTAACCTTGTGCCTTTTTATCATATCGAATAATCCCTTTATGCATAGAAGCTGGTGCTAATGTTTCGTCTGTTTTCCAATTGAGGGGATTGATGCAGACGACTGTGTTGGCAAGTAGGGGAGATTTAGCCTGAACGGAGGTGGCGGAATTAAAGGAAATCACAACACCTTTGTCCAACTCTCCTTGGGCAGGTATTATTCTTTTGGGGAATTTCTGTAAGTCTTTTTCTGTGATTTCAAAGCCTATGAGATAGGCGGCAATCATTTGACTGAATTGTTTGTCTGTCATGCCATGTTTTAGTAGTTCCAAAAGCATTTGAGAACCCTGACTGTGACTTAATAAAATATAGGGACGTCCGTTGTTGAATTCTCGCATATAATATTGAAAAGCGCGTCTGACATCCGACACGGATAGTTTGGCACGTTCATTTCTCTCCGTGTGACTCATTTCGAAAACTTTGGTGGTCATCTGACGGTAGTAGGGCGCATAGAAGTTGAAGTCGCCATCAGCATAAACTGATTTAATATAGGATTGGTTCTTTCGTGCGGCATTACGAACTTCTGCTCTTTTGATGTCTGTATAGGAAGGAACACTGCCTCTGTTGCTTAAAGGTTCAGAGTTGATAGTAGGGTAGACGTAGAAGATATCGATGGGTTGACCGATGTTTTGAGAGGCAAAGTCAAACCAATATTTTTCATTTGAGTATTTGGGAGTCATACGAAGTATTTTTATTGAGGATCCCCGAGAAAGAGAATTTTATAAATCGCCGAAAAATGTCTGTAAAAATAAAAAAGGGAACCACCCAGAGAGCAGTTCCCTTATGAATGTCATTGTTTTTATCCTAAGAATTTAATCAAGATACCGGCAGCAACCGCAGAACCGATGACGCCAGCCACGTTGGATGACATACAATAGTTGAGCACGTGGTTGCGTGGATCATACTTCAAAGCGATCTCATTAGCAACACGAGAAGCCATAGGAACGGCACTCAAACCCGTTGCACCAATCAATGGATTGATCTGCTTCTTTGAGAATCGGTTCATAATTTTTACAAGTAAGATACCACCGAAAATGGAGAATCCAAATGCGAGGAATCCACCAGCAACGATACCGATTGTTTTTAAATTTAAGAAGGCGTCTACTGTCATAGTGGCACCGACGCAAAGTCCTAAGAAGATGGTTGCTGCATTCATGATACCATTGGAAGCTGCATTGAACAAACGAGAGGTGTTGCTACCAATCTCCTTGAGCAAATTACCGAACATTAACATACCTACCAGTGCTACAGCATCAGGAACGATGATAGCCACAATTGTTGTAACGACAATTGGGAAGAGAATCTTCAATACTCTCATGTTCTTGAATTCCTGTTTGTTAGGGAACAATTTGTCTTGCTCTCTCATGTTGATCTTCAATTCCTTTTCTCTACATGTCAATTTTACTACCAATGGAATAATCACAGGTACCAAAGCCATGTATGAATAAGCGGCAATAGCGATAGGACCTAACATGTGTGGTGCCAATTTTAATGTAGTGAAAATAGCGGTTGGTCCATCAGCACCACCGATGATAGCCAAAGAACCAGCTTCTTCCATTTCAAAGAATTGACTTGCCACCAACAACACAGCAAAGATACCGAATTGGGCGCCTGCACCGAAAATAGCCAACTTCAAGTTACGCAACATTGGTCCGAAGTCTGTCAACGCACCTACACCCATGAAGATGATAGGAGGTAACAAACCAGACTTAATCAATGCGTAATAAAGATAGTTTATGATACCTAAGTCGTGTGCGATTAGAGGTAATCCCACCTCATAGATGTTGTAAGGAATACCATTTGCATCACACCATAAAGAACCATCAGGGAATGTTATAGCATTATGGTAGAGAACCCCATCGATAGTAGTATCTAAGGCTGCGTATACACCCATACCTCCACCTGGAAAGTTGGCGATCAATACACCAAAAGCAATAGGTACTAAAAGCAATGGCTCATACTCCTTCTTAATACCCAAATAGAGTAGGACGAAGGCCAAAAGAATCATTATGATATATTGAGGATGCTCGACGAAGTTGCCAATCGCCGTCATGCTATATATTTTTTCTAATATTTCTACCATGACTTCTTTTATTTGATTTTCATTAATACATCATCCTCGGATACAGAAGAACCGCTGGTGAAACAAATTTGAGTGATGACACCATCAGCTTCGGCAGAAATAGCGTTGAAGTTTTTCATGGATTCCACGTAACATACAACTTGTCCTTTCTTAACGGTATCACCTACTTTTACAGGAACCTCTCCTGCATTCTTTATTAAGTAAGCTTTTCCTTCCAATGGTGACAATAAATCGTTTCCTTCTCCAGTGATGGCTGTTGCTCCACCTGCAGGTGCGCTAGCATTCTCTCCGTTGTTTGCTCCGACTGTTACGTTGTACTTCACTCCGTTTACATCAACAACTATGGTTTGAGGCAATTCTACACCACCTTTTACTGCAGCTCTCTTAGCTTTTCTCTCTTCGAGGTCAGCCAAGAAGTCTCTTTTTGCTTTTCCTGATTTATATGCACGATATTGTTGTGGGTGCATAGCCAACTCGAAGAGCTCTTCGTTGTCTTGTCCCAAATCCCAATTCTCTTTCTTCATCTCCTCGCGGAAGGTGTCGAGTGCATCAGGGAAGTTGCTTTGAGGATCTTCAGTATGGAATTCTCTTCCTTGCTCTTTAGCAATAGCTTCCAATTCAGGAGCCAATGGGCCAGGCAATTTTCCTGATTTTCCTAACATCATATCCCAAATCTCGTCTGCAATGATGGTCCAACGCTCTTTGCCCTTTTCCATTTGCATTACGTTCATCAATGCCATGTTCTTCACATATTGAGAGAATGGTGTTACCAAGCAAGGATAACCCATCATAGGCCATACATATTTAACCTCATCGAATAGCTTGATCAACAATTCATCTTGACTCATCTTAGGTTTGCCATTCTTCTCTTTCCACTTGTTGATGGATTCGAGGTTGGTCTCCAAGTCAGTCATCAATGATCCCATCATACCGCCAGGAAGACCTGGACCGATCAATAATGAGTTCATCATACGGTTACGAGGTGGAATGTAATATCCCAAGAAGTCGTCCATCATCTCGATGATGAGAGAACGAGCCTCCATATAAGCACTCATGTTGATCTCTTTCACTTTGAAACCTGCATCTTTCAACATGGCTTGTACGGCGATGACATCTGCATGTCCTGTACCCCATGAAAGAGGTTCCATACCAACGTCTACGTAGTCGCAACCAGCTTTGCAGACTTCCAAAATAGAAGCCATGTTGAAACCAGGTCCTGCGTGACTGTGATATTGAATAGTGATATCTTTGATTGCTTTGATGTTTTTAGTTAATTCTCCTAAGAAAGCAGGACGTCCGATTCCTGCCATATCTTTCAAGCAGATTTCATCACAACCAGCATCAATCAACTCTTTTGCAATGTTTGTATAATATTCAACAGTGTGAATAGGAGAGTAGGTGATGCAAAGGCAACATTGAGAAATCATGCCACCATCGTGAGCGTATCCGATAGAAGGAATGATGTTACGGGTATCATTCAATCCACAGAATGTACGAGTGATATCAGTTCCTTGTTTTTTCTTTACTTGATAGAATAGTTTACGTACGTCTGCAGGAACGGGACTCATACGAAGTCCGTTCAATGCACGATCTAACATGTGTGTTTGGATGCCAGCATCATGAAATGGTTTTGTCCATTCGCGAACTGCTTTGTTGGGGTTTTCTCCATAGAGAAGGTTGACTTGCTCAAAACCACCTCCGTTTGTTTCTACTCTGTCAAAGCATCCCATCTTAATGATGGCAGGTGCTACTTTCACCAGTTGGTCAACACGCGGTACGTACTTGCCAGCTGCTTGCCACATGTCTCTGAAAACGAGACTAAATTTTACTTCTTTAGCCATTTTATAATTAATTGTTTATGGTGGGGGCGTCCTCTTCTTCCCCGATTAATTATTCTTTTTTTTAAGAGATTTAAGTTATATCTAAATTTTCTTATATCCTTTCAATCTTTGTCGCTTGGGATTTTCCGGCTGTCAGCTGACTGATAGCCATATTGATAGCTTGTGCCACGTTAGGATCTACCACGTTGCTCGCAGATGCGTTATTGGCTACAGCTTTAGGCTTTTCCTCTTCAGGTGCAAATCTGTTCACCAAAGTGATAAGCCCTTTTCCCAAATAAATTACAAGTAGTAACACCGAGAACACGGTCGTTAATCCAATTACCATTAGTTGGAGCGAATCTAAAAGTTTTTCCATACTATTTATTAAGCTTATGTTTTTTGTTAAATTAATTTTCCAAATTTACGTATTTTTTTGCGAAGAATAATTGTTTCGAATGGAAAAAATATTCACAAAATTTAAGAAAAAATTTTTTTTGAATCTCTCTTGCCTCGATATACTCTTTGTTTTTAGGACTTTTTTGTACTTTCTGTGATACCTTTTTGTTCTGAATTTTTATTCAAATTATCTGTTGTGTTTTTTTATTTAAACTTTTGGGTTTGCTGTTTTTTATTATTTTTGCATTCCTTAATTCAGGTGAGTTCTTAGAATTATGAATTTATAACTCCGACCTTTTATGATAATGGTTAAAAAATGATTGAAAATATGAAAACGGCTCTTTTTATTGATAGAGATGGTACTCTTATAGTTGAACCTCCTGTTACCTTTCAAGTGGACCGCTTGGATCAAATGACATTCCTTCCGGGGGTCATGCGTAATTTGTATTTTATTCGTCAGAAACTCTCGCATGAATTGGTGATGGTGTCGAATCAGGACGGATTGGGTACGCCGATTTATCCTCAGGTTAACTTCGATACGGTTCAATCAAAATTGTTGGAAACATTAAAGGGCGAGGGAGTCGAATTTGATAAGATATTTATTGATAAGACATTCTTAGAGGATAACCAGCCTACGCGTAAACCTGGTACGGCTATGCTCACTGAGTATATGGATGGCTCGTATGATATGAGTCGCTCTTTTGTGATTGGTGATCGCCTGACTGATGTGATGTTGGCAAAGAATCTTGGTTGCAAGGCCATCTTGATAGCTCCTTCTATTGAAGAGGGTCGGAAGATGGTGGAAGATGAACAATTGACTGATTCTTGTGCGAAGGTTGTTGATTGTTGGGATCAAATTGCAGAATTCTTATTCGCAGGAGAACGTGTGGCAACCGTACAACGCACGACGAAGGAGACAGATATCTTTGTTCAATTGAATTTGGATGGAACAGGCAAATGCGAGATCTCATCAGGACTCGGTTTCTTCGATCACATGTTGGAACAGATTGGCAAACACTCTGGTTGCGATCTAACCATTCGTGTGAAGGGCGATTTGAATGTGGATGAACACCATACCATTGAGGATACGGCTATTGCATTGGGAGAAGCTTTGTTAAAAGCATTGGGTGATAAAAGAGGTATTGAACGTTATGGCTATTGCCTTCCAATGGATGATTGCTTATGCTCTGTGGCATTGGATTTCGGTGGCAGACCATGGTTGGTTTGGAATGCTGAATTTAAACGGGAATATGTGGGCGATATGCCTACGGAGATGTTCTTGCATTTCTTTAAGTCATTGAGCGATTCGGCTAAAATGAATTTGAATATTAAGGCTGAAGGTGATAATGAGCATCATAAGATTGAAGGTATCTTTAAAGCTTTGGCCCGTTCCATTAAAATGGCGGTGAAACGAGACATCTATAAATATGAGTTGCCATCGACTAAAGGGACTCTATAAATAATTAAAATTAGGTGATTATCGCTTCCGGCTGTAGAGACGATGTGCACATCGTCTTTATAAAAGATACTAACGTACATTGTTTCTGTAAAAAAGACGCAAAGCATTGCGTCTCTACAAAAAAGGGAATCGAAATGAATTTATAGTCTCACCATTATGGATTATATTGGCAAATGACAATAATACAATATATTGTAACGATAATGAAAGAAGAAGTAAAAAATTATTTGTTCCTACGTAAGATGTTGGGAATACTTTGTGGTGTATTGGCACCTGCTTGCCTTATATTTGGATTGTTCGGTGCAGAACATAATATGGAAGGTTGGTATATGAGTGTTAGTGCCACGTATTATGCATCGTCCAAGGTGTGGATGATTGGATTGCTGTTCACTGCTTCAGTGTTTTTTATGTGTTATACTGGGTATGACTGGAGAGATCGAGTGATGGCTATTATTCAGTCTTTGTGTTGCCTATTTGTGGTTGTCTTCCCTTGTAGGGTGCCAGGTGCACCAGAGACGGTTGGTATGTTTGACTTGCCAATAAATGTTAGTCATACGATTCACATGGTGGCAGCATCGGTTTTGTTTTTCGCTTTTGCTGTAAATATTTTGTTTCTGTTTACACTCGGAAATGTAAATAATGAGAAGAAAAGGAAAAGAAACGTTGTGTATAGGGTGTGTGGCATTGTGATATTTGTCTTTGCTGTGTGCTTAGCTTTGCACAAGACTCCAGTCTTTGCGTGGGTGCCTGCATGGTTCCCTTACACATGGTTCTGTGAATTCATTATGCTGACAGCTTTTTCCGTTGCTTGGTTGGTTAAGTCGGAATCAGTGAAGGCTTTGAATGATGTTGAATAAAAGTAGAATATAAGCAGATGAGACAGGTAGAGTTCTCTTTGTCTGAAAAATCGAGAGGATTTCATTTGATTACCAATGAGGTCCTCTCGCATTTGCCTAGTCCGTTGCCACAAGTGGGAATGCTCCATTTGTTTGTAAAACATACCAGTTGTGGTTTGTCTATCAATGAGAATGCAGACCCTGATGTGAGGTCGGATATGGCGAAAATCTTTGATCGCATGATAAAAGAGGGAGAAACCTATTATGATCATACGTTAGAAGGCTTGGATGATATGCCTGCCCATGCTAAATCGACGGTGGTGGGGGTGAGTCTTTCGATTCCGATTACAAATGGCAGACTGAATTTAGGTACGTGGCAAGGTATCTATTTGTGTGAGTTTCGCAATTATGGGGGGAGAAGGAGAATCGTGGCAACGATTGTGGAGTGAATAATGTTGGACAGTTTTTTTTATGTTACTGCGTTGCTTATATTGTCAAATGTAAGAATAGAAAGATAGTGAAACAAAATCAAAGGTGAGCCCAGTAGGACTCACCTTTATTGTTTTTGGTGGGTTTTGTTGAACTCACCTATAATAACTTTTATGTTTAAGGTTCATTCATATCCACAGCATAGTAAACCACCTTTCCGTTCGGTAGAATGCCTGATATGAAAAGAGCTTTCTCTTGTTCGTTTTTCAAAGAACTGATGGCGCTTTCGACATCTGTTGTTGATGTCACTTTCTGATTGTTGATGCGTAAGATGATGTATCCCTTAGGAATACCTGCTTGTTGGAAACGACCACCTTTCTCAACACTTGTCACTTGTAGTCCGTAGTTGATGCCCAAACTACTCTTCTGCTTGTCGGTAAGCGGAGTGAGAGTGGCTCCTAATTGCTTGGTGTCATAGTTCTTCACCACATTCGTGTTACCCATCATGTTTTTCAATGTGACGGAAACTGTTTCTTGTTTGCCATTTCTTAGGATGGTGATTTGAACTTTGTCACCAGGGCGGAAGCGACTGATCTTTTCTTGCAATTCAGAAACGGTCTTTACTTTGTTGCCAGAGACGTGTGTGATGATGTCACCCTCCTTGATGCCTGCGTCGCCAGCAGCACTGTGACTGCCCACGGAAGCAACATAAGCACCTTCCATTGTCTCTAAGTTCTTCTCTTTGGCAAAATCTGCATCGATATCTCTGATTTGAACACCCAACAATGCACGTTGCACTGTTCCATATTCTTTCAAGTCTGCCACCACTTTGCTCATGATAGAGGTAGGTATGGCAAATGCGTAGCCTGTGTATGAACCAGTTTGAGAGGCAATGGCAGCATTGATTCCCACTAATTCGCCTCGGGTGTTGACTAATGCACCACCACTGTTACCAGGATTGACAGCTGCATCTGTTTGAATGAAGGACTCAATCTTCATATCACCAGATAGAATATTAATGTTACGTGCTTTGGCACTAACGATACCAGCCGTGACAGTAGAGGTTAGGTTGAAGGGATTACCAACAGCCAAGACCCATTCACCCACTTTCAAATTGTCTGAGTTACCAATTGGTAGAGTTGGAAGACCTTCTGCATCTACCTTCAAAAGAGCTAAGTCGGTTGTCGGATCTGTTCCGATGATTTCAGCTTTGAATTGTCGTTTGTCGTTCAAAACGACGTTCACTTGTGCTGCACCATCCACAACGTGGTTATTGGTGACAATATAACCATCTTTAGATATGATGACACCCGAACCGGATGCTTGCCGTTTCTGTGGAGCCTGTTGAAAATTACGTTCTCCAAAGAAATACTCTAGAAATGGATCACTCATCTGAGATTGTTGAACCTCATAGGTGGTCATGACGTGTACGACCGCATTGACCGATTGGTCTGCCGCATAGGTGAAATCAACCGGTTCGCCTCCATGAGTGAGGGATGAATATTGTACAGGAACTTGTTGGCTCTCTTGAATGATTATTTTTTCGTTGTTTCCATAATGTTTAACGTAAAGGCAGGAAACGCCAGCGCTAACAGCTGCTACAGCTACCAATAATCCTAATTCTTTCAAATGTTTCATGTCTTTTCAATTTAAGTTAGTATTGTAGTTCATTTGTTAAATAACGTACAAATAACGTACATAAATTGTTTGACATCTCTTCTGTTTAAAGAAGATTAACCATAAAGAAAAGCTTTTAACAAAGATTAAGCGATTGCTCCGTTTTTTTTAGATTGATTAATGCCATGTTGACAGCGTTTGTCAGTTGACAAAGACAGTATGTCATCTCTCTTGCATCATTCAACCCTTACATTGATTTTACCGGATAAGATGATGCCAACTTTCAATCCGTTTTTAGTAAGGAATATATCTTCCACAGTGATGTGATTAAGCATACCATTCATGTAAACATCTTCCATCAACTCTTTGTTGAAGAGTTCGTTTCGACTGCTCTCCTTGATGAGTGCTATTTCGTCTTTGAGGGAGATGATTAGCTTTTCCTCAATCATTTTTTTCAAGCCCTTTTTATAAAATAGGTTGACGATTTTAGCCAGCACGTTTTTGGTTTTAAGCTTGTATTCCACCTCTTTGATGCGGATAGAGGTGGAGGATTGTTCGAAATAAGGAATACCTTCTAGATAGATGGCGCCGTTGATGAATCCGTGCACGTGAACTCCAATCATCATTTTCTCTTTTTGTCCGAAGATTTCCATGCTATCCACTATGATGGAGTGTCTGCCCTCGCCAAAAGTCTCATTTTTCATGATATCGTTGGCAATGGAGTCGATAGTAGTATATGGAATGTCGGCTAATAAGTTCACTTTTACCTGTTTGTCAGTGTTTGTATACATTTGGAAACGAGGCATTTTTGTCTCTTTTTGACCGGCTTTTGGTGGCACATCCATATATATTTCAGACAAACATTTGACTCCTATGGTGGTGTTGATTTGTCCCTGACTACCTACAATCGGGGTTGTGTACAAATTCTTAGGCGTTATTTTCAACCATGCTTTGTATCCGCTAGTTGAGATGTCGATTGGGTTCTGTATAGATTCCCAAATCTCTTGTATGTAGCTCTGCAGAGGGACATATTGCTTGACCGTTTCATCGACACTCTCGTTCAGCAGTTGCTTGTTGTTCTTTAGAATTTTATCAACGATGGATGTGATTGGAATATCGATAATGCCTAGTTTCAAAACAGGCTTTTTTATCCAATTGTATTGTAGCATTTCAGTCTTGGTGATTAGTCCCCAGTCCCTTGAAAAGTTAATGGACGTTTGCATTTCCATGTTGATGGTGCCTTCAATCTCTTGGTCGGTATGAGTGAAACCGAGGCTGAACCGTTTTTTGATCCATATTTTAATAGGAATTTTATAATTCAGAATGTTTTGGTCATAAGCAATTTTGAAGTCGTTTTCCTTCCATGCGCGGATCATCAAACTATCGTCTTCGATATTGTCATCCTCGTATAACAATCCGTTGAAATTCTCATTTAGTTTTCTCTCTAACAAAGAGACGTTGATGCTGAGGGGGATATGTAGGACGGATTGCTTGGGCGTGTATACCACCTCTTCGTATGTTTCTTCAGGACGTTCTTCGTAGAAGACAGAGTCGGTGGCGACGGTGTCGGTTAATTGAGCAGCTAACTGAGAGTCTTCAATTTTCACCTCCTCCACAATTTTTTTTGCAAGTATTGTTTGAGAAAACAAGATTAATATGAGTAAAAGTCTGATACCTTTCATATAATTCCTTTTTTAGGTGGGCCTTGTCGTTTGTCAACCCACAATTCATACTGTTTTTTTTGGTGAATTTGTAGAACTCGCCGTTAGATTTGAGTACAAAGTTATTGAATAGTTTTTAGATTCTGAATGTGAAAATTGCAAAAAAATAATAATAAAATCGGTAAATTGTGGAAGTTCCCTTAACTTTGCAGTGTTTTATAAGATAGAGACTTATGATGATTCAGATTGACGATACGATTATCTCGATGGATTTGTTTGATAAACAGTTCTGTTGTGATTTGTCTGCATGCAAAGGAGAGTGTTGCATAGAGGGGGATTCGGGGGCTCCGTTGGAGGAGTCGGAGGTGCCCATTTTGGAACAAATATTACCAGTTATATGGGATGATCTTTCTCCAGTGTCGCAAGAAGTGATTAAGAAGCAAGGCGTATCGTATGTTGATATAGAAGGAGATCGTGTCACCTCGATTGTGAATGGAGGTGAGTGTGTGTTTTCTTATGTGGATGAACAAGGAGTCTGTAAATGCGCTATAGAAAAGGCTTGTCGAGAAGGAAGGATAGATTTTTACAAGCCGATTTCCTGTTATTTGTATCCTGTTCGATTGGAAAATCTTCGGAATGGAACGGTGGCCATCAATGTCCATCGTTGGAAGGTGTGTCAGGCTGCTTTTGAATTGGGTAAGAAGATGGGACTTCCAGTCTACCAGTTTTTGAAAGAGCCGTTGATTAGAAGATTTGGTGCAGAGTGGTATGAGAAGGTGTGTATAGCAGCTTCGGAAATTGAAAAAATAAAGCGATAGAATGGATTTGTCAAAAGATCTTTCGTTTTGGGAAATGCCCAATGGAATACGTGTTGTTCATTTGTATGATGATTCTCCTGTGGCATATTGTGGTTTTGCCATTAATGTGGGCACGAGAGATGAGTTGCCGGAGGAGTCGGGTATGGCTCATTTTATTGAGCATACACTATTTAAGGGTACGCAAAAGAGAAAATCGTGGCATATTGTCAACAGTTTGGAATCCGTTGGAGGAGAATTGAATGCCTATACTACCAAGGAGGAGACATTCGTATATGCCAATTTCTTGTGTGAAGATTATGAAAAGGCCGTGGATATTTGTTCGGATATAGTGTTTCATGCCACATTTCCACAGAAAGAATTGGACAAAGAGGTGGATGTAATCATAGATGAGATCCAGTCGTATAAGGATACTCCGTCGGAACAGATTTATGATGATTTTGAAGAGTTGGTTTTTGCCAATACGCCGTTAGGAAGAAATATTTTGGGAGATGCCAAAAGATTAAAGAAGTATACAACGCAAGATGCCATCAATTTTGTAAGAAGAACCTATTGTACGGATAAGATTGTCTTTTTCTCGTTAGGAAAGATTCCGTTTAGTCGGGTGAAACGATTGGCAGAGAAGTATTTGACTGATGTACAGGAGAAGAGAAGCGTAATTACCAATGTCGTGAGAAGTAGCTATGAACCATTTGAAAAGATGGTTCGAAAACACACTTCTCAGGCGCATGTGATGGTGGGTTGTCCGTCATATGATCTTTCAGATGACAGACGTTTGCCGATGAGTTTGTTGAATAATATCATTGGGGGACCTTCGTTGAATAGTAGATTGAATCTATTGTTGCGAGAGAAAAATGGTATGGCATATAACATAGAGTCGACCTACACTTCCTATTCGGATTCAGGTCTGTTGTCCATCTATTTCGGGACAGAGGAACGAAATCGGGAAAAATGCACGGATTTGGTCTATGCTGAGTTGAAACGATTGCGTGAGGTGCCATTTACAAAAATACAGTTAGAGAAATATAAAAAGCAGTTAATAGGTCAGATGACTATTATGCAAGAGAACAGAGAAAACCTCGTTTTGTCGATGGCCAAAAGCATTCTCTATTTCAATAAGTTTGAGACTTTGGAATATGTTTATAATCAGTTGGGTGAGGTAACACCAACTGTTATTTCAGAGGTTATGAATGACGTCTTGTGTGCAGATCGATTGTCAATGTTGGTATATCAAGGAAAACTGTGATAAAGCAGAATTAATTTGAAAAAATTAAAAAAGGGAGCAAGGATCACCTGTGTAAGTTTGTTTCAGATAGGACATGTTTTTTATGTTGTCACAAAAAAAATATAAAAAATATGTAAAAAAAAAGAGATTAAGTTTATGATTGTTCAGATTTAAATGTA
Source organism: Paludibacteraceae bacterium (assembly GCA_017551675.1). Lineage (GTDB taxonomy): Bacteria > Bacteroidota > Bacteroidia > Bacteroidales > Paludibacteraceae > UBA1181. The sequence goes on along the minus strand of JAFZLC010000019.1, from coordinate 30,450 downwards.
TCTTTGGAGAATGTTCGTAAGAAGTGTTGAATGTAATGATTAAGAAATAGGGAAAGTAGGACGAGAACGTATATTTTCACTATTTTTTAGTATGAAAATCAATGAAGGAGAGTTGGAAAAATATCCTTGTTTTTACGAAAAAATGTGCAGAAAGAAAGAAGATGAACATAGAGAACTGTAGGTGAGTTCAGTAGATCCACCGTTTAAAAGTAGTATGAATTGTGGGTTGATAGCTGTTACCCACCTATACAAATTCATCGGAAAGATGGAGAGAAAAAAGGTTTGTGTCAATTATAAAATTGGATAACAATGAAGAGAATTTTTATAGGAATATTGATGTCGGTGTGTGCATTCTCGATGAGTACCTTTGCTCAGGACTATTCGATGACGAGCCATAACACGATGCCATTTGCATTGAATCCCTCTTTGGCAGGAGCAGCAAATTCCATCCGTTTTGGATTAAATTATAGACAGCACTGGCCAGCGTTGGATAATAAATTTCATACGTTACGTGCATCATACGATCAAAACTTTTACAAGCAGATGTGCTCTGCGGGTTTTGCCTACACCTATGATAATTTGGGTGGGGGATCCTATCAAGAACATGAGTTTGATTTGTTGTATGCACATACAATACGATTGAAGGAACATTATTTTATTCGTTTAGGAGTACAAGCTACTTTGTTTGCTTGTTTTTTGGGAGACAATTATGAGTTTGAGGATATGTACAATCCACATTATCGACGCGTAGAAAATCCGACGGCGGAAAATTTGTCAAATGATTCTCGTACATACGTAGATTTCTCTGCGGGAGGTTCGTTTGTGATTGAGAATGTGTTGACTGTTGGTGCTGCTGTATATCATATTGGAGAACCAAAGAATGGTTTCTTGGATAAGCAAGATAATGTATTGGAACGTAAATTAACGATTCATGCTAGTTATTTTAAAGATTTGCAGTCGCAAAATGGATTGTTCGGACGTGCGGATCTTTCTAATAATTATCTGTTTGCTAATGTTTATTACCAAATGCAGGAGCAATTCCAGAACTTTTATGCAGGAGTCGGACTCCTTTATAGTCCGTTGCTGATTGGCGCAGCATTTAAATCTGATTTGGTCGATTTACATACCCCATCTTTCATGGCAGGTTTGCAGTTTGGTAGCTTCCAATTTAGTTATGTATATGATTTGTTTACGTCGTATGCAAAAAAGAATGGATCGTGGTCTCATGAAATTAATTTAATCTATATTATACGTAAGCACGAAAAATATCCATGTCCTGTTGTATATTGGTAATCATTATTTGAAAAATTCTGTATCTTTGCAACCGATATGGATTTGAAGGACGATAATTTGGAAAAATATATTCTGGCTCACATTGACAGTGAGCCAGATTATTTAAAAAAATTAGTGCGAGACACCAATTTACACACATTGAAGCCTCGTATGCTGTCTGGTCATCTTCAGGGTAGAATGTTGAAAATGTTTTGTTCTATGATGTCCGCTAAACGAATCCTTGAAATCGGAACGTTTACGGGCTATTCTGCTTTGTGTATGGCTGAATCCTTACCAGATGATGGCGAATTGCATACGATAGAAATCAACGATGAATTAGAGGACTTCCTGCTTCAGATGTTTGATACTAACGGATTTTCATCGAAAATTCATCTGCATATTGGTGATGCAACTCAAATCATACCAACACTTGATGGCTTGTTTGACGTTGTTTTTATGGATGGTAACAAACGTCATTATGTGGATTATTATCAAGTAGTCTTCCCTAAGTTGCGAGAGGGTGGTCTGATTATTGCTGATAATACATTGTGGGATGGTCACGTGCTGGAGGATTCGAAAGATGCTCAAACTGTTGGAATCCAAAAATTTAATGACCTGATCATGACTGACGATCGCATTGAAAGAGTGATTGTCCCTGTGCGTGATGGTATGACTCTTATTAAGAAAAAAAATAATTAACGAAGTTATGAATAATATAAAGTTTTTCCCCTTGGTGATTGGTGCTATATTCCTTCTTTCTTATGCTTCATGCAAGAAGGAGGATGAGAATAAGACTGATAACATATTGGTTATACAACAGAATAAAGAAAAGGGTGAAGCCTATTTGAGAGATAAAAGTAAGGAGGAAAATGTGAAGACTGATCCTTCTGGATTGCTATATAGAGAGTTGGAGGCTTCTAAAGGAGCGAAACCAGGGCCAAAAGACACGGTCTTTTTCCATTATGATGGTTATATATTGAGCGGAAAACAATTTATTTCGGATAGTTCTCGTTCGGCTATGGAGGATGTGAATGAAGCTTTCCATATTGGACTTCGCCACATGAATGAAGGTTCAAAATACAGATTGTATGTTCCTTACTATTTGATGTATGGTTCATCCTCTAAAGTTTTTGTTAATCGTACAGAAAAAGGAAATGATACAATTAAGGTGTTAGAATATTCCGCTTTATATTATGATATAAAATTGGATTCTATTACCTTTGTGGAGTAATTTCATTTTGAATAAAAAAAACAGGTGAATCCAATCCATTCGCCGTTAAGAAATAATATAAATTGTGGATTTGAACGTTCTTTGTTGAATCCACCTATGGTATAAGAAATAATAAAAATGGAAGATTTATGATTCTTCCTTAACAGTATAATTATTGTTGAAGATATGTTGACGTTAAAGGTTATCACCGAAAATCCGGAAGAAGTAATCCGCAAACTGGCAAGAAAGCATTTTGATGCGAAAGAGCCTATTTCAAAAGTGTTAGAATTAGATAAAGTCCGCAGAGCATCGCAATCTTCTTTGGACGCTGTATTGGCTGAAATCAACACCTTGTCGAAAAGTGTCGGACAGTTGATGAAAGAGGGTAAGAAAGATGAAGCTCAGAGTGTGAAAGAAAAAGTCGCTTCGCTGAAGGAGAAGACTACTGACTTGCAAACTTCAATGGATTCTTCACAAGAGGAAATCAACAAAATATTATATACAATTCCTAACATGCCTTATGATGATGTTCCTGATGGAAAGACTGCAGAAGACAATGAGGTGGTGAAGATGGGTAATGAAGTTCCTGCTTTGCCAGAAAACGCATTGCCTCACTGGGAATTGGCAAAAAAATATGACTTGATCGATTTTGAGTTGGGTGTTAAGATTACTGGTGCTGGTTTCCCTGTTTACAAAGGATGGGGTGCAAGATTGCAACGTGCCTTAATCAACTTTTTCCTTGATGAAGCTCGTGCGGCTGGTTATTTGGAAATCATGCCTCCAACTGTAGTGAATCAAGCTTCAGGTTATGGAACAGGTCAGTTGCCTGATAAAGAGGGCCAGATGTATCATTGCGAAGTGGATGATTTGTATTTGATCCCAACCGCTGAGGTTCCGGTTACTAATATTTATCGCGATGTTATCTTGGATGAAAAAGATCTTCCAATTAAGAATTGTGCGTATACACAATGCTTCCGTCGTGAGGCAGGTTCTTATGGAAAGGATGTTCGTGGATTGAACCGTTTGCATGAGTTCTCAAAAATTGAGATCGTACGCATCGATACACCAGAACACTCAAAAGAGTCTCACAAAGAGATGTTGGATCACGTAGAGGGATTGTTAAAGAAATTGGAACTTCCTTATCGTATTCTTCATCTTTGTGGTGGTGATATGAGCTTTACGGCTGCAACTTGTTATGATTTTGAAGTATTCTCTGCTGCACAAAAACGCTGGTTGGAGGTTTCGTCAGTTTCTAATTTCGATTCTTACCAAGCTAATCGTTTGAAATGTAGATTCAAAGGCGCAGATAAGAAGGCTCAGTTGTGTCACACCTTGAATGGTAGTGCATTGGCTTTGCCTAGAATCGTTGCTTCTCTATTGGAAAATAATCAAACACCAGATGGAATTAAGATTCCAAAAGTGTTGGTTCCTTATATGGGATGTGACATGATTCGTTAATACGATTAAGTAAAACATCATTAATTATAGCCAGACTCATGCAATTGCGTAGAGTCTGGTTTCTTTTTATCCAGATTGTCAGGCAATAATGCGGCTGAACAAAACAATGGTCTCTCTTAAATCTTAATAGGTGAGAAGCGTATGATTATTGGTTGTCTGACGAGTAACTTGTGTCACCTTCTGCTGCTATTGAGAGAGGTTCTTCTTCTGCAAATGAATATTGGTTTTTCTTTAGTCTAAATCTGTCGAGGTAGGCCTCGTTTAGCCAGTAGGTAATCTCTTCCAATGTTTTTTGTCGTGTCTTGGGCTTAAGTTGGCATTCCCAAATGACCAGTGTGTTCCATCCTAATGCTTTTAATTCGTTTCGTACCTCTATATCACGTTCTTTGTTCCGCTTAAATTTATTTTGCCAGAAGAGAGGGTTGGTTTGTGGCGTTTTACCTTGCAGACAGCTATGGCCATGCCAAAAACACCCATGTATGAATATGACCGTATGGTATTTTTTCAATACAATATCAGGTTTGCCTGGTAATGAGGCAACGTTTACCCTGTATCGAAATCCATTCGCATACAAGTATCGACGAACCAACAATTCAGGTTTCGTGTTTTTACTACGAATCCTACTCATTGTCCAACTTCTTTTCTCTGGTGATATCGTATCCATAACAGGGTGCAAAAATAGATTTTACTCGAAATAAATCCAAAAAACAGATGACGTGAATTTGAAATACCTATCTAAATAATTTTTTTTATTTTTTTGTGATTTGAAGTTTGAAATTAGTTATATTTGCATTATAACCAATATATGTTATTATGGATTCAGGAAATTTGATATATATAATCGCCTTTGTCATTATTATAGGTGTTAACATTATAAAAAACATCAAAAAGTTTAATGAAGAAAAGGAATTGGAACAACAGGAACGTCGGATGTCGGGCAGAACCAGAGATGTTATTTCTCAGTCTGATGACGAGACAGTTGTGATTGAACATAATCCATTGGATACTCTTCGAAAGAAGTTGGAAGATATCATTGAAAGTCAAAATTCACAACCAGTTGTAAAAGAGAATAAAACCTCCAAGAAGAAAAAACAGCAACCATCAACTGCTTTCTTGGCTACCGAGGAGGGCGCATCTGCTATTGTTGATGTACATAAAAGTAGTCGTGTGATGGCTCCAATTGAAGAAGAGAAAATAGCTCCGATAGAATTGAATCTAGATGATTCGGATGAGATTCGTCGTGCATTTATATATGCAGAGATATTTAATCGTAAATATTGATATTGTAGTCAAAGAAGAATATGAAAAAGTTAGTCGTTCTTACAGGGGCAGGCATTAGTGCGGAGAGTGGTATACGTACTTTTCGTGATTCTGATGGATTGTGGAATGAATATAGAGTAGAAGATGTTGCCACACCAGAAGGCTTCGAACGAAATCCTGAATTAGTTTTGAATTTTTACAATGACATGCGTAAAGAGCACCAATTGCATCAGCCTAATTACGGACATGTAGGGTTGAAAGAGTTGGAGGCAGATTTTGATGTGCGCATTGTCACACAAAATATAGATGATTTGCATGAGCGGGCTGGTAGCAAGAGTGTCTTGCATCTTCATGGAGAACTGATGAAGGTTCGCTCTGTTCGTAATCCTAATTTGGTGACGACATTAACGGATGATAATTGTGAGATTCATTTGGGAGATAAAGCTACAGATGGAGCTCAGTTGCGTCCAGATATCGTATGGTTTGGAGAGGCGGTTCCTAATTTTGAACCAGCTGTCGAATTGGCACAACAGGCGGATATATTCCTTATCGTGGGAACCTCTTTGAATGTATATCCTGCTGCTGGTCTGATTAATTATGTGCCTTACGAAACACCTATATACATTATCGATCCGAAACCTGTTCCAGTTCCGTCAACGAGAAAGATTACCATGATTCAAAAAGGTGCTTCAGAAGGAATGAAAGACTTTATCAAGATGGTGAAAGCATGAGAAAACTGGAAGTTACAGAGCTGAATCGTATCTCTACGGAAGATTTTAAAAAAGCAAAGAAACTACCTTTGGTGGTGGTTTTGGATAATGTAAGAAGTTTGTATAATGTGGGCTCCGTATTTCGTACGAGCGATGCATTTTTAGTTGAAAAGATTTGTCTGTGTGGTATCACCTCCACGCCTCCTAATCCTGAAATACATAAGACCGCATTGGGCGCTGAGTTTTCTATGGATTGGCAAGCGTATGCAACGGCTCAAGAGGCTGTGCGTGAACTGCAATCACAAGGATATTATGTATTCACCATTGAACAGGTGGAGGGTAGTATTATGTTGCCAGACCTTCAGTTGGATCCGAATAAGAAATATGCGGTTGTGTTGGGTAATGAAGTGAAAGGTGTTCAACAAGAGGTGGTGGATATGTCTGACGCATGTATTGAAATACCACAATATGGCACAAAACATTCTCTGAATGTGTCGGTCACTGCCGGCATCGTTGTTTGGAGCTTTTTTGAACAATTGAGGAGTTTGTGAGACTATGGAGAATAGGGAAAAATCTATTGTTAAAGTGACATTGTTAGGAACGATTGTCAATTTGTTTTTAACCGTCATTAAATTGGTGTCAGGCGTAGTCGGACAGAGTGCTGCCATGGTGGCAGATGGAATACACTCATTGTCCGATTTGATCAGTGATGGCATTGTACTATGTTTTGTTCGTATCTCGTCGAAGAAGAATGATCGAAGTCATAGGTATGGACATGGAAAGTTTGAGACGTTAGCCACGTTGATTGTAAGTGTGATATTGCTTATTGTGGCAGTGAAACTTATGACGTCTGGTATCACATCGGTATGCCAGATTTTGGGAGGAGCAGAAACTCCACATCCAAGTTGGATCGCATTTGCAGTAGCAATCATATCTATTGTTTTTAAAGAGTTTCTGTATCAAATCACGTGGCGTACAGGACGTAAGGAGGGAAGTCCGGTGGTGATGGCCAATGCATGGCATCATCGTACGGATGCTTTTTCGTCTATTGCTTCTGCAATCGGTATCGGTGGTGCAATCTTATTGGGAGAGAAGTGGACGTTGTTGGACCCACTTGTAGGTTGTGCGATAAGTATCTTCATTATTGTGGTGGCAGTGAAAATGGCATTACCTGCACTTTCGGAATTATTGGAGGCTTCGTTGCCAGAAGAGGAAGAGAAGAAGATCACGCAGATTATAGAGTCGGTAGAAGGAGTGGAAGATGTTCATGAGTTAAAGACGCGTCGGAATGGTCCACATGTGATCATTGATGTGCATGTTGTGATGGATCCTCAAATCACATTGGTCTGCGCACATGATATTACCATTCAGGTGGAAGAAGCCTTACGGAAGAACTATGGACAGCTAACACAGATAAGCATACATGCAGAACCTTCTACGGATGCATTGTAGAAGACAGCTCTGATTGGAGATTCTTATTCTCATTGATTTAAAATTGAATTCACGAATGAATAAAAAAACTCTTTTTGCATTATTATTTATTACTCATAGTATTCTTTTGATTGCTTCTGATGGACTTTCTGTAAGTGGTATAAAAAAATTAAACGAAAAAATCAAGGAGTATGAGTATGTAGGAATTTTCCATGAGGGTCTTGCTGCTGTTGTAAAAGATGGGAAAATAGGATTTATCGACAAGTCTGGAGATTTGGTGATTCCAATGAAATGGGATGCGACCAATCAAAGAGCGTTTAGACTGGATGAGAATGTTCTGTTTAACAATGGACGATGCTATATACCTCCCACAGAAAATTCTAATGCGTACATAATAGATAAAAATGGTAACGAGTTATATTCAGGTAAACGTATTACTATAAATAAAACTAGAGATTTTGACGTTATGTATGTTGACAATGATTCTGGACATAGCACTTATTTTGTGAAAAAAGATACTGTCATAAAGATGGAATCGTACGAAAATGAATATCCTGTAATAGTAACAAATTGGAATTACAATAATCCTGAAGATTGTGAACAAATTTACTTTTCATTGGAAAAACTGTGTGATGGAAACCTCGTAGGAAAGGAAACATTGGAAACAAAATATGGCTATACAGTTTCTCCATCTTTGAATTGTAGTTTTGATGGCGTTGGTTTAATTACTCTTTATGATAATAAGACAAATAAATATGGAATTGTCGATGAAAAAGGTAATGTTGTTGTGCCGTTTCAGTATGATAATAAAATATGTTTGTGCTATGGGTTGTTGATAGAGAATATCTATGTTGTTGAACAAACATTTATGGAAAAAATGGAAGTTTGTTGTAATATTTACAAAGATGGATCTTTGTTGTATAAACATATTCCAACTACCAATGAACTCTATGCAAGCATGGGAATGTTTTGTTTTAAAGCTGCTGATGGTGCTGGGGATAGAAAGTGGTGGAGTGATATGCTTGGTTGTGATGAAAGTAAGATTCCTGAGATAAATAGTGAAACAAAATGGCTAGATATGAACGGGAAGGAAGTCTCACGATTCCAATTAGGGAAGAACTATCTGCGTCCTGACGATGATGGATATTGGCAATTGGAAGACGAAGGCGGAGATCTTGTTTATCCGAATCGGTTTAAACCATTTCATCGCTTTCAAAATATGGTTGAGATAGGCTTCCCTGATACATATGGAGAAGGTTTGCTTCTTACTGATACTGGAGATACTATACCATCTCAGTATGCCGATTATTTAAAGGCTGGTATTGTTAAAATGACTAATTTGCCTAATGTCGAATTGCTTTGTAATTATAAGAAAGAATTGAGTGATAAGGATAACTATCGGAATTGTCATTTTTATTTGAAGAAATCTTATCAGAAACTGAATGTTGTACGTTGGGATGGTGCAGAACTCTTGCCATTTAATGTGGATGAGGTCGGTTACTTTTCTGAAGGACTGCTTCGAATAAAATTAGGGAATCGTTATTTTTTCATAGATGAAAAGGGAAATGGTATAATAAAAGATTAAAATAATTGTTTTCTGTTCATCCCCATAGAAAAAAATAAAATTTGCATTTTTTTTTGAAATATACCCACAAAAAATAGGGGTTAGTTCGTGAAAAATACCTATTTTTGCAAGGTGAACCCTAAAAAATAGGGGGTATGTAGAAAAAAAACTGTAAAAATAAGGTTAGTATGTCAATAATGAGATTTAATGCGTTGCGTGAGTTATCTCGCAGACGACCAAGAGAGATTGAAACACCCTCTGACCGATTGTCCGATTATTTTGCAATCAATGTATTTACGAAAGATAAAATGCGTGAGTATCTTTCCAAAGATGCTTTCAATGCTTTTATTGCTGCTGTGGAACAAGGAGTGTTGTTCGATCGAAACATAGCCGATCAGATTGCTACAGGAATGCGCAAATGGGCACGCGAAAGAGGTGCTACTCACTATACACACTGGTTTCAACCTTTGACGGATGGCACAGCCGAGAAACATGATGGTTTTATTGATTTTGATGAGAATGGAGATGTAATCGAACGCTTTTCAGGTAAATTGCTTGTTCAACAGGAACCAGATGCTTCATCATTCCCCAATGGTGGTATTCGTAACACCTTCGAAGCTCGTGGATATACAGCTTGGGATCTCTCTTCGCCAGCTTTCGTGGTCGGCTCTACTTTGTGTATCCCAACTATTTTCATCTCGTATACAGGAGAGGCGTTGGATTATAAAACCCCACTGTTGAAGGCCACTTCTGCTGTTGACAAGGCTGCTGTTGCAGTTTGCCAGTATTTCGATAAGAATGTTACGAAAGTAAATACCAACTTGGGTTGGGAACAAGAATATTTTTTGGTTGATTCGGCTCTTTACAATGCGCGCCCCGACCTCTGTATGACAGGTCGCACGTTGATGGGACATGCTTCGGCAAAAGATCAGCAGTTGGATGACCACTACTTCGGATCTATTCCAGAACGTGTAACTGCCTATATGCGTGATGTGGAGTTCGAAGCACACAAACTGGGTATTCCTTTGAAAACCCGTCATAATGAGGTGGCACCTAATCAATTTGAATTTGCTCCTATTTATGAAGAGGCGAATTTGGCGAACGACCACAATCAGTTGATGATGGATTTGATGAAGCGTATTGCTCGCAAACATCATTTTCAAGTCTTATTGCACGAAAAACCATTCGCAAGTGTGAATGGTTCAGGTAAACATAATAACTGGTCATTGACGACGGATACTGGTATCAATTTATTGTCGCCAGCTAAAAATCCGAAGGGAAACATGCTTTTCCTTACGTTCTTAGTGAATGTCATGACTGCTGTTTATAAGCATCAGGATCTGTTGCGTGCCTCTATCATGAGTGCAGGTAACACCTATCGTTTGGGGGCTAACGAAGCACCTCCAGCTATTCTTTCTGTCTTTTTGGGACAGAATCTATCTTCCATGTTGGATAATCTAGCCAATCAGGTAGGAGATAGTAAGATGACTCCAGAGGAGAAGACAGCTTTGAAGTTGGGTATTGCACGTATTCCAGATATTATGTTGGATAATACAGACCGAAACCGTACCTCTCCGTTTGCCTTCACGGGAAATCGTTTTGAGTTCCGTGCAGTAGGTTCTTCTGCCAATTGTGCCGCATCCATTATTGCCTTAGACGCTGCAGTGGCACATCAGTTGAATGAGTTCAGAAAAGAGGTGGATGGATTGATAGCAAAAGGAAAAGGTAAAGATGAGGCCATCTTCCAAGTTTTAAAGAAACTGATTGTAGAATCCAAGGCAGTACGTTTTGAAGGTGATGGCTATTCAGATGAGTGGAAGAAAGAGGCTGCCAAGAGAGGCTTGACCAATATTACCAGTGCTCCAGAAGCTATTGGGAAGTATTTGGATAAATCATCCAAAGAAGTGCTAATTGGAGAGAAAATATTCAACGAGATTGAGTTGCACGGACGTGTAGAGGTGGAGTATGAAAAGTTCTCTAAAAAGGTTCAGATTGAATCACGTACATTGGGTGATATCGCATTGAATCACATTGTTCCAACGGCAGTAGCCTATCAAAATCGTTTGATTGAGAATTTGTGTGGTTTGAAGCAGCTCTTTTCAGAGGCAGAGTATGATGAATTGTCGGAGGATCGTAAGGATTTGATACGAGAGATTTCATTGCATGTGACTGCCATTAAGAAGCTGTTGAAGAGAATGACGGAAGAGCGTAGAACAGCCAACACATCCAATACAGAAGAAGAGAAGGCGATTGTCTACGACAAGGTGGTTCGTCCGACGATGGAGGAAATCAGAACACATATTGATGCATTGGAATTGGTGATAGACGATGATATATGGCCATTGCCTAAATATCGAGAATTGTTATTCGCCAAATAAATGTTTGATGTAGAGACGGTGTGCACACCGTCTCTAACAATCAATAACAAAATAATATAACATGCAAAACACAATTCGTTTCATTCCCCTATTATGCTTCCTCCTCCTTTCCATGATGTGTATGGCGAAGAATACAGCAGCCCCGTTTAGGGTAGTGCGCGATAGTATTACGTATGAGTTAGATCCGAACACACGTACAGCAAAGTTAGTGGATGGAAAAAAGAGTGGATGTCGTGTAATGGTTCCAAACGTAATCAAGGAAAGAAGACGAAAATATAAGGTGAATGAGATAGGAGATAGCGCTTTCATGGCAAATTCTTTATTGAAAACATTGATAGTCGGCGATAGTGTGAGGCGCATAGGTAATTATGCTTTTTATTATTGTGGTCAATTAGATTCAATTTGTTTTTCGGAAAAGACTAAAATCGATATTGTTTGTGAACATGCCTTGTCAGGTTGTTATAAATTGAAATCAATCTCCTTACCAAAAGATTTTTCGTCGATAGCTTATAGTGATTTCCAAGAAGAACTCCTATATCATTATGATTATAAAGGAACATATCCCGATTGGTTTTTGGATAACTTTAATTATGAATTTTCAGAGTTGGAAAACACACAAATTGCTGATTCCATCAACTTTAAACTAGAGTGTCTCTCAGATAAAGAGGATGTTAGTTATTGCTATCCTCATGATTATCAATTTTTTTTAAGTCTATACTATTTGAAAGAACCCGAAGATAATGAACAAGACGAAAATATTAATATCATTATAATCGATTCATTGAACGTTAGTCTGTCTTTCGATGGTAGATATCCAACATTAGAAAAAAAATGGATAGGTAATATTAATGATACTACACAGGTCTTTATGATAAAAATGAATTATGATATCTATTTACCAATAACTAGGCCGAGGGATTCTTATGAAAATTTTACTGATTTATATTTCATAGCGGTGAGTGCCCATTCTTTAAAATTTATATGTAAACATTCATATACTTATGGCCGTTCTCATGATACGAGAATAGAAGGAAGAAGTGGTGAGGAATATTATAGCGAAACTAAATGTAAATGTGTATGGAACATTTCAGATAAAATTATCAATGGGTTTTATGTGTTGAATATTATGGATGCTTATCAGAAAAAGTATTATGAACCTCATTATGATGAAAAGAATGGGGAAATAATTCCGGCTCCAAAATATCTAAAAGTAGAACGAAATGAATCCTTTACCTATCAAATCAGGTATGATGGTACAAAATTTGTGAAAGAAGAGATACAAAAGACCAAACGATAGAGACGCACGGCCGTGCGTCTCAACGTGTTATATACCCCCTTGAAAGACATATTCACTTGGGAAGAGGTGTTTCAAGTCAGTCGGTTGGGAGAAGAAGCCATAGACAGAGGAGCCAGAGCCCGACATGGAAGCATAAATAGCACCATTCTCGTATAGTTTATCTTTGATGGCTTTGACGGAAGGATGTTGAGGAAAGACGCTATATTCGAAATCGTTCACAATCGTATCTTTCCAAGTCTCCATCGGTTGTTTGATCCGTTCACATACAGGTATGGTTGTTTTTTGAGGTTTGATTAAGGAGTAAGCCTCTTTGGTGGAAATATGAACATCAGGTTTAACCAATACCATGAAGACCTGATTCAAGGAAAAGTCTATTTGTGTGAAGATATTTCCAATGCCAGTTGCGAATACCGGTTTGTTTTGAATGAAAAATGGACAATCTGCGCCCAATTTAGAAGCATAATTCTCTAATGCTTCGGTAGATAATTGGAGGGAGAACATTTCGTTGAGCATTTTAAGTGTGAAGGCAGCGTCAGAGGAGCCACCACCCAAGCCAGCACCAAAAGGGATTTTCTTTTCCAAATAGATGTCAACTGCTGGGATAGAATAGTCGGCAGCAAGTAGTCGATAAGCTTTCATAATGAGGTTATCTTCAGAATTGCCATCAATGGAAATACCAGAAAGATGTAGCCGAGTTTCTTGATTCGAAGATTCTACGATTTCAAGTATGTCTTTGATGGGGATAGGGTAGAAGAAACTTTCCAGATTATGATAATTATCGGGTCTTTTTTCAGTGATATTTAGTCCAATATTAATTTTCGCATTAGGAAATGAAATCATAATTTTGCTTTAATACATTGAAAATGAATATTTTGCAAATTTTTGAGTCAATTCTTTGGAGAAAAAAAAGAAGAATTTCATCGAAAATTTGAGCAAAAATAAATAAATAATTCTTCATATGTGAGAAGCTAGAAGAATAAAATTGTTGTCAAAAGATATGATTTTAAAAATTAAATTTCTATATTTGGGAAATATTTACTAAATCTTGGAATTTGATCATAGAAGTAGAAAGGTATTATGGAGGATACGTTAGTAACGGTAGCGATACATACATACGAGAAGGCTCAGATATTGCGGTCTGTGCTTGAGATCCATGGTATTGATGTTTTTATGCAGAATGTTAATCCATTGCTTCCAGCGATGTCGTTAGGGGTGCGGGTTCGTATTCGTCAAAGTGATTTAGATAAAGCGTTGAACATTATAGAGAATATGAAGAATGAGGATGCGGTATCGCAAGCCTTGAATGAAGAGAGGGTTTTGTTGATGCCTGTTGATTTTTCAGATTATTCGATAAAGATATGTGAATTTGGTTTTAGAGTTGCTTCTACATTAGGGTTGAAAGCGATTTTGTTTCATACATATACGGTAGCGAAGACAGTGATGGCTACGATAGGAGATGCGTATGCGACAAAGAAGGATGATGAGAATAAGAAGCAAGCAGAGAAGGAGTCGTCCGAGAAGATGAATCACTTGCGAGAGATGATTAATAATCGGATAACGATGAGAGAGATGCCGAATGTTGAGTATATGTGTGTGATTAGAGAGGGCATACCAGAGGAACAGATATTGGAGTATTCAGATTTGGTACATCCTTTAGCGATAATGATGGGAACAAGAGGATGTAGTCAGAAGGATCTGGATATGATAGGAAGTGTTACTGCAGAGGTGATGGAGAGGGCCAATGTTCCAGTATTTACGATACCGGAGAACACCCATTTCATTACGTTTGATAATGTGAAGCAGATAGCATGTTCGACTAATTTTGATGATGAAGATTTAAAATATTACGAAGATTTTTTAAAGCTAATATGTAAGATGGCGTCATCGGATGTGATGGTTCATTTCATACATTATGATTCGAACGAGGATCCGTGGGCAGATGTGAAACTAAGAGGCTTGAAGGATTATTTTTCTGAGCAATTTCCGACAATCAAAATGAGTTCTCATTTGTTGAAGGGTCCGGATTTGTTGACGGCCTATGATGAATATATAAGAACTAATGAAGTGGATGTCATCTCGTTGACCACCCACAGGAGGAGTTTGTTGACGAGAATGTTTAATCCAAGTATGGCGAGAAAGATAGTCTTTCATACGAATACACCGATGTTGGTGTTCCATGCTAGCTAAGGTATGATATTGAATTTTGAGTGATGAGAAATAAGATGATTTTGTTCGTTTCTGCAGCAGTGGTGTGTATGTTTTTGAATTGTACGAATGCTGAAGAAAAGAAATATCCAGTAAAAGTGTTTGCGGATTCGTTGATGCAGTATAATTTTGCACCACAGATGCCAGATTCTTTTACTATCTTTGGAGAGACGGTTGATTTAACCAACTATTATATGCGGGAGAGATTTGATCGAGAACTGACGAGTTTCAGTTATTGGCATTCTCAGATGTTTCTGATTATAAAACGTGCGAATAAGTTTTTCCCCATTATAGAGCCCATCCTCGCGCGAGAGGGTGTTCCTGATGATTTCAAATATCTAGCATTGATAGAGAGCAATTTGGATCAGAGGGCATTGTCACCAGCCAAGGCTGCTGGTATTTGGCAGATTTTAGCGACGACAGGTCAGGAGAGTGGTTTGATTGTGAATGATGATGTGGATGAGCGTTACAATCTTGAGAAGGCGACCGTCATTGCGTGCCAATATTTGAAACGTACGTATGAGTTGACGCAAAGCTGGTCGTTGGCGGCTGCATCCTATAATTCTGGTAGAGCAAGAGTCTTGAAACAGATGGAGGTGCAACAAACTAACAACTATTTTGACATGCTTTTTGGCGAAGAAACCAACCGCTATGTCTTTCGAATTATGATGGCGAAATTTGTGATGGAAAATCCTCAGCAATTTGGCTTTATGCTTAAAAAAGAGGATTTGTATTATATGGTGGAGTCGGATGTCGTTAAGGTTGATTCAACCATCGAGAATTTGACGGATTTTGCAAAAGGTTATGGTATCTCATACCAGTTGCTCAAAGATGCCAATCCTTGGTTGCGTACGAATAAATTGACGAATAAAAACCAAACAGAGTTCTTTATTCGTATTCCAAAAAAAGAGGACCTGCACTTCTCTAAAGATAGAATAAAGGTCCATAATAAAAATTGGATTATAAATCCTTAATGTTGACTGTAATTATATTATGAATACGATTATTAGATATTTAGTTCTATTGGGACTGTTGTTGGGAGTGACTTCAGTCTCTGCTCAGAATGCGAACTTCCGTTCCTTCCGAGAAACAAAAGGTATGGTGACTTCTAAGTCCAAAGATGTCTATGTGTGGGGCCCTTGGGAACAAAGTTCCACCATTTTTGCTATGAACTTTACGCAAAAATCAATTATCGTTAAGGATCAATTGAACAACAAGGAGACTAAGTATGCTATCTATGACAAGCAGCAAAAATGGACATCGAAAAAGGATTATAAGTACATTAACTTCGAATGTATGGAGTCCTCTACTCTTAATAAGTATTATATTCGTTTGTACGAATATGACTCAGGAGAGTATCGTATAACTATCATGTCTCCTACCAATGCTACTCGTTATTCTGTTGTTTATATGAAAGACGACGAGATGGAGCAGATTAAGTTTGAAGATACAGAAGAGTAATATTGTCTTAAAACTCATATATGGAGGGAATGGGAATAAGGATTAATACCTTGTTTCCCTTCTTTCCCTTTTGACGTTTTAATGTAGCTGATTTGTTTTTTGATAGAATTCCTTGAAATTCTTTTTTGTCGATTATGGAAATAAATAAAGATAAAATTGTTGCTGTCGTAAAAAAAGTAGTTACCAACAAGTATTTGCTGACATGTATTGTGGCAGTTCTCTGGTTCTTGCTTTTCGACTCTCATACGTTGGTGGATTACTATCAGTTGTCCATCACCCAAAATCGTATTGAAAGAGAAATAGCTTACTATAAAGAACTTAGCATTGATAGCCAAGAGAAGATGCATCAGTTGGAATCTGATATGTCAAGCTTGGAAAAATTCGCTCGTGAACAATTCTTGATGAAAAGAGCGGATGAAGAGATTTTCTTGTTTGAAGAATAAAATAAAACGACATATAACTTATAATTCAATAGTGCATGAATTATAATGAAACGGTCTTGCCGAAGTAAAATGAGTAAATCTTAAACACAACCCTTTATTGAACCAATCTATATTTCAATACTTAGTCCGTCATAAGCTAAATAAATATTGGGTGGCAGAACCTTTTGAGTCTGCTCATGTAAACCTGCAGAGTGACTCATGTGAATGAAATAGGTTCTTTTCGGATTTAATCTCTTGGAGATTGCTATAGCCTCGTCTATACTGGCATGCGAGAAATGTTCCTCCCATCGTAGAGCATCCATTACCAATACATCCAATCCTTTTAGCTTCTCTAATTGATCCTCGTCGATACTCTTATAATCTGTTATGTATGCAAAATTTTTAATTCTATATCCGAATGCGGGTAATTTGTAATGCCAAATCAGAATAGGGGTGATGGTGATCCCATCTATGTCGAACGGCTCTTGTGTGATTACATGAGTCTCTAATTGAGGTATCCCTTTGTAGTCGTTGTTAAAGCAATAGGAAAACACTTTGTGAATGGCATCTATCGTCTCTTGGTTAGAATAGATTCGGACGTTCCCATAGGGACGCAAATCATCCAATCCCAACACATGATCCATGTGCTTATGCGTTAGTAATACGGCATCTACCTTTTGTAATCCAACATTCAACGCTTGTTGACGAAAATCGGGTCCGCAATCTAACAATATGTTTTTCCCATTTACCTCTAACAAGGAAGAACAACGAAGTCTCTTGTCTTTGGGGTCTTTCGACATGCATGTCTCACAATTGCAAGTCATATATGGAACGCCAGTGGAAGTGCCTGTGCCTAAAAATGTTAATTTCATATACCTTCTGTCATTTTATTTCGTTCGCGGAACTTTTTAATTCTTTCTCTCGTACAATGAACTAAGAACCGAGTTGGGATAATAATGTTGTAAAATCTCTTTGTAACTATAACCTTCATTTGCCATGACGGCAGCTCCAATCTGACAGAGTCCGACACCATGTCCCCAACCTGCACCCTTCAATTGAAACTGAATGGTGTTGTTTCGAATCTCCTTTCTGACGATGAATGCAGAACTATAGAGATGACTGCGAGATAATATCTTCCGTATTTCAAGTTCTTTTCCTATGACCATTGTCTTTTTTTCTCCAACAATCTTCAGTTCGATGATTCGTCCGGATGCCCCTCGTTTGATAGGTATGAGGTCTTCTATTTTGCCAAAATCAATGCCAGTCTTTTCTGTTATCAGTTGAGTAAGTTCCTCTTGCGAGTATTCAACCACCCAACGATAGAAATCGGGAGTCTCTTGATCATAGTTGTTCAATACTTGGGATAATATTTTTTTGTCTTTTGTATTGCAATATGCGATGGGTTCTGTCTCAATCCATTCTTCTGCCTGTTTTTCGTTGGTAAGGTCTGGCAGTTGTGTGTTTTTATTGTCGGCAATGGATATGAGATAAGGGTGGTGTACCTCTTCCCAACAGTTCTCAAACAATTCCGTGGCACCACCGCAAGCTTTGTAAAAACGAGCGTCGCATATCTTATCATCGTATGTTAGAACCTGACCATAGGTGGCTTGAATAGCCTCTTGAACGGCTAATGTGCCAGATTTTGTGATACCCTGGTAACGCTGACAGTGGTCGTCTGCACAAACATCGAAAAGCGTATGATCTTGGTGGTCGTACCATCGGATGATTTTATCCTCGCTAATGGTCATCTCGTCTGCGGAACTGGTGGTTTTCTTTCCTTCCAGTTTGTTTAACAACCAACTTCTGGAAATGACTGCATGCGCTTTTAGCAACTCTAATGAAGAGGTGGCACTCATTTCAGAAGAGATGACACTGGTTAAGTATTTCTCCACATGGATTATGTTGATGGCTTGGATTTTGTTGTCGATGATGACAAATTTTAAATCACCGTTAAATCGTTGGTTTTCTTTTCTTTCCCAGTGAAATTGTATGCCAATTGTCACGTCCATCAGTTCAAAACTGTTCAACTCTTCTTTAGCGATGAAAGATAGGGAGGAGTAAGATTTTCCATGAAACATGATTTCTCCATTCGAGATCTCAATTTCTTGGGGACCTGTCACCTCTGTTCCATTCTCTATCATGAAAGTTCCGTAGAGATTGAATTTAATCTTTTCTTGCAAAAGAATGCCGACATGGATGGTTGGAGCCGCTGTATATTGTTTCATCTTATTAAATTGTTTCTGTAAAGATAGAAATTTTGGGGCTTCTCTCAAATAATTATTGTAAATTTTTTAACTTCTTTATGATTTCAAATACTCAGGTAGATTTGTTTATTTATCAATTTCTATTTAGGCGAATTTATAGAATCCGCCGTTAGATTAAAATTTTTTCTAAAAAGGTTGATTTGAAGTTCGATTTCAGCTTGATTATTCAATACTATGTATTATTTTTGCATAAGAAAAAAGGACGTTAGAAGAGTCCTTGATAATATGTTTGATAATAATAAATTTAAAGAGAAGGTATGCTTCTCAAGACAAAATGAAAATTAAGAGTTGTTTGTTTTTCTTTGTGCCATTTATTTTGATGGGATGTGTAAATGGCGAATCCTCTAAGAAACCGTTGAATGAAGAGGTAGTTGTAACGGATACGGTGGAGAAGATCACATATGATACCACCTGTGTTCAGCAAGATAGTGTAGTTCCATTACAGAAAGATTCGACGAGACGTGTTGTGTCGAAAATCACGCGTCCTGCGCCTATACAAAGGGGATCGTTGCTGATTCCTCAAGTAAAGGTGAAGGGAATCTATGTGACAGGTCCGACGGCAGGTACGAAACGTATGAAAGAGATGGTGGAACTGGTGACATCCACAGAGATGAATACAATCGTATTGGACATAAAAAATGATGGAGGAGACCTCACATATAAGATTCAAGACACCATGGCACAAAAAGTGGGTGCATGTAAGCGATATGTGCGTGATATGCCTGCATTGCTGAAAGAATTGCATGATCAAGGCATATATGTGATAGGACGAATCGTCTGTTT
This sequence comes from Paludibacteraceae bacterium, assembly GCA_017551675.1. Classification (GTDB taxonomy): domain Bacteria; phylum Bacteroidota; class Bacteroidia; order Bacteroidales; family Paludibacteraceae; genus UBA1181. Next base: position 10,735 of record JAFZLC010000019.1, on the reverse strand, counting down.
TAAGGATCCTTATTTAGCCAAGTATGACAAAGATTTGGCTCTCTGTAAGCCAGATGGAACTTCTGTAACAGATGGTAAAGGGTTGCCTTGGGTGAATCCTTATAAGGAAAAGGTTTGGGATTATATCTGTAGTATAGCCGAACAAGCCACTAAAGATGGATTTGATGAGATACAGTTTGATTATGTTCGTTTCCCGATAGGAACCGACGCAAATAAAGCTGATTATGGGGTTGACCTAGCTACATACAGTAAAGAGCAGTGTCTGTCTGATTTCTTTGCCTATGTACAAAAGAGATTGCATGCTAAGGGAATCGTATACGGAGCAGATTTGTTTGGAACCGTGATTGGCAGTGACATTGATCGAGGTCGTACCGGACAGAATTATGCAGAATTAGCAACGATGACGGATGCCCTCTGTCCGATGATTTACCCATCGCATTATGGAAAGAAAACTTTCGGCATACCCGTGCCCGATGCAAATCCATATCAAACGATATATAAAGCATGTCTTTTGTCGAAGGAACAATTAAAGATGGCAGATTCAACCGCGATTGCAGTTGTGCGACCATGGTTGCAATGCTTCTCTGCACCGTGGGTGGAGGGACATATCTCTTATGGAAGTAAGCAGATAAAAGACCAGATTCAAGCCGTTTACGATGCAGGATATGATGAATGGATTTTGTGGAATGCATCCAATCACTATTCACAAGTGAAAGCAGCCCTTTCTAACGAACCAGTGAAGTCGGTAGTGCCAGTAAAAAAGGATACAGCCAAGAAGGTGGATACATTGGTACAAAAGATCAAGGCTGAGAAGGATACTATTGTAACAAAAGAGAAAGATACAGTCAATAAAGAAAAGAGAGATACACTTGTGCCATAATGAGAAGAACTGAGAGGGTAGAGTAGAAGGCTCCATCCTAAATTAATTTGGCAAATTGTGGAAATACTCGTAAATTTGTAGACTAAAATTTTAGAATATGAATAGAGAAGAGTTGTTTGAAAACATCAAACGCAAGCAGTCTTTTTTGTGTGTGGGATTGGATACGGATGTTAACAAGATTCCAGAGTTCCTTTTCGACCGTGATGGTGATGATTTAGATCCCATTTTTGAGTTTAATAAAAACATCATAGACGCTACAGCTGATTTGTGTGTAGCATATAAGCCTAACGTTGCTTTTTATGAGAGTCTGGGCTTACAAGGATGGGATGTTTTAGAAAGAACCGTAGATTACATTCGTAAAAATTACCCTGATCAATTTATTATTGCAGATGCAAAGCGTGGAGACATAGGTAACACGTCTGCCATGTATGCACGAACATTCTTCGGAGCGTTGGATGTCGATTCAGTAACAGTGGCACCATACATGGGTGAAGATTCAGTATCTCCATTCCTAACGGATGATTACAAAGGAAAGTGGGTGACATTGCTAGCATTAACATCCAATAAAGGCGCATTTGATTTTCAGTTTATGGAAGACAAGGAGAGTGGGGAGCGTCTATTTGAAAAAGTATTAAAGACTTCGTTAAAATGGGGTAATGAAGATAACATGATGTATGTGGTGGGAGCCACAAAGGCTGAGATGTTGTCAGACATTCGTAAGATTATTCCTAATCACTTCTTGTTGGTGCCAGGAATTGGTGCACAAGGAGGAAGTTTAGCGGAAGTTGTGAAGTATGGTATGAATAGCCAATGTGGATTGTTGGTGAATTCATCGAGAGCTATTTTGTATGCTTCTAATGGAGAAGATTATGCAAAGGCTGCTCGTGCAGAAGCTCAAAAAGTACAACAACAGATGTCAGGTTTTTTAAAGAACTTATAAGAGAGTTCTGTAGATTCACCGTTTAAACAAAAAGACGTCTTTGTATTAATGTACAATAAGATAAAAATAGTCAATGATCCGGTTCATGGATTCATTACCATTCCGAGTGAGTTGCATTATGATTTGATACAGCATCCGTATTTTCAGCGGTTAAATCGAATCAAGCAATTGGGAATGAGTTACATGGTATATCCAGGAGCTCAACATACCCGATTTCAACATTCATTAGGTGCTATGCACTTGATGGAGGAGACCATCGCTCAGCTACGTTCCAAAGGAAATGAGATAACAGAAGAAGAGTCTAATGCCGTTTTAGCTGCGATTCTTTTGCATGATATCGGTCATGCACCATTCTCTCATGTTTTGGAGAGTACCATTACGCAGGGGATCTCGCATGAAGAGATATCGTTGTTGATGATGCAACAGATCAACAAAGAGATGGGCGGTGCGTTGGATTTGGCTTTACAAATCTTTCAGAATAAATATCAGAAGAGGTTCCTTCATCAACTGGTTTCCAGTCAGTTGGATATGGACCGATTGGATTATTTAATACGCGACAGTTTCTTCACGGGAGTAGTAGAAGGAGCTGTTGGAGCGGCTCGAATCATCAAAATGCTGAATGTGTGTGATGATGAGTTGGTGGTTGAGTCGAAGGGCGTGTACTCCATTGAAAAGTTCCTAATTGCACGACGTATGATGTATTGGCAGGTATACCTGCATAAGACATCCGTTTCGGCAGAGCAAGTGTTGATCAAGACATTGGAACGTGCGAAGGAGTTGGCAAGAACAGGTAAGTCGCTTTTTGCAGCGCCACAGTTTGATTATTTTCTAAAACAAGATGTGACCAAAGAGGACTTCTTTCAGAAGAGTGAACCATTGAAATATTATGCACTGTTTGATGATTCAGACATCATGAGTGCTATTAAAGTGTGGACGATGAGTGATGATAAGGTGTTGTCTCTTCTGTGTAGAAATCTGATGGATAGACGTCTGTTCAAAATGGAGGTGAGGGAGCATAAACCGCTGAAGCAAGAAGAAACCGAGTTGGCGAAGAAATTTGCGAAAGCGTTGAACGTGTCGGAAAAAGAGGCACGTTATCTGGTGACGTTGCATCCCGTTTCTGCATACACATATCGTCCAAAATCTGATAGAATCAAGGTTTTGTACGGAAATGGAGAGTTGAAAGACATATCAGATGCCTCTGATATTTTGAATTTAACGCTATTGAGTAAACACGAAAAGAAGTATTATTTTGGATATGTCAGGGACAAGGATTTGATCTGAGAAATTCCATTTTCAGGCATGAAAGTGAATTTTAAGTTAAAATTTCTGAAAACAAAGTTTTCTTGCTCACTGATTTTCCTTATTTTTGTATAAAAATTTTTTTATGGAGTTTTCAGCGCAACAAATAGCCGATTACCTAAAAGGTAAGGTGGTTGGAAATCCAGAAATTAAGGTTTCTAATTTTTCCAAAATTGAGGTGGGTGAACCTGGAACGCTAACGTTCTTGTCCAACCCTAAGTACACGGATTATATTTATACAACAAAGGCAAGTGTTGTTTTAGTCAATGATGATTTTGAACCTACAAAAGAGGTTCAGGCTACATTGATCAAGGTGGCTAATTCGTATGATGCGTTAGCCTCTTTGTTGACATTGGTGGATAGTGTGAAGCCAAAGAAGAGTGGCGTTTCATCGTTGGCATGTATATCAGAGAAAGCTACGATAGGGGAGAATCCTTATATCGGAGCATATTCTGTTATCGAGGCAGGAGCCAAGATAGGAAATAATGTACAGATTTATCCACAGGTTTACGTAGGTGATAATGTACAGATTGGAGATAATGTGATATTATATCCAGGTGTGAAAATCTACAAAGAATGTGTCGTTGGAAACAATTGTATAATCCATGCTGGAGCAGTGATTGGTGCAGATGGATTTGGCTTTGCACCTACAGAAGATGGACGATATGACAAGATTCCTCAAATTGGTATTGTGCGTATCATGGATGATGTCGAGGTGGGAGCTAATACGACGATAGACCGTTCTACTATGGGAGCCACTGTTATCGGACAAGGAGTTAAACTTGATAATTTGGTACAGATTGCACATAATGTGGAGGTCGGAGATAACACTGTGATGGCAGCTTTGACAGGTGTGGCAGGATCTTCAAAGATTGGAAAACACTGTATGTTCGGAGGACAAGCAGGTGTTGTTGGACACCTATCCATTGCAGATAATTCAGTGATGGGAGCACGTTGTGCTGTTACAAACAACATCAAAACACCTAACGGATTTTATCATGGATATCCACACATGGATGCACATCAGTATCAAAAAGCAATCGCATGCTTCAGAAACTTCCCTTCCTTCCGTCGTGATTTGATGGATTTGCAAAAACAAGTAAAAGAGTTACAAGAAAAATTAAACAATATAAAATAACCTAATATGCCTAAACAGAAAACACTTAAAGGATCTTTCTCGCTCACCGGTAAGGGGTTACATACCGGTCTGAACGTGACTGTAACGTTTAATCCAGCGCCTGTTAATACTGGATACAAATTTCAACGCATAGATTTAGAGGGGCAACCAATTATTGATGCAGTTGCAGAAAATGTCGTTGAGACTTCTCGAGGCACTGTTATTGCCAAAGGAGATGTGAAAGTAGGTACGATTGAACATGCAATGGCTGCATTGTATGCTTATGAAATTGATAACTGTATCATCCAAGTGGATCAGCCAGAAGTGCCTATTTTAGATGGCAGTTCATTGCTGTTTGTCAATGAGATTGAAAAGGTTGGCATAGAGGAACAAAATTATGACAAGGAGTATTTCGTTGTTAATAAGAAATTAGAATATAAGGATCCAGATGGAGGATCATCCATTGTAATCTTACCAAGTGACGAATTTAGTGTTATTGTGCATGTTGATTATCCTTCATGTGTATTGTCGAATCAGTTTGCAACATTAGATTCATTGTCAGATTTTCCAAAGGAGATAGCTGGATGTCGTACGTTTGTTTTCGTTCGTGAGATTGAAGCTCTGCTTAAGAATAATTTGATTAAGGGCGGAGATTTGGATAATGCCATTGTTATCTATGACAAACCGATGGAGCAAAACGAGATCGATGGTTTGACAGATTTGATTGGTATGCCACACATTCAAGTATCACAGTTAGGATATTTGCAACGCAAACCATTGATGTTTGAAAACGAACCAGCAAGACATAAGTTGTTGGATGTTATAGGTGATTTGGCTTTGATAGGTAAGCCTATTAAAGGACAGGTAATTGCAACATGTCCAGGACACAAGGTAAATACAGAATTTTCAAAGAAACTATTTAAAACATTAAAGAGACAGGAGATACTTTTCCCTGAATATGATCCGTCAAAGGAGCCTTTAATGGACATTAATCGAATCAAGGAGTTGTTGCCACATCGTTGGCCATTCTTATTGATAGATAAGATTATTGATTTGAAGGAGCGTGGTGTTGTCGGCGTGAAGAATGTGACAGGAAATGAGACATTCTTCTGTGGACATTTCCCAGGAGAGCCTATTATGCCAGGTGTTTTGTTGGTAGAGGCGATGGCTCAGACGGGAGGTATTCTAGTGTTAAGTCGACTAGATGACCCTCAGAATTATTCCACCTATTTCTTGAAGATAGATAATGTTAAGTTTAGAAATAAGGTGAAGCCGGGAGATACGGTCATCTTTAAGTTGGACTTGCTTACAGATATAAGAAGAGGCTGTGCCTATATGAAGGGTTATGCCATAGTTGCCGACAAGATAGTGGCAGAGGCAGAATTCCTTGCACAGGTCAGTAAAAATAAATAATTGTTATGGTACAAGAAATGTCTTTTATCCATCCCGAAGCGAAAATAGGGGCCAATGTTGAGATTGGTCCGTTCGTTTACATTGATAAGAATGTAGAAATAGGAGATGGATGTTTAATTATGGCGCACGCCACTATTTTAAGTGGTGCCAGAATTGGTAAGAATGTGCGTGTATTTCCGAATGCGGTAATATCGGCTATTCCCCAAGATTTGAAATTCAGAGGGGAAGAAACGACAGCTGTAGTTGATGATAACACAACAGTGCGTGAATGTGTCACGATTAACAGAGGTACGGCATCCAAAGGAACTACAATTGTAGGTTCCAATTGTTTATTAATGGCTTATTCTCATATTGCACATGATTGTAAGTTGGGCAATAATATTATAATAGGTAATGCTACTCAGATTGCAGGCGAGGTGGTTATTGATGATTGGGCTATTCTTTCAGGAGGAATCTTGATTCATCAATTCTCTCGTATTGGAGCGCATGTGATTGTGCAGGGTGGCTCTCGCGTGGGTAAGGATGTGCCTCCGTATGTGACGGCAGGAAGAGACCCATTGAATTATGTGGGGTTGAATATTGTCGGACTACGTCGACGCGGATTTACAAGCGAGCAAATAGATCGTATTCAGAGTATTTATCGTTATGTATATCAGTCTGAATTGAATACGACACAAGCAATAGAAAAAATTACTTCGGAGGTGGAGGATTCTGATGAAAAAAGTATAATTGTTGATTTTATAAAATCTTCACAAAGGGGTATAATCAGAGGCTAATTCGAGTAATTTACAATTAAATAAATATTTATGTCTGAGGTGATTAGAATTAAAAAAGGTCTAGACATCAATTTGAAAGGAAAAGCTCAGGAAGTTTCTGCGAAAGCAGAAGCTTCTGACTTGTTTTCAGTCAGACCGGATGATTTTCACGGCATAAAACCCAAAGTGGTTGTCCATGAGGGAGATGCAGTGAAGGTCGGGACCGTTTTGTTTTATAGCAAAACGAACCCAGAATTAAAATTCGTTTCTCCTGTCAGCGGTGAGGTTCTCGCTGTGAACAGAGGAGACAAACGAAAGGTACTAGACATTCGTTTGAAATCAGATCGTCAGTTCACTTCTGAATCATTTCCAAAGGGTCGTCCTTCTGAAATGACACCAGAGAATGTGAAAGAGACATTGTTAAATGCAGGTTTCTTTGCCTTCATCAAACAACGTCCGTATGATGTAATCGCAGATCCAAATGACTGTCCGAAGGCAATCTTTATCTCTGGATTTGATTCCGCTCCATTGGCACCTAATTACGAATACCTTTTGGTAGGTCGTGAAGAGGATTTCCAATTGGGAATTGATGCGTTGGCCAAATTGACCAAAGGTAAGATTCATGTGGGTATCAATGCTGAGGTTTCATCTAATTTGTATACACATACGAAGGGTGTTGAAATCCATCAGTTCTTAGGTCCTCACCCTGCAGGTAATGTTGGTGTACAGATTCATCACATTGACCCAATCAATAAGGGCGATATCGTATGGACTATCAACGCGTTGGATGTAGCTATGATTGGTGCTGCATTTAAGACGGGTCAGATCAGTTTTGCTCGCTCAATTGTATTGAATGGTGCAAGTGTTAAGAATCCTGCTTATTACAAGATGACTGTAGGTGAATGTATCAGTAACATTGTAGCTAACAACATCGTAGGTGACAATGTACGTTACATTAGTGGTAATCCATTGACGGGAACACAAATCCCAGCAGATGGATTCTTGGGCGCTTTTGATGCTCAAATCACAGTTATTCCTGAGGGTGACAAGAATGATGAAATGTTGGGTTGGATCATGCCTCGTTTGAATAAGTTCAGTGTCAGCCGTTCTTATTTCTCATGGTTGCTCGGACGTAAGAAAGAGTATAATATAGATACCAATTTGAATGGAGGTCAGCGTGCTTTCATCATGTCTGGTGAGTATGATAAGGTATTCCCAATGGACATCTATCCAGAGTTCTTGGTAAAGGCTATCATTGCAAAAGACATTGATAAGATGGAGCAGTTGGGTATCTATGAAGTGGCACCAGAGGATTTTGCTTTGTGTGAATTCGTATGTACTTCAAAGATTGAGACACAACGTATTGTGCGTGAAGGATTAGACTATCTGCGCAAGGAGTTGGCTTAATGAATGTGTAACAAATTAAAATGAAATAAAATTGAAAGCGTTAAGAAATTTTCTCGACAAAGTGAATCCGTCATTTGAAGAGGGCGGTAAACTTCACGCTTTTCGCTCTGTTTTCGACGGATTTGAGACTTTCTTGTTCGTTCCGAATACAGTTGCGAAACGAGGAAGCCACATTCATGACTGCATCGACTCTAAACGTGCGATGTCTATGGTTGTGATTGCGTTATTACCAGCACTTTTGTTTGGTATGTATAACGTAGGTTTCCAGCATTATTTAGTACATGGGGAAGAAGCCTCTTTCTTGGCTACTTTCTTCTATGGTTTCTTGGCTGTATTGCCAAAGATCGTAGTTTCCTATGTGGTTGGTTTGGGTATCGAGTTTGTTGTAGCTCAATGGAGAGGCGAGGAGATTCAAGAGGGATTCTTGGTTTCCGGTATGTTGATTCCGTTGATTGTTCCTGTTGAATGTCCATTGTGGATTTTAGCAATTGCAACAGCTTTCGCAGTTATCTTTGCTAAGGAGGTCTTTGGTGGAACAGGTTACAACATCTTCAATGTAGCGTTGATTACGCGTGCATTCTTGTTCTTTGCATATCCATCTAAAATGTCAGGTGAGTCTGTTTGGATTTCACAAGACCCTATATGTGGTTTAGGTAGTACAAATGCATTGGTTGATGGCTTTACGGGTGCTACTCCGTTGGGTCAAGCTACTGCTACTACTCAGTTGACAGATGCAATTGGTTCTGGTATCTCTCCAATGGATATGATCTTAGGTTTCTATCCTGGTTCAATCGGCGAGACTAGTGTTATCGCTATTGGAATTGGTGCAATCATCTTGTTATGGACAGGTATTGCAAGTTGGAAGATTATGTTCTCTGTTTTCGCCGGCGGTATATGCACAGCATTGTTGTTTAATGCAGTCGGAGCTAATGAGGTGATGAACTTGCCTTGGTACGAGCATATCTTCTTAGGTGGTTTCTGCTTTGGTGCTGTCTTTATGGCTACCGATCCAGTTACTGCTCCAAGAACAGAATGTGGAAAATATATCTATGGATTTATGATTGGATTTGTTGCAATTGTAGTACGTTGCTTGAACCCAGGTTATCCAGAAGGTATGATGTTGGCTATCTTGTTAATGAACGTATTTGCTGCATTAATCGACTATTGTTTCGTACAGCATAACATTAAGAAGAGATTAAATAGAGTTGCAATCAATAAATAATCATTAATATCGAATCGTTATGAATACAAATAGTAATAGCTATACTATAATTTATGCTTCGATAATGGTGGTTATCGTTGCGTTCCTTTTGGCATTCGTCTCCTCTTCATTAAAAGAAAAACAAGACAAGAATGTCGAGTTGGATAAGATGAAACAGATCCTTACTTCTTTGAATATTTCAGAGGCAGAGAAGGCAGATGCAGAGACTGCTTATCGCAAATATGTCGTAGCAGATCAGATTCTTGATTTAAATGGTAATGTAATCGCTCAAAATGGTGGTTTTGCCATTGAATCTAAGAAGATAGACAATCAGCTTCCACTTTATGTGTGCAAGGTGAATGGTGAAACGAAGTATGTTGCTCCTTTGTATGGTGCAGGACTTTGGGGACCAATCTGGGGCTATATCAGTTTTAACAGTGACAAACGTACTGTTTATGGAACCTATTTCTCTCACGAAGGAGAAACTCCAGGTTTGGGTGCTGAAATTGCAACAGAGAAATTCCAAAGCCGTTTCCCTGGCATGGTATTGCAAGAGAATGGAACTGTAAAGATTTCAGTTGTCAAGAACGGTAAGGTGGCTGATTCATCTTGCGAGGTGGATGGTATCTCTGGAGGTACAATCACATCGAAGGGTGTTAACAACATGTTGCACGACTGCTTGTCTAAGTATGCTAACTTTTTTAATAAATAGGAGGATACGGTATGGAATTATTTTCAAAGAAAAATAAAGAGGCATTTATAACCCCACTCTGGTCGAACAACCCAGTTGCAGTTCAGGTGTTGGGTATATGTTCTGCATTGGCCGTTACTTCTAAATTGGAGCCGGCTTTAGTGATGGGACTTTCTGTGACTATCATCGTGGCATTTGCCAATGTTGTTATCTCATTGTTGCGTAATACGATTCCTAATCGAATCCGTATCATTGTGCAATTGGTGGTTGTAGCTGCGTTGGTAACTATTGTTAGTCAGGTTCTAAAGGCTTTTGCATACGATGTTAGCGTTCAATTGTCTGTATATGTTGGTTTGATTATTACCAACTGTATTTTGATGGGACGTTTGGAGGCATTTGCTATGACAAACAAACCTTGGGATTCATTCTTGGATGGACTAGGTAGTGGCTTGGGTTATGCATTAATCTTAGTCGTTGTTGGTTTCTTCCGTGAGTTGTTGGGATCTGGTACATTGTTGAATTTCCAAATCATTCCACAATGTCTATATGACTGTGGTTATATGAACAATGGTCTGATGGTTTTGCCTCCAATGGCATTGATCATTGTTGCATGTTTTATTTGGTTCCAACGTTCAAAGAATCCAGATTTGCAAGAAAAGAGTAATTAATTCCTAATAAAGTAAAAGAAATGGAGTATTTAAGTTTATTTATAAAGTCCATCTTTGTGGACAATATGATTTTCGCCTACTTTTTAGGAATGTGTTCCTACTTAGCAGTGTCGAAGAATGTTAAGACTGCTGTTGGATTGGGTGCAGCTGTCACTTTCGTATTGTTGGTGACTGTTCCTATCAACTATTTGTTAGAGAACTATGTGTTGGCACCTAACGCTATTGTAGAAGGAGTAGACTTAAGCTTTTTAAGTTTTATCCTCTTTATCGCAGTTATTGCTGGTATTGTACAAATCGTGGAAATGGTGGTGGAGAAGTTCAGTCCTTCGTTGTATGCATCGTTGGGTATCTTCTTGCCATT
>JAFZLC010000018.1 GCA_017551675.1 Paludibacteraceae bacterium | reverse complement strand
CGGAGAAAGAGGAGTCATTTGTTGTGTTGCGTGGCAGGATACGTGTCATCACCTACAACGACGACGGCTCCATCATCGAAAGCATTGTCCTCAACCCAACGGAAGGCCGCTACGGCGTGAATGTAGGAAAGAATGTCTGGCACACCGTGGAAGCCCTGGAGCCGGGTTCCGTCATTTTCGAGTGCAAGGAAGGCCCGTTTGTGGAGCATGAGGTTGAGGGAATATTGGAAGTTGACAATTGATTATTATGAAGGGTTTGAAAATGTGTGGGTAATTTTGCAGGTTTTTTTTGGGGGGCTACAATGGAAGTAACTTACGGTTAATGGTTGTATTGAAAATAATTGATTATGAAAAGCATGATTCTTGTCAAAGGGCCCTCTAAAAGGGGGAAATCTCAAAGTATTAAGAGATTAGCAACTACATTTCCTTTCTCCTCTATTATCAGGCCGTGGACTGGTAATGATTATGATTCATACATAATTGGAACCGCCTTGGATGAAAAAGGAGAGGAAAGAATTGTTGGCATGGAAAGCCTTGGCGACCCATGGTCGTGTCAAAAGCAATGGATTGAGGAATGTATTAATTCAGGTTGTGAAGTTGTTGTTGCTGCAAGTCGTTCATACGGGCAGACTGTGGATGACGCATGCGGTTTGGCAGGATCCAGTGGCTATGAGGTTATTGAGGTGTCAACATATTTCCACGTTGGAAGTCCAAAGTTGCTCAATGGAGTTGACCTGCGGGATGCCTTTGCGGAAAATATGATTAGTTTAATCAGGAAATGTTTGAAATAATACGTTTCGAAAATGGACGGATGGCTTACATACACACTTGACAGAAAAAAGAATGGTTTTAGATTGCTTCATCTTGAAATCCAAAACCACACAGTTCTTGCCCCGAAAGGGAAGAAATGCAGCATCGAGTTTTTCAATACGCAATTTGAGGAGTCGATTACTATTAGCGAGAAACCTTATTCTACTGTTATTATCGGGGCTAATGGAGTAGGTAAGAGTTTTGTATTGGCTGCTGTTGCGGATATTTTCCGTTATTTGCATCAGCTGAAAAACTACGACAACTCAAAGGTGGAATCGCCTGGATTCAGATTCGCTATACAGTATTACGAGAATGGCCGCAATTATAAGATTTCAAATCTTCCTGACCAAACAGGCCTTGTAAAGATGGATGGGAATGCAAAAGAAAAAATTTCGTGCTGGGTGGATGGCCATCCAAATGGTTTGCATGTGTGTGATTTGCCTTGTGCTGTGCTGGCCAGTTCGATAACTATTGCTGACCGATTCAAAACCCAAAAACAGCCGGATAACTTCTATTGGTATTTAGGTGCAAGGAATGAAAACCTGCCAAACTCTACAGGAACAAAGACTATTGTCAAAAAGACGGTTGATGCAATAGCAGAATGTCTGACCCATGATTCTTATTTCAAAGACAAACTGTTTGATTTGCTGGAATGTCTGGATCTTGAGCGTAAAATGGAAATAGAGTATTCTGTGCGATATAAGAATGTATATTTTGCAGACCCAATCACAGAAGAACATTTTGTACAGATATTCGACAATTGGGAGGAAGCCTTTAAGGCAGCTGGTATGAAGCGGAAAGACCAACCTTGGAGCCATAACAAATTTAAACAAATAAGGCAGAATCCCGAAAACATAACGTTGATGGTTGAATACATGAAAAGAGTAAAGGAAAATCAACTGCTTGGCAGGAGAAGCCACTTGGTTTATGACATTAATGGAAAAACGTTCAAAGAAGACTGGCAAGCAATAAAATTGTTAACATCGTTGGATGTATTATCGTATCCCAAGATAAGAATACATAAGAAGATAAATGCAAGAACAGAAGAAGAATTTTTGTTCGAGAACAGCAGTTCTGGAGAAACTGCCATGCTTTGCCAGTTTATCAATATCCTTTCCCGAATAGAACAACATAGCTTGGTGTTGATAGATGAACCTGAAACAAGTTCGCATCCCAACTGGCAGATACGTTACATTGACTGGATTAACAGGATATACCAAAGGTTCCATACTTGTCATTTTGTGATTTCAACCCATTCGCATTTTCTTCTTTCCGATCTTGAAGAAGGCTCGTCGGCTATTGTAGCTCTTGACAGGGATAAAGAAACTGGTGATATTGTGAATTTGGCAGAAGGGATGAATACTTACGGTTGGACAACAGATGATATTTTGTATGAGGTGTTCAGAATCAGAAATCGAAGGAATGAGGCTTTGGAGAGGGATTTGGAACGAGCTATTCAATTGATTGAATCAAGCGGATTGAATAACAAAGAGGAAGTTGACGATTTGCTTAAAAGATTCAACCGTGTGTACAGAGGCGATCGTGATCCTCTTGGGAAATTTATTAAAGAGTTGGAGGAATATGCTAAATCTCAATCCTAATGACGCTGTGACCTATACACCAGAGCAACGTCGGGCTATAGATAATCTGATGGCCAACAGAGGCTCAAAGAAGGGTAAAGAACTATGGAAAAAAACGGGTGTAGATGATGTTCTTAAACAAACAAAGAACAGCATTAGGTATCACCTGTTGAATGTTCAGAAAGTTCGGTGTGCTTATTGCGAATGTATACTTGGATTTGGAATTACACAAATTGAGCACATTGCCCCAAAATGGAAATTTCCAGAATTTCTATATGAACCACTAAACTTGGTTCTCTCCTGCTCCGATTGTAATAGTTTGCCAAAAAAAGGGAAGCAAATTACCATAGAAGGAGATGCACAAACCAATTACACTGATAATGAATTCAAATATGTTCATCCATTTTTGGATGATGTTGACAAAGAAATCAAGTATCGTACTCTTTTTAGAATAAGGATTGATTACGAGCATTGTACGGAAAAAGGGAAAGCAACTGTTGATATGTTCCACTGGGACACGACGCATGCTGAAATGAAACGTTTTCAAAATTTGCTCGTTAGGACTACATCTCGTAGCCGGAGAAAAATGATAGAAGAAATACTTGGATTCAAGGAATAAAATATTGCATATGATTGACAGAAAACATAGAAACTTTGAATTGTTATGGTGCATAGGTTTCTTTATGCTGATACCTATATGGATTGGACTTGCTCCTGTGTGGTATAATTGGTATATTTATCCAGAAAATGGGTATTGGATAAAATGGTTGTATGGTTTGTTGGATGGACGTTGGTTAGTGAATGTTCCTATTTGTATAGGTTTGGGTTATCTAACAGTACGGTGGTGTTGTAGGGTATGGACCGATATGGATATTAGATTGTATCGTCCAATACTTGCGATTTTGGGCATAGTGGTTCTTTACTGTGGCAGCAATGTGGAATATGCAAATGTTGTAGGATGTCTGGATTATAGAGTATTTGTGACACTCTTAATAACGGGTTCGCTCTTAGTTATGATAATCAAAGCATGTCGAATAATAAAAGTTTCCTGTCGAGTTGATGATGGCACGAGAGAATCAAAAGAAAAAATAAATGATGCCAAGCCACATCCGAAAGGTTTTTCTGTTGACAAGACCAATGAGGATGATATTCCCGAAACGTTAAAGAACTATGCGGACGAAATCATAGAAAGATTGTTGGTTACGGATATTCAAGAAAAGTCG
>JAFZLC010000017.1 GCA_017551675.1 Paludibacteraceae bacterium | reverse complement strand
GTTCAACCTAAACAAGAGCAACATCCTAGCATTGGGATTAGGGGCAGGTGTCAACATGTTGAGTTATGACAACCTGGCGAACATCATCGACGATGAGAGTGAGCGAACCGATTTGCCTTATTTGAATGATGCGGATCGTGTAATCAGTCCGGATTTCAGCTTCGGATTGGATTTGAACAACCCACATTTCAACTTTGGAGCTTCAATCGACCACATATTGGCTGGGGAGGAGAGCAACACACATCAGAGAAGAACGCTATACGCATACGTATCAGTGCCATTCGTTTTGGGAGAGAAATTAGATATGATACCAAGTCTGACCTACATGCATCAGAAATTCGTCAATGTGGCAGACCTCACCCTCTTGTTCTTTTTGCAGAGGAGCTACTGGGCGGGAGTGACATGGAGACCAGACGTGCGAGACAAGATGCAACAACACATTTTGGCATTCACTCTAGGTTTTGATATTAAGAAACTCAGATTCGGTTATTCGTATGACTTAGGCATTGGCGCAGATAGCCAATTGCCAGCCAACACACACGAGGTGATGCTATCATACGGAATAGGGAAGAAAAATAAAGATTAATAAGCATAAAGAATAACAACGATATCAATATGGGAAAGAAAATTTTTGGTACTCTATTAGTTTTCATTGTATGTTGCAATGTGTTTGCATATGAATTCGATAGGACAGAATATTATGTGAAGGTAGATGGTAAGGGAAATGGTTCTTCATGGGAGGATGCAATGGGTGCAAATATATTTGCTATAGCGCTCTCTGGTAAATATCAAATTAAACCAGGAACGACATTCCATTTGGCAAAAGGAACGTATTATCCAGAATTGGATCCATTCGAGAATGATCATAATTATTCTGAAGATGAAAAGAAAAGATATAAGGTATACTATGTTCAATCACCAATAAATATTATTGGAGGATATTCGGAGAATCCCAAGGAGGGAGAGAAACCCAATCCGTCGATTAATGAAACAGTAATAAGTGGTGCTAATGCGGATAATCCAAACACGGATTATAAGGAATACCTGTACAATTTGTTTTATTTTGATCTAAAAGAAAAAGATCGATGTTACTTTTCGGGCTTAACCCTTACAAACACCTCGGATAATAGATACATGGATGGTGGTGCATTTCGTTTTAAGAGTATAGACGGAACCATTTTGGAAATGGACAGATGTAAGACAAAAGAATTGACGAGATCGTTTTCATATGCAAATTTTGGAATAGATGATATTATTTTATCTAATTGCATTTTTGATAATTTTATAGCTGACAATTCATCCTCAGCTCTATACATATATGCAAACAAAGCCGTTTTTAATTCATGTACATTTATTGAAAGTACTTCCTCTATTTCAGTCAATGATTTGACTATTCAAAACTGTACTTTTGCTCAGACATCCATATATATATATTCTTATGAAAAAGCAACATTTCATAATAACACAGTAGTTCGAAAAGGGTATAATGGAAGTCAGAATGGATTTTTTTTGAGGATTACCGGGGAAGCATCCATAATAGGAAATATATTTAATAGTCAAGTAGATATAGATTTTTACGATGAGAATTCAACGGGTGTTTCAAAATATAACTTATATAGTAAACCTATGGATGAAGAGGATAATCCTCTCTATGACAAAACAACAGATTACATTGCGGACTTAAATGGAGTTATCGAATCAGATTTATCATACGAAAAATCCTATACACCCTATTTTAAACTTTTAAGAGATTTCTTGCCCGATGGAAGAACTGTTCACTTCCCATTGACTGTGACGTCTGTATCGAACGACCAAAGAGCAGTGGAACGTTTTGATAAGACTTGCATGGGTTCATACGAAAAAAGAGATACTGTTATATTTCCGGAGACAAAATACATCCAAGCAGGTGGAAAATTTCAGGGGAATATATATGATACAATTGGATACTATTTCATTCCTGTCATATCACCTAACGCAGCAGAATGCGATAGTGTAACATTACACAAATTATATGTACTTCCAAACGATAACGATAAAAGAACTACTTTTTATGTGAAAACGAATGGAAAGGGTGATGGTTCTTCTTGGGATAAAGCAATGTCTCCAAAAGATTTTGCTTGGCGTCTCTCTTTGTCAAAAAGAATAGATACTTTTCATGTAGCTGCAGGTACTTATAATCCAATTGAGATGGAATATTCAAGATGTTTTGAACGTTCCTTGCCTGTATGCATAATTGGTGGATATCCTGAAAACTGTAGTGATATGTCACAAGAGCCTAATCCTGTTCAATATAAAACAATTTTTTCGGTAGACTTCAATAATGATAATACATACGTAGATGAGAGAATAGCCAATATTGATGAAGACGGTTCTTCAATCTTTGTATATACTCCCCAAAAAAAAGGAAAAAGTTTAATATCTGGTATCGTTTTTGATGGGGGAAATTGTGGAATGCATTGTACAAATTCACAATGTCTTATTACAGTAGATAATCCAGAATTCGATGAGTTTACCTTTGAACAATGCGAGTTCAGAAATTCACTGGCAAGAAGTGTCATTTGTAATTTTGATTATGATAATAATACTAATGATGTATTAAATTTTAACAATTGTTATTTTAATCGAGTTGGTGAATATTATTTTAAATATCCCGTACAATATGGAGGAAATGGAATTGTTAATTTTAATGCTTGTACATTTAAAGATTTGGGAAATCTTGCCATCTATTCTTTAAATGACCAAATTGTAACTTATTCTAATTGTACAGCATTCAATTGTTCGAATATAATGATTGAAACAAACGAATTTTCCTCAAAACTTAATTTAATAAACAATACTATCTATTCTTCTGCGGAATTTGATCAGAATAATAAGATTTTAATTAATGATTTCACTGAAAACATCAATTTGATAGGAAATATTATACATGCAAATTTTAATGAAAATTCTGTGCTTACAGGTATCCATTCTAACTATAATATTTACCTCAACCAATCAAACATAGATAAGATAAAATCAGAAAATGATATTGTTGTGGAGGATTTCTCTTTCTTAGATAGTAGACCATCTTCTGTTAACAATGTCATCACCCCCGTCTTAGTTATGACATCCGACACTCTTCCTGACGGCACCTCATTGCGTTTCCCACTTTCTGAAACAAAGGTGACCACAGATCAAAGAAAAAAGAATCGCTTTCGTATGACAAGTATGGGATCGTATGAAGCAAATACTAAAGATGACATCATACCAACTGCCTTTACCCCATTTGATTCGAATGGTAAAAATGATATCTTCATGCTAGATCATGAGGTTTATATCTACGATGTCTATGGCATGTTGATTTGTCACTCTGAGAATGGATGGAACGGCATGATCGACGAAGAGAAGGCGAATCCTGGTATATATGTATATGCCGTTAAAACCTATTCTGGGGAAATAAAAAGAGGTACCGTAGAATTGCTTATCCAGCAATGATGGGAACCCCAATAGTTAAATTAGATAATAAATAAAAATAAGATAAAAAATAGAAAAATGAGACACAGAAAAAAATTATTGGGTGCAGTATTTCTGTTGGGACTTTCCTTCTCCCTCAGTGCACAACAAGACATGCTACTGACGCAGGAGTACTTCTCAAGGGTGAACCGAAATCCGGCTGCAACGGGAAATTCAAATGACATTGATATCTTCCTACATGGCCGTATTCAATGGGTAGGAGTGGACAATGGACCTAAAACCTTCGTCCTAAATGCAACAGACTATGAGGATAAAATCCGCTCAGGATTTGGCCTCTCTTACACATTTGATGCAATGGGTGTGAAACATCACAACTCCAATTTGAAGGTCTCCTACAACTATCAGTTCAACCTAAACAAGAGCAACATCCTAGCATTGGGATTAGGGGCAGGTGTCAACATGTTGAGTTATGACAACCTGGCGAACATCATCGACGATGAGAGTGAGCGAACCGATTTGCCTTATTTGAATGATGCGGACCGTGTAATCAGTCCGGATTTCAGCTTCGGATTGGATTTGAACAACCCACATTTCAACTTTGGAGCTTCAATCGACCACATATTGGCAGGGGAGGAGAGCAACACACATCAGAGAAGAACACTATACGC
>JAFZLC010000016.1 GCA_017551675.1 Paludibacteraceae bacterium | reverse complement strand
TTGCAATAATACACGAATATGTTTATCAACGGTGCGAAAGGGTTTTTGCATACCTGCGGCAATATTTGTAGTATTTAAACCCTCATGTTGTTTGATAAAATACAATGTCTCTTTTTGGCTTCCATTTAATTGACCATTTAATTGACCGTTTAATTGACCATTTAATTGACCATTGGTACGGACTATGGCACCCAACCGTATGCCGCGCACCTTGTACGGGCGAATAGCAATTCGCCCTTGATGATGATTGCATCAAATGGTACGGGCGAATAGCAATTCGCCCTTGATGATGATTGCGCAATTCTTAATTCTTCCCCCTCTTCTCCTTGAAAATATAATGAATAAACAAAAAGTTGCCAATCACATAGCGGCGCCACATGCGTTTAGGTTCCATCAGCAAGCGGTAGAGCCATTCGAGGGATCTCTGTTGCCAGCTGAGAGGGGCACGTTTGAGGGTACCGGCGAAGAAGTCGAACACAGCGCCGATAGTACCGCAGTGGCAGTTTATATTGAGTTCATTCCAATGGGAGTAGGCCCATTTTTCCTGTTTAGGGGCAGTCATACCCACCCAGAGCAGGTCTGGTTTTGCCTCGTTGATAGCGTTGATGATGGCTTGGTTATCCTCGTCCGAGAACTCTGGTTTATAGGGTGGTGAGTAGGTTAGCACCCGAATATTGGGATATGTTTGGGCTGCATGGTCTTTAATTTTAGCGAGCACTTTTTCGCTGCTACCCATAAAGAAGCAGATACCACCCTTTTGATTGAGTTGGCTCATTTCATGCACAAAGAGATCCCACCCAGCCACTCTTTTCTTTGGCTGACTATTAGCATGTAGCCATTTGCAAGCCATCACGATGCTGGCACCATCAGGAATCAGCACATCACCCTTCAACAGAGCCTCGGAAAACAGTTCATCTTCCTTAGCCACATTGTAGGAATGCGCATTAATGGTGTTGATCAACAACTTACCATCTGGCAACGTGGACAGGTCATCCACTAACGAAATTTCTTTTAGGTTTATCATTGTGTTATATAGTTCTACGATGGAACAAAACTAACGTTCCTCGAATATACATTACAAACAGTTTATAATACAATCTTTAAAATTCTGCTCAAAACACTTCAATGTATAACAATCTTCATACTTCTTTTTTGCTTCACGCCCCATTGATTGCATCATTGCATCATCATCTATCATTTGTTTTATCTTTTCTGATAAATCTACGCTATTCTCTCTCTCACAAATCAATCCAGTTTTCCCATTTTCAACAATATCAGGAATACCACCCTCATTGGTGGAAACACATGTCATACCATGTTGCATAGCTTCTAAAAGTACCAATGGGAAACTTTCATTATAATAAAAAGTAGGGAAGACAAAGAAATCAGCATTTTGCCAAAATGTCTCTTTGTTTGATCCATACTGAGGTCCATGATAACGGACATATTGTTCCAAGCCTCTTTCTTTCACAGCCTTTTCAAAATCACTTTTGGATATCTCTTTCGACTCTCCTCCCACGAAGTCACACACAAAACTCACTCCTTGTGTTTTCAGTATTTTACATGCATCCAGCAACACGTATACACCTTTGCTCACAATTAGATTGCTTAAATAAAGGAAATGAGGCACTTCATTATTCCTCTTTGACGAGCATTCTATATTAGGAAGAGAAGGAATGCCATTAGGACAAATCATCACTTGTTCTTTTTTCACCACTTGTTCAATGTCTGAGTATAGACGTTCGGAAAGCAAAATCACTTTCGTGTTTTTGTATACCAGAGGCATCAACCAGTTGTATGGGAAACGATTCACACAATTACTCATCCCCTTATTATGTTGGTGTAGCACTACCCTTCTTCCAAACAATTTGCAAAGCAATACAAAAGGCATATCCTTTAAGAAAGCAGCCCCATGACATGCAATAGCTACATAGCAAAGATCGTATCGTTTCCGTAATAGCATCCACAAAGTTAAAAAGTAGGATGCAAAGAAGCGGAACAACTTTTTAAAATAGAGAGGAAAGGATTTTTTCCCAATCTCCTCTATTGTTCTGGAAGTGGATAAATTCACCCAATCCATGTCAAATATCTCGTTCAGCTGTTCGCTTTTCTGGATATATTGACTCATCATGGACGAACCATGAACTGGAGGGGGAAGAGGGGCAATAAATAATATTTTTTTATTAGAATCCATTCTACAACAACTCCTTCAAATCCGTATATTTTTCAGATAGTTCTTTTGCATACCACTGCAAATATGGTGTATAATCTAATATATTCCAGCTTGCAAAGTATTTCGAATAATCGTCAGCATACTTCTTTACAATCACCTTAGGAGATAATTGATTCAAAAGCATTTCTTGAACTAATGTAAAGGTAAAAACATCAAATCCCAAAGGACGTTCTTCTGCCATTTCCCAATCAATTAATCTATATTTTCCCTCTTCCACTATCATATTCCATGGCGTAAAATCTCCATGAGAAAGGCAACTTTTTAGTCCATTGAACTCACGATGAGTAGGCAAGTGATATTGATCTAATGTTTTCAGCAAACTCCAAACATCCTGATTCAGACTTTTATCTGTCGGATTTTTGCCATTCACACAAGTAGTACGAAAGAAGACAAACTCATCATTGTCAATATGTTCTAGTAATTTAGGAGTGATATTTAACTCTTTTAGACTATTAAGCACATAGATTTCATTCCTTGATAGTTCACGAGCCTTTTCTTTTTGTGAATATTTTGCAAAGAAATAGTTACCTTCTGAATCAATTCCTAACACGGATATTTTTTGTTCATCGCCTGGAGTACCCATATTGAATGAAAGTTCACTATTTTCAGGGCACATAGATTTTATCTGGTCGTAAGGAAATTCCTCATTAGGATGAGAGCACTTCATCATCCATCTACATGGAGCAATGTGTTTAAACATCCACCAAGCCCATTTTGATAGTTTACCTCGGCCAAAAGGAGTGTACAAACTATACAGTATTTCCTTCTTTTTGGTATATGTTGGGAAATAGTAAGATGTTCTAAATGTTTTAAATCTGTACAAGTTCATTTGTGACAAACTTCTTTGTAAATATCCGTTAACTGCTCAGCCTTTGTTTTCCAATCATATTGTCGAGCTCGTTCTTTCGCAGCCAATGCCATAGCTCTCCTACCCTCCTCATCATCCATTACCCTCCGAATTGCCTTAGCAATATCACAGACTACTTGAGAATGACTCTGAATAGGAATTTTTATGCCACAATCATTCGTTAAGACATTACTAAAACCACAATGATCTAGGGCGATGGTAGGCAAACCTAAAGACAAAGCCTCTAATATTACTGTACTAGTAAGGTCGCTTAGGCTAGTAATACAAAAAACATGTGCATTTTGCATAATATTCCATGCCTCAGATCTTTTCAACCAACCATACCAAACTATATTATCCACATGCAAAACATTCGCTTTGCGTTTCCACTTCTCTGTGCATGAGCCTTTACCAATCACATGCAACTCAATATCATCACGTTTTAGTATTGCTAAAGCTTCTATCAATAGATTAAGAGCTTTTCTATGAATATGCAAACCGCTCCAACAAATTTTGAATTTTTCTTCTTGTTTCCTTTCAGTGATAGCATTTGGAACAGATTCTGACAATCCGACTTCAGGGATAACAACAGATTTTCTACCATAAAATCGACGAATAGCATCTTGTGCACTTTGCGTGGCAGCAATAAGTTTATCAGCACTGTTTATTGCTTTTTTTACTCGAGTATCGGTATACTTTTGCCACGTATTAATTAGATTGTAGGCGGTATAAAAAATTGTCCCATACAAACCCATAGAAGGGAGCATGCACCAAGGCACATTATCAAACCCTCCGACAGGTCCCCAGACCAGAGGTTTCTTCATCTTCCACAAGTAACCAGGCTCTCTATAGCCTGCCATATTCAACTGATGAATAAGGTCAAAGTTCTCCTTTTCATCGAGCATTTCAGCTTCTTTCAATGCTTTCTTCTGCCATTGACGATAGGTCCAGTAATAAGAAGGTGGCCAAATTTTCCTGAGAACATTATATCTAGTACGTTTTAAAAAATAAAAATGAAAGTTTTCTTTTTCTTCTGGGTTTTCTGAAAAGAATTGCTCAATATCCTTTTGGAACTTAGATTCTGTCAGGATATGTAATTCGTGGAACCGAGAAAGACACCTTACGAAGTTCCATCCCATACCAGGCTCACTACCTTGGTAGGGGGAACATGCGTAACAATTCACCAACACCTTCATTCTAATTTCACTTTTTTAAAACGCTGAGACATCATCTTTACAATAGCTTCCATAGCTGCATTTACACTCTCTTCAGGGTTTACCGTGGTATCTATCCAAACCGTATTTTTACGAGAATCGCAAAATTTGTGCAAAGCTTCCGTCTGTCTTTTCACCTCCTCTAAACTAGTTTCGGGTTTACGTGCATAAATTTTCTCAGGATCACCACCTAAACAAAGCGTAAGATCTGGCGAAGGAACTAAAAACTCTCCTAATTTTAAAATCCAATGAGGCAAATCCGTGCTGCTCCTTTTGGGATCTATATAATAGTCATAATAATAACGATCAAAAATATACACTTTTGAACGTATATGAATTTGTGTCCATACAGATTTCAAATATCCAAATGTATAATCTATCATATAGTAAGACCAGCGAACTATAGATTGTAGTACTCCTTTTCTTACATTATCATGAGGATTACAATTCACCACTTTTGTCTCATTTTTCACTCTTTTACCTAACAAGACTCCCAAATCGGGAATTACATTTGGACGAAGGTGATTATACACGACACCATTATGAAAGCCTTCGTTTATTATTGGAGATATTTGATTTATGATAAATGATTTCCCTGCTCCATCAGTTCCCTCAACAACAACTACATATCCAGTTTTTTTTTGAAAGAAACGTTTAAACAAAGCTATTTTATTTATCATAAGCTTGAATTTATTTCCTTTTGAAACCGAAGACCTTAAACAATCAGACAACTCTCGTGAGACATTTTTTAAAGCTACAGATGATAAATTCTCAAATATTATTTGTTTTACAACTTCTCCATACAAGGATAAAAACTCTTTTTCATAATTTTCTTTGTCTGAATCTATTTCCGCAATAAAAGCATCTATATACTTTTCTTTTGCCTTTCCATTATGAATTATTTCCTTTAAAAAATTCGCGAAGAATCCTTTGTTTTTATCCAGAACCTTTATTCCATTGTGATATATTACATGCGATCTTAATAATTCTATAGGGTAATAAACGACTCCTTTATATGAAAAAACAGAATGAGTTACATCTATTTGTACTCCCCAATCCTTAGACAAAAACCGGAACATTTTAAAAGTTGACCCATCAAAATAACTTGCTAGTATCACATCCCCTTTTTTCAGTAGTTCTTCAATACTTTTTAGCAATATTTTCACATCCGACTCTTGAATATACATATCTAAATCACTATCGCCCGTACTTTTTGGAAGATTCTGATACTCCCCATAGACAAAATAATCAGCAGAGCTATCTTCTAATGTAGAGAAGATACAATTAAGGAATTTCTCTTTTGTCATTTAATTCTTTATAAATGATTCAAGTGTTTTTTTATACTGAACATGAGAGGTTTTATAGGCTTCTATATTCTCTATAAATTGTTTAAACATATCCTGTGACAAGAATTCCTCTATATCAAAATCTTCAATACAATCATATAGCTTACCGCATCCATAATCTTCAATGAATTGCAATGCTTTACATCTCTTGCCTATTACAGGAACACCATTAAACAAAGTGTCAAACACTACGCCACTACTTCTTATCGAATATTCACGTTGGTAATTTAAAATAGAATATCTACTTTCCCTAAAATATCTTTCGTAATCTTCTCTTTCTATAAAACCAAGACGTAAATCAATATTACTCGAGCCTTTACAAACCGTTTTTAATTCATCACCCAACTCTTTACTTTGTGGGCGACCTGCTATCAACAACCTTATGTTTGAATTGGCATATTTTCTAGCGACTTCTGCAGAACCTTTTTCTGGAGCTATTCTGCCGACAATACACAAGTCGTATTTCTTTTCATCATAAGGTACCACTGTTGTATTAGTTATTCCTGCATAAATATAATCAGGAATCACACAGTAAGGTCTTCCAAAAGCCTTTCCAACCTCCTCATTAGGACATAAGATGCCATCAATTTTATTCTTAGCTAGTTTGTAAAATAGTCTTTTTATCGATGAATTAATACTAGAGGAACTATATTCTATCACAAATAATTTGCTTTTCTTTCGGAAAAACAGACCGATACCTATAAATGCAGTTACAATGGAACTTTGTTGCAGAACAATACATTCCCCCTTCGCACTTTTAAATAGTTTTATGCAATTCTTAAAAAGATGTATTCTATCTTTCCATCCAGTACCTTGCGTGTCATAAGGAAGTTCCAAAAATTGTTCCCCATGAAAAGATTCTCTGTATGATGGTCCTCCCGCAACAATCACATCAAATGCACCACTTAAAACATCTATATAATTTTGCGCTAATGGTATATAATGTCCTGTGGACCGTCCATTATGAACAAAAGACCCAACGTCCGCGATGTATAATTTATTCATCAACTAAATTATGATATAAATCGATGTATTTATCAAATTGTTTTAACGAAAATTCATGTGATCTATTTATGCAATTTTCCTTCCTATACTTGTTTGGATTTTCACCAACCTCCAAGATAGCCTTTAATAAAGCTTCGTCATCCCCTTTTTCACCCCGATACCAGATGTTTCATCGATACATTCTGCGCTTCCGCCTGTTTTAAAGGTGACAACAGGGAGACCCGCGCCTAAAGCCTCTATGTTAACAGTAGGGAAATTATCTGCTAAAGTAGGATTCACGAATATGTCTGAGGCTTGAAACAAAGCTATCAATTCTTCTTTGGAATTATTTCATCTCCTGACACATCTGCAGATTTGCAAAGATCCAAGAAAAAACGGGGGAAAAAACCGAGATTGGAAGAATGTAGAACTGCTATTTTCATGATTCCATAATTTCTTTTATTTCATCATCTGACTTTTCCAACCAAAAGGGAGACAAGCAACATCCAAGTAGCAAGAAAAATCCTAGGTGTTTAAAATCGCATCCATTCACACTACTCATACATGACACAAAAAACCACCCAGAAGCCATAACTGCCACAGATAACAAGAATCGATTTCTCGATTTTGTTAATGATTTGTGAATTATATAAATAAGCAATGAATAATACGTTATCACATATATTACTCCGCTTCTCAACAAAAACTGTAGTAAAGTAACTTCACAATTAATACGATTAAAATGGTCACCTTCAGATTTCAAGAAATAATGAGAGAAATAGTGAGAATAAGCTCCTTTACCTAAAATCCAAGCATCATTATTCGTTAAGTCTGTAGCCATTTCCCAGAAAAGGAAGGTTCTTGTATCCGTTGCCAATGTCGCATCTCCTGTTTTCTCTAAAACTAAAGACAAGATCACGTTAAAAATAGAATAATCATCATTTGTCAATGTAAAACACACGTATATAGTTGGGAGAATTATTGTAGTAGCACAAAAAATAAAAAGTAACGTTTTCCCTTTATACACATATGCCAAGAGATAACTTGCCAATGAAAATGCCAATACTATTATTGTCGTTCGAGATGTTTCATCATCATAAAATGAGCGGTAAATAGCCACAAACAACGAAATGAAAATTAGAAATTTATATTTTTTATTAACATAAGGAAAGAATGCCACAGATATCCATAAAACACCATGTGTAACATATCGATCAGCCAATATGAGCAATGAACCAAGAACCAAATACAGGAAAAGGATTTTTTTCATTTCTGAAAGAGATTTCTCATCTGTCCCAAGAAAAGCAAAACAAGGTGTCAACAACATAAATGCACAATCTGGATTACCAAACAATGACATCCATTTATTTCCTATAACAACACCCGAATCGTCAAATACAGAACGAATCACAGCAACAACTGTTAGTATAAAAATAAAACGCAATGTTATATTAGCAATTCTGCCAAAATCATTATGCTTGATGTATTTATATGGGAACATAAATACACACAACCATAACGAGACACCGCATATCACTTTTACAATTCCTGGAGCAGTTGTATAACGCCCAAAGCAAACCAACAACAATGACGAAAATGCCAATGTCCAAATAACATATTTTATCGAACTGCTATTCACTTTCAAAATGAATTTTTAATTTTCCTCCGTATTCACTAAGCAAAAATACTCTTTGTATTTTAGTTACTAATTGGCAAAAATTTTTTCCCTTCTTTTTTTATATAATAAGGAAAAGACGATTTGTGTCACACTTTGATGTTTTCATTTTCATCTACTCTGATTTCAAACTCTTTATCATCTTACAAGGGACACCTCCTGCAATACAATCCTCTGGAATATCCTTTGTAACAATGCTTCCCGCTGCAATTATCGACCTTGCGCCAATATGCACACCTTTCAAAATCTGACACCTTGCACCTATCCATACATCATCTTCGATGACAATTGGTGCTGACGGTATTTCTTTCAAATAATTCTCAATTCCAATTTGTTTTGCATACCCCCTACGTCGTTTCATATAATCGTGAGGATGGGCATCAGTATCAATAATAAGGCAATCGGCACCGATATTAACATTATTGCCAATAGTAATACTTAGCCCAGCTCTGAGGCTACATGAAGAAATTCCTACATTATCACCAATAACAATTCTCGAGTTTTCATTAGGAACAAACATCTGCCCCCTAATATTACGTGCAAGAGGATTCAAGCCATCACCTGATGTGAACAAAAAATTGTCACCGATTCTGATTTTTCCATGCCCTATCACATATATTTTGTCAAAGACTTGCAAATTCTTACCGAACTTAATGCCAATCAACTTGAAATACAATTTGTTCCAATTGCAGAAGAAGATTGTGCGAAGTTTTGGTATTATACGAAAAAATCTATAGAAAAATGTATTCATTTGGTACAATCCTTAATAATATTTTTGTATGTCTCTATTAGAGAATTTATAATCTGAGCTTTATCATGTCTTCTCAATGCTACTGTACGTGTATTTTCACCGATTTTTTTGTTCAAAGCGTTGTCTTTTATCAACTTATCAATCAGATATGCCATTTGATATGGATCATTTGCAGGAACAGAAAAGCCAGTAACACCTTCCTCTATCAAGGAATATGTTCCACCCACATGTGTAACAATAGTAGGCAACCCCATTATTTGCGCTTCGCAAACAGAATTGGGACTATTATCAATATATGACGTATGAACATATACGGATGCTTTCAACAATTCATCCCTCAACATAGATGCAGATGCAACTCCACAAAGTTTTACATTGACCGCCTTCGTCTCTATGCCTGTTAAACGTTCGACAAAGCGAGGATTAATATTTCCGAAAATTCTCCATTCAAAATCCAATTTTAGATTTTCCACCAATAACTTCGCTGTTTTCAAAACCAAATCAAACCCCTTGTATAGAGAATTACTAATGGTTGTTACTATGATCGGTTTGGTATCTGTAATTATTCGTGTTTTATCTTCATAAAACTCTTTACGTAAAATTTCGCTACCATAAAAGTATTTACACCCTGGATGAAGAACATTCATAATTCTTCTATCCCATTCAGTTCGTCCAATGTAATACTTTATATCTTTCGTTATTTCAAGTTCTCTTTTTGCAAATCTCTTAAAGAAAAAAAATGATATGAAATTCGAATAGAGACATCGAGGACTCAAACTTTGGAACAGATAATCTTTCGAAGAAACCCCAGGAATAAGGAACGCATTCAAATAAGGATTCAAAACACCTTGAATATGAAGCACAATAGGCACATGAACATATTTTGCTATTAATCCCCAAAATTGTTCTGAACCAAAAATATGAATAATATCAGGTCGAAAATCATCAACAACTTTTTGTAGTTGCAAAAGTTTTGATGTCTGATGTTTTTCGAATTGAAATAGTCGTACAATTTTTGAGATAATATTATTACTTTTTCCCGATTTCAACGGATAATAGCACACCCCTCCCCTTTCAACTTTTTGGGGTTGGTTGTCCAATAAAAAACTGACAGCCAACTCTATTTCGTTTTGTTTTTTGATTTCTTCTTCTGCAGAAAAAATCCAACCTCCACCATTATAGGCATTAGCACCCTGTAAATAGCCTGATGGAGAATTAGTTAACCATAGAACACGCATTGGATTTTATGTCAAAAAATGATATTATGTGGTTCTTAATACACATTCCGCATTTCTCCCAACAACATTCCATGAGAAATTTGCGTCTACATAAAGAGCCAACTGATTATTTTTATCATTTGTCATACATCGTATAATAGCATTTACAGAGTCATCCACGTTCAGTCCAACCTCTTGAATATATTCGGATGGAATATAACTATTGTCTGTGGAATCCGATGCAATTACAATATTACAGCCACTTGCTCCTGCTTCCAACAAAGCATTATTTGCAGTATAACGGACAAGTGGCAAATATAGCACATTACAACTCCAATATAGTTGTCGCAACTCTTCATCGCTAATACCAGACAAACAAATTATTCTTTCATTGCATTCTATAGGTTCTGTGCTTTTAGGCGCTGCGACAACATATATCTTCAATTTCGGGAAATAACATAAGACCTTTTTGTATACTTCATTAGCTATTTTATAGTCTCTTAACCAATTTCCAACCGTCAACAAAACAGGTTCTTCAGCATCTCTTTTATCGTTGAGTTTATAAAAATCAGTACATATTCCGTGAGGAATGTAGTACACTTTATCCTTCCCCACCAAACTTTCAAATTGACATATCTCCTTATCACTCATTAAAATCACCTTGTCAATTTTATTCAATCTTTTGCGCCATTTAATTCTATTATCAAACCATTCGAATGGCTGATGAAAGGTACATACAATTTTATTTCTTTTGCGTAAAAAAACTTTCAACAATGGAGTATATAAATTTTCCCCATAGATGAAATGAAACACAACATTATCCTCAGAATAATTTATTTTTAAAAGTTTTATAAAATAAATTGGAAAACAAGGGAACCCAGTCAAAAGAAACATCATATAACGCCACACATGGTTAATTATATTTTTAGAAGGTCTGTTACACTTTTCTATAAACGACTGGCAATCTACTATATAATCATAATTCACATATTCTTTAATGTGATGATAACCAGCATGTGTTCCTTTATGATGTTGGAAAGCAAATCCTATAAATACGAGTTTATTCATGTCTATTTCAATTGCGATTTCAATAACATAAGACTTTCTTCTCTATAAAAATCAATTTTTTCATTCACCACATTCCAATTTATAGGACTGTTTAATAGTTTATCTATTTTTTTTTCATCATACGTTGACACCATTCTACAACTTAATTCTAACATATCTAACAATGACTTTATCCGTGTTGCACCACGATCCTCATTCACACAAACAAGGAAAGGTTTATTGAATATAATACTAAATACCATCCCATGAAAAGAATCAGTCACAACAAGTTCCGCATCTCGAATGCCGCTTATCCAATCTTCAATGGGAGGCATTACATAATCAGAGCCTTTCCATTTTGTTACATCTATTATATAATACGGTTTTTCACCCGATTGGGATGCTACAATCTCCACAGTCCTTTGAGTTGCACTAGAATCATCTAATAGGTAACAAAACAGTTTTCTTGTAGTATTGTATGGCTGATCCTGAATCAACAAACAATAATCCTCTTTTTTCAACAACAATGTAGGGTCAAGAACAACTTTTGGATCATAACATTTCCAACCAAAACGACGAATAATTTCAATGCCACTTTGTTCCCTTACTGTTACCAAGTTAAATTTCGACAAAGATTTTCCACACGATTCTTTTTCTTGAGGAGTATACTTCGGAGCGTCAGAACCAAAAGATGCAGCATAGGCTATCCTTCGAACACTTGCATCATCGAGAAACGTCAAATAGAATTCTTCTATATTTGGGACATAATCTGGCCTCCATATTTGATCACTACCTACTATAATAATTTCAAATCTTCCTTTAACATAACGTGACAGCTCTTTTGTTGAAAACAAAGGAGATGATTTTGGAGAAATATATTTATCTGCAAAATATGACATTAATTTGCCTTTCCTTTGCAATTCTTTCTCATGATTTGGAATTATATGTTTTATTTTTTTGCCAATCAATAATTTTAAAACATTTTTTAACAATGATTTTAATATATGGACATTCGATAATTTATTGTGTCTTCGATAAATTAATTCCACATCATGTCCATCACGTTTTAAGATAGTCATAAGGGCATAAGCTTGAAGGATGCCCCCATAATTATTATTAAAAGGCAATGTCAGTACTCCTATTCTCATAATTGGCACAAATACACCTCCATTAGAGTGTTCTTAAATTTAAATCTTCTCCAATGTTTTTCCTTCATACAAGTAAGACAACTCCCATGATTTTCCAATGTAAGTTCATATTAACATCTCTGTCCCCATCAAAGGTTATCTTCCTAACACCTTTTTCACCGCATCGACACCTTTGTCCCCCAAAATGCCTTTAACAAGTTTTTTGGCAGTTATAGTATCGTCCTTTTCGATGTTGCACATCAGAGAGAGTGACTTATTTTCATCCTCATGGTTTGTGAAGATTTCAAATACAATTGGCTTTTCGCCGATTTCAGGACGGGTGAATTCTACCACTGCGGCAAGATATTCCTCCTTATTTGTCGCCGACAAATATGTAAATCCTAAGTGCTGCACAAAATGTTTCACTAATTCGGGCGATTTATTGCCGAAGTGACCAGCTGCAGCCATATAGCTGTTGGCCTCATCTCCAAATAGCAAGTTTGGCACATTTTTTTGTATCAGTGGCAGAGAACTCCCATTGATCGGTTCCGAAAGAGGCCGCATAAGCAATTCTTTTCACTTCTTGATTAGCTGTGAAATCAAGGAAGAAATTTGTAATTTTAGGCGAATATATTGGCCTCCATACTTGGTCAGAACCAACGATATAAGCGTCAAATTTTTCTGAATCACAATATGCCTTCAGTTGTGAAGGAGAGATAATGAGGAGCGAAATAGGAGTGATGTACTTATCTACAAAATATTTTGTATTTTTTCTAATGTGCGATGTTTGCACCTGATTTGGCAAGGAGTACCACTGCCTTACCAATCATACATATATACCAATATCCTTTAACACTCGTTTTGTAAACACCCTTGCTCCCTGTTCATTAAGAAACAATGCACTTTGATAATACTCTTCTTTATCCATTAGAACTTCATTCATATAATTAAGCACAGGGACATCTATTCCACTAAGAAATGCATCAATATAATTCGTCTTAAACTCAGGTGGAAACATTAAACTCAATGAATGGTGCATAGGTGGAATTACAATTACCGGTTTCAATGCTCGTTCCTTGCAGAAATTCACCATTTCGATTAGAGTTTTCTTACGACTTTCTTGCTCTGTCAAATGTTTTTCCGACAAGGGTGCGCTTAAATCCGATATTTCAAATTGTTTCAACCACCCAGACATCATCGCATCCGCCGACTTTTGAATGTCTTTTTTCGGTGGAAATAGCATCTTTTTTATTTTTCGTAACACTTCTTTTATTGTCTGTTTTACACAATAGACGGGCATTTGTCCAAATGGATTCGCTTTTATCATTAAAGCTCGAGTCCGTTCCTTGTCATCAAAATTTTGTATCGTTGCAGGATGCAAAAAAGTGTAATACTTGAAGTTATGTTTTTGGTCATAAATTTTTTTCAAACACGAAAATGGAGAGATAACAATCAAAACATAACCGCCTTCTTTAATATAAGAAAAATAATTGCGTAAAATATTGTAATCATGGACTAATGATTGAGGCCATAAAGCCCAATTTGCACATTTCTTATTCTCCTCATAATTAAATGAATATAAGGCTGGTCCGCTACCCAAATTAACAACATCTAATCCAAAAGTATTTTGCCTCCAAAACTTCGAGACACCTCCCCAATATATATTGTTATACCAATTGGTATGTCTTACTATTTTGTTACAAAACCTAATAAAATAATTTCTCATCTTATTGCTTATAAACCCGGACAACTTTTTGATTCTGGAAGATATTGGTAATTTTCATTAAAGCCATATAACATATCCATTTCAGAACTATCAAGGACAAAATCAAAGACCGAAATATTGGTCATCAAACGTTCTTGATGAGATGATTTTGGAATTGGTATCAAACCTCTTTGAATATCAAATCGAAGCACTATCTGAGCCGTATTCTTCTTATATTTTTGAGAAAGTATCTTCAAATACTCTTGGTATTCTCTTTTCTCTATGCGTTTCAATGACATCAAAGGCGAATAAACCATTACCTTAATACCATTTTCATTACAATACTTAACTGTGTTTTCTCTCGTATTTATAGGAGAAGTTTCAAACTGATTTACCATTGGCAAAATCTCGCAAGTTTGCTTTAACTTGTCAAAATGACGCTCTCTACAATTACACACTCCTATAGCCCGCACCAAACCTTCCTTATATAATTGTTCCATTTCATACCATATCTCAGAAAAGAAATCTGGATATGGCCAGTGCATAAGATATAAATCAAGATAGTCCGTTTTCAGGAAATTCAGTGTATCTTCTATTTTTTTTCTTACAATATTCTGAACAGCATTGTCTTGCTGCATGATTGGAGAATTTTTCCAAAAAAACTTTCCTTTGTTTTGTCCTCCGCCAATAGAGTTTGTAGGATACAATTCATCACTGACTTTTGATACAAGAAACAAGTCTTTTCTTTGTGCATCAGTTTTTGCATACAATATTTGAAGGCTGTTTCCCAAATCAGATTCGTTATAATAATTGTCGGCTGTGTCAATAAGGCGATAACCCGCATTATATGCATTTATAACGGCATGGCACAATTCCTCACCTTTCATTGGATACGTGCCCAATCCTACATGAGGAATTTCAACTCCATTGGATAATTTTAAAAATTCAGTCATGCTTAGTCCCTATCTTTGAATAAACCATTTCCATCAGTTTGTGTCTTAATTGAGCGTCCATGCCCAAAAATAAACTTACCAAGCCAACAGAGACAAATGAAATCATACATGTCATTGCTAATCTAATCAAGCCAGGTTCCATAAATTTGTCAAAGACAAAATACGGAACTATTGACGCTACTATTGTAACTAAAATGCACCTACCATGTACTTGTAAGAAATAATTACAAATTGAGAAATCTATAAAATGCCGAAGAACAAAAACACTAACAAATTCCGATAACACCATTGTTATATTTGCTGCCCAGAAAACGCTTTCGGGAGAATAGCCAAGACGCAAAAACAAATATGCCAAGGGAAAAACCATACACAGAACTATTCCTACTGTAATATTTGACCAAAAAACTTTTGCCATAGCATGAAAGATTGTCACACGTGGTGTTTTTACTGTTTGTATAAGGCACAAGACCAATACAAGTTTCAAAAATGACACCGAATGTTCAGGATATTCACCTAGCCATAATGATAATATAGTGTCTGTTTCCAACATTATAGGCAAACATATCAGAAACATCAAATAAAACGAAAAACAACTACTCTGTACCACCAAACGCCACATATCATCCATATCACCTTGTGCGTATGACTTAATAATCTGTGGACGAACGGCAGTCATAAAATTGTTGGAAAACTGAGTTACAGCACCTTGTACCTGATATGCTATTGCACGCGCAGCGTTCACTGCTGTACCAAAATAAACGTTAAGCAACATATTCAACCCCTGTCCTTGTGCCATAACAGAAACTGATCCTATCATATCGGAAGCGGCATATGTAAAAATGCTTTTATATAATGTCTTGTCTTTACAAATTTTCAAATGACTTTCTTGATACCTGCTTGAACAGAAATAGCGATAATAAAGTAATATGGATATTTGAAGTACACAAAGCAACATTGCATAATAAATTAAAGCATCAATTGGTGAAAACTTAATCATATACACAATAAGGAGTTTTGCCAATACTTCAAAAATTCCAACGTATGCATAGACTTTCATATTCTCACGCGCAATGATAACCGCATTGTATGGAACTTGAGTCATTGAGAAAAAAGATGTAAGAATAGAAATTTGATAAACCCAAAATGCTGCCGAAAGCCTGTCATCTGGAATAACCATTTTCTCATAAAAAAACCAAAGGCCTACAGTTTCAGCAAGTATGACAATGACAACAGCTATAAAAACATGGACGACAAACGCAACATTAAATATTTGATTTAATTTTGAATAATCTTTTTTCCCTAACTCAAACGTTATATAGCGGGAAGTTGCTGAACCCAATGAGCTATTGATAAATGAAAACATTGTAACGATACCTCCAACAACATTATAAATTCCAAAATCATCAACCCCAAGCGTTTCCAATACAACACGGGAGATATAAAGTGAAACTCCCATAATCAGGAACATCCTGAAATATAGGAATAATGTATTTTTGGCAATACGTTTATTGTTTGACATTGCACATTTGTTAATACCACTCAATGTTTTCCTTCAGTACTTTGGCTGGCGAACCACCTACAAGCGAATGAGGAGGGACATTTTTTGTAACCATTGCATTAGCGGCAACAACAGAACCTTCCCCCACTGTAACCCCTGGCATTATTGTACATCCCGTACACAACCAGACATGGTCTTCTATCCGTACAGGAGCATGATTTTTATACGTATCGTTTATTATAACGTGAGGACCATTCCAATCCCTAATAGAAACATTCCTGCCAATACGAACACCATTGCCAATGGACACCTCCTTCGCACACATTATTGTTAATCCAACATTAGCAGCTCCTTGTCCAATTGTCAGATGCCCGCCGTTAACGACCTCTATATAAGCGTCATAACGTAAATTGTACGCACCTTTTCCGTATCGAGTCAGAGGACCATCATGAATTTCGAGTGTTGTATTGGCTTCCATTCTCAGACAAGTGGGCATTGTCATACCTTTAACAGGATTGTTGCCATAAATAAAAGGTGCGTCTATCAATATTTTTGCAGAAGGATGCAAGTCAAAAACAGCACTTTTCTTAGTTATTATGTATTTACCTTCTTTGAAATTACAAGAAGTGTTTTTTCTGAAATTGACTTTGATAAACTTTGCCCACGTAATAGGATTTAAACCGATTGCTCTATACAATGAAATGTATTGTTTGACTATTGATTTCAAATGGTATTTTATTCCGTTTTTATTTTTTTTGTTTAGCGGATAATATTTCTGAGTAACAAAATCAAAACCATGTGCTTCAAGATCTTCAAAAAAAGCCTTTCTATCGATTTTTGCAGGTTCTATTGACTTTCTAAGGGCTATGTTGCCACCTAATATTGATTCAAACGGAGTTTCTTTATACTCAATGTAATCCTTAACCTTTTCAAAATAAGTTTCTCCTTTCTTGGAGTTCAGTAGAATCATTGACGTTCCAATATTATTGTCGAGATTTTTGTCAACTTTTTCTATTCCCCAATAATCAGCTATCGTAATATCTGCAATACGCGGAAATCCTTTGAACTTGCAATCATAGCAGGAAGGTCTACAAAATACATTTGTATGATAGCCCCGACGAAAATCGTCATCCATATATACGCCGTAATACGATTGTCCGTTGGCAAAAGTTACCTTACGAGTTAGATTTCGCCATCCTAATTCTTTATTTTTTGCCTTGACATAAACGACTTTGCTATTGTATTTCTTTTCCAGTGAATCAAGATATGCTCGGTAAACTTTTGGAGAATTGACACCACGACAAATAAAATCAACGATTATAAGATTATCATACTCTTTTTGCAGAAAACTTCTTAATGCAGCCATTTGGCATGGAGTTCCACAGGCAAGCACTTTTTCTCCATTTTTCAACAACATCCTTATCTCAGAATAAAGTCCTTCGGCATTACTTTGTAAGTACTTTGAACTTCTAAGTTTTTCCAAATCCTCGTGATTGTTGCTCACAAAATTTCTGACACTAAAATCTTCATTGTACAATGCTCCTGAAACATAGCCTCCTTGTGCATACATCACCTCTGAAAGTGCAGAAAAAGCGCCACCAGACGTACTATCCCAACGCACCTTCATATTTTTATTTATAGCGGCAATAGTATGTAAGGGTTTATCGGAATCATTCTTTTTTAGTTCCTTAATATTGATAATAGGACACACCTTCTCACACAATCCGCAATTGTTACATTTATCCTTATCGACCTCAGGATACCAAAAGCCTTCGATATCTATCTTGAAAGTTATAGCATTTTTGTTGCAGACATCGCCACAGGCATTACAGCCACAACAATCGGTTTTGTCTTTAATAGAAATCATTTGGTATATTATTATCCATTATTTAATGCAACCACTATGTAATGAACAGCCGAAATTATTTATATTCCGATTGCCGTTACTCCCCCACCAACCACATTGTAGATTCCATAATCTTCCACACCAAGGGCATTCAATATGACGCGGCTTGTATATAGCGTCACTCCCATCGTTAGGAGCATGCGGAAGTATAGGAATAGTGTGTTTTTCGCTATACGCGAAGTAGATGAGGACATCTGGTTTTTGATTTAATTATTATTGTTTCGCCCCTACAGGGCTTCGGTCACCCTCGTCATTCTACCAGGGGTTCACACCCCTGTCTATGATATGGCGCCCTTACAGGGCTATCAATAAAGTTTTAGGGTTATATATGTCTTTCAACTGTGGCATGCACCATCACGTTGCGGAACATTGTCACGTCCATGCGCGTATGAAGGCATGGAGGCCACATCACCATGGGCGAATTGCCATTCGCCCATACAATGTGCGCATCATACGTTAGGGTGCCATTCCCATACGTACGGGCGAATAGCAATTCGCCCCCAGTGCCATTCCATCAATTTGTATTTGATTCCAACACCATTTTTCCCCTTATCGTCAAACGATATTTTTGAGTCGGACTTTTGGGAGAATCTGGCTGTGTCATCTCCACTAAACCAGCTGATGTTGCTGGATTCAGGTAATTGGAAATGAACATCGGGCGACTAGACAATTTAAGAACCTTCATCATTCTTTGTATTGACATATCCTCTGTTAAAATATTCAACAACCTGAGCACTTGTTTACTTGTACTGTTACTTGTACTATTACTTGTACTGTTACTTGTACTGTTTGTATTTTGGTCAGGACGTTGAATAGTAACCTGTAATCCACCAAACTTGCTTTCAAACAAAGGCATTGGTAAATTTGCGGCTGCAAATCCATTACGAATCTTGTCGAACCCGCGTCCCCACGACTCTATAAAGCCAGCCTGATAAAAGACTGTTGCAATATTTTTATTCCTTGGACGTGTATGGAGGCCACATCACCATGGGCGAATAGCCATTCGCCCATACAATGTGCGCATCATACGTTAGGGTGCCATTCCAGTACGTACGGGCGAATAGCAATTCGCCCCCCACAACCAGGGGTTCACTGCACAGTCGTGCGTCTACTTGACCTCCCAGTGTCCGCCTTTATCAGGACCGATGCGAACTATTACACCTGATTTTTTTAGTTTTCCCAAATCCCTATGAACCGTCATCCTTGTTATATTTAATTTTTCAGCTAATTCTGATGTTGTTATAAAGGGATTGTTTTTTATCTCTATCAATAATAAACTTGCTCTTTCTGTAACATTTTCTGTAACATTTTCTGTAACATTTTCTATAACATTTTCTAGGTCATTCACGGCAGTTTTTGTATTTTGTAACTGCTTGTCGTAACTTAATGACACCAAAAACGCCTTCGGCATCTCCTCAAATGAAAACTTCATCGTCGGATACTCCGCAATTGCCTTGCGTATGCGGGCGAACCCCGTTCCATATTTTTCGATGTCAGCCGTCAGATAAAATGCCTCCGCAATGAGTTTATTGCGTGTATATGCCTGGTAATCATCTGTCTTGAGAGCAGCAACGGTTTGATTTCCATATAACTCGCCAGGACTGAAAAATGTTATCTTTTGGTCAAAGATTTTGATTTGAACGTCCATTGGACTCATATAGTCACGATGTATCACAGTATTCAAAACAAGCTCCCTTATGGCAGTGCGGGGATATTCAAAAATCTCCGTGCGCTGAGTGGATTCGCCAGTTATTTCAAAAGCTACTTTTAGCCACGAAGTGATGAATTTGATAGTTTGCTCTACCGCTTCAAACAAATTGCAGTTCAGCATCTTGTCGTCAATGATTATGGATGCAGTTTTGAAACGACCTATATGAACGTTGCAACCGACATTGCCTTTTCCAAACAACAAATATGCGGCATTTGTGGGCGTATCTCCATCAAGAAGGCGTATCTTGCGAAGGTTTTCTTTCCAATCGCGCCCGTCCAACGAAAAACGTCCCGACTCTTTCACGCGATTCAAGAATTTTTGGATTGTCTCTTCCGACAGGTCGTCCAACGTAACATTCGTCGCCGGATACGAATCCCACGAAATGTTTCGGGTTTGTAGTATCAAGTCTGATATTTCGGTGGCTGACAGCAAATGATTAGAATTGTTATATCTTATATAAAACCTACCTTTCATTGCGACAGGCTTTACTGGATATTCTTGAACCGACAAAACCGCAATCTCCTTTTGTTGGATTTCAACAATTTCAACATCGGGAATTATCGAAGGCTCTGTCTTTTGCTTTATGTCATTCAACCATTTTTGAACCGTTTCTTTGCCAATTGTCACGCCGCACGCAGAAGCATCGTCACACACACCAACATAGACCTTGCCACCTTTAGCGTTTGCAAACGCCACAAGCGCAACTATCACATCGTCAGTAAACGACTGTTTAAACTCTGTCCTTAAATCCTCTTTTACGGGTAGCATATTTTTTCTGTTTTATTTATTCCACTGCTAAATAGGTATAATCTTTTTCTTTCCCATTCTCAATATTGAAATAACATATGTTCTGGGCTATATCTGTTTAAGACTTTCTGCAATGTCTCATGTGGATGGGGGAATGACGGCATGGAGGCCTCGTACGGGCGAATAGCAATTCGCCCCATGTTGAAAAAAGAACCAAACGTCGAAGGCCTCATCACCATGGGCGAATTGTCATTCGCCCCTACGTACGGGCGAATAGCAATTCGCCCCTACTAAAGCACCACCCCTTTCTCCAAATATTCCGCCAAATTCGTACGAACCGTAGAGGCTACACTATCGGCGGCTACCTTCTGCATATCATACTTCACCATGATCTCTACCAACTGGTCGAACGTGGTGGTCTGCGGATTCCATCCTAACTTGGTCTTCGCCTTCGTTGGGTCTCCCCATAGATTCACAACATCCGTCGGACGATAGAAGTCTTCCGACACCTCTATCAACACCTTACCTACCAACGTCTCCGATGGCTTCACGCCTATCACGGGTTGCGTCACCGCTACACAGACTCCCTTCTCATAGAGTCCCTCGCCCTCAAACTTCAACTCAATACCGGCTGCTTTGAAGGCTTGATAGGCAAACTCTCGTACGGAGTGCTGAACACCCGTCGCAATCACAAAATCCTCGGGTTTCTCCTGCTGCAAAATCAACCACATGCACTCTACATAATCCTTGGCATAGCCCCAATCTCGCAACGAGGACATATTACCCAAGAAGAGTTTATCTTGCTTTCCCTGCGCTATACGTGCTGCCGCTAAGGTGATCTTGCGCGTCACAAAGGTCTCGCCTCGTCGCTCACTCTCATGATTGAACAGGATACCTGAACAACAATACATATTGTAGGCCTCGCGATACTCCTTCACTATCCAATAGCCATAGAGCTTGGCCACCGCATAAGGGGAATAGGGATGGAATGGCGTCTTCTCATTCTGTGGCACCTCCTCCACCTTACCATACAACTCTGACGTGGAGGCTTGATAGATGCGACAGGTATGCTCCAAACCACAGGCTCTGACAGCCTCCAACACCCTCAAGACACCCACGGCATCTACATCGGCGGTGAACTCAGGCGAGTCGAACGACACCTGCACATGACTCTGCGCAGCTAAGTTATATATCTCTGTGGGCTTTACCTTACCCACCAATTTTACCATCGACATCGAATCGGTCATATCTGCATAATGCAGGTGGAAACAGGGCGTTCCCTCCAAATGAGCGATTCTCTCTCTGTAATCTACAGAACTACGGCGAATCACACCGTGTACTTCATATCCTTTCGCTAATAAAAATTCTGACAGGAAACTTCCATCCTGACCGGTTACCCCAGTGATGAGTGCAATGTTTTTTGACATATACGCTTAATCCTATAATATTTTTTTTCGTTATTTTTTTCTCTTGTTATACTCCCCCACTTGCGTCTTTCAATCCAAAGACGGGGCTTTATAAAATTTGAATGGTGAATTCTGAAAACCCACCATTACACTATTTTCAGGTTCTTGGCAATCTTCGCCTCCGATGACAACATTCTGGGTGAATGGATATCACTTCCATGCATATCATAAAAGCCCATCTTCAACATCCACTCCGCCTTCTTACGTGCCGTCTTGCCATACACATCCACCAGCGAACCGAGATTCAACTGGAAACGGATACCTTTGTTTTTCAGCTCTTTATAATCTTTCTCGTCCATATAGGTGTAGCGCTCCGGATGTGCCAACACCGGGAAGTAACCCTTGCTCTGTATCTCCTCCAACAACTGCTCAAAATCACTAGGCGGATTGAAATAGGAGGTCTCGACCAGCAACTGATCACCCGCCTCGCCCAAAGGCAGTAAATCATTCGCCTCCAAACGGGTGACGAAGAGCGTATCCATCATATACTCAGCCGACAGGTGTAGACACACGGAACCTTGATATGCCGCCTGCAACTCGTCGAACCGACGTCGTAAATCTTCAGTTGTGTTGGGCATATCCTCCATGATATGAGGGGTGCACCATAAATCGCTGACCCCCATCCGCTCAAACGAGCTAAGTATAGACAATGATACCTTCAGCTCCCTCACTCCGTCATCCACACCCGGCAATATATGCGAGTGATAATCGGTGCTTCCCTCCAATTGTTGGGAACTCCATAAGGGG
Source organism: Paludibacteraceae bacterium (assembly GCA_017551675.1). GTDB lineage: Bacteria > Bacteroidota > Bacteroidia > Bacteroidales > Paludibacteraceae > UBA1181. The sequence continues at coordinate 58,404 of JAFZLC010000016.1, read as the reverse complement.
ATTTTTTTAAATGCATCAAGGAACATAGGGTAAGGTGATTTTATCAAGATGGGGCGAATTGCCATTCGCCCTTACAAATGCACATCCTACGTTAGGAATCGTTCCCGTAGGGGCGAATGGCAATTCGCCCATGGTGATGTGGTTTCCATGCCGCCGTTCGTGCATGGGGGGGGGAATGGGATGCGCCAGCGTTTCACGTATTCCTAGGGGCGAAAAAATATTCGCCCCTGCGGAACACGCTATCATCCCCAACATTTTTCCAGAAACGCCTGCGGAATATAAGATGTAACCACCACCGCCACGCCTTCGACAGCGACAATCAGTCGCTTGCGTCCTTTAATGCGACGCACATATCCTTCGGCGCCTTTGAACATTCCGTCGATCACCCGAACACGATCGCCAATGCGATAATCGAATGAAGGATCGAGCAATTCAAGTCCTTTATCCTTGGCTGATGTAACCAACATAAAGGTGTTCATTTCATGCTCCGGAATCGGTTGTGGTTGTTTTGTCTCTATATGCGAATACACTTGAAATTTATCACCAAAGGTGGATTTCAACGTGCTAAAATAGGGTACAGCACAACGAATAAATATCAAAGAAGGGATAAGTGGACGTTCAGAATAGGTTGGAAGACCATCCTTGGTCGTCTCAGTCACGTGCATCGGAATGTAATATTGTATGCCGTCGTTCGACAAGAAAGGGATCATCGCAGGTACTCTATCATAAAAGACCTTTACAGCGTACCAAAACTCTCTATTTACGTCAACCATTCCTTTCTGTTTTACAATCATTACACCTAGGTGATTTTAATAAATTCACCACTTTCACTGAGAAACAAGTCTCTCACTCCCTCATGTCCTAAAACTGTTGCAGTCTCGGCACAAAGCACATAGAGTCTGTTCGTCTATATTATTCTGACACCTCAATCAAGATAACACCTCGAATCATCGGAAAATACACGACCACGCATACTTCAACCCTTCAACTCTGATCAGTTAGGAACCTCACCATCCAATCGTCGCAAAGATATATAATAAATCAAAAAAATCCAACGAAGAAAACAAAAATTTCAAGAGTGTTTCACTATCTCTCTATCATTTTGTAAATCAAACTCTTAATAATTTCATTTCCAACACTTCCAAACTTAATTTAATTTCTTTGCGAAGGGTGTTTCAACAATTCAAGTCGAGAAGCGATTTTTATCTCTCAGCTCGCATAGGATTCTCAAGGAAATCCTTGTAAGCCAAACGGATACCATCCTTCAACTCCACTTTGTATTTCCAGCCCAGTTTCTCAGCCTTGGATACATCCAACAGTTTTCGTGGCGTACCATTAGGACGGGAGGTATCCCACTTGATAGCTCCCTTGTAACCTACCACATCAGCCACCAACTCAGTCAACTCTTTGATGGTCAACTCTTTTCCCGTACCTGCATTGACGGTTTCATTGCCACTATAGTTGTTCATTAAGAAAACACAGAGATTGGCCAAATCGTCGACATACAAAAACTCACGTAATGGAGAGCCATCACCCCAGCAGGTCACCTCCGCAACACCTGCCTCCTTAGCTTCGTGGAAGCGACGGATCAAGGCTGGGAGCACGTGACTGTGCTCTGGATGGTAGTTGTCGTTCGGACCATAGAGGTTGGTCGGCATCACTGAGATATAATCAGTACCATACTGGCGATTGAGGAACTCACAATATTTCAAGCCACTGATCTTAGCCAAGGCATACGCTTCGTTGGTCTTCTCCAGGGCAGAGGTGAGCAAGCAAGATTCTGGCATAGGCTGAGGTGCCATGCGCGGATAGATACAGGAGGAACCTAAGAACTCCAACTTCTTGCAACCATTCTTCCATGCTGCATGAATCACATTCATCTCCAACATCATGTTGTCGTACATGAAATCGGCCAATGCCGACTGGTTTGCAATGATACCACCCACCTTGGCAGCTGCTAAAAAGACATACTCCGGTTTCTCTGCCGCAAAGAAAGCCTCCACCTGATCCTGACGAATCAGATCCAACTCCTTGTGAGTACGGGTGATGATATTAGTATACCCCTGACGCTGCAATTCGCGTACGATGGCCGAACCCACCATGCCACGGTGACCAGCCACATAAATCTTACTGTTCTTCTCCATATTATCAATTCTTTTTTCGTTTTCTTGTTATTAGTGACTAAACTATGGTTGTGGCTTATCGCCATTGCCCTTCAGTTTGGCACGTAGCTGACGTATCTCACGGATGCGTTTCTGCGCCTCCCACTTCTTTTTCTTCGCTTCGTACGTCTCCTGACGTCTCTCCAAATAGTTGTCTGCCATAGCTTTCTCATCTGATGGTGACCATAGTGGCCCCATAACCATACTCTTGGAACGAGGCATCCTGCACGTAGCAAGAGGAGTATTTGATTTTCAGTTGTTTCAAAATCTCCTTACGCAAGACACCGTTGCCTTTTCCATGAATAAAGACAATCTTCTGACCTTTGCTTTTTGCATTCTCAGCCATCACACGGTTGAAGACATCCAGCTGATACTGAAGCATATCAGCAGGAGCCATACCATTGGTATTATCCAACAGTTGGTTGATATGAAGGTCCTTCACGATGATCTCTGGTTGTTTCTGTTTTTTAGAGATTTTAGCAGGGAAGGAGGTCTCTTTCTGTTGAAGGAGGTGTTCCAACTCATCCTCAGTGGCTACGGCATTGACTGGCATATCATTTTGAACAACGGGACAGATCAAAGCCAGTTCGTCGAAGTAATCATTCTCGACGAAGCTATGCAGTTTGTAGAACTTCACGGCATTCAGTTTGATTTGCACATCGTAGGCAGGTTTCAGCGTGTAGGTACGTTTCTGTTTCAAAGCCAATGCTTGGACACGCAGTTGCTCCCAGTCGTTCAGGTCGTTGCGCTCCACCTCTTGAAGGAGGATCTTGGTGTTAGGCTGAATAAAGCCCACCGCCTTGCTGACGAACTTCGTACCCACCATAACAGCAATATTATAAGCCAGATAGTAGTTGCTATCATTAACCAAGAAGGCATCGAAATTAGTGGACGAAAGCATCTTCTCATTCTGAGGCAAGAAGGCCAAGAGGAGGTTCATCGACTCCCCTTCAGGAGTCTCCTCCTGCGGCACGTATGAAGCATCTTCTTGTTTCTCCTTCTCAACGAAATCATCCAAGGTCTGAATCTCTTTTTCCTTTTCTTTGGTTTGTGTATGAACGGTTGTCTCCGTCTCCACGATAACACATTCACGAGCAAGGGTTGGCACATCAAAGCCATCCTCATCGGTCACCAAGACCAATTCACGGTTGATAATCTTCGTCACCGTGCCACCACCCGTTGCGTTTAAGAAACGCACTCTATCACCTACTTTTACCATAGCAATTCAAATTTTGCACAAAAATACAGAAAAACTTAAGAAATAAGAATTAAATGTAGGGGCGAATGGCAATTCGCCCATGATGAATATGCATCCATTCGCCCCTACGGGAGGGGATTCCCATCGTAGGATGCGCATTTTGTACGGGCGAATGGCAATTCGCCCTTGGTGAATATGCATCCATACGGTTGTATGGGCGAATAGCAATTCGCCCATGGTGATGAGGCTTCCAACGTTTGATGCATCCCCCCTCGGATAAGGATTCCCCCATTTTGCATATAAAATCCATCCTTCCATCTATAATTGCGCAATGATTCAGATTCTTTTTTATATCTTTGCAATGTAATTAAGGATTAACAACATGCAAAGACCAAAGGATATTTCTATTGATGATTTCTCATATGAACTTCCAGATGAGCGAATAGCGAAATTCCCAATAGAAAAAAGAGACGAATCCAAGTTGTTACTCTACGATAAGGGCACTATTGCGCATACCGTTTTTAAGAACTTGGCTCAACAATTGAATGAGGGTGATTTGTTGATATGCAACAACACAAAGGTGATTCAAGCTCGTCTTCTGTTCCAGAAAGAGACGGGGGCTCATATTGAGGTCTTTTGTTTAGAGCCCATCCAACCACATGACTATGTGTTAACCTTTCAGGCAAACCGCGAATGTACGTGGAAATGTATGATTGGGAACGCCAGCAAGTGGAAGTCCAACACCATCTTGGAGAAAAAAGTGATGGTGAACGGCAAAGAGATCATTTTCAAAGCTGAACGAGGAGAAACAGTGGGCAACGCCTACCACGTCCGCTTCTTTTGGGATGACGAGCGTGTGAACTTCGCCTCCATACTCGACGCTTTCGGTGTGTTACCCATACCACCCTATCTGCATCGGGAAACGGTGGAGCGAGACAAGGTGACCTACCAAACCGTCTACTCCAAAATCAAAGGCTCGGTGGCCGCACCTACGGCAGGTCTTCACTTCACACCTGAAGTGTTCGACTCCCTACACAAAAAGGGTATCGACTGCGAAGAGGTGACACTACACGTGGGAGCAGGTACGTTCCAGCCTGTCAAGTCAGAGACGATTGGCGGACATCAGATGCACTCCGAATGGATCTGCGTACGCCGATCAGTGATCGAGAAGATTCGGAAAGCAGGTCAGGTAGTGGCCGTCGGAACCACCTCCGTACGCACGCTGGAGAGTCTCTATTACATTGGCTGTCAGTTGGCAGAGAACAACCAATTAGAGGAACGGGAGTTAACGGTGACACAATGGATGCCTTACGAAAAAGCGTATCACCTCACTACAGAGGAGTCGCTCGACAGCATCCTACGATATATGGAGCACAACCACTTGGAAACCATCTCGGCCAACACACAGATCATCATCGTGCCGGGATACCAGTTTCACCTCGTCAAGGCTATCATCACCAATTTTCACCAACCGCAAAGCACACTGCTACTGCTCATCTCGGCATTCGTGGGCGACGATTGGAAACGCATATATGAGTATGCCATGAACAACGATTTTCGTTTTCTAAGTTACGGAGATAGTTCTTTATTAAAAAAATAATATTAACACTTAATAATTTAGCAGTATGAATACAAAAAAGGCTTTACAATTTTTATTGTCATGTTTGTTGATCATTCCATTCATGACAAGTTGCACATTTGAGGGTGACGGCGAGGGTGATGATCAGGACATCTATACCAATTCAATCATAATCGATGGCAAAAGCTATACGATTGATCGCGCAGAATGTTCTAGTTATCCTAAGACAAAACTTAAATTGATTTCTACAGGAGCAGTAGAATTGACAATGACTAAATCAGGAGATCCAGTGGCTTATGGTGTTGACTACAATCTTTTGAACGACAGTGATTGGAAAATTGACATCACAGAGACAACTAGCACAGGTAAGGTATACAGATACCACTATGCTTCAACTAACTCATACAACGTTGCAGATGGCACTCAAACTTACTGGGCTACTCCTAAGCAAGCTAAGATAAAGATCGAAGATGATGATATCTACACCATGTATGATTTGCATCTTGATCTTGGTGCAAACTATGCTCCTAAAGGGGTAGTAAGAATACATTACGTACAATCCAAATAGTAACATCTGTCATTAGACAACTTTCGTACATTCATAAACATAAGGTGGGTTCTTTTTAGAGCCCACCATATCCATTTCTGAAACACACATTATTATTTGACTTTAATTCAATCATGACAAGACTCAAATTACGACTCCTTTCGTTATTAGGATTCTTATGCATTTGGATAAATGCGCATTCAGAAGGCGTTCTAATTTTTGAGATATCGGATGCACAGAACAAACCTGTCGCCGATCTTCAGATAGAAATCTCGCAAAATGGCACGCCATACAAAACGTACACCACCGATGCGAGTGGTCGTTTGGTTGATCCTTTCATACCTGCGGGCGACTACAACTACTCATTCTCTTTCGGTGATTTAAGTCAGGGCTCATTCTCAGTAAAAGATGGTGATTACTCATGGATCAACCTCGATTACAGAACTTGGACGTTCTCCTTCAAAGATGATGAGGGAAAACCATTGGTCGGCGAGAAAGCATCCATCTACACAGTAGCGGATGATGGTACTGAAACACTGATTAGTGAAAAGATGTCGGACGAGGCAGGAACCGCAGAATTCCTTGTTCCTGAAGGCAACTACAAATACTCCACTTTCAAAGGAACGGGCTACCAACAAGTACAAGATGAGAACATCAACACAACGGTAGATGTCACCAGTGGAGAGATCACCCACCAGACTCACTTCTGCTTCATCAATGATAAGAAGGAGAATCTCACCGTCTTCGCTAAAGACATTTTGGTGACACACATCGCACCTGACAGTATCTACATGTTCGGTTCTGTGGATGCGCACAGTTCCACCATCTCGCATGGATACTACCTATATAACACAACGGAATCGCATGTCTCTTGTCCTGCAGGAACCTACACCTGCTCCGTAGAAACACAAGATTATGGTACGATCGTAGACACTTTCGTGGTCGACGACAATGACCCACTCACCAATAACATCGTCTACATCGTCTTACCTACCCTACCTGACACAACAAATGGAGGTGGAGGTGGAGGTGAAGGTTCATTCCAATTGATAATTCCAGACACACTCACTCCTGCTACTCCATACAAACTAAAAGTGTATGCTATACAGAAAGATGACCGTGTGACACCTATCGAAAATGCAATGGCCAACCTACGTTTGTCGAACGACTATACCAAAGAGTCTGACTACCAATTCACCAACGACTCAGGTTACGTTGTATGGTTTGTAGGTGCCGATACATTCGACATCGCTGTCATAAACGATACGGTTAAAAACGTAATCATCACCCAAGATACCACCATCTACGTCTATGTAGACCCATCGAACATGACTAAGGTCTATTTCGATTTTTATTTGGGTGACAAGAAGTTCGACCCAGTTTCCGTCGAGGAGATCCTTATCTGGGTTAGCCAAGACGAAGGCCGTAACTTCACCCTAACAGGAGAGAGAGTGTGGTCGGACGAGGATAGTGTTTATTACTTCAAATACGACAAACCGATTGTCCTTCCTCATAACAGGTACGCCTACTCACTATACATGAACGAGAAGGATTACCACAGAAGTTTCATCAACGACTTCTCCGTAAGGGCCAAAGACACGGCTATTCACAACAAGACCATCCTACAACCTTTCTACACACTTAACATTGTGATGAAAGACATCAATGGATACAATTTTGAATCAAGACAATACATTGAGGTGATTCAGTTCGGATATAAATCCAAACTGGTAACCGATAGCTTAGGATTCTATACGGGTCGTCATATCACGGGTGACTATACGTTCATCGCATTTGAAGATACGCAAAGGATCACTCTCACAAGCGACACCATACTCTACTTCCATCCTAAGGCTCTCATCTCACAAAAGGTGAAATTCCAATTCCTACATGATGGAAAGCTTGTCTATCCACAAATCATGAATATGGATGTCTATACAAGCGAAGGCAAACCATACTCTAAGACCGTCTCTCACTTTTATGAGGAGTACAACGGCAATAATAACGTATGGGTCTTCGACGAACCAACCATCTGCGAGCCTAATGACTACTACGTTGAATATGTCTTGAAAGATTACCTCTACGATGGTACATTCCAACTTAACTTTAACATATCACCATCTCTCAATCCAGACACAATCATCTACATCGTAGTGCCTGTCAAACGTTCGGTAAACATCACTATCAAAGATGCCAACCTCGACTTAGTGACGGGTGTGTTCGGAAACATCTACAAATATGATGAGAATGGTGTACTACTCACTTCAACCGATTACGACAATGATTCTCACGCGGGATTAAGAACCAATTCTGATGGTAAAATCATCGACCACCTTGTTCCTGGTCGCTACCAACTTAGAATCTTGGATATCGTCAGAGACTTCATCGTGAAAGATTATGATTTGAGCTTTGAAATCATCTCTGGAACTAAGATGTACGATGTGAAATACATCGTTATGTATGAAACCAGCAGAAAGCCTGCTGACAATCTTCTATTGGATGTCACCAAAGATGATCAATTCTACAACACCACATATACCGACCAAGACGGTAAGGTAGAGATCTTCTGTGAGGAGGGTAACTACGCATACTTCTTGCATTACAACGAAGGATACAATGGTTCTTATTACCTCAAGAATGACACTACCATCTATCTTTACATAAAAGATCCGGTTAAAATCGAATCAATGGACATCTTAGGATGTGCATGTATGACTCACAACGACTCCATACCTCTTCGCGTCAACTTCACACCTGCTGATGCTACGTTGAAAGAGATTGAATGGTCGATCGACAATGAAATCATCGCACACGTCACCAGCGAAGGCGTCTTGGTTACACACGACGTGGAGAAAGATGGATTCATCGCTGTCACTGCTACAAGTAAGGACGGAAGCGGTACAAAGGTGACAAGAAAATTCTTCGTGGGTAATGGTAACTGCGGTCCTGAGCAGAAGCTACACTACGTCAACACCACCGACACAGATATCCCTCTGGTTGGCGACACTGTGAAACTATACATCACAGCTGAGGGCGTAGACGACTTCACGCACGTATACATCTATCAAGCATCTGCCGACTCCATCAAGTGGAGCAACCTATACGGTCCAACAGAAGACACGGTAGCTATCATCAATGCCAGCACATTCAAATCTGACATGTACTTCAGAGCACTTGTGGCTAACTCTGTGGAGGACGCAGAGCAATTTGCAAAAAGCGATTCAACAGACTGTGGAAGCAATATCATCACCAATCTCCTTTCATTGAGATTGAACAAATTGATTCCTAACCAATGGCCTGACTCTATCTGCTCTACACAGAAAGAGGTGACCTACTCCATCAACAAGGAGAAGATCGGAACCATCGCCGATGGTTACAAATTGGTATGGTCATCTAAACTTGCCGACGATGCAGACTATACTCATCTTGATTTCGACGGAGCAGACTCCATCACCATCGATGCCAAGCCAAACATGAGCGTTAAGGCATCCCTTCAAAAAGGTGACACCGTTGCTTTGGCTTTCGAAGGAACACTCTTCGTGGAGGAAGATCCAAGCTTTACACTCAAATCAAGTAAAGACACTGTGTGTCGCAACGATGAGGTGACATTGACTGCCACTCAACTTACAGGCGAACCTGGCAAGTACATTTGGAGCAACGGAATGACAGACACTGCCATTACCGTTCAAGTCGATGCAGAGCGCTACTCCGTTCGTTTGGAGCCACGCTATGGCTTGTGTACGGCTAAGACCGACACCATACAGTTGACCATTGACGAGCCAATCGACTTTGAGTTAACACAAGACAAAGAGGTGATTTGCGCAAGCGACAGCAATGGTATCACACTCTCTATCCAATCAAGCGTAGAATTGGGTCTTATCGCATGGGATGACAGCACATCAGCCGACACCCTCCATGTGACACCAAAAGAGAATGGCTCACACACTGCAACCGTTCAGTCTATCTTCAACAAATGTCCATCCGTGACAAAAGAGATTTCGTACCAAGTACGTCAACCACTCGCTGTCACCATCAGCACAGACAAGGATGACATCTGTCAGGAAGGAGCCGACTCCATCACGGTTACCGCAGAGACCCTCTCGGGCAAAGCTGAATCTTACATCTGGTGGGACGGAAAGAAGACCACCGAGAATGAGCGTACCTTCAAGCCACAAACCGACATGGAAGCATGGGTTTATATTTCAGACAACGTATGTCCTGATTCTGAAAAAGACTCCATCAGCATCACAGTGTCCAAGCCTGCAACCATCCAATTATCATCTACCAACAAGGTATTTGAATATGGTTCAGACATCAATTTGGTTGCCGACACCTCTTCTGTTGTCAGAGGTCCATACTCATGGTACTATATCGATGCAGAAGGAGACAAGCATTTGATTACGATCAGTGACGAATTGAACTTGGCTAACATGCCAAACGGAGACGTCACCTATCAGATCGAGGCAGAGAATGGCGCATGTCCACAAATCGAAAGTAACTCCATAAAGGTAGCATTGGTAGACAACATCGTGATACCAACCGTCTTCACACCATACACAGTGGATGGCGAGAACGACGACTTCATGCCAGGCTACAAAGTAATCATCTACGACCGCTACGGAGACATCGTATGTAACTCCAATGACGGTTGGGACGGATACTACAAAGGAGCGCTTGCCGATCCGGGCGTCTACATCTACGTCTTAACATTAAAAGACGAACGAGTGTTGAAAGGTACAATTGAAATATTCAGAAAATAATTAAGAAGGGATTACGATAATGAAAAACTTATTATTCACCTTATTTGCCCTAGGGGCAATCTTCAATTCCTTGAATGGATATTGCCGCCAAACAACCAATTTTACGGCCACGAAAAATGTGGGTGAAAAGGAACTAATTTCAAAATACAAGGACGGCAAAGTGCTCCTTGTCAGAAATGACAGCACCTTCATTGCCGAGATAGATGATTATGGTCAAATTCAGAATCTCACCTATACAGATGAGTTTAAGAAAATTGTAACAGACGGTCAGGTATCGTATGGATCCAAGACCGGTTCGCTCTACTACACACAATCTGGCAAACTCTTCACTGCCAAGCAGAAGAAGAACGGTCAGTGGGTAGAAGATAAATACATCGAAATCCCCGGTTTCAATGTGAAACGTGACAAGTACAGAGGTTCCGTTTTGGCTTATGCCAACTGGCGCTACATGCCAGAGGATTCTATCGTCATCCTCAATCCTGCATTGAACGAAGACGAGACAGTGATGTACTTCGCATCCAACTTGAGAAGCAAGAAGGGACTCGATATCTGGAAGGTGGAGAAGCTAACCGACAACGTCTGGGGAAATCCACAAAGACTGGGTACAAACGTTAATTCAGAAAGTGATGAAAACTATCCATTCGTAACAGAAGATGGCAACATCACCTTCGCCTCCAACCGCAAAGTGGGCAATGCAGCACCCGACAGTGGAAAATACAACATCTTCACAATCGATCCTAAGAAAGACAAGAAACCAGAGTTGCTGGTACTCGAGACGAAAAAGGTGGAGGTTCCCGCTGTAACAGAACCAGTTCAACCAAAGCAGGACAGCACCCTTGCGAAGGAGGTAGACGGAGTATCATCCGCTACGACACCAGCCAACAAGGAGATTGCACAGAACAATCCAGAGCCTGCTAATTCATCCGTAGCAGAGCAACCAGAAAAGGTAGTTGCTCCAGCCGAGGAGAAGAAGGAAGAGATGAACCGTAAGATTGAGAAGGCATTAAGTCAACCCGTTGTCTTTTCATCAACCGACTTTATCGAGCCTACACGCGATGTGAATCAGAAGTTGGAAGAGCATCCAGACACAGTGATTAAGATTTCTAAAAATGTGCTTGGAACACACGAGATGCGTATCTTCTATTTCGAATTTGACAAGGGTATACCAAATGGTACCTACAAAGAAGATTTGGAGATTGTATTGGATTTCATCAATGCTTATCCAGACAGTAAATTCCTATTGGTGGGTCACACGGACGAGCGTGGAACCATCGAGTACAACGACGCCCTTTCACAGAAAAGAGCTGAGTGGGTCTACTTCAACCTACTCTTAAAAGGAGTTAAGCCAGAACGCTTGCAAATGCGTGCAGATGGAGAGCATCATCCAATTATCAAAAATGCCAAGACGGAAGAAGATCATCAGAAGAACCGTCGTGTGGAAATATACAAATTGAACTAAGATTTGATTAGAGTATGATTAGAGCAATGAAAAATAAGAGCATATTCAAATTAGTAGCAGTGTTATGTTGCACACTCATGTGCCTCAACACAACGCAAGCCCAGCAGGACTTGCTGCTTTCCCAACAATTGTTCTCTCGTATCAATGTGAACCCTGCTGGTACGGGTAACAACGAGAAGTTCGATTTATTCGTCTTGGGTAGATTCCAATGGATCGGCGTGGACAACGGACCAAAGGTTGGTCTGATGAACTTTACCGCCTACAGCGAACGATTCAAATCCAGTGCAGGTCTCACCCTCTTTCACGACCATCTAGGTATCGGACACAGCACCACCAACGTGCAAGCTGTTTACTCCTATCACTTGGATATCACAGAGAAATACATTCTCTCACTAGGTCTCTCTGGTGGTGTTAACTTCGGTTATTTCAACCCACAAAACAATATCTTGCGCGACGAAACAGAATACTCCGACCCTGACACTTACGTACAAGAGAAGACCACTGAGGTGAAACCCGATCTAAACTTCGGTTTCGAGTTCACCTCCAAGCATTGGATGGTGGGTGCTTCTTGCACACACTTGTTGAACGATAGTTCCACCACCTTCAAAGCAGGTCGCCACTTCTATGTATACGGACGTGGATTCATCCCTGTATCAGAGCACTTCGACGTAGCACCTGCCCTCGCCTACATGCACAAGAAGAAGGTGAACGTGTTGGAGATCAACGCCATGGCATTCTACAACCGCTTCATCTGGGGTGGTGTCACTTGGCAACCAGACTTGTCCAACCCAACAGAGATGTCGATGATGGCAATCACCTTAGGAATCGAATGGAATGATATGTTTCGTGTGGGTTACACCTACAACCTCAACTTAGGCAAGTTCAACAATTTGCCATCCAACACACATGAGATAATGCTTTCGGTACAGTTCTAAAAGGACAATAACCAATAATCGAGGGGGCATCAAGATTTGATCTTGGTGCCCCCTCGTTTTTCACTTTTCGAATATTCATTTCCCCCCAATACAATTTTATATTACATAAACAATACCCCAAGAACCCCCGACACCGCAATCAACCACATCGGGTTTACCTTGAAATAGTGCAAGGCGACAAAAGAGGCAATAAAGATCAGAACGGATAGGTTACGTTCTTCCAAACCAAAATCAGAGAAGTTTTCTTTGTTCAACAACATCAGTGCAGCCGCTAAAATCAAGCCACCCAACACAGGACGCAAGCCCGACATGATGTATTGCACATAACGATTATCCTTGTTTTTCAATAAAAAACGAATCACCAGATACATCAAAAAAAGAGAAGGCAAACAAAGTGAGCCTGTCGCTACAATAGCCCCAGGTATACCAGCCACCGTGTAACCCACGTATGTAGCAGTATTGATGGAGACCGGTCCGGGCGTCATCTGCGAGATGGCCAACATATCAGAAAACTCTTTGACGGTCATCCAATTAAAATGGTCCACCACCTCAAACTGAATCAGTGAAAGCATGGCATATCCACCACCGAACCCCAAGAGTCCGATTTTAAAGAAGACATATAACAACTGAAGGAAAACCATACGTTACACTTTATTCATTTTACGATACATATAGATACCATACAACACGGCACCCACACAGACCACCAATATCACCAGAATCGGAGAGACCTTAAACCGCCAAATCAGGATGGCAGAAACCAACGGAATCCATATCTTCTTCCACCCCATGCTGTTCTGCTTGATCAGACGAACAGCCGGAGCCAATATCAACGCCACCACACAAGGACGGATGCCCTTGAAGATACGTTCAACCACCTCATTATCCTTTATCTCCGTAAAAAACATGGCAATCAACAAAATCGCAACAAACGATGGCAGTGCGGCACCCAACGCCGAAAAGATGGCTCCCTTTTTCCCCCGCAACTTATACCCCACATACAAAGCCGTATTGATGGCAAAGACGCCAGGCAAGGACTGTACCACAGCAATCAAATCCCAAAATTCCTCCTTCGACATATACTTACGCTTATCGACAATGGCTATCTCCACCATCGAAAGCATAGCATAGCCACCACCCAACGTGAAGGCTCCTATCTGAAAAAAAATTTTGAATAACTCGATTAAACGAACCATATCTGTAATTATCAATAATGCAAAGATAAAAAATTTTATAATTTTTAATCCGAAAAGTTTTGGTTATATCGAAATATTGCGTACCTTTGCAACGCTTTTGAGAAATAAAGCAACCAAGGGAGAGCTAGTAGCTCAGCAGGTAGAGCACATCCCTTTTAAGGATGGGGTCTTGGGTTCGAGCCCCAACTGGCTCACAGAAGCGACCAAGGAAACTTGGCCGCTTTTTTAGTTAATGCGAAGAGGATAAGACTGACTCTATGCACCACCATTCGCAGCGGTGTAACTGTCACACCTTCATGCAGTAAAACCCATTTCAAAACTTTTACAGACATGACACTACTTATCATAGCGTTAATCGCCACATTAGGGATCTCCTTTCTATGTTCATTGCTGGAGGCTACCCTTTATTCAACCACATCCTCCTACATCGAGTCGTTGCCAGAAGAGCAAAAAGGTGTGGCTAATCTCAAAGATTTGAAGACCAATATCGAGAAGGCTATTGCCGCCATACTCTCCCTCAACACCATTGCCAACACAGCTGGAGCAGCCGCCGTTGGTGCGCAAACCATGGAAGTGTTCGGCAACGCCTATTTCGGTTTATGTTCTGCCATCCTGACCATCTTGGTTCTTATCTGTTCGGAAATCATACCTAAGACTATCGGCTCCTCCTACTGGAGAGAACTATGCATTCCTGCAGGCTATATCATCCGAGGCATCTACTACCTATGCTACCCATTGGTGGTCATGTCTCGCTTCCTCACTCACCTATTCACTCGCAAACAGGCGCAAACCGTCAGTCGCGAAGAGGTGGCAGCACTCACCAACATAGGTGAACGAGAGGGTGTCTTTAAAAAGAACGAAAGCATCATCATCAACAACCTTGTCAAGATGGAAAAGGTAAAGGTACACTCCATCATGACTCCACGCACCGTCGTACTGGCAGCACAAGAGGATATGACACTGGCAGAGTTCTTCCGCGATAAGAAGTTTCTCACCTACTCCAGAATTCCGATTTACACAAATGATTTTGACGACATCACAGGTTTCGTGCTGAAAACAGATATTTTGTTTCACCTCGCCAATGGAGAGGACCAGATCAAACTGAAGGAGATCAAAAGAGATATCATGGTGTGCTATGAAAACACCTCCATCACGAAGTTCTACGACCTGATGGTGGCTCGGAAGGAGCAAATCGCCCTCGTCATCGATGAATATGGCGGAATGGATGGTATCATCACATTGGAAGATGTGATAGAGACAATCCTTGGGTTAGAAATAACAGATGAATCAGACAATCAAACAGATATGCAAGCCTTTGCTAAAGCCTTATGGCAGAAGAGAGCTGCACAATTAGACTATGCAGAGGTTGACGAAGAGAAGGAGACTAACCCTTCTTGATAGAATCCTTATAATTCTTACCTCCAATAGAGACAGAAGATAGAGCGTCTTGAATCAAACACATAGCCTCGGCCAACTTCTCATCAGCCACTGTCAGTCGACTTACTAAATCTTTTGTCGCAACAACAGCATTGGGAGTCTCAGAGATAGGCATGCTCTGCAACAACTCCACACATGGTTTAATGCGTTTCGCGTCAAACGACAAGCAATCATACGTAGACTGTACACTACGAATCAACATCTCAACGTTCTTAATAACAGAAGCATCGTTTTTTGTATTCTTCTCCATGTCTATTCCAATTAGTGCTAAATTTGTCGGTAAAAGTAAGACTATTTTTTATGAAAACAAAAGAAAAAATGAGGTTTTATTTCATACACAATCATTAATTTTGCATACTGAATTTAACTGACAGAGGAAGTGGACACAACCACCATAATATTACTTATCATTTTTTGTACAGGCGCTAGTTTCGTGCAGCGCGTTTGTGGTTTTGGTTTCGGGATATTCATCATGACCATGCTTCCCTATCTTATGCCTAGCTATGGTGAGTCGACCACTCTTTCCGGTATGCTGTCAGCCACCCAATCCGTCTATATTTTATTCACGCATTACAAATACATTAACTGGAAGCGACTCATTCCCATCACCATCACCTTTCTGATTGTCTCTTTCTTTGCCATTGAATACGTAGCAAGTGCGTCGGAATCACACTTGAAACTATTACTAGGCATCATACTCATTCTCATGGGGATCTATTTCCTTTTCATTAACGGACACATTCATGTAAAACCGACATTGAAACTGCAAATCTCCATGGGTAGCATCAGTGGTGTGATGGGTGGTTTGTTTGGTATGCAAGGACCTCCTGCCGTACTCTATTTCCTAGCCTCTGAAAAAGGAAAAGACGAGTATTTAGCCATGGCACAGACCTACTTCCTCATCGGTAATGTTGTCATGACCATTTTCCGTGCGCATCATGATTTTTTAACCCACACAGTACGCATCAGCTGGTTATACGCCCTTATCGGCGTCCTCATCGGAAGCATACTGGGCAAATTTATCTTCGATAAGATATCTGCCGAGACACTACGAAAAATCGTCTATGTTTACATGATTATTAGCGGGATCGTCGCCATCACCTCCTAACGGCACATCACCGCGCACGATCACTATCAGAGTCCTCGGAAGTCATTCAGATTGGCATACAACATCAAGGCAAACAAGAGAATCATACCAATAATTTGAGCCTTCACCATCACATTCTGACTTGGTTTCTTCTTCGTAATCACTTCGTAAACCAAGAACATCACATGACCTCCATCCAACGCTGGAATAGGGAGAATATTCATAAAGGCCAAAATAACCGACAGGAATGCTGTTATCTCCCAAAATATACGGGCGTTAAACGGATATGGGAACAAACTGCCTATCGACACAAAACCTCCTACACTCTTGGCTCCAGCAGCAGAGAAGACATATTTCATATCCCCCACGTAACTGAACAATCTGCCAAATCCCCTCTTCACTCCCACAGAAACAGACTCCAACAAACCATAGTTAACCTTTTCAATTTTATAAAAAGCAGCTGGCCCCTTCATTGAGACACCAATCTTACCTTTCTCATTCGGTGTAAGCAAGAGTCGAGTCAGCGTGTCGTTTCGACTCACTATAATAGGTATAGGGATGTTTCTACACTTGTCGTACATGGAAACCATGCTGAAAACATCTGCCTTTTTAACAGAATCTACGCATGATGCATCGATATAAGAGACAATGCTGTCTCCTCTCATCAATCCAGCTCTCATGGCACGAGACTCAGGCATGACGCTATCTATCACATATGGATAATTGACATCAAGAAACATACTTTTCCCCTCGATAATTTTCTCGGCAAAATCTTCTGGCATGTTAATCGCCACCTCTTTGCCATCACGCAACACCCAGACGGTCTTGGCTTCCATCATGAGGTGAATTGTCTTGTCATCCAACCGAATCAACTCTTCCGAATCGGCCCGTAAAAGAATATCTCCATTTCGGAAACCAACTTTCTGCGCATATTCATTGAATGCCATTCCTTCCGTCATGTTTTTCAACGGAATAAAGGAATCACCATAATGGAACGCAATCATGGTATAGATAAACAGAGCCAAGATGAAATTAAAGACAACACCCATAACCATAATCAAGAGGCGTTGCCATGCTGGTTTCGTTCTAAACTCCCATGGTTGTGGATCTTTCTTCATCTGTTCTTGGTCGAGCGACTCATCAATCATGCCCGCCAACTTCACATAACCACCCAATGGCAACCATCCGATGCCATACTCCGTATCACTCTTCTTCGATTTATATTTAAAGAGAGAAAATACTGGATTAAAGAACAAATAAAACTTCTCGACTCTCACCTTGAATAGTTTTGCCATCAAAAAATGTCCAAATTCATGGAACACTACCAAAATGGTCAGACTCAAGAAAAACTGAAGGATAACAACCAACGTTGACATATATATTGCGCTATTTATTAGATGGATTCTACAAATTCATTTTGTGGAATTTTTCGCAAGGTGAATTTACAAATTCACCTTGTATTTTAATGAAGCCTCAACAGCCTTACGACGAGCTAAGTCATCTGTTTTGACATAATCCTCGTAGGTTGGTTTAGCTATGAAGGGAACCGAAGCCATCGTCTCCTCAATCACATCCGACATCTGCAAGAAACCTAATTCCTCATGCAAAAATTTAGCCACAGCCACCTCATTGGCAGCATTCAAGATACATGGCATATTACCACCCTTATCCATGGCAGCATAAGCAAAGGCAAGGTTACGAAAGACCTCCAAATCGGGCTTCTCGAAAGTCATCGTCTGAT
This sequence comes from Paludibacteraceae bacterium, assembly GCA_017551675.1. GTDB lineage: Bacteria > Bacteroidota > Bacteroidia > Bacteroidales > Paludibacteraceae > UBA1181. The sequence continues at coordinate 40,303 of JAFZLC010000016.1, read as the reverse complement.
GGGTAAAGAAATCGAGACGCGGATAGTTGTTTTGCAATCTCTGTGGATAGCCAAACGCATATTGGATAGGCAACTTCATATCTGGCAATCCCAACTGAGCTTTGATGGAGCCATCTTGGAACTGAACCATTGAGTGAATCAATGACTGAGGGTGAACCACAGCCTCGATCTGAGATGCCTTTACGTTGAACAACCACTTTGCCTCTATCACCTCAAATCCTTTATTCATCATAGAGGCCGAATCGATGGTGATTTTGGCACCCATCGACCAATTCGGATGTTTCAAAGCATCCGCTGGTGTGACGTGCTCCAAGAAGGCACGGTCTTTGCCTCGGAATGGTCCTCCAGAGGCGGTCAATAATATCTTCTCGATGGGCGACAACTCGCCTGCCAAGCATTGGAAAACTGCAGAGTGTTCCGAATCGACAGGAAGGATCGCCACTTTATTTTCAGTAGCCAAACGGCAGATTAAATCACCTGCCACCACCAACGTCTCCTTATTAGCCAACGCGATGGTTTTGTGCGCTTTTATCGCTTTTATGGTAGGATACAATCCTGCATAACCAACCATTGCCGTCAAAACGATATCAATAGGTTCCGACTCCACAACATCTGCTATCGACTGAGAGCCAGCATAGACCTTGATAGGCAAATCAGCCAACGCCTCCTTCACCTCCTGATACTTCGTCTCATTCGCCACCACCACCATTTCTGGTTGGAACTTGCGAGCCTGTTCAATCAACAAGGTCGCGTTATTATTAGCAGTGAGAGCATAGACCTCGAACAAGGAAGGATTTTCCTCTATCACCTCAAGAGCTTGAGTTCCTATAGAACCCGTGGAACCCAATATAGCAATCTGTTTTTTCTTCATATTCTTCAACAACAAAGAACCCAATTATACCAAAGTTCTGACAAAGCGACTAAAACATGATGAACACTTGCGGATCCATCGACATACCATCCTTCCACAACTGGAATTCAAAATAACAATCATCGTTAGAACGGAACGTGGTGAGTACCTGTCCCGCATGCACCTTTTCACCGACAGTCAACATATATGGCTGACGGGTTTTATAGACTGATATGATATTATCCGGATGTTGGATGGTCATAATGTAAATGTTATTCAGAGAATATTCGCAAGCGATGACAACGCCATCCAGGATGGAAACCACATTGGAGTTGTGTTCCGCCATCATGGTGACGCCATAGATCTTCATATGCGGGTTATAAGACTCCAAGACGCGTCCTTTTGCAGGTTGTTGCATCAGGTGGTTGATAGACTCCTGTTGCGTATGCATACCAATAGCAGAGGAGATAATCTCTTCCGCCTCGAATGAGTCGCGGAAGGCCAATTCACGTTCTGACGGACCAGAAAGCTGGCTCTTTGCCACAATACGCAATGAGTCGACACTCACAACAGAATCCACAGGGATTTCGCCTGCCACGATGGAGCGCAAAGCAGTCACATATTTTGTTTGCAAATTTACTTGTTCAGAAATGGAATCCACCACCAATGAATTAAGTGTCAACTGTTTTCTCAGATTGACATTCTCCGTATATCCAGGCAAGAAGCCTCTCAATGGTGTCTTGATGATTAAAAGAGCAATCAAGAAGAAATAGAGAACAGCCACCATAAAACCGACGGCGATAACAGACAATTTCGACAGTCTGATTCTCCAAATCTCCTCTAGCGTATTTTCATTTAGGATTGCCAGTTTATATTTAAACCGCAACCTTTGTATAAAGGACTTCAAATTTGACAAATTTCCCATGCTTATCTATTTATTCTACGTCTAAACTCAGAGCAAACGATAGCTGTTGCCACAGCAACATTCAGCGATTCTGACGTATCTCTACTCTGAGGGAAATTAGGTATGTATAATTTCCGATCGACATATTTTTTTACATTCGAAGAGATGCCATTCCCCTCATTTCCCATCACGATAATGCCCGAAGGGGGTAAGGTCTCCTCATAAATATCATCTCCTTCCAAGAAAGTTCCAAAAACAGGGACGCCTTTTAAATCTTGCAACATCTTCTCCAAATCAAGATAATGAACTCGCACTCTGGACAAGGCGCCCATCGTTGCTTGCACCACCTTAGGATTATAGACATCCACCGTCTCTTTTGAACAAATAACATTTTCTATGCCAAACCAATCGGCTATACGGATAATCGTGCCCAGATTTCCAGGGTCCTGAACCGTATCCAGCATCAAGGACAACTGACTACCCAAGGATTTATAATCCAATTGATAGGTAGGCTTTTTAAAAAGAGCCACTACCGATTGTGGCGCACACAAAGCAGAAACCTTCTTTAGTCCCTCTTTCGTGACCTCCTGAACAGCATCAGCTTTGATGTTTTTATGTGCAGATAAATAATCTGACGTAGCGATTAGCAGTGTGCAATGAAATGTGTTGAGTAGGTCGTCCACCAATTTAGGACCTTCCGCGAAGAACAAACCAGCCTCATCTCTCTCCTTTTTTCTGTTCAGAGAGGTGATCAGTTTTATTGTGTTCTTACTCAACGCTTCCATCTTCTACTCCAATCCAACCAACCATATTTCATAATACATCGGTCTGTGTTCTTCCGAGTCCGAGCGTTTTCCGCCCTTGACCGTTGTCAACGAACCGTTTGCAAGATTGAATGGAATGATTATCTGACAATGTCCGCCCACCCGAAGGTTGCGTACTGCATTTTGGAATGCGATTCCGTAACTATATCCATTGGATGCTTTCTGCACCAAGGTGAATGAAAGAGGATCAGGTGATGTAGCTGACGTGCAGTCATAAACCAAAGTTCCATCCAACGTATAGCCCTTATATCTTACATAAGCTTTCCAATTGGTTTCAGGCTCTCTACCCGTACCCAACTCCACTTGATGATAGTACAGACCAGAGAGATCACCGGACTCGTACTTATAAAAGAGTCTTTTTTGACCATCCATCCACTCCGACGTACCCGTAGGCATGGAGGTGGTGACGGATATGTTTTTTCCTTTGATAAAAGCCTCAATAGCATCTTCCTCTTCCTCCAACCATTCGGAATATGTTTTCCCTGAGTCTTTACAAGAAAAGAGTGATAATACACATGCAAGGATCAACAATCCTCTTTTCACTTCATTAAAACGATTCATTTTCTTTATCATAATCATCTATCTCTTTTTACTTCTATAACGGTGATTGTACACTCAACCGGGGTCCATGCAGGAATGCACTTAGGTACGCCAATCACTCCATAAGCAAGGAAAGAAGGCATCACAAAAACGCCACTACTCGATTGTTTCATCAGTAGCAACGCCTCTCTGTAGCCTCGTTCCATATCACAATGTCCCAAGTTCTCTGTCTTAACCACATCTGTCAGCTTATCACATGTACTTCCATCCAATAGTTTAACAGAATAGCGGAATGTCACCTGATCTGCCAAAGAGATGGTATCACCTTCTCCTTGATTGGTAATATAATAACGCAATCCACTCTTCGTTGTTGTGAACGGGAGGGACAAAGAATCTATATAAGCACGAATCAAACTGTCTTCGATGGCGGCAAACTCCTTGTTCATCTCAATCAGACTCTCTGTCGGGTTCTCTTTTGGTATTTTGTTGTAAGGAACCTGCGGAGCTGGATCTTGACAAGCCATCAACAAGACCAGACACACACTCAGTATATAGTTCAATTTGTTTATCATATACTCAACTGACGATCTCTCTCTGCAATCATACACTCAGCCAATGTAGGCAACTTCTCTTCAAAAATACGAACAGCCTCGTCCATTGAGACATACAACTGTCCGCCCGCTGCATTCTTATGTCCACCGCCCGTGAAATACTCTGCAGCAAACTCATTCACTGGCACATCACCTTGCGAACGGAAAGACATGCGGATCTTCTCCTCATCTTCCTTAAACAATGCAGTGAAGATAACGCCTTTGATAGACAATGGCATATTGACAAATCCCTCTGCATCGCCTGGTTTATAGTTGTATCGATCCAGTTCCTCCTTTGTCAGACACATCAGAGCAGCACCATACTCAGGATAGATCTTCATCTTATTGGTCAGCATATAACCCATCAAACGAAATCTGCTCTCTGAATAGTTGTCGTACACACGACGGTGTATCTCATCCTTATCCACACCCTTCTTGATCAACTCAGAGACAATGGAATAGATCTCCGATTGATTTGAATTGAAGGAGAAAGAACCAGTATCGGTCATCAATCCTACGAATATACACTCGGCACACTCCTTCGTCATATCCGTGAAATAACCCATTCGGCAAATTAAACGGAAAACCATTTCAGCTGTCGACGTCATCTCCGGATAGGAAATCACAATGTCGGCAAAACTACCTGGATCAATGTGATGATCCACCAACACCTTTCGAGCAGGGGCATCTGCTACAACTAAAGCCATATCCCCTATTCTCTTCAACACATTAAAGTCTAGTGCAACGATTAATTCGGTTTTCTTAATAATTTCATCCGCCTCCTCTTTGTTTTCAGCGTAAACAAGGATGTCCTTAGCTCCTGGCATCCATCCAAAATAATCAGGATATGCCGTAGGGACAATGACCTTTACCCTCTTGTCTAATGTTCCTAGAAAATTGGCAAATGCCAATGATGAACCAATAGCGTCACCATCTGGAGAGATATGAGAAACAATCACGATGTCATTCGCAGAATCTATCTCATCTTTCGCTGCTTGGATCAATTCTTCTTTGATAATCTTTGATATCATACTCTTCTTCTATATTTAGGCCGTAAAGTTACAAAAAAATTTTGTATATCGACTGATATACGGAGTAAACAAACACAACAATCAAGAATGAAAATACTCGCAAAAATGTTTTCTTCTGAACATACATAGCTAACAGGCATAATAACGTGCCTACAAGCACCAAATCAACCATTTCAAACCTTACGTTGGAACAGACAATTCCGTGAAACGACTCCATCTTCGATATTGAAAAATTCATGCATATCACACTCTTCTCCACCAAGAAGGCTGTCAACCCACTCACATAGGGAACCCAGTGAATCGTCCACAGAAAAATAGACAAATAAATTATCACGGTCGACAAGGGTATCACAATAAAACCAGACAACCAAAAGACATTACTTATCTGATGGAAATAATAGAGCGTCAACGGCATCGTCCCCAACTGTGCCGCAAAGGAAACCGACAGCAACGACCACATCTTATCCAACGCCTTCGCGCGAAACACAAAAGCCTGATAAATAGGCTTCTGAAAGACCAAAATGGAAAGCACTGCCACATAACTCAACTGAAAGCCCACATCAAACAAGTAGTTGGGAGAATACAACAACATCATAAAGGCAGAGGCAAAGACGGTATTGAACACCATCGCCCGTCGATTCAACAACAAGGCTACGGAAACCATCGACAACATAATGGAGGCTCGAATAACGGACGGAGACAAACCCGTCACAAACGTATAAACCCACAGTGCAGACAAAGAGAGCACCACACGCATCTTCCGTCGTTTCTCGCCTCTGAAAACTTGCGACAACAATTGTGTGAACACCCAAAAGACCACCCCAACATGCAACCCACTTACCGCCAAAATATGACTCGCTCCCGTTGAGGAGTAACTATTCTTCAAATCCTTGTCTAGCAACGTCTTATCACCTATCGAAAGAGCCGACAAGACACCCAGCTCATCACCTCCAATACCTTGATTTCGAAACACATCCACCAACTTTTTTTGAATGGAATGAGACCATCTGTAAAATGAGAAAGCGTGAGAATGCTCCACAAACGTCCAACCGCCTGTCGGGAGATAAAAAGAGCCCGAAATACCCTTGTTTCTCAGAAAGGATTCATAGTCAAACGAAGAGTTCTCCCCGTCTCTTCTCCTTATCATGCTCGAATGGAAACAAATCCAGTCACCCTCTTGCAGACGACTACTCACAGAATCTTTTTTTACATGAATTTGCCATTTCACACCGTTATGCAACGAATCGGAGGCCATACGCACCAAAAGTCTTATCGACCTCTCTTTCTCAACGGGAACATCAATCAGCTTCACCAAGACGTGGTCCTGAAGCGTAGACGCATCCGTCAGAAGCTGTCTCTCTTGCCATGCACTCCTCTGATAGGCAATCCCCATGAAGAAGATACAGAGACTTATGCCAAACAGAAATCTGGATTCGTATGAATATCTCTTTTTCAGCAACCAATGCAGTGCAATGAAGAGAAGTGGCAACAAGAAAAGAGACAATGGCAATTCGCACGGGAGGTATTTTTGCAGCAGAATCCCCACAACCAAGGGTAGCAACAAACGAGCAAAAGGCATTCGACATAAATCTTTCATGCAGGGTAGAATTTAAAGCGGTTCCATCCATTCCCATCGAGGAATTAGATGTTATTCAAAATAGACTTTATCACAAATTGCAGTACGCAAATCAGGTAAAAAAAAGAGAAACATCGCAATGACGTTTCTCTTCTGTATCTTGTACTACTACAATGCTTTCAGATTGGCGATTGTTTCCGTAGGGTTTTGGGCTCCAAATACGAAACTGCCAGCCACCAAAACATCAGCGCCGGCATCCAGCAACCGTTTGCCTGTTTCATAATTGACACCACCATCAATCTCGATCAAAGCCTTTGAGGAAGATTTCTGAATCAGTTCTTTCAGTCTGCGAGTCTTATCCACCGTGTTCTCAATAAACTTCTGTCCACCGAACCCAGGGTTGACCGACATCAGCATGACCAGATCCACATCCTTGATAATCTCCTCCAATACGGAGACTGGCGTATGAGGATTCAACGTCACACCCGCCATGATTCCCAAAGACTTAATTTTTTGAATGGTTGAATGCAAATGCAAGCATGCTTCATAATGCACGTTGATGAGTTGAGCACCAGCTTTGTAAAAAGCATCAACATATTTGTTGGGTTCAACAATCATCAAATGGACATCCAATGGTTTCTTTGCATGTTTATGGATTGCTTCAACAACGGGCACACCAAAAGACAGATTAGGAACGAAGACACCATCCATGATGTCTAAATGAAACCAATCTGCCTTACTATTATTGACCATTTCTATATCTCTCTGCAAATTAGCGAAATCTGCAGATAACATAGAAGGAGCAACTAAATGACTCATAAATTATTTCTTGCCAGCCTCTGCTGCCTTAGCTGCAGCTCTTGCCTCTCTTTTCTTCTTTAGTTCCAATTGCTTCATATAAGCCTCACTATTATCACGAGCAATAGTCTTAACTACCTCGATAGAATCTAATGAAGTATTATACTCCTTAACATAGATAGTGTACTCATATCCTTGCTCATAATAGAAGTTAGTGAATTCTCCTTTGAAAGGAACCCAATCGATTTTGTCACGACGAGAATAGCCCTTACGAACCATATAAACTCTCTGTCCATCAACGACAGGGCGTTCTGGAGAAACTTTCATGTACTCATTAGGAGTCACATCGAAAGCGAGCGCAACTAAAAATAAAGCTAATAATATTTTTTTCATTTTTTCGTTTTTTAACGTTCTAGTCTGCAAATATAACTATTTTTTTCATGCAACCAACATTTTAATACAAAATGTATCAAAATCTTTTCATTTAATAAGTCATTCCTACGATCCACACAGGCAATTTCTTACCTATTGGAAATTCCAAAGAATCGGCAAGAATATAGGAATCGGGGATATCCGCTATTTGATGAAAAGATTTTCCTTCGCCACCCACTTCTAAAATAATCTTCCCATCAATCTTAAAATCACCCGTGGAATGTCCGTATTCGACAACATGATCCACACTAAGTTGATTCACCACAAAGCATTCACGAAGTGTACCAATAGGGCAATTCACACCCATTGAATTAAGCATATTCGGATTATGTATATAAATCTTATCCGGCTTTTGCATTTTAGTAACAGACTTATTATCCGTATAGAGAAGATGGATGAGTTCCGACTTCTGCATACTGTTCAAATAACTAAGAACAGTTACCTTGTTTAACTCAAGATACGATGACAGTTTGGCAATATTCACTTCATAAGGAACATTGCCCGCCAAGAACAGCAACATCGCCTTAATCTTTCGTACATATGCAGCGTCTACTTGGCAGAACTGTACCAGTTCCTGCTCAATGATGAAGTTAATAACATTCTCAATCCTACTATAATATTCTGTTTCATTTCCGTCATAGAAAGGATAATACCCTACTCGCAGATATTCCTCAAACATTTGCTGTGGACGACAGACAGAATTAATCTTGTCACATATATCGTCTGCATTTGTAAGCACATCGTCTAATGTGTAAATAGGGAACTCTAAACCTTTATAAAAATGAAGGAACTCGCGAAACGAAAGGCCTTCCATCGTATACGACAGGACGCGACGCGACAAATCAGCATCCGCATTCAAAATCTGAATTAAAGACGAGCCAGAAAATGTAATCTTCATGTCAGGATAAAGGTCAATAATCTCTTTAATCTCCTGACTCCATGTTGGATATTTGTGCACTTCATCCAAAAAAAGATGCTTGCCTCCCATCAAATGAAACTTTTCCGCAAGACCAAGAAGCGAATGCTCGGAAAAGTAGAGACTATCCATAACACAATACAATGCCTCACCTGCATTCTCACCATAAGTCTTGCGTATATATTGTCGAATTAACGTTGTTTTCCCCACTCCACGAGAGCCCTTGATGGCCACTAATTGTTTTGACCAACTAACCTTGTTTATCATGTCGCGAACTAACTTCATTTGTGTTTGCGAAATGAACATCTTATGTTTCTTAAAAAGCGTTTCCATAGGCCTCTAATTTATTGCAAATATAAAATCGTTTATCGTAATAACCAAAATTTAACACAAAAAGGTTATTGTACTAACCAATATTTTACAAAAATCGTTTATCAGACCAACCGATTTTATATTTAAGAAAGCATCTGAATTATACTTACAAATATGAATATCACATCCAACCATCTAGTATATAACGCATTACGCATATCATACAAATGGCGGACATCCACAAAAGCAATAGTTAATTGGCTGCAATCATGAAACACGAGAAGGAATAGAATTTTATATAAGCATTTGCTTTTTCAAGGGGTTTCTGCTAACTTTGAAGGTCATTTTATGGGACCCTCCTGAAATGACTTTTCTTTATTGGTGGTTAGGGTTCTGCCAATTATAGAAAAAGATGATATAGAACTCTCCTTTAATTTCAAAAAGGAAAAGATGAATAAGATGAAAAGTCTGATACTCTCATGCTTGAGTATGATGCTGTGCATGACCATTTCTGCACAAACAGTTTCTTTTGTGCCTAATTGGGAAATAGGTGACACGGCTTCCTTCTATTATGAATATAGGTTTTCAACAGAATCAGGTGGTGTTACATTCAATGATACAACTTCGGCTGTAATAAATCTAAAGGTGGTGAGCAAAGACGAGAATGGTTATACATTGAATGCATCTTTTGTCAATTTTAATAGATCGGGCGAGAGGAATGACACACTATTGAAAAAATACAATATTACATTTGACTACAAACTGGATGCAACGGGTAAATTAATCGGACTTGCCGACTCCACCAAGGTGCTTGCAGATATAAAGGCACTTCATAAAGAGATTGCTAAGTATGACTCAACGTTCGCTCTTGTATATGAACCTATGGAAGAGAAGTTATCGGATATCTATTTATCTAGTTTGTTGAAGAATGTTTCCTATATTCATTCACTGAATGGCATGACACTGAAGTCTAATAAAACTATTGAGACAAAAGGAAATAAGACCTTTATTACAGATGAATTTTTCGTTCCTGCAACGCATAAATACACACTTGAATCTGTAAAAGGGAATATCGTTAATGTGAAATGTTCATCCATTTTGAACAATGAAGATATAATGCCAGCATACATTGAATATGGAGTTCAAAAATTATACTCTTTGTTTGAGAATAGCCCAGAGATGATCGTTATGAGCATTCAGGAACTACAAGATGGATTTGAGAAAGAATTTAAAGAATTCTTTGATTTGAAGATCACCGAAATCTACCACTACTCATTTGATAATTCTTCCAAATGGTTAAACTCGATGAGTGGAACCTATACGGCTAAAGGAAAGAAAGGAGGCAACACTGTTGATAACGTCACTGAAATTACGATTACAAAGAAATAATATTCCTTTTTCGTAAGAAATATTTATTTTTTATTTCAAAACAACTCTTCTTTATTGGCTGTTGGAGTTCTGCCAATTATAGAAAAAGATTATATTGAACTCTACTTAAAATTTTAAAAGAAAAAAATGAATAAGATGAAAAGTCTGATACTCTCTTGCTTGAGTATGATGCTGTGCATGACCATTTCTGCACAAACAGTTTCTTTCGTGCCTAATTGGAAAAAGGGTGATAAAGTTTCCTTCAATTACGAAAAGAAAGAAACAAAAAAATCAGGTGATGAAAAATCGATTATTACAGCTTCGCTTGTAATAAATCTAACGGTGGTGAACAAAGATGCTAATGGTTATACGCTGAATGCATCTTTCGCAAATCCGAAACAGAGTGGTTCGGACAAGATGGCTGCCGCTCTATTCAAAATATACGATGAAATCACATTCGACTACAAACTGGATGCGACAGGTAAATTGATCGGTTTGGCAGACTCCGCCAAGGTGATTGCCGTTATGAAGGAAATATATAAAAAGATTTCAAAAGACGATCCTATGGTTTCTCTTGGACTTGGACTTATGGGAGGAGGTGCGCAGGATATCTATTTAACTGGTTTGTTGGATGAAATTGCTCTTATTCATTCACTGAATGGCATAACTCTAGAGCCTAACAAAACTGTTGAGGTAAAAAAAGAAATATCCACCTCATTTGGATTCAACATTCCTGCTTCGTATAACTACACACTTGAATCCGCAAAAGGAACTATCGCTAATGTGAAATGTTCATCCAATTTGACGAATGAAGATATAATGCCTGCATTCATAGACTTTGGAATTCAAATAGCATCAAGTATGATGAATAATCTTTCAGCTTTGTTTCAAAACGAAGAAGATAAAGAAAAAGTGGACATGAATACTATAATTCAGCAACAACGAGATGAATTTGAGAAAAAATATAAGGAATCCTTTGATTTGAATATCACCGACACATTCAACTATGCACTTGATAGCTCTTCCAAATGGCTAAATTCATTGAGTGGAACCAGTACAATCAGCGGAAAGGCAGAAAACAACGATGTTAATGTCGTCACTGAAATTAAAATTACAAAGAAATAATTTTCCTTTTTCGCAAGGGATATTTTGATTGACATGTAATTATGAGTAAACAGGATTATAAATTACAGAACGAGCAGTACATAGAAAACCTCCGCACGTCTGGGGATGTAAAGGAGTTACGAGGTGGTATCTTGTATAAAGTTATTGAAGAAGGGAGTGGCGAGGGTGAAGTAAATCCTCGAAGTGTGGTGACTTGTCATTACAAAGGTTCCCTAATCAATGGAAGGGTGTTTGATAATTCGTATGCGAGGAAGTGTCCGGAGGCCTTTCGTGTAAATAGTTTAATCAGTGGTTTTCAGATTGCATTGGTGAACATGCACATAGGAGATCATTGGTTGGTATACATTCCTGCAGACAAAGGATATGGAGCCATGAAGGCTGGCGACATTCCCGCCAATTCTACATTGATATTTGAGATTGAACTGATATCCGTCTGTTAACTCATAAATTAACTTTACATTTTTGTATTACAGTTTATTCATTCGATTATAACAAAAAAGAGACGATGCCGAACATCGTCTCTTTTTTTAGTATGATTCAAAGCATTAAGCTTCTCCCGATCCAGACAAATTGATAGGGAACGGAGGATTAAAGTTCATGTCAGAACGTTTCACTGTACCAAATTGGTTTTCAAACTTATCCATATTTTCCTCCAACGCATGTAACAAGCGTTTTGCATGTTCTGGAGTAAGGATGATTCTAGACTTCACCTTTGCCTTATTAGAGTTTGGCATGATGCGAAGGAAATCCAACACAAATTCAGATGGAGAATGAGAGATAATGGCCATATTGGAATAGATGCCCTCAGCCACCTCTTCAGTCAACTCTACACTGATTTGGTTTTTTTTCACATTTTTTTCTTCGTTATCTTGCATAATCTTTGTCGGTTTAAACGACAAAGGAAACCGACCAACGTCGATTTCCTTTGTCTCTATTTAACTTAATTAAAAAATTCAATTACTCTTCGACGTTACCTCTACGAGGGGTATTGATCAAGCCCTCCATCTCTTCCTTTGAACCAACAATTAGGCGATCGAATTCTCTTTGTCCAGTACCTGCAGGGATCAAGTGACCACAGATCACATTCTCCTTCATACCTTCCAAATTATCTACTTTCGCTCTAATAGCAGCATCATTCAACACTTTTGTAGTTTCCTGGAATGAGGCAGCCGACATGAAGCTTGTTGTCTGCAATGCAGCACGTGTGATACCTTGCAAAATCTGAGAAGAAATAGCAGGGACAGCGTCTCTTGTTTCAACCAACTTCAAATCCTTACGTTTCAAAGCACTGTTCTCATCACGCAACTTACGAGCAGTTACAATCTGACCTGGTTTCAACACTTCAGAGTCACCAGCATCGATAACGACCTTCTTACCGAAGATACGGTCATTCTCTTCCATAAACTCTAACTTGTCGACCATCTCTTTCTCCAAGAAGTGTGTATCACCTGCATCCTCGATTTCAACCTTACGCATCATCTGACGTACAATTACCTCGAAGTGTTTATCATTGATCTTCACACCCTGAAGACGATAGACATCTTGTACTTCGTTTACGATATATTCTTGAACAGCGGTTGGACCCATGATAGCCAAGATATCAGAAGGAGTGATTGCACCATCAGAAAGCGGTGTACCAGCACGAACGTAGTCGTTCTCCTGTACCAATATTTGTTTTGACAATGGAACCAAATATTTCTTTTCGTCGCCTGTTTTAGAAGTGATGACGATTTCACGGTTACCACGTTTTACTTTACCGAATGTAACCTCACCATCGATTTCAGAAACAACTGCTGGGTTGGAAGGGTTACGTGCCTCGAACAACTCGGTAACACGAGGAAGACCTCCCGTGATATCTCCCGCACTACCAACAGCACGAGGGATCTTAACCAACAACTGACCAGGACGAACATCTTCATCATCATCCACTGTAACGTGAGCACCCACAGGCAAGCTGTAAGTCTTAATGATGTTACCGTGTTTGTCAACGATATGCGCTTCTGGAACCTTGGTCTTATCCTTAGACTCAATGATAATCTTTTCACGCAAACCTGTCGTCTCATCCGATTCAGTTTTATATGTTACGTTTTCAATAACATTTTCAAACTTAATCTTACCTTGAACCTCGATTACGATAACTGCGTTGAATGGGTCCCATTCACAAATACGATCACCCTTCTTAACAGTAGAACCATTCTCAACGAACAATTTAGCACCATAAGGAATATTCGCATTGGTCAATGTAATCTTAGTATTAGGATCGATGATCTTCAACTCAGCCAAACGACCTACAACAACCTGAACTGGTTTGTTATCTTCGTCTACTGAATCGATTGTACGCAACTCATCGATTTCAACGATACCTTCATATTTAGAAGTAATACCTGAATTAGCAGCGATATTTCCGGCAACACCACCGACGTGGAACGTACGCAATGTCAACTGAGTACCTGGCTCACCGATTGACTGAGCAGCGATGACACCGACAGCCTCACCTTTCTGAACCAAACGTCCAGTAGCCAAGTTACGTCCATAACATTTAGCACATACACCCTTCTTAGACTCACAAGTCAATACAGAACGGATCTCAACACGCTCGATAGGAGAATCTTGGATGATTTGAGCAGCATCCTCACGAATCTCTTCACCAGAGCGAACGATGATCTCACCTGTCAATGGATGTTGTATATCATGTACAGAAACACGACCTAAGATTCTTTCGTACAAAGAAGCAACTACCTCTTCGTTGTTCTTCAACTCTGTACAAACCAAACCACGAAGTGTACCACAGTCTTCCTCGTTGATGATCACATCGTGAGATACGTCAACCAAACGACGAGTCAAGTAACCTGCATCGGCAGTCTTCAAAGCGGTATCGGCCAAACCTTTACGAGCACCGTGCGTAGAGATGAAGTACTCCAACACTGACAATCCCTCCTTAAAGTTAGACAAGATTGGGTTTTCAATAATCTGACCACCTTCAGCACCAGACTTTTGAGGTTTTGCCATCAAACCACGCATACCAGACAACTGACGAATCTGCTCTTTAGATCCACGGGCTCCAGAATCCAACATCATGTATACTGAGTTAAATCCTTGGTCATCCGAAGAAATAGTCTTCATCAAGATATTCGCCAAATCAGCGTTGATGTGCGTCCAAATATCGATAATCTGGTTATAACGTTCGTTATAAGTAATGAATCCCATGTTATAGTTGTTCATCACCTCTTCAACTTCTGCATAACCTCTTTGTACCAATTCCTCTTTCTCCTTAGGGATAATCACATTCTCCAAGTTAAATGACAAGCATCCCTTGAATGCCATGTAGTATCCTAAGTTCTTAATATCATCCAAGAACTGAGCTGTACGAGCCACACCACACACTTTGATTACGTTGCTGATGATTTCACGAAGAGACTTCTTCGTAATCAATGTATTCACATAACCAACTTCTTGTGGTACGTTTTGGTTGAATTTCAAACGACCAACCGTTGTTTCAACCATCGTATCAACCAATTCACCTTTATCATTCAAATCTTTTACAATCACCTTGATAGGAGCGTGTAAAGCAACCTTACCTTCGTTGTAAGCGATCTCAGCCTCTTCAACACCGTAGAAAATCAAACCTTCACCGAGTGCACCTTTACGAGGTTTAGTGATGTAGTAAAGACCAAGCACCATATCCTGAGAAGGCACTGTGATAGGAGAACCATTAGCAGGGTTAAGGATGTTATGAGAAGCCAACATCAACATTTGAGCCTCCAATACAGCCTCGTTACCTAATGGCAAGTGAACAGCCATCTGGTCACCATCGAAGTCGGCATTGAACGCCGTACAAGCCAATGGGTGAAGTTGAATAGCTTTTCCTTCTATCATCTTTGGTTGGAATGCTTGGATACCCAAACGGTGCAACGTAGGGGCACGGTTCAAGAGGACTGGGTGTCCTTTCATCACATATTCCAAGATATCCCAAACTACAGGATCTTTACGGTCAACGATTTTCTTTGCAGACTTAACAGTCTTTACAATACCACGTTCAATCAACTTACGGATAACAAATGGTTTGTAAAGCTCTGCCGCCATATCCTTAGGAAGACCACACTCGTGCATCTTCAATTCAGGACCAACGACGATTACGGAACGTGCAGAATAGTCAACACGTTTACCTAACAAGTTCTGACGGAAACGTCCTTGCTTACCTTTCAAGGAGTCTGACAAAGACTTCAACGGACGGTTAGCATCCGTCTTAACGGCGCTTGACTTACGAGAGTTGTCGAACAATGAGTCAACAGCCTCTTGCAACATACGTTTCTCATTACGTAAGATAACTTCAGGCGCTTTTATCTCGATCAATCGTTTCAAACGGTTATTACGGATAATAACACGACGATACAAATCATTCAAGTCGGAAGTGGCGAAACGACCACCATCCAATGGTACCAACGGACGTAATTCAGGAGGAATAACTGGAACGACCTTAACGATCATCCATTCAGGTTTATTCTTTCCGTTAGATGCTCTGAAAGCCTCTACTACTTGAAGACGTTTCAAAGCCTCTGTCTTACGTTGTTGAGAAGACTCTTGACCAGCCTTGTTACGAAGATCGTATGACAATGAGTCTAAGTCGATTCTCTGAAGCATGTCATAAACAGCCTCAGCACCCATCTTAGCGATAAACTTGTTTGGATCGCTATCGTCCAAGTTTTGATTCTCCTTTGGAAGAGAATCAATAATATCCAAGTATTCTTCCTCAGTCAACAAATCTTGCTCTTGAATACCATCAGCCTCTTTGATACCTGGTTGGATAACAACGTATCTCTCATAGTAGATAACAGCATCCAACTTCTTAGTTGGCATACCCAAAAGGTAACCTATCTTATTAGGCAAAGAACGGAAATACCAAATATGAGCAACTGGCACAACCAATTGAATGTGACCCATACGTTCACGACGTACCTTTTTCTCAGTCACCTCAACACCACAACGGTCGCACACGATGTTCTTGTAACGGATACGTTTGTACTTACCGCAATGGCACTCATAATCTTTTACCGGACCAAAGACACGCTCACAGAACAAACCGTCACGTTCTGGTTTATACGTTCTATAATTGATGGTTTCTGGTTTCAAAACCTCTCCTCTAGACATTGACAAAATCTCTTCTGGAGAAGCCAAACCTATAGAGATCTTCGTGAAGGCGCTCTTTACTTTATTATCGTTTCTAAAACCCATTTTTGTACTAAATAAAAATGAACATTAATCGAGTTTAACACTTAAACCTAAACCTCTCAACTCGTGTAACAACACATTCAAAGATTCAGGAATACCAGCAGGCGGCATTGGTTCGCCCTTAACAATAGCCTCGTATGCACGAGCACGACCCATAACATCATCAGACTTAACAGTCAAAATCTCTTGAAGAATATGAGATGCACCGAATGCTTCCAATGCCCATACCTCCATCTCTCCGAAACGTTGACCACCAAACTGAGCCTTACCACCCAATGGTTGTTGTGTAATCAAAGAGTAAGGTCCGATAGAACGAGCGTGCATCTTATCGTCAACCATGTGACCCAACTTCAACATATAGATAACACCCACTGTTGCTGGTTGGTCGAAGCGCTCTCCTGTTCCACCATCGAACAAATATGTCTTACCATAACGAGGAAGACCTGCCTTATCTGTCCACTCATTCAAATCATCCAATGATGCACCATCGAAGATTGGTGTAGCAAATTTAACACCCAACTTCATTCCTGCATGTCCAAGTACAGTCTCGAAGATCTGTCCCAAGTTCATACGAGAAGGCACACCCAACGGATTCAAAACGATATCAACTGGTGTTCCATCTTCCAAGAATGGCATATCCTCTTGACGAACGATACGAGAGACAATACCCTTGTTACCGTGACGACCTGCCATCTTATCACCCACACGAATCTTACGCTTTTTAGCGATATAGACTTTCACCAATTGAACGATTCCAGAAGGAAGCTCATCACCAATTGTGATGTTAAACTTCTTTCTCTTCAATTCTGCATCGTACTCTTTATATTTTCTGATGTAATTCATGATCAAGTCATGAATCAAACCATTCTTATAAGCATCTGATGTCCACTTTGTCAACTGTACTTCCATGTAGTTGATCTCTTCCAAAGCCTTCTTAGTGAACTTAGCACCCTTAGCGATGATGTCAGCACCTAAGAAATCCTTTACACCTTGAGAAGTCTTGCCATTGGTAAGAGTCATCAACTTATCGATCAAGATAGCTTTCAATGCCATCTCTTTCTCTTCGAACTCAGCATCCAATTTTTCAAGAACCAACTTGTCTGACATACGAGACTTGCGGGTCTTCATTGCTTTTGAGAACAACTTCTTATCAACAACAACACCACGCAAAGATGGATTAGCCTTCAAAGAAGCATCCTTCACATCTCCTGCCTTATCACCAAAGATAGCTCTCAACAACTTCTCTTCTGGAGAAGGGTCAGATTCACCCTTAGGAGTGATCTTACCAATCAAGATGTCACCAGACTCAACGAACGCACCTACACGAATAACACCGTTCTCGTCCAAGTTTCTCGTTGCATCCTCACTGACATTAGGAATATCAGAAGTCAACTCCTCCATACCACGTTTTGTTTCACGAACCTCCAATTGGTATTCGTCAACGTGTACAGAAGTAAAGATATCATATTTACAAACTTTCTCATTGATAACGATAGCATCCTCGTAGTTGTAACCCTTCCAAGGCATGAATGCTACCAACAAGTTCTTACCGATTGCCAACTCACCATCTTGAGTAGAGTAACCTTCTGTCATGATCTGACCTTTTGTTACTCTCTGACCACAAACCACGATAGGGCGAAGGTCGATGGTAGTGCTTTGGTTTGTTTTTCTGAACTTAGGGATGATGTATTCCTTCAAAGAAGGTTCGAAGCTTACGAACTCCTCATCCTCAGTTCTGTCATATCTAATTTTGATAACGCTTGCATCAACAAATTCAACAACACCGTCGCCTTCAGCAGCGATTTGAGTACGAGAGTCGCGAACCAACTGACGTTCGATACCCGTACCAACGATAGGAGACTCACAACGCAACAATGGAACTGCCTGGCGCATCATGTTAGATCCCATCAATGCACGGTTAGCATCGTCATGCTCCAAGAAAGGAATCAAGGAAGCAGCGATAGAAGCAATCTGTTGAGGAGCCACATCCATCAAATCCAACTCTTTAGGATCCAAGATAGGGAAGTCGGCTTCCTTACGACATTTAACCTTGTCTACCAAGAAGTTTCCTTGTTCGTCCAAAGGAGCGTTACCTTGAGCGATGGTCTTACCCTCTTCCTCTTCAGCAGTCATATACTTGATACCGTTCTCAGAGACATCCACCTTACCATCTTTAACGATACGATAAGGAGTTTCGATAAATCCGAGATCATTGATCTTAGCATAGACACACAAAGAAGATATCAAACCGATGTTAGGACCTTCTGGTGTCTCAATTGGACAAAGACGTCCGTAGTGAGTATAGTGAACGTCACGCACCTCAAATCCGGCTCTCTCACGAGAAAGACCACCAGGACCAAGGGCAGACAAACGACGTTTATGAGTAATTTCAGCCAATGGGTTTGTTTGATCCATGAACTGAGAAAGAGCGTTCGTTCCAAAGAATGAGTTGATAACAGAAGAGATAGTCTTCGCATTGATCAATTCAGTTGGAGAGAACACTTCATTATCGCGGATGTTCATACGTTCGCGGATTGTACGAGCCATACGAGCCAATCCGACACCGAATTGGTTGTAAAGTTGCTCACCCACTGTACGAACACGACGATTGCTTAAGTGGTCGATATCATCAACATCAGCTTTAGAGTTGATCAATTCGATCAAGTACTTGATGATTTCGATAATATCTTCCTTGGTCAAAACGCGAACGTCCATGTCGGTAGACAGATTCAACTTTTTGTTGATTCTGTAACGACCCACATCACCTAAATCATAACGTTTTTCAGAGAAGAAAAGACCAGAAATGATTTCGCGAGCTGCATTTTCATCAGCAGGCTCAGCGCTACGCATTTGACGATATATATAATATACAGCCTCCTTTTCAGAGTTAGTAGGGTCCTTTTGCAAAGTGTTATAGATGATACTATAATCAGAAAGGTTAGGATCCTCTTTATGAAGAAGGATAGTCTGTACTCCAGAATCCAAAACATCTTGAATGTTGTCTTTATCCAACACTGTTTCACGGTCGATGATGACCTCAGTACGTTCGATAGAAACAACTTCACCAGTATCTTCGTCGACGAAATCCTCCACCCAAGTTTTCAAAACACGAGCGGCTAATTTACGACCTTCAACTTTTTTCAATCCAGTTTTGGTTACTTTCACCTCTTCGGAAAGACCAAAAATTTCAAGAATATCTTTATCGCTTTCAAAACCGATAGCACGTAGCAAGGTAGTTACCGGTAATTTCTTTTTACGATCGATGTAAGCATACATGACATTACTGATATCAGTAGCAAACTCGATCCAAGAACCTTTAAAAGGAATAATACGAGCAGAATACAATTTAGTACCGTTAGCGTGCATACTCTGACCGAAGAAAACGCCCGGAGATCTATGCAACTGAGAAACGACAACGCGTTCTGCACCGTTAATAACGAAAGTTCCTTTATCCGTCATATAAGGGATAGTACCCAAATAGACATCTTGGATAATTGTCTCAAAATCCTCATGGTCAGGATCAGTACAATATAATTTTAATTTAGCCTTCAGAGGAACACTATATGTCAAGCCTCTTTCAATACACTCATCAATGGTGTACTTAGAAGGGTCGATATAGTAATCTAAGAACTCAAGGACGAAATTATTACGAGTATCCGCAATTGGAAAGTTTTCCGCGAACACTTTAAACATGCCATCATTCTTACGTTGCTCTGGTGGCGTATCGAGTTGGAAAAAATCTCTAAAAGACTTTAACTGCACCTCTAGGAAATCAGGATATTCCATCTGATTTCTGACAGATGCAAAAGTTACTCTTTGGTTTTTATTAATAGAAGACATTTATCTAAGAATATTATTAAGAACTTAAAAAAGATAACAGACACAAAAAGGTTTAGAACCTACACATAGGTTCTAAACCAAAGTTTCTGAATAACTCAGAACTGTACAGTACTATTTAAGTTCAACTTCTGCTCCAGCATCTTCAAGTTGCTTCTTCAAGTCCTCAGCAGTTGCCTTGTCAACACCTTCCTTAATTGTACTTGGAGCTCCGTCAACCATATCTTTAGCTTCTTTCAAGCCAAGACCAGTCAATTCTTTTACTAATTTAACGATAGCGAGCTTAGCTCCTCCAGGGGATTTCAAAACTACGTCGAAACTAGTTTTCTCCTCTGCAGCAGCTGCAGCAGGACCTGCAGCAACAGCTACAGCCACAGCAGCAGGCTCAATACCATACTCGTTCTTTAAAATATCAGCAAGTTCATTAACTTCTTTAACAGTCAAGTTAACTAATTGTTCTGCGAAAGCTTTTAAATCTGCCATTTTATTTTTGCTTTAATGTTTATAATCTGTTAATTAATCGTTTGATTCCGCTTCTTTTTCTGCTTTAGCTTGAAGACCGGAAATAATATTTCTCATAGGAGACTGTAACAAAGCAATAATGTCGCCAATAAGCTCATTTTTGCTTTTAATGCTTGCTAATACATCAAGTTGGTCAGCTCCAACATAGAAACCTTCTTCAACGTAAGCAGCTTTCAAAGTTGGTTTTCCCAATTTGTTTCCCTTGCTGAACTCTTTGATAAGTTTAGCAGGAGCGTTTCCTGTATTAGACAACATTAGAGCGGTTGGACCCTCAAGAGCACTGTAGAGTTGTGAAAAATCGCCGTCTTTCTTATCTAGGGCTTTTTTCAACAAAGTGTTCTTAACTACCACCAGCTTAATATCTTTTTTGAAGCAAGCACGTCTGATATCACTTGTTAGGTCTGCAGTCAATCCAGCAGCATCAGCGATATAGAAATGACTATAATCATTCAAGCCGGCGAGTATCTGATCTATGATAACACTTTTATCTTCCTTTTTCATGTTTCTCTAAATATTAAATTAATCTACTTGTTTAGGGTCAACTTTAATACCCGGACTCATAGTACTTGAAAGATAAATACTCTTCACATACTCACCTTTAGAAGTAGTAGGTTTCAACTTAATCAAAGTATCGATGAAAGTTTTTGCATTTTCACAGATTGCATCAGCGGTGAAAGAAACTTTACCGATAGATGTGTGAACGATACCAAACTTATCAACTTTGAAATCGATTTTACCTTGCTTAACTTCACGAACAGCTTTTCCAACTTCATTAGTAACAGTACCACTCTTAGGGTTTGGCATCAAACCACGAGGACCTAATACACGACCCAAAGCACCGATTTTACCCATGATAGAAGGCATAGTAATAATTACATCCACGTCTGTCCAACCACCTTTGATCTTTTCGATGTATTCATCAAGACCAACGTAGTCAGCTCCTGCTGCCTTAGCATCAGCCTCAGCATCTGGAGTACACAAAGCCAAAACGCGAACAGTCTTTCCTGTACCATTAGGCAAAGAAACAACGCCACGTACCATTTGGTTTGCCTTACGAGGATCAACACCTAGACGGACATCAACATCAACAGAAGCGTCAAACTTAGTTGTAGTTAATTCCTTAACCAAAGCTGAAGCCTCTTTTAAAGAGTAAGATTTCCCTGCTTCAATCTTCTCTAAAGCTAACTTTTGATTTTTTGTAAGTTTACTCATTTCAATTGAAGTGTTAATTAATTATTTTTAGGGAATTCCCCTTTAACAGTGATACCCATACTTCTTGCTGTACCAGCAACCATAGTCATAGCCGACTCAATAGTAAAGCAATTCAAATCTTGCATTTTGTCTTGAGCGATGGTCTTAACTTGATCCCAAGTAATTTCAGCAACTTTTTTACGATTAGGCTCTGCAGAACCACTCTTTTGCTTAGAAATCTCTAGCAATTGAACGGCAACTGGAGGAGTCTTAACGACAAAATCAAAAGACTTATCTGCATAAAAAGTGATAACAACTGGTAATACTTTTCCAGCCTTATCTTGGGTTCTGGCATTAAACTGCTTGCAAAAATCCATGATGTTGATTCCCTTAGAACCTAATGCAGGTCCTACTGGAGGTGATGGATTAGCAGCGCCTCCCTTTATCTGCAATTTGATAAATCCAGCAACTTCTTTAGCCATTTTGTTTTTGATTAAAAATAATTATTATACACGAAAAAAAGACCCGAAGGATCATTCCTTTTCCACTTGTAAAAATCCTAGTTCCAAAGGTGTTTCTCTTCCGAAGATCTTCACCTTTACCTTGAGTTTCTTACGTTCGTCGTTGACCTCTTCAACAATTCCTCTGAAACCGCTGAATGGTCCAAAAGTGACCTTAACAGTCTCTCCAACAGAGAAGGAGATTGCAACATTTCCTTCTGGATCTTGCAACTCTTCCACCTTACCCAAGATACGCATCACTTCACTTTGACGTAAAGGAACAGGTTCGTTGGACTTTTTGGAGCCATCTCCTAAAAATCCAATTACATTAGGCATTTCTGAAAGGCGATGTTGAACCTCGCCAACCAAATTAGCCTCCACCAAAACATATCCAGGGAGGTAAGTTCTTTCTTTAGAAATCTTTTTTCCAGATTTGCTAATTTGATAAACTCTCTCAGTTGGAATTAACACTTGAGAAACATACTGTCCAAGATCCGTAGTATTCATCTCATTTTCGACATACTCACGAACCTTGTTCTCTTTTCCACTAATGGCACGTAACACGTACCATTTTTTACCAGTCTCTGCCATGCTTTCCCTTTCTTTTACCGCAACAAACTATAGATAAACTCCATAACAACTCGGATAGCCTTGTCCATCGCAAAAATGACCAACGCAATTAGAAGGGAAGCTACAAGAACAACAACTGCGCTGTTTGCTAAATCCCTTGCAGAGGGCCAAGACACTTTGTTTACAAGTTCGTCGTACGAATCTTTTATGTAATTTACTACCTTACTCATGATTGTAAATGTTAGCACGGAAGGAGAGGCTCGAACTCCCGACACCTGGTTTTGGAGACCAGTGCTCTACCAACTGAGCTACTCCCGTAAACGATTCCCCAAGCATAAGCTCAGGGAATCATCATATCAATAATACAAAGTATTAGTCAATGATCTTAGTGATTTGTCCAGAACCTACTGTTCTACCACCCTCACGGATAGCGAAACGAAGACCTTCGCTGCAAGCTACTGGGTAAATCAATTTAACTTGGATCTCCAAGTTATCACCTGGCATAACCATTTCAGTTCCTTCTGGCAAAGAGATTTCACCAGTTACATCCAAAGTACGGATGTAGAATTGAGGACGATAGTGGTTGTGGAATGGAGTGTGACGTCCACCTTCTTCTTTCTTCAAGATATAAACAGAAGCCTTGAACTCAGTGTGAGGAGTTACTTGACCTGGTTTACAAAGAACCATACCACGTTTGATTTGATCTTTGTCGATACCACGAAGCAACAAACCTACGTTATCACCAGCCTCTCCTTGATCCAACAATTTACGGAACATCTCAACACCAGTTACAGTAGATTTCATCTTCTCTGCACCCAAACCGATGATTTCAACCTCATCACCAACTTTGATGATACCAGTCTCAATACGTCCTGTTGCAACAGTACCACGACCAGTGATAGAGAATACGTCCTCAACTGGCATCAAGAATGGTTTATCAATATCACGCTTAGGAAGCTCGATCCAGTTATCAACTGCATCCATCAATTCCATGATTTTCTCTTCCCATTGAGGTTCACCGTTCAATGCACCTAGAGCAGATCCACGGATGAATGGAGTGTTATCAGCGTCAAACTCATAGAAACCTAACAATTCGCGCATTTCCATTTCAACCAAATCCAACATCTCAGCATCATCAACCATATCACATTTGTTCATGAATACAACCAAACGTGGTACGTTTACCTGACGAGCCAAAAGGATGTGCTCACGAGTTTGAGGCATTGGTCCATCAGTTGCAGCAACTACGATGATTGCACCATCCATCTGAGCAGCACCAGTTACCATGTTCTTTACATAGTCGGCGTGACCTGGACAGTCAACGTGTGCATAGTGACGATTTGCTGTTTGATACTCTACGTGAGAAGTATTGATTGTGATACCACGTTCTTTCTCTTCTGGTGCGTTATCGATTTGATCGAATGATTTTTGTTCAGAAAGACCTTTCTTTGCCAATACTGTTGTGATAGCAGCAGTCAAAGTAGTTTTACCGTGGTCTACGTGACCAATAGTACCGATATTTACGTGCGGTTTGGAACGGTCGAATTGTTCTTTTGCCATAATTTCTAATATTTTATTTAATTAATTAATATTTTTTCAATTTACATGAGCCGATGACGGGACTTGAACCCGTGACCTCTTCCTTACCAAGGAAGTGCTCTACCGCTGAGCTACATTGGCAATAGAGCGGAAAACGGGGTTCGAACCCGCGACCCTCAGCTTGGAAGGCTGATGCTCTACCAACTGAGCTACTTCCGCGTGATAGAGAATAGAGTGGGTAGTGATGGATTCGAACCACCGAAGGCAAGAGCCAGCAGATTTACAGTCTGCCCCATTTGGCCACTCTGGTAACTACCCAACTTTTAAAATCAAAGATCTTTTCTCTTTTGAGCCTCTTGTCGGATTCGAACCAACGACCCCGAGATTACAAATCACGTGCTCTGGCCAACTGAGCTAAAGAGGCGTTTTAAAAGCCGCTCCGAAAATGCTTTTTCGAAACGGCTTGCAAATGTAGACATAATTTTTCTAACCTACAAATATTTTCTATTATTTTTTTAACTCGTTTGCTTTTTCCTTTGCCTTTTTTATGGAACGTATCATCGCATCCATCGCATTGTCAAATGCCTCCTCGAAAGAATCTGCAGTCTTGGTTACTACCAACTCATTATTCGGCATCAATACTTTCAACATCACTTCCTTATTATCTGAAACCTCTGGTTTTACTACTTGTAACGTTACATCCGCACTCGTAATCTTATCAGAATATTGTTCCAATTTTGTAATCTTCTTTTGAATAAACTCCTCCAAACTTGCTTTTGCATCAAAATGAATAGCCTTAACTGTTACATTCATAATCTTTCCCTCCATAATTTTTATGCTCGAGGATGAGCTTGTTTATAAATTTTTTGTAATTGCTCGAAGGTCGTATGCGTATAAACCTCCGTCGCTGCCAAATTCGCATGCCCTAACAACTCCTTCACCGCGTTTATCTCCGCTCCGTTGTTTAACATTGCTGTCGCAAACGTGTGTCGCAATACGTGCGGGCTCTTCTTCTTTTGCGAACTGACTCTCTCTAAGTACTTATGGACAATTCGATAAACCAACACGGGATACATCGCACTTCCATCTTCCTTCTGGAAAAAATATCCGTTACGAACCCCCGTCGTCGCTTCCCGTAGTTGCATATAGGCTTCCATCGACTGTAGCAACCGGTCACCAAAGGGTATTATCCTTTGCTTGTTTCCTTTTCCCGTCACCTTCACAGTCTTGTTCCCCTTATCTACATCTACATCCTTCATGCCAATCAACTCCGACAATCGAATTCCTAATGTATAGAACGTCTCTATCACCAACTTGTCCCTCACTCCTTCGTAATCATCTCCAAATGCATCATCCAACTCATCTAGCAACTCATGCATCTCAGATTCTCTTACAAAAGTCGGCAACCGCTTCTCCCGCTTCGGGATAACTACCTGCCGCATAGGATCCTTCTCCACATAACTGCTCTTCCTTAAATACTTGTAAAAAGACTTCAACGCCGAAATCTTTCGTCCGACACTGCTCGCCTTCTCTTTCTGCTTCATCAGAAAAACAATCCATTCTCTTACATCCTTCGTTTCAATCTTCACCGGATCAAACTCTTTTGACCCTCCGTTCTCTACAAAATCCTTAAACTGTAACAAATCAGTCTTGTACGATTCATAAGTATGCTCCGAATAACACTTCTCATACTTAATATATTGTAGAAACTTATCAATCAACATATCTATCAATTGCTATAAGCACACCACGAATATAAAACTTTTAGAATATAAAAACAAAAAAATTTACATGATTTTTTCAAAAAAAGAAAAAAGCGCAGAAATTTTCTTTCCTGCGCTTCTTCCTATAACTATATCTCAATCTTATTCCTCAGTTCTCTTCAATTGCTGTACATAGATAGCATGAATCTTTTGCTGACGTTTTACAACTGAAGGTTTTTCAAACTGTTGTCTATTTCTCAACTCTTTGATAACACCTGTTTTCTCGAATTTTCTCTTAAATTTCTTCAAGGCTTTTTCAATATTCTCGCCTTCTTTTACTGGAACTACGATCATAATTAGTTTTTAAAGTTTTATTTTTTGTTTTTAATTTGCATTACTTCATTATCGCTCTCGCTTCTTTATCTTCATATTTTTGCAAAAGCGAGCGCAAAAATAATGATTGTTTTTGAAATACCCAAAATTTAATTGCTTGTTTTTGTTTATTTTTTTCTAACAATCAGGCTAATAATCCTATTTCACGTCTTTCTCATCACTTCTCCTCCTCCCTATTTTTCAACAAAACCTTTCTCTTTTTACTTGTCTTCTAAAAATCAGCAGAGATAATATTTTATTTACATTATATAACATGGTCGCTTATTGTCCATGTGGTGTCAAGTGTGCAGGGAGAAAGACTCGGATTTCGTCAATGATAGGTTTTATAATATTTTTTTATTTTTGTCGGAAAGAATAAATAAGGTGTATTCATTATTTCACCTCAAAATTTACAAATCATGCATTTTGTCCTAAAAACAATCTTACTTCTTTTCTTCGTCTTCACCTCTAATCATCTTTATGCTCAAAACATAAAGAAGCTGGAACGTGCTGGCATCTCATGCATTCAGGGGGTAAAAAGCGAAGACACCCAAATCTCCGACATTCAGGAAGATAGAACCACCATCGCCTACGGTTTCAGTAACGACCTCCACTACAAATTGGCAATCTACTTCTTCGCGGGTACCGTCTACACTAATATGGACGACGATGGATTCCCCATCTACCAAAAGAGCGGTGATGAGGGTTACTCCATCTATGTTTATGATTATCAGTCGGGATACAAAACTCCTATCGAAATCAGCAAACGTTATGCTCCTTTCTATACCAAACTACTAATCGAATTTTGCAAGGATTATCACATCGACCAACTAATATTCTATTAAACTCAACCTAACGAATCTGCCCATTATCGTATCTTCATTTTTTTTATCTTTGTACCTCCTTATTATAATTAGAATATGGAAAGAACTAATATTATTAAAGGTATAGAGAAGAGAATGTCTACATCGGGCATCGACATTCTAATCATTCCAACAGAAGACCCGCACCTTAGCGAATACCCCGCACAGCATTGGAAACTTCGTCAGTTAATCTCTGGCTTTACGGGATCCAACGGATTACTTATCTTATCTAAATATGGTAATGGCCTGTGGACCGACTCCCGCTACTTCCTCCAGGCTGAA
The DNA here is from genome assembly GCA_017551675.1 of Paludibacteraceae bacterium. Classification (GTDB taxonomy): domain Bacteria; phylum Bacteroidota; class Bacteroidia; order Bacteroidales; family Paludibacteraceae; genus UBA1181. The sequence goes on along the minus strand of JAFZLC010000016.1, from coordinate 12,429 downwards.
AAAGAATTGGAAGGAACTGGTATTGTAATGTACAAAGATACGGAGTCTTCCTGGCTCTCATGGTTGAAGAATATTCCTCAAGGCAGTCGCATCGGAATGAACGGTCTTTGTTTCTCTCAAAAAGATGTCGAGAAACTTGAGTCTTTATGTCAATCCAACCACTTATCTCTAAACGCCAACTTCATATTACCCGAAGAGAATGAGTTGCCACCTCTCCCCTGCTCCGACATATTCGTTCACGACACCAGATATGAAGGAAGATCCTTCCAAGAGAAAAAGGATTTGATCTTTCATCATTGTTCCAGCGACTATCTGCTACTTGCTGCCTTGGACGAGATTGCATGGGTCTTCAACCTGCGTGCTTCCGACATTGATTATAACCCTATGCCGATTGCATACGCTCTTTTAGGCAAGTGTGAGTCTCACCTCTTCCTATGCAACAATGCTCTCAACGCAGACACTTCTAAATACTTATCCGACAATAATATAACAACTCATCCATACGAGAATATATTCGAATTCGTCTCCTCCGTCTCTCAAAATCATACCATCTCGGTTGACCCACAGAAGACGAACTTCACCTTATACAATAAAGTGGAGAAGATTCATTTAACAAGAGAGAATTCGCCTATCGAACGGCTTAAAAGTATCAAAAGTGCCAGTGAAATCAAATGCGTTGAAAATGCAGAGTTGAAAGATGGCATTGCACTCACTCGAGCTTTCGTCGAGATTTCCGAACGGATGGAACATCATCAGAAAACGACTGAAAGAGAGATCTCCGCCATTTTGTTGAAACATCGGTCTGCTCAAGATGGATTCTTCTGCGAGAGTTTCTCCACCATCGCTGGATATGGTTCCAACGGTGCCATTGTTCATTACAATCCCGAGCAGGGGGACAACGCAGTTGTCGGCAAGGAGAGTCTGTTGTTGGTCGACTCCGGTGCCAACTATCTGGATGGAACGACAGACATCACAAGAGTATTTTGTTTCGGCGAACCCACCGAGCAACAAAAGAGGGATTACACCGCCGTATTAAAAGGACACATAGCAATCGCCACCTGCCGATTCCCCTACGGAACGGAAGGCGCACACATTGATGCTTTGGCTCGACAGTTCCTGTGGCAAGAGGGATTAGACTATGGTCATGGCACAGGTCATGGAATCGGATTCTTTTTATGTGTTCACGAAGGTCCACAGCGAATCAACCGACATTTCAGCGGTGTGAAATTGGAAGAAGGCATGTTACTCTCTGACGAACCGGGCATCTACCGCACCAACCAATATGGTATACGAATAGAAAACATGGTGGCCGTTGAGAAATACAAAGAGACGGAGTTCGGCAAATTCTTACAATTCAAGACATTAACTCTATTTCCATACGAAAGGAAACTCATTCAAACGGATTTACTGACTCAAGAAGAGATGGATTGGATCAACCAATATCATCAGAGGGTGTACAATGCAATTGCACCTCACCTAACCAATGAGAAAGAGTTAATGTGGTTAAAAAATGTTACAAAAGAGCTATAATCCGTTTGTTTTATATAATTTAGCACAAAATTTAACGAAACAAGAGAAAATACATAATAACATGAAAAAGATTTTCATAACACTCGCAACATTATTTGTCATGTTCGGAGCATGGGCAAACAATGCGAAGAAACCTTCATCTAAGGGTTATACGATCAATTTGAACGTAAAGGGAATGAAGAGCACAGAAACGAAAAAAGACTCTGCTTACCTTGCTTACTACATGAACGGAAAAACGTACTCCACCGACACTACTCAACTTGACAAGTCGGGACATGGTGTCTTTTCCAAAGGCAAGAAACTCGACGAAGGTATCTATATTATTTATTTCAACTCAAGTAAATACTTCGATATTTTAATTGGAAAGAACCAAAACATCACGATTTCTGTAGATACGGCCAACTTACAGAATGCCACCATCACAGGTGCTCCTGAAAGTGAAGATTTCCAAAAATACATCGTGTTCTTAACTGGCATGAACAGAAAGAGAACTGATTTGGTGAAAGACTACAAAGACAAAAAGATCGACTCCACTAAATTTCATTCCAAATTGGATGAAATGACGAAAGAGGTGGAAGGATATCAAAAGCAAACCATTGATACTCACGCTAAAGACTTCCTTGGTGCCTACATCAAAGGAACAATTCCTGTAGAAACACCTGAAATGAAAGAGTTGCCAGACTCTATCCGCAATCGTGCGAGATATCAATACTTCAAACATCACTTCTTTGACAACATCGATCTGAGCGATCCTCGCTTCTTAAGAACACCTTATTTCCCTTCTATGGTGGATAATTTCTACAGCAAACATATCCTTCAAGATCCCGACACTCTTGCTGAGACCGCTTTCGAGTTGATTGAAAAGAGTCGCGGTGACTCCCTCACCTTCCAAGTGATGACCAGCAAGATGATCAACTACGGCATCTCCAGCAAGATGATGGGTATGGATGCCTTATGGTATAAGATCGCGGAGAGATATTATTTCAACGGTGTTGCCACTTGGGCTGACACGGCATGGGTGAACTCATTGAGAAAAGAGGCTAAAAAGATCAGATACAACCTCATCGGTATGCAGGCAAGGGAATTGGCTATGCGCGACTCAATGGACAGACCTGTTAAACTAAGTGAGATGAAGGATGAAATCGTATTGGTTTACTTCTTCGAACCATCTTGTGGACACTGTAAGAAGACCACCCCGGTTCTTCACGACTCAGTTTACACAAAATGGAAAGAGAAGGGATTTGAAGTGTTCGCTTGCTATACCCAAACAGATCGTAACGAATGGATGGAGTTCGTCCACAAAAATCATCTAGAGGATTGGGTGAATGTATGGGATCCATACAGAGAGTCCTGGTTCTGGGATTCTTATGACACTTCTGCCACTCCAGGATTATATCTTTTGAACAAAGACAGAAAAATCATTGCCAAAAAAATTGACATGAAGACTTTGGACATGATTCTGGAAGAAGAATTGGTAAAACGGAAGAAAAAATAGGCTGTATATGGTGAGATGAATTTATAAACCCACCATTACAAAGCCCACCATATAATAAAGACGGGGATAATCCCGTCTTTATTCATCTAATAGGTAGTTACAACAGAAATTTAACGAGACAAAACATGGCTCTAATAAAATCAGTAAGAGGCTTTACGCCCAAGATAGCAGATAATGTATTTTTAGCGGATAATGCAACCGTCATTGGTGAGGTTGAAATAGGTGAAGACTCCAGCATTTGGTTTAACACCGTTTTAAGAGGAGACGTCAACGGCATCAAGATTGGTAAGAACGTCAACATTCAGGATGGATGTGTATTACACACATTGTATCAAAAATCGACCATCGAGATTGGCGACAACGTATCTGTAGGTCACAATGCAACCATCCATGGAGCAACCATCAAGAACAATGTTTTAGTGGGCATGGGATCCACCATTTTGGATGGTGCTGTAATCAACGAAAATTCCATCATTGCAGCAGGCGCACTAATAACGCCCAATACAATTGTAGAAGCAGGTAGTTTATATGCTGGCGTTCCTGCCAAAAAGCTCAAGGATGTATCGCCTGAGCAGACCAAGGAGATGATCAACAAAATCTCCAACAACTATAGGATGTACGCAAGTTGGTATATGGAAGAAGAATAGTGAGTTCAACACCCGCCATTTAAACAATAGTTAGTATAATGACAGAAGCACCTATCATCGGCATACATCGACACCGACTCACCACAGATGGGGAGGGTGTAACCACATTGGTGGGATTCTGGGGGTGTCCGCTGACCTGCAAATATTGTCTCAATCCACAATCGTGGAAGATAAAGAAATGTCAAACATTCACCCCTCAGCATCTCTGCAACAATGTCAGTATCGACCAACTCTACTTCCTTGCCACGGGTGGTGGAATCACATTTGGCGGTGGAGAGCCACTTCTATATCCCGACTTCATCAATGAGTTTCGTTCCATTTGCGGAGATGATTGGAACATCACGTTAGAGACCTCCCTCAACGTGCCATTGAAAAACTTGCAAAAAGTGTGTCCGAGTGTCAACAACTATATTGTAGACATCAAAGACACCAACGATGAGATTTATAAAAAATACACAGGGAAATCCAACGTGCAAGCATTGGAAAATCTCTCATGGCTCGTCAAAGAGGTTGGACAAGAGAGTATAATGGTTCGCGTTCCCCTCATTCCCAATTACAATACACCAGAAGATATTGAAAAGAGTATAAAGTTACTGGAAGAGAAAGGATTGAAAAAATTTGACAAGTTCTCGTACACCATACACAACCTCGACAAAAAATTGAAACCTCAATCGGAAGAGGCTGACAATGAAACAGATGTACACTAACGAATTACAAAATATCTCATTCTCATTTTGTTAATTTTGGGGATTTTATAGGACTTCCCTTTAAATTATAACTATATTTGCACTGCACCAGAAGAGACGCGAATGAACAAGAAGAAAAAAGCATATATCACCGGACTCATATTTGTAGTTATCACTTCGATTGCAATTAGTGTGTATGTAAAGAGAGGTCAGATTTTCAGGTCCATCGTCAACCAGAAAATTGAAAGCTACGAAAAACGCATGGGTGTCAAGATTGAATTTGACGACATCACTATGAGCGGACTGAAATCGCTTGCCATAAACAATCTTCACATCATCACGCCCGAAAAAGACACATTGTTGTCTGCTAAATCAATCGAGTTATACGGAAACTCCATCCGATTCTTCTTCGAAAGAAACGGCATCAAAAAGGCCGTTTGCGACAATGTTAAGGTAAACATCATCAACACAAAAGATTACAAAAACTACGCCTTCTTACTAAAAAAATCAAAAGAGAAAGAGGTGAATCAAGAAGGTGGTAGCAACTTGCATAAGAAAGCTGACAAGCTTGCCAAAATCTACCGTCTAATCACCCGTAACATTCCCGAAGACATATCCGCCAAAGAGGTAAACATCGGCATTCAAACCGACTCCATCGATTTGCAACTTTATTTGCCAGAGACCCAAATGACGGAAAGGAAACTCTTCACCCAACTACTATTGAAAAAGACGTTACGCAATGAGGTTCTACAAGATAATCAAAACAAATATTGGATGATAGAGGGATTGCTAGGCAATGACCCAAGCGAAACAAGTTCCTTGAAAATCTACTCTCTATGCGACAATGCTATTGTCATCCCTTACATCGAGAAGCAATATAACACCACCATCTGTTTCGATACTGCGAGGATCACCTTCTTCTCAGAGAAAGCAGGGAAAGAAGAGATCCATATTGCAGGTAACATCGTATGTGACTCCATCGATTTCTACAATCAAAAAATAGCCAACAACCATATCTTATGCAACAACTTCGCTTTAGATTTTTCTTCGCTTGTTGGTTTAAACAAAATAGAGATAGACAGTAGCAGTATCATCCGAATCAATCAGTTTCAAGTGAACCCATACATCCTTTGGACAAAAGAGGACACGATTCACGACATCACCCTCGATCTTAAAAACCAACGTTTCGAGGCACAGAAACTATTCAGTTCAATACCGGACGGCATCTGCTCTCATCTCAAGGGAATAGAGACAGAAGGCGATCTTTCCTTCCAGTTTCATTTTAAACTAAACACCAGTCAGGTGGATAGTCTGGAGTTTAGTTCTGCCCTGACCCCTTACAATTTCAACATCACAAAATTTGGAACCACCGATTTCCGTGATGCCAGCAAGCCCTTCACCTATCATGTCTTTGAAAACGGTATGGAGGTAGAATCATTCATCGTGGGAGAGGAGAATCCTAACTTCGTCAAAGCAGACGAGGTTTCCACCTATCTGAGACACTCCATACTCTACTCAGAAGATGGCTTCTTCTTCGCACACAAAGGGTTCTACGAAAGTGCCTTAAGGTCCTCCCTTATCAAAGACATCAAAGAGAGACGATTTGCACGTGGTGGCAGCACCATCTCCATGCAATTGGTTAAAAACCTATGGTTGAGTCGAGAGAAGACCCTATCCAGGAAATTGGAAGAAGCCATGATTGTCTGGTTGATAGAAAACAAGCGATTGCTCACCAAAGAACGAATGTTTGAGATCTACCTCAATATCATTGAGTGGGGACCAAGCGTTTATGGAGCCAAAGAGGCCTCTCGCTTCTACTTCTCAAAAGAGCCAGCCGACCTAACCATTGAGGAGGCTATTTTTATGACGAGCATCATTCCAAGACCGAAGAAATTTATGTGGTCGTTCGATCAAGACCACAACCTCAAACCGTTCTTGGCTGATTATTACAAACTACTCGGAGAGAAACTGCTCAGTCATGAGGTCATCTTAGCAGAGGATTTCGAGAAGATGGTGCCTAATGTGCATCTGTCAGGAAGAGCAGAAAGTTTCCTCAAGAAGAAGGTGGTGCCACCAGATCAGGACGACGAAGTGAAAAGTGAATCCGAATACGAGGAGGCAACCAAGAACATACTCAACAACAAATAAACGATGAAAGTATTTCAGACACATCAGATTCGAGAGATTGATTCCATCACTATACAGGAAGAGCCCATCGACTCTTTTCAACTGATGAAACGAGCCTCTCGTCTGTTCATTGAGAGACTAATCACCCATCTGGATCAAAATGAGCATATCGTTATCCTTGCCGGCAGTGGCAACAACGGAGGCGACGCATTGGTCATCGCCAAGCTACTGATTCAGATTGGACAAAACTGCACAGTCTATCTCGTCAACCCAAAGAATAAACTATCTAACGACTGTCAGTCTGCCCACGACGAACTATCGTCGCTCTGCAATATACAAACAATACAAACAGCAGAGGATGTGGCACTTCATTCATCAGACATTGTCATCGACGGATTGTTTGGCTCTGGCTTAAATCGTCCGCTCGAAGGGACATACGCAGAGATTGTGGAGCGTGTGAACCAAAGCGGTTGCAAGGTGTTTTCCATCGATATTCCATCCGGACTATTTGGAGAAGACAATAGCAGCAACAATCATGAGCATATCATCAACGCCACCCATACCTTCACCTTTCAAACGCCCAAGCCTTGTTTCTTCTTTGAAGAGAACGAACGGCATTTAGGGGAATGGGAAGTGATCGACATTCATCTTCATCCGTTAGCCATAGAGCGTACACAAACGCCTTTCTACCTCACAGAGGAAAGTGAAATAGCGAAGATGATTCATCCGAGGGGGAAATTCTCGCACAAAGGGACTTTCGGACATGCACTGTTAATCAGTGGTTCGTATGGTATGATGGGAGCCTCCATCTTAGCCACCAAGGCAGCCCTCCGTACAGGGTGCGGATTAGTAACAGCACATATTCCACAAAAAGGATATGAGATCATGCAGATATCCGTGCCCGAAGCCATTGTTTCTCTGGACAAGAGTGCAAAGCACTTTACTGAGTCACCCAATCTGACTAAATACAATGCAATTGGCATCGGACCAGGATTAGGTACCGACAACGAGACGTTGGATGCATTTCATCGATTACTGGAAACGAACAAGCGTCCGATGGTCATAGATGCAGACGCACTCAATCTGCTTGCCAAAGATTTGACTTGGTGGGACAAGTTACCACAAGGCTCGATTCTAACCCCACATCCCAAGGAGTTCGAACGCATCAGTGGGGAGAAGACGAAAGGATACTACAGTTGGATGAAACAGATTGAATTGTCAAAGCAACACAAGGTCGTCATTGTACTAAAAGGAGCATATAGCAGTATCTCACTACCCGACGGAACGCTTCACATCAATCAGACAGGCAATCCCGGTATGGCAACAGCCGGAAGCGGAGATGTGCTAACGGGTATCATCACCTCATTATTGGCACAAGGATACACATCCGAAGAGTCTGCCATCTTAGGCGTCTGGTTGCACGGGAAAGCAGGCGATAATGCCGCAGAGAAGAGAACAGAAGCAGGATTGATTGCCCGAGACATTATTGAGGAATTAAGAATTATCAAGGAATGATAAAAACCGTGGGAGGTGAACCCGTAGGGGCGAATAGCAATTCGCCCATGATGATGTGGAATAACACCACCCGTAGGGGCGAATAGCAATTCGCCCATGATGAATATGCCTCCACACCTTCATTCACCCATGGTCAAATCCCCCCATTAATAATATTCAATTACGCGTTTGACAGTAGAAACAATAGCCTGCGGATTGCTTTTCTCTACAACAGTAAACTCAATCCAGTTGCCCTTTTCATCGTATTTATACGTTCTAAAGTACACTTTCCCATCCTCATCATATTCAACCAGCAATCCATTGGAGTTATATTTATTGCAATATTTCTGTTTTCCCTGAGCATCGAACTCGCGTTTTTCCATAATAATGCCACGATCATCGTATTTTGTAACAGTGACTTGTTTTTTCACGCCTTTTTCATAGTATTCATTTCTTGTACAATTACCTTTCGAGTCATATATTCTTTTATAAGTGTCAGTCCCGATTCCATCTCGATACCGACTTTTTATTTCCCCATGGTCATCAAGTTGCGCAGACATAATTAATTTGACAGAATCCTTTTCATAGCCATATGACCATACAGAATCTTTTGTCCATAGCATTTTCCCTTCTAATTTGCCGTTAGCGTACATGTTAATTGTTAATGTGTCTTTCCTGTACTGAAAGGCCATAAAATCTTCTCTCCATCTACCACGAAATCGAACAGAATCAAACTTAGCCTCAGTATTTAAATAATAAATTTCTGTAGTATTATCTCTCTCTATAGTAAGAGTTTTCATTCCTTTTGTAGGATTACCCGCCATATAATACATATAATCTATAGTATTAGCGTTTGCCAACGACGTAAAGCCAAAAAGAATTATCAGAAAGAAGATTTTCAATGTATCATTAAATAATAATGCAGTTGTGTGAAATGAATGTTTCATGAAAAAAAATTGTTTTTTAGATAAACGTTAAATTGATATATACTTTTACAAAGATAGAGAATCGGGGTAAATCTGTTTTAATTTAATTACAAACTTTTTTTTCAGAACACCAACAGAATTCTTTCTTTCGAAATTTTTTTTACAGAAAAATTTGCATTTTCTAAAAAACTATATATACCTTTGCACAGTAATTCAGAAACAATGAAAAATTTAGTTTATTCATATTACTTCTTTTTTTACTTTTACTTTAAACAGTAAGAGCGAGATTCTGATTACCAAATTTGAAACAAATTTTTTAAGATATGAGTCTCGCAGAAATGTGAGACTTTTTTGATTTTAATAAGTATGATAATTATTTCGATACATAACGGTTACTTTTTTTACTTCTTTTACCACTTTATTTCATAAGGCGGGAAGGAGATTGTATGATAAACCAAGACCCGCCGAAAAGCGGGTTTTTTTATATATAAAATGTTTTAAAAATGAAGAAAGTTGCAATACAAGGAATTAAAGGATGTTTCCACGACATCGCCGCTCATGAATATTTCAATGGTGAAGAGATAGAGATTATCCCATGCGAGACATTTAACGATGTATTCGCCACCATCAAGAAAGACTCATCCATCATAGGAGCCGTAGCAATAGAGAATACAATAGCAGGCAGTTTGCTACAAAACCATAATCTTCTAAAAGAGAGCGGTTTGAAGATCGCAGGAGAATACAAACTTCGCATCAAACACAACTTAGTAGCTCTCCCCGGACAGAAGATATCCGACATTCATGAGGTTCACTCCCACCCTATCGCTCTTATGCAATGTGGCGACTTCCTTCAACGCAACAAGCACATCAAAGCCGTAGAAAGCGACGACACCGCATCCAGCGCCAAAAGAGTGGCTGAAGAGGGCAAAATGGGAGTAGCTGCCATTTGTGGCGAGATGGCTGCCGAGATTTACGGACTTGAAATATTGGAGAAAGGAATTGAAACCAACAAACACAACTTCACTCGCTTCCTAATCGTAGCGGATTCATGGTTGACCGACGAGCTAAGCAAAGGAAAGAGTCCGAACAAAGCCTCTCTCGTCTTCTCGCTCCCTCATGAGCAAGGTAGTTTGGCTATGATATTGTCCATCTTATCCTACTACGGACTCAACCTCACTAAGATTCAATCTCTCCCTATCATCGGCAGAGAGTGGGAATATCAATTCTACGTAAACCTCTCCTTCTCACAATATGTTCGTTACACACAAGCGTTGTCGGCTATCACGCCTCTGACAAAGGACTTGAAAGTATTAGGAGAATACCAAGAGGCAAATCAAAACTTATAATCACGAGAATAAAAAAACATTATAAATAATAAATCTTATGGAATTAAAAAAACTAGGTCTTACAGGTGTAGAAGAAAAAAGACCATTGGTCATTGCAGGTCCATGCAGTGCAGAGACAGAAGAACAAGTAATCGCAACCGCTAAACAATTAGCAAGCAACGGAGTGAAAGTGTTCCGTGCCGGAATATGGAAACCACGTACCAAACCAGGAGGATTCGAAGGTAATGGAATCAAAGCCTTGCCTTGGATGCAAACAGTCAAGAAGGAGACTGGCATGCTCACTGCCACAGAGGTTGCCACAGCAAAACACGTAGAAGAGGCTTTAAAATATGGTATCGATCTATTATGGATTGGAGCACGTACAACCGCAGATCCATTTGCAGTACAAGAGATTGCTGATACACTACAAGGAACAGACGTTCCCGTATTGATCAAAAACCCAGTCAATCCTGATTTGGAACTTTGGATTGGTGCATTGCAACGTCTCAACAATGCCGGCATCCGTCGTCTTGGTGCTATCCACAGAGGATTCAGCACATACGATAAGAAACTCTACCGCAACCTTCCTCAATGGCATATTCCTATTGAACTTCGCAGACGTATTCCTGATTTACCGATCATCTGCGACCCAAGTCATATCTCTGGTCGTCGCGACCTCATCGCACCACTATGTCAACAGTCAATGGACTTGCAATTCGATGGTTTGATCATTGAATCACACATTGATCCAGATAATGCATGGAGCGACGCTTCACAGCAAGTAACACCTGAGGTATTGAACATCATCCTCAACAACCTTGTTATCCGTGAGACAAACCAAACAACAGAGAACTTAACCGAGCTCAGAAAGCAGATTGATGAAATCGACATCAACTTGATTGAGACATTGGCGAAGAGAATGCGTATCTCTCGTGAAATCGGAACCTACAAGAAGGAGCATCAGATGCCTATTCTACAAACCACACGTTATGATGAGATCATCAACAAGCGTGCACAACAAGGCATCGAACTCTCTATGGATGGTGAATTCATGAAGATCGTATTCGAGGCAATCCACTCAGAGTCTGTTCGTCAACAAATGTTGATCATGGAGTAAAAAACGATTGGGTTGGATTTTTCCAACATATAACATACAGGGTGTGTCTGATTGTGGCACATCCTGTTTTTTTTTCATTTTTTTTCATCCACTATCATTTTTGTGCATTTATTATTATCTTTAGCCGATTTATAATAAAAAATATCATACCATGAATAGATTCTTATCACTGATCGCGGCATTCATACTATGCCTCCATGTAACAGCACAAACGGGAGAGACAAAGAGAGATAGTGTGTCCTCCAATGTGTTCAAGACCTCCTTGTACATCTTTCATCCCAACAATGACACAATCCATGTGGACTTAAGTAAAAACAATGACCTATATAGTTTCACCTCAGGCATCCTATACAAACGGGTGAGCGACAACGTCTTAAAATTCTCCTCCACACAATATAAAGGTCGCCGTCTAATATGCAAAGACCGTAATATCACAAGTTACAAACTTGGATGGCTGGACGGAAATCGAAACTATCTGAAAAGCATAGATATAGCGGTGCGACCCACCGACCAAAAAGCATATATGACCATCACCGACTCTGACAATGCACCATTATCGCAAATCAAGCTTATCCTATCACCCAAGGTGAAATTCTTTCTGAAAATCAACAACGACATGGTGGAAATAAGTTCCTCCACAGAATGGCCCACCTTCAAGGAAGAGGATGACGTAAGCATAGTGGTTATCGCAGAAAACGGCAAGAAGATGGAAGTGGAAGAGCACCTAATAGTCGATTATGGTTCGATTGGCAACGTCATGAGGTCCTACACAATAGGTGCTCATCTCATAGCCTTCGACAAGAAAGAAATAATAACGCGTCCAATGACTAATTTTGGACTATCCATTGTCTTCGGAAATGGGAAGGGAGACAAATGGAAAGCATACTTGTTACCAATCAGGAATAACAATTAATTAATAGTTAAGATGGCCATAGCCCCGCTGTAGATCCTATGTTTGTAAAAAATAAGCAAAAAGTAGAAAAAGAGCGTTAAAATTTGTAAGTTTATAACTCAAAAAAAAAACAGCAAACAAATAAAAACGCTCTTATATGCAAAGAAACAATTTTAATTTCAAAAATCAA